>JBEKLN010000003.1:0-230661 GCA_050010175.1 Rhizomicrobium sp.
CCGTCCCTGTGCAGGTAGATGAAGACACGGTCCTTGCCGTAGCTGTCCGGGTCGCCAAGCGGCTCGGCATAGACGGGTACCAACCCCTTACCGTGTTTGCCGGTCGATTCTGCGATGAGTTGTTCGAGCCACGCACCGAGCATGCCCAGGCCATCGGACGAGATGAGTGTGATCTTGTCCCGGCCGCATTGCGAAGCCAGCGCGCCCAGCGCCACGCCGAGCTTGATTCCCGGATTCGCTTCGGGCGGAACCATGGCGCGCGAACTTGTCGTTGCCCGGTCCGCTTCCGCGAGCAGGCGTTCGACGTCGAGGCCCATCGCCGCCGCAGGCACCAGACCGAACGCGGACAGGACGGAGAACCGGCCCCCGATGGACGGAACGCCGTAGAAAATATGAGCGAAGCGGTCCTTCCCGGCGGTTTTTTCCAGCGAGCTTCCGGGGTCGGTGATCGCGGCAAAGTGCGAACCCGCCTCGGATCCGGTTTGCCGCGACAC
The DNA here is from genome assembly GCA_050010175.1 of Rhizomicrobium sp. Taxonomy (GTDB): domain Bacteria; phylum Pseudomonadota; class Alphaproteobacteria; order Micropepsales; family Micropepsaceae; genus Rhizomicrobium. Next base: position 495 of record JBEKLN010000003.1, read on the forward strand.
CAGTTCGAAGAAGTGATCCTTAAGAATGTTCGGCTCCAGCGTGGAACCGGATTTGGATGCGACGATGAACAGCGTCGTTTTCAATGTGATGCTGCGTTCCACGGCTCGAATCTGATCCGGGTCGGTCGAATCGAGCACATGCAACCGCGGCCAGCCGGGAGGTTGCGCGAACACGTCGGCGAGCACGGCCGAGCCGAGGCTGGATCCGCCCATGCCGAGAAGCACGACATCGCTCAGCTTGTGGCCGTGGACATCCTTCGCGAATGCACGGAATGAATCGAGGGATTCGCGCTCCCGTGCAGCGCCGTCGAGCCAGCCGAGCCATTTGCCTTCGTCGGTACCGGTCCAGAGAGTCTCGTCGCCTGCCCACAGACGGCGCGTATTGCCGCTCTTCCGCCACGCATCGATGGCACGGTTCACGGCGTCATACGTCTCGCCGAACGAGGCGCTCATGTTCAACAGCCGGCCGTCGAGAACCTTCGCGCGCTTGTCGGACAGCGCCGCATACAGCGTGTCGGCCGCGGCGGCAAACAGATCGACGCCTTCGCTCGTCAGTTCGTCGGTGATCGTATCGAGCGAGATGCCGCCGCGCGCCAGATGTTCGATCGCCTCATGGGCGTCGCCGATATCCTTATCGAGCGTTGCCGCCGGGTGGCCGTGATCGCGGTAGGCATCCATGGTCTCGGTGGGAATGGTATTGACGGTATCGGCGCCGATCAGGGCATCCACATAAAGCACATCGGAGTAAGCCTTGTTCTTGGTGCCTGTCGAAGCCCAGAGCAGCCGTTGCGCCTTCGCACCTTTCGCCGCCAGTTTTTCCCAACGCGGGCCCGAGAACGCTTTCTTGAAATGTTGATAGGCAAGTTTCGCGTTGGCGATGGCAACCTTGCCCTTGAGGGGGTCGAGCAGGTTGCGCCGGCTCAAGTCCGCCGATTTCAATTTCTCGTCGATGCCTGCATCGACCTTTGTATCGATGCGGCTGACGAAAAAGCTCGCCACGCTCGCGATGCCGGCGAGCGATCGCTTCCGCGCCAGCGCTTCGAGGCCGCAAAGATAGGCCTCCACCACCTCCTCATACATCGCCCGCGAGAACAGGAGCGTGATGTTGACGTTGATGCCTTCGCTCAGCGCGTCGCGAATGGCAGGGATGCCCTGCTTTGTCGCGGGGATCTTCACCATCAGATTGGGGCGGCCGATTTCCGCCCAGAGCGATCGCGCTTCGTCGAGCGTCGCCGCCGTGTCGTAGGCGAGATAGGGCGATACTTCGATGCTGACAAATCCGTCTACGCCGCCAGTCGCATCATAGACGGGACGCAGGGCATCCGTTGCGTCCTGAATGTCCTTGACGCTCAGGTGCCGGAATATCTGTCCGACGTCCTCTCCGGCTTCCGAGTATCGGCGGATGTCCGCGTCGTAGTCTTCCCCGTGTGCAATGGCCTTCTGGAAGATGGACGGATTGGACGTCATCCCCTTCAGGCCGTCCCGCTCGATAAGAGTTTTGAGCTCGCCGCTGCGCAGAAGCTCGCGGCTCAGAAAATCGAGCCAAACCGATTGCCCGAATTGTTCAAGCTGCCTGAGGGGATTCATACTCTGTCTCCAGTGGGCCCGGTCGCCGGTCCAGCCGCGCGGCCGGTCACCTCGGCGTGGCTGCTTGGCGTGTTATACACATCCCCGGGCAGGCGCCGAGGCCCGGAGATCGCATTCTGCGTGTTTTGATGGGGCTTCTCCGCAACCGGAGCCTCGACTTTCTCGTGGCCTGTCGTCAGCGCCAGGTTTGCGAACCAGCAGACAGGCCGTCTTGACGCCAAGGCATCCTTGGGCATGCCGACACAGCGCCACCCCGCTCCGAGAACGCGGCGACTCGTCTCCCGTTTCTGCAACGTCGATGGGCCAGAACTCGTTCCCACAAGAGCCGCCCGGTCAAATCCGAACGCGGCTGCTTACGCCGGATCGTCGATATTGCAAGGAATTCGATCCAACTATACATTGGAGGCGCTGGGCGGGGGCTACAGTGACAACAGTGTCGGCGTCGGCGCTTTGCCTGGTGCGCGCTTGCTCGGGATGCGCGGCCTTAGTCCAAATCGCATACAGAATGAAGATCGCGTCTACGCCGCCATGCGGTCGTAGCGCCAAAGCATTCCATGTTCGCGATAAATCAGGTTTGGGGGCGGCGTGACCGTGTTGAGGCTCTTGATAGGAATATTGACCGTCCTGGTCGCGGGCAATTCGGCCTGGGCTGCAGACAAATGCGGGTTGTTCGAAACGGCGTCGCTCGACATGGGAGCCGATGGATCGGGGCTCGTCGACGTTCCGATGTCCATTGAAGGCCATGAGGTCAAGATGCTTGTCGATACCGGCGGCATTTTCAGCATGGTTACCGCGCGAACTGCGGATGACATTGGATTGCAACGCCACGCCACCAATCTGACGGGATCCGATGCGACGCCGATCGCTTACTACGGCGGCGCCATTGTGAAGGAGTATGTCGACGCCAATTCCATCAAGCTCGGAAACCTGTCGGCCGACAGGATGACGTTGTTTATCATTCCGGACTCCAATATCGATTCTTCCAAGTTCGGCGGCACTCTGGCATCCGACGTTCTGAGGAAATACGACGTCGATTTCGACTTCGGCAAAAGCAAACTGAATCTGTTCTCTCCGGACCATTGCGACGGCCAGGTCGTGTACTGGACACAAACTCCCTACGCAAAGGTTCCGATCAAGCTCAACAGTGACGGGCACATCGACGTTGAGATTCAGCTCGACGGGAAGGTGATCTCGGCGCGGCTCGACACCGGCGCGGGCCGGACCTTTATGAGCCTGGAATACGCGGAGGCCGCGTTTGGTATCGACGGAAAAGATTCCCAGCTGAAGCCAATCGAAGGCAGTGGCAAGAAGGGGGAATCGCCCGCATATACTTATCCGTTCCGCAGCTTCGCGCTGGGTGACATCCAGGTCCTCAATCCGAACATCATTCTTGTGTCCGACGAGTACTCGAAAAGACGCGAGATAAATAGTCCACCGATCATTCTCGGCATCGGCATGCTGCGGCAACTGCACCTTTATATCGCGTATCGTGAACGGAACCTCTACGCGACGGGAGCGAGTGCGAGGTAAAGGCGCGATATCGGTTGGCGATCGGGCCCGGCTATATGCGACGGCTTTGTTTCCGCCCAAGTGTGTGGTGGAATTCCCGCAGGCCCATTCCTCGACGTGGCCCAGGGAGCACCCCATGAACATCGATCTCGTCAGCCCGGACAGCTTTTCCGCAGGCCATCCGCTCGCACAGTATCGCTGGCTGAGAGAGAATGCGCCGGTGTTCTGGCATCAGGGGCCGAACGGGTCCGGATACTGGGCGGTGACGCGCTATAGGGACGTCTACGACGTCGACCGGAATTTCCAGGCGTTTTCGTCGGAACCCACCATCATGATCGCCGATCCGCCGCCGGAACAGCAGGCGCAATTCGGTGGCTACAAGATGATGCTGATGATGGATCCGCCGCAGCACACCGCTTACCGCAGGCTGATCCGCGCCGAGTTCACGCAGACCATTACGACGGATCGAATTCCGCGCATGCAGGAACTGGCGCGGCAGATCGTCGACAATGTCATCGAGCGCGGCGAATGCGATTTCGTCGGCGAGGTTGCGGGCGAGATGCCGTCCTACGTCATCGCCGAACTGATGGGCTTGCCGCTCGAGGATGGGCGCGAACTCTACAAGCTGACCGAGATCATCCACACCTCGCCCGAGGCGCTGCCGCCGCACGCCGCCGCGGAAGCGGTGGTGAAAATGTTCCAATACGGACGCAGCGTGATCGACGAGAAACGCGCACGTCCCGCCGACGATCTGGCAACGAAGCTTTTGCAAGCCGAAGTCGACGGCAAGAGGCTGGACGACACGGAGTTCCTCCTGTTCTTCCTGCTGCTGGTCGATGCCGGCGGCGACACGACCCGCAATCTGCTGTCGTCGGGATTGATCGCACTGCTCGAGAATCCGGATCAGCTTGCGTGGCTGAAGGCCGACATTGCAAACCGTCTGGCGAGCGCGCGCGAAGAGCTGCTGCGCTGGACGTCGCCTGTCATCTACATGCGCCGCACCGCGACGCGCGACGTGGAACTTGCCGGGGAGACAATCCGCGAAGGGCAGAAAGTCGTGATGTATTTCGGATCGGCCAACCGCGATCCCGGGAAATTCGACCGGCCGGATCTGCTCGATCTGTCGCGCACGCCCAACGAGCACATTGCATTCGGCACCGGTCCGCATGGCTGTCTGGGCCAGCACATAGCGCGCATCGAGATTGACGCGATCCTCAACGAAGTGCTGACGCGGATGGACGGGCTTGAGCTTGCAGGCACGCCCGAATGGCTGCCATCGAATTTCATCTCGGGACCGAAGACGATGAAGGTACGGTTCAGGCAAGCTCACTGTTCGAGCTGAAACCGCTCGAAACGGTGCAGTGCCGCTTCGATATCCTTCTTGTGCGTGCGCTGTGCGCCCTTGGTGAGCCACGTCCATTGCCGGATGAGAAGCTCTTGCCGGTCGCGGTCCGTTTTGAGATCGATCGCTGCCACGATCCGGCCGCCGGCCAGAACGGGCAGCGCAAAATATCCGTACTTGCGTTTCGGTTTTGGAACATAGGCTTCGAAAATGTGGTCGTAATCGAAAAACAGCTTCAGCCGCTTGCGCTGAATGATGAGCGGATCGAACGGCGAAAGAATGTGAATGAGTTCCGGAACCGGTGCAGCGCATACATCTAAAGTTGCAGGACGTGTCCAGTGTTCCTGTTTGCCGGCGCCTTCGATTGCAACCGGCAACAATTCCTTTCGGCGCAGGCGCGTTTCGATGATTTGCCGCACGAGAGGTTTGCGCCTTGCGTCCAGATGACAGACGGAGTCAAGACTGACGATGCCCTGCGACCGCAGGGCGCGATCGAGAATGTATTCGGCCACATCTTTCTCCGCGGCCGGTTTGGGTGCGCTGCTCCAACTGAAGTGACGGTCGGTAAGTTCGTAAGTCTTCAGGATGCCCGTGCGCCGGCTGACGGTGATTTTTCCCCCATAAAACGCAAGCCGCAATGCGTGCGCGGAGGGCTTGCGGCTGGCCCACCCATCGCCCTTGTCGGTCAACACGTCGTCGTCGATGTCGCGCAAGGAGAGCGCGCCATGTTCTCGGATGCGCGCCAGCACCTTTCTGAGTTCGTCCGGTTTCACCGATGACTGACGCCGCCGGGTCCAATGCTCCTTCATGCGGCCCGCATAAAACCGGTAATCCGCCGCCGGAATATAGGCCAAGGCATGGGCGCGGTATTCGAAGACGGATTTGTCCTCGCTCTGCGCCCTGTGAAGGTGCTCGCGGCGGTAATCCGGAATGCGCGTGTAGAGACTGTGATGGTGACAGCGCTCGACGACGTTGATCGTGTCGATCTGCACGTAACCGAGATGCGCGATGGCCGCCGGAGTTGCGCCAGGCCCGGCGCCGAACGGTGCGGCTTCGTCCAGACGCTGCGCGCGCAACCAGATGCGGCGTGCCTGAGCCTTCTTCAGAGGGATCGCCCGATCGGAATGTCTTGCCATGGAGTGCGCCGGAACGAGAGCTGCAGATCGTCACTCATCAGGTAAATCGATACAGTTGTCGTAAATGGGTTCCGCCGCAACCCTCCGCGGCCGCGGACGTTGTCTTCGGGAAGCGAAGAGCGGGAAAGGAGCACGAATGAGCGATCTTCGAGGGAACATGGCACCGAACGACGTGAAGATGAGCGGAGCCGCGCGCGTTCTGGGCGCGCTGTTCGTCATCCTCGCCATTGCTGCAGCCGGCCTCTATTCCTACCAATCCGGCATGTGGGCGCCGCATCACCAGCAGGTCGTGGCAAACAACCAGTTGCCGCAAACCTCTCCTCCTTCCCATTAGGCGCCTTCAATACACTTCGAACAGGCCCGCAGCGCCCATTCCGCCGCCGATGCACATCGAGACGACGGCGGTCTTGGCGTTGCGGCGCTTGCCTTCGAGCAGAGCATGGCCGGTCAATCGTGCGCCGGTCATACCGAACGGATGACCGATGGCGATGGAGCCACCGTTCACATTGTATATTGCGGGATCGATGCCGAGCGTGTCGCGGCAATAGAGGCATTGGCTCGCGAAGGCTTCGTTCAATTCCCACAGATCGATGTCGTCGATCTTGAGATCGTGGCGCTTTAAGAGGCGCGGCACTGCGAAGACGGGACCGATTCCCATTTCGTCCGGTTCGCATCCGGCGATCGCCCAACCCTTGAAGGCGCCGAGCGGCTGCAGGCCGCGCCGTTCGGCTTCTTTGGCTTCCATCAAGACGACGGCTGCGGCGCCATCCGACAGCTGGCTCGCATTGCCCGCGGTGATAAACTTGCCGGGGCCTTTGACCGGCTCCAGTTTCGCCAGGCCTTCGAGCGTCGTATCGGGGCGATTGCATTCGTCGCGATCGACCACATAATCGACGAAGGTTTCCTCTTTCGTCTCCTTGTCGACTTTCTTCATTTTGGTTTTAACCGGGACGATCTCGTCCTTGAATTTTCCCGCCTGCTGCGCCGAGGCCATGCGGCGTTGGGATTCGAGCGAGTATTCGTCCTGGTATTCGCGGGAGAGATTGTAGCGCGCGGCCACGACGTCGGCGGTGTCGATCATCGGCATCCAGAAATCGGGATAGAGCTCCGTCAGGTGTGCATCGCGACCGCCGCCACCGCCGCCCTGATAGGTGATGGAATCCACACCACAACCGACGACGATGTCCGCGCCGTCATCGACGATGTAGCGCGCCGCATTGGCGATGGCGTTGAGGCCCGACGAACAGGCGCGGTTGACGGTGACGCCGGCTGTCGTCACAGGCAGGTTGGCGAGGAGTGCTGCCGCGCGCGCCACATTGCCGGATGCCGCGACGCAGCCCGCGACGACATCTTCCACTTCGGTTGGATCAACCTTGGAGCGTTTGACCGCATGTTCGATCGCGTGACCGAGCATGGTCATGTTGGAGGTGTTGTTGAATCCGCCGCGCGCGGCCTTGGCGAGGCCTGTGCGGGCATAGGAGACGACGACGGCTTCACGCATGGTGTGGTGTTCCTCTTCATTTCAATTCAACAAACTTGTCATTCCGGCCAAGCCGCGCTTTGCGCGGCGCAGAGCCGGGACCCAGCCGCCGCGCGTCGGCACGGCGAGAAACTCTTCCTCATATACCAAACGTACGGAGTCGATTGCGCTCGCGGACGCTCGCGCGCTGGGTCCCGGGTCTTCGCGTCGCGAAGCGAGGCTCGCCCGGGATGACAGCGTCTATCTCAAATCCTTGAACCCTTTGCCGTCCGCAACGAGTGTCTCCAGCAACGCGCTCGGCTTGAACACATCTCCCATCGTGCCCTGCCACTCGCGCATCTTCGCCAGCACCTTATCGAGCCCGATCAGATCGCCGTACCACATCGGGCCGCCGCGATAGACGGGCCAGCCGTAACCGTTGATCCAGACGATGTCGATGTCGGACGCGCGGATCGCTTTTTTGTCTTCCAGGATCTTCGCGCCTTCGTTGATCATCGGATAGAGGCAGCGTTCGAGAATCTCCTCGTCGGAAACGTGTCTGGCATTGATGCCGCGTTTGGCGCGGAATTCCACGATGATCTTCTCCGTAACAGGGGAGGGTTTTGCGTTGCGGTTCTCGTCATAGTCGTAATAGCCCGCGCCGGTCTTCTGGCCGCGCCGGTCCATTTCGCACAGCACGTCGCGCAAGGTTTCGCCTTTCGACTTCTCCTTGATCCAGCCGATGTCGAGGCCGGCGAGGTCACTCATCGCGAACGGCCCCATTGGAAAGCCGAAATCGTACAGCACGCGGTCGACGTCCCACGGCATGGCGCCTTCCAGCACCAGCTTCTGGGCTTCGCGCTGGCGCTGGGCGAGAATGCGGTTGCCCACGAAGCCGGGGCAGACGCCGACCAGGGCCGCGATCTTGCCGATCTTTTTCGCAATCTGCATTGAGGTTGCGATTACGGTGTTGGACGTGTGATCGGCGCGGACGACTTCGAGCAGGCGCATCACGTTGGCGGGCGAGAAGAAGTGCAGCCCGATCACCGCTTCGGGCCGCTTGGTCACGCTTGCGATTTCGTCGATGTTGAGTGCCGAGGTGTTGGTGGCGAGAATGGCGCCCTGTTTGACGATGGCGTCGAGTTTTCTGAACACCTCTTTCTTCACGTCCATGTTCTCGAACACGGCTTCGATGACGAGATCGCAATCCTTCAGATCGTCCAGCGATAGCGAGCCGGTGATCAGGCCGGTGCGTTTTTCGACATCGTCCATGGTGAGGCGGCCGCGTTTGGCGGTCGTCTCGTAGTTGCGGCGGATGACGGCGAGCCCGCGATCCAGTGCCTCTTTCGCGGTTTCCACGATAGTGACCGGGATTCCGACATTGGCGAAATTCATCGCGATGCCGCCGCCCATGGTGCCGGCGCCGATGATGCCGACGCTCTTGACAGGTATGGTGGGCGTATCGTCTGCAATGCCGGGGATTTTCCACACCTGGCGTTCGGCGAAGAACACGTAGCGTTGCGCCGCGGACTGCGAACCGGTCATGAGTTCCATGAACAGTTTGCGTTCGACTTTGACGCCTTCGTCGAAGGGCAGGTTCACCGCCGCTTCGACGCAGCGAATGTTGTATTCCGGCGCGAGAAAGCCGCGGAATTTCTTCGCGTTGGCCTTGCGAAAATTCTCGAAGATTTCGGGGTGGCCGCGCGCCGGCAACACTTTTGCGTCGTTGTCGCGCACTTTGGTGAGTGTACGCTTTTCGGCGAGTGCCTTTTTCGCAAACGCGATCGCGCCGGCGCGTAAGTTTCCTTCGCTCACGATCTCGTCGATCAGGCCCATCTCGAGACACGCCTTGGCGGCAACATGTTGTCCGCTCGTCACCATCTCGAGTGCTTTCTCGGCGCCCGCGATGCGGGGCAGGCGCTGCGTGCCTCCCGCGCCGGGTAACAGGCCGATATTCACTTCCGGCAAACCGCAGCGCGCGGACGGAACGCCGACGCGGAAGTTGCAGGTGAGCGCCACTTCGAGTCCGCCGCCCAGCGCGGTGCCGTGAATGGCGGCGATGGTGGGCTTGGGCGAATTCTCGATGATGGCCTGCACGTCGTAGAGGCTGGCGCCCGATGGCGGCTTGCCGAATTCGGAAATGTCGGCGCCGGCGATGAACGTCTTACCTTCGCAGACGAGCACGATGGCGTTCACGCCCGGATCGGCGATGGCAGCCTTGAAGCCGTTTGCCAGCCCGTCGCGAACAGGGGCGGAGAGCGCATTCACCGGCGGAGAGTTCAGCGTGACGATGGCGATGCCGTCCTCGATGGCGAGGTCGGTCACGGGATTGATGGCGGACATTGTTTCTTCCCTGGATGTCGTTTGGAACCACGATGCACGCGCGCGCGACAGAGTAAAGATTGCACAAGGGATTGGGGGTGCGGACCAATAACAGGGGCAAAACAGGGATTTTTGCCCCCGTCTTCGGTAAAATGTGAGTGTTTCCAGTGTGTTGGGCTCCGCATTTTTCCCGCATAACAGGGGCATTTTTCGGCTGTTACAGGGGTGGAACAGCGGACATCAGCCGACACAGGATTCGACATCTTGTGGTATTGCGCGGGTTGCCGCGCGCGCGTTTCTTTCCCTGCCTGACGGCCGGAAGCCCACGGATTTCCTGCGAATTGCGGCAGGGCAGGTCGATCTACAAAATCTTCCCTGCGTTTTACCCTGCCGCAGGGAAAACACCGGCGCGAATGCCGCCAAGCGTTCCGGCCTGGGAGTTTCCCCATTTACAATGTCAAAGAGCGCAGGAGGGGCGATCTGGCTTGCCTCGCGACGGGATCAAGTTTACAACCAACTCAGTCTGTGTCAAACTAGAATGGACTTGGTATGGGTGGCGCCATGACCGACACAACACATGCAATTCGACAGCGCTTCGACCGCGGCATCCTCAAATCCGACTGGAAGACCTTGCAGGCCCTGCGCTCGGTTGCGCTCGACCGGCTCAGCAAAGCAATCCTCGACGAGATCGCTGCTCTCGCTGCGGACGAAACGAAAAGTCATCACGAACGCTACCTCGCGGTCTGGCAGCATGTGCAGGACCGCGACCGCGACGTTGCCGACGGCTTCAATGAGATGACGCGATCGAAAGCCCTCATGCGCATCGCTTTCATGCGGCGGTTGAAAGTCATGACGGACGAAGAATTTACGCGCTTCAGCGACGAGACGCGCGAAGCCGTGGGAAGAATGCGCGGGTTTGTGGGATGAACTGCTACGCTCTCGAGCGTTCGGCCCCGAGTTTGTTTTTGAAATTCGCCGCAAACCTCTCTGTCATCTGATTAGGACTCAAACGAACAAACGAATCGATTTCGCCTGCAGTAATTTGCGGATCCAGGAGATAGGTCAGGACTATCGCGTAGATGCCGGCAGCCGTTCCGAAGGGGCGCTGGACGATGCGGTCTCTCAGCTCGCGTATGGAAAACGTACCTTCGAAGAAATCGCCTGCCGCAATGACAAAATCCGCGTGGATCATGCCGACGGCGGAATCAATCGCGCCGATGTTTTCGACGTCGTAAGAAAACGGCATTCTGTCGTATCCGTAGAGCGAGCGGATCTGGTGATAAAGCGGGACAGACACGAACAGATTGCCCATTTTGAATGGGCGGGTTTGCCTGACATCAGGATATGCTTTCCTAAGCCCTTCCTCCACGATTTTTTGAGGCCGTCGGACAAAAGACGGCGAAAAAAGGCTGCACCGCCAGTCTGATACCCTTCCGGTAAAATGTGACCCAAAGTCCGCGCCAGATGATCTTGTCGTCAGTCTGCAGATACAACCCGCGCGCCGATCGAGGATATCCGGCTGCGTCGAAGACTTCAGTAAGCGAGCGTTCGTAGGTTTCCGCAAGTTTCACCACTGGTGCGGCGCTCTCAGAGACGACGAAACATCATTGCCAAGGTAAGGGCATTTTCGGTCGGCGAGACAGACGCGTTATCGCTCACGCACGCACATCTTTTCCTCCTCCGGCGCGAAGCAGTGGGGGAGGGGGGGCCGCGATAACGGTGGAGGGGACGTCACGCATGCGATGTTTGGTATTGCCCCCTTCGTCGCGCGAACTGATGTCCGCGCGATCCACCTCCCCCATGTCGCAGCGCGACCCCGGGGGAGGAAAGGTTACAAGAAAAAAGAGCCAGCATTACTTATGCCGCTGCCGCACGCGCGCTATTCGACTCTGGCTCATTTTTCCCATGCTGCTGACCCAACCTAAAGGCTGCGGAAGACCAGGTTGGACCCGTTGAGTGAGATGACTCGGGTGCCGTCGCCCGACACGGTCATTTCTGCATTGTTCATAAGGCCATCGGCGGGCGCAATCTCGCTCACCAGATTCCCGCTCTGGTCATACACGTAAGTGTCGTATGGCTGGTAAAGGCCATTAAGACCGCCGACGAAATCGCCGTTTTCGTCGATGGCCGCGTTGTTCGGATAGCTCGACGCGGCAAGCGTTTGCACCTGTTGCAGCGTCTGGCCGTCGTACACGTCGAACTGGTAGGGCGAACCGCAGGCGGGATAGACGTGCGCGGCGTCGAATGAAACCGCGAGCGCCTGGCAATTGGAGCCGATATCGGTGCTGGTGATGGACGTAACGGCGAGCTGCTTCTTGCTCAGGCTCACCGAGTAGTTGGAAAGTGTTCCCGGGCTGATGCCCGGGTCCACTGCATACAGGTGCTGCCCGTCCGGGGTAACGGCGAGCGTTTCTGCCGGAAGGTTGCCGGAAAGTACTTGCCCTTTTGGCACGGCCACGATGGTTCCGGAACCGATATAGAGCGACGGTTGGCCGAACGGCCTGGCGTAGACGATGCTCGTCACGCCGTATTCGGCGCTGCCCGGATAGACGCCCAGCTGTTTTCCGCTCGCCGCATCGAGCGCGACGACGTCGCGTCCAGTTGTGTCCACGGCAAAAAGCGTATTCCCGTCGCTGCTCACCTGGAGCTGGCCCAGGGTCGTTCCGACGTTCGAGAACGTATTCACCAGCGATCCGCTGTAAACGTTGTACGCGTAGATCGAACTGCCGCTGCTGGCATAGGCGATCGGTGTGACCGGATTGGCTGCGACACCACCTCCGTTCAAACTAACCTCCACTGTCGACGGGTCCGTCGATCCCACCCACATGCCGACATAGAGTATCTCTTTGTCCTTGAAGTCCCCGCCTTGGGTCGAGATATTGACCTTCGCAACATAGGATTGGTTCGGCGTGAGAGACGCAGGATTTGCAGTGACCTGCAAAGTGCCGCCGGTGACGCCGCTTGCCGTGACTGTGAGCCAGCTCGCGTCCGACTTGGCTTTCCAGTTGACCTGCGTGGTGCCCTGCGTCCGCGTCACCGTGATTGTCTGCGACAAAACTTGTGTGCTGGGAAACGACGACAGCGCCATCCCGTTTGCGGACAGAAACAGTCTGGTCTTGAACTTGATGCCTGCGTCCGCCTGAGACGCACACACGACAAGGCACACGGCGCCGATCAGCGCCTTCGTTGTCTTCAACTTCACGGTAATTGCTCCCCTTCTGACGCTGCAACCATAGGCCAGATTATTGGCAAAGAAAAAGGGGCGATGGGCGCTGTCCTGTAACAATACCTTTGCAAACGCAAAGCAAAGATCAGGCGTCATTCCGGATCGAACCAGACGGGGTCGCTTTGATGCGATCCCAAACACTTGGCCGGCGAGCTTCGGTCGTTTCGATTGTAGCCTGGTATGCGGGCTCGACTATTCGGAAACAGACCGGTGAATTCGCCGCTCGATCATGCTGGTTTCGGGCGGGCGTGGACGCTCCCGCTGCACAGCGCTCGCTTACGCGGGGCTGCGTGGCCGACGACGAATACGCGATACCGCTAACGCGCGCGCCTCTGCGCATCCCCGTTCGACAACTCGAACACGATGCCGCAGCCCTGAATGTTGCAGCCTGCGTCTCCGCCCAACGATGTCGTGCCGAACAGGTTGCCCGACGCGTCGAGCGTCACGCCGCCACGCGGAGTCTGGCCGCCGGCGCCGGCGGGAAAGACCTCAAGCACGGTTTCCGTATTGCCAGCCGAGATTTCGAAGATCGTGCCGCAGCCGTAACCGTTGCAGGCCTCCTGGCCGCCGCCATCCACGGTCGTGCCGTAAAGATTGCCGGCGGAATCCTGCACGAGAACGCCGGCCGGACCGATCCCGTCGTTCCCGCCCTGAAAGGCATAGACCGTGGTTTCTTCGCCATTCGGCGTTATGCGAAACACGGTGCCACAGCCCTGGGGGATGCCACACGCGCCCGCGTTCGGTCCGCCGCTGTTCGTCGTTCCGAAGAGATTGCCGGCAGTGTCCATGATCAGTCCGGCTTCAGGATTTGCGCCGTCGCTCCCGACGAAACGATGAAGAACGACAAACTTGCCGCCAGCAGCAATTTCATAAACCGTGCCACACCCGTCGTTGCAGGCGTTCTTGACCGTGCCGCCAAGAGCGGTCGTGCCGTAGAGATTTCCGGCGCCGTCTGTAATCACGCTTCCCTCGGGAGAATAACCATCCTTGCCGCCCTTGAAGGCGTGCAGCACGAATTCGCTGCCGTCCGGCTTGAGTTCGAACACCACGCCGCAACCCGATTTCGGCGCTCCACATTTGGCCGTGCCGCCCGATTGCGTCGTGCCGTAAAGATTCCCGCTTTCGTCGAGCAGCAAACTTCCGAACGCAGGTGCGCCTCCGTCACTGCCGCCGGTGAAGGCATAAAGAACAGTCTCGGTGCCGTCCGGCGCCAATTTGAACACGGTGCCACAGCCGCCGCTCTGCTTGTCATGCTTGCAGGGCCGCGTCTGGCCGCCTGACGTCGTCGTGCCGTAAAGATTGCCGTTCGCATCTTCGACCAATGACGACCATGGAGCCGCGCCGTCCGTGCCGCCCCTGAATGCATACAGGATCGATTCCGGACCGTCGCTCGCGATCCTGAACACCGTGCCGCAACCCGAGCCGCCGCAGCCGGCCCCGCCGCCGGACGTTGTCGTGCCGTAGAAATTGCCGGCACTGTCTTCGAGCAGGCCACCGAAGGGGTTTTCGCCGTCGCTTCCGCCGGCGAAAGCGTGCGTCACGGAATAGCTCTGCGCGTTCGCACGGCCTGTCGTCATGGCGCAGGAGAGTATCACCGCGCAAATCAGCGAAAGGCCGGACCACGAAATCGTTGCACTGTTCATCGGTAACCCTGACACGTTTGGTTCGATGCTACCATTCATCGAACGGCGAACAAATGCGGGGACGCGAGTTCGACGAACACAGGCGGCGCTGTTTGTTACATGGTTCGAATGGGTCGCGGCGGTTGGTGTGCCGTTGTATCGGTGGGCGCGTGAGCAAGTGGCGTAATTGCCAGCGGAGTTTTGCGTAGCCGGCTCCTCCCCTGCGCAGCGTCAACGGAGCGGGGGAGGGGGACTACGAAGTGGTGGAGGTGCGGCCACGCGCGAAATGCCGGGATGCGGGCTTCCTTCTTTTTGTCGCGACGAAAAATTGTCGGAACAATCGTGACGTACACGGATACACCTGCGCTTGCGCTTGATTGTCATGATCCGTGCTCGGCACCCGCCCCCTCCGCCAGGTTCCGCGGTCCTCCTCCCACGTAAACGGGGGAGGAGCCTCGTCCCCAGGCAGACCCCGCCCCGCGGAAAAAGAATGCGCGTTAACTAGTCGCTTTTATGCTGGCGCCCCAGTTCCGCCGTACTTAAAGTCTCCGGTTCGGGCTTGAAGTCGGACGAGCGCGTTCCATTTCATTTTCGGGGCTAACGGTACACTTCCGTGAACAAAATGCTTGGCAGGCCTGAGCCTGATCAGAGCCTCGCGGCGACGCTCAACCTTGGGAACAAGGGACGGCGCGGGCGGCGCTGGTGGTGGATCGGCGGCGCGGTCGTCATCGTCGGACTGGGGGCGAGCTGGTTCGTGCTCGGCGGCGGACCGGCGCACAGCTATCTCACCAAACCGGTCACGCGCGGGGTGCTGGCGGTTACCGTCAGCGCCACGGGCACGCTTGCGCCGCGCAACCAGGTCGATGTCGGCGCGGAAGTTTCCGGCCGCATCGACAAGTTGCTCGTCGATTTCAACGATCACGTGAAGAAGGGCCAGATCCTCGCCCTCATCAACACCGATCAATATGTGGCGCAGCTGCAGCAGGCGCAGGCCACGCTCGAGCAGGCGCAGGCGACCCTGGTGCAGACGCAGCTGACGCACGGCCGCTACACGGCGCTCGAAAAACACAACGCCATCTCGGCGGAGCAGCTCAACACCTCCACCGGCGATCTTGCCCGTGCCGTGGCCGGCGTCGATCTCGCCCGCGCCCAGGTCCAGCAGGACCAGACGCTGGTCTCCTATTGCACGATCTATTCGCCCATCGACGGCGTCGTGCTGGACCGCAAGGTCTCCGCGGGACAGACCGTTGCCGCCAGCTTTTCGACGCCGGTGCTGTTCACGCTGGCGAGCGACCTGTCGAAGATGGAGCTTGATGTCGATATCGACGAAGCCGATGTCGGCCAGGTGCGCGCCGGCGCAAAGGCCACGTTCACGGTCGACGCCTATCCGACGCGCAAATTCAGCGCGGAGCTCATCGCCGTGCACAACGCGGCGAAGACCGTGCAGGGCGTCGTCACCTACCAGGGCGTGCTGCTCGAACACAACGACGACGGGCTTCTGAAGCCCGGCATGACGGCGACGGCGGAAATCGAAGCCGCCACCATCAAGGATGCGCTGGCGCTGCCCAATGCGGCGCTGCGTTTCGTGCCGCCGGAAGACGTGAAACGGAAAGCGCCGCCCGCGCCGCCGCAACTGAACGGCGTCAACGGTGCGCGCGTGTGGACGATCTCCGGCAAGACGCTGAAGCCGCACGATGTGAGGCTCGGCGCGACGGACGGGCGGTCGACGGAGATTTTGTCCGGCGACCTGAAGCCGGGCGACGAAGTCGTCACCGATCTCGCCGACAAGCCGAAGACTCCGGGCTCGTAAGTGCGCCGCGTGATCAGGGACCCATCGCCGATGCGCGTCGAGCGGCACCAAAGCTTTTTACGCGGAGACGCGAAGGCGCGGAGAGCGCTACATCGTCAGCAGCGCCAAACGTGGGTTTCCGGCGAGACCGAGGATCAAGCGTTTCGGCGCGCTTTCGCGCGCCAGCCAATCTGCGACGTGGGGGATCACCCCGGACATCTCTCCGCTCCGAATCACCGCCGCGCCTCCGCGTCTCCGCGTGAGAAATCTTATCTGATGACATGCGCGATGGCGCCTGTTGAGGCGGGTTTCTGATGTCCGACGCACAGCCGCTCATCCAACTGGCCAATGTCACCAAAATTTACGGGTCGGGCGAGGCGGAGGTCGCCGCGCTCGCGGGTATCGACCTTGAGGTGCATGATGGCGAATTCGTCGCGGTGATGGGCCCGTCGGGCTCGGGCAAATCCACCTGCATGAACATTCTGGGCTGTCTGGATACGCCGACGGCCGGCCATTATTATTTTCGCGGCGCCGATGTCGGCACGATGTCACGCGAACAACGCGCGCTTCTGCGCCGTCACTACATCGGTTTCGTCTTTCAGGGCTTCAATCTTCTCAAACGCACGACGGCGCTGGAAAATCTCGAACTGCCGCTGATCTATCGCGGCATTTCGCGCTCGGAGAGACGCCGCCTCGGCCTCGAAGCGCTGGCGCAGGTGGGGCTCGCCGACCGCTGGCACCATACCGCGGCCGAATTGTCGGGCGGACAGCAGCAGCGCGTCGCGATTGCGCGCGCGCTCGTCAGCCAGCCATCCGTCGTCTTCGCCGACGAACCGACGGGCAATCTCGATTCGGCCAAGAGCAACGAGATCATGAAACTGCTGCAGTCGCTCAACGCGGAACGCGGGCTCACCATCGTGCTGGTGACGCACGAAGAGGACGTTGCGTCCTATGCCGGACGTCAGGTGCGCTTTCACGACGGGCTGATCGTTTCGGACACGGTGACGCGGCGATGATCGGCAATGCGCTCCTGCTGGCCTTGCGCGAAATCCGCAACAATCTCCTGCGCGCCGGCCTCACCACGCTCGGCATCGTCATCGGCGTGAGCGCGGTGATCCTGATGGTGACATTGGGCGCAGGCGCCAACCAGAAGGTCACCGGCGAGTTTGCGTCGCTCGGAAACAACCTGCTCGCCGTCGTGCCCGGCCAGCAGAACGGTCCGCCCACGGCGGTGACGCCGTTCGACATGTCCCTCGTGGACAAGATCCAGCGCGAGATTCCGGACCTCGCGCAGGTCGTGCCGGAACTGGCGGTGCAGGCCGTGCTCGTCAACGGCAATCACAATCACAACAGCCAGGTCAACGGGACGACGAATGCCTATATGGACAGCCGAGACTGGCAGCTCGTGGCCGGCCGCGAATTTTCTCCGGCGGAAATTCTCGCGGGCAAATCCGTTTGCATCATGGGCGAAACCGACCGGCGCGAATTGTTCGGCGACCAGATGCCGATCGGTCAGCGAATCCGGATCAACAAGATCACCTGCGAAGTGATCGGCATTCTGGAACCGAAGGGCGTCAGCACCTTCGGCCAGGACATGGATGAACTCGTGCTCATGCCGTTGAAGGCCGTGCAGCGCAAGATTGCGGGCAACACGGAAGTCAACGTCATCCGCGTACTCGTCGATAAGACGGAGAACATTCCGCATGTGAAGGATCTGATCGAGCGGCTGCTGCGCGAGGCACGCCACATCATTCCCGGTCAGGTCGACGATTTCGATGTGGAGGATCTGCAGCAGATCTCCCAGATCGTCACCACGGTGACGCTGGTGCTGACCGCGTTTCTGTCGGCCGTCGCGGCAGTGAGCCTTCTCGTCGGCGGTATCGGCATCATGAACATCATGCTGGTATCGGTGACGGAGCGCACGCGCGAGATCGGTATCCGTCTCGCCATCGGCGCGCGCGAGCGCGACGTGCTGCTGCAGTTCCTCATCGAGGCCATCGTGATGAGCGCGCTGGGCGGCGTGCTGGGCGTCCTCGTCGGGCTGGGCGGTTCGGCGGCGATCTGCGCGGCGCTGAAACTGCCGTTCGTCTTCCAGCCCTGGATTGTCGTCATCGCGGTGGGCTTCTCGGCGATGGTGGGCGTGGGCTTCGGATATTTCCCCGCACGGCGCGCCGCGCGCCTCGATCCCATCGAAGCGCTCCGGCACGAGTAGGCGGCCCCCTCCGTTGTCAGGAGCGGGTCGAACGAAGCAAACCTACGGTTATGTGTTCCGTGACCTGCGTGACTGCCGCAACAGCAGACACAGCAGTGCAAGCGCTACAACGAATGAAACCAACAGGCCGTCATACAATTCGCCGATCCAAAGCTGCGTGAAGGTCTTCAGACCGTTCCGCGCACCGAATGCGAAAACGTGGCCGGTTGCCGGGTCAGGTTGGGACGTCCCGACGAATGTCGCGCAGAATGGAAACAGCATGACCGCCAGTCCGTCAGCCGCAACAATGGTGAGCAGCCCCAAGAATGCGGCCAACCGAAACGGCTCGAGTGGCCTTCGCGCGTCCATCTTGCCTGTTCCGGAACCGGCCGCCCGAAACGCGCCATGCAGAATTCCTCGGAGCTTCCTTCAATTCGATGAACGAGGGGATCGCCCTACACCCATTCGCTGCCCCCGGAGACTGGTAGGTCAGTTCGAATGCCCGAGCTCGCATTGGGCATATTCAAGCTTCTCGGGCTGTCCACGATCTGGAAGAGATTCCTCCACGTCACGCTGTCGAGGGGATGTGCGCGTTGCAGGGCCACTTGGCGCGACCGGGTAATATTTGTTAACACATCGGCCACTGACGAGGGCGCAAGGGGCGTCGATAGCGAGGATTTCCGCATGAAATACATTCTAGTTCCGGCAATTGGGGTGCTGCTGCTGGCAGCAGTACCCGCCGTGGCCGACCCACCGCCAGACGACCAGCATCGCACGCAGAGCCATCCGGCGCCGCAGGGCCATCCGCCTCCGGGGGGAAGTCAGATGCAGGGTGGGCCCATGATGGGCGGGCCTTCGCATGGCAGCCCGATGGCGGGACAGGGCAATCAGACGCCGCCGACCTACCACCGTACCGAGCGCTATTCAGGGCCGCAGGGCTATACGCCGGGCCAGCGTCCGGCAAACTGGAACAACCGGCCGCGCAGTTTCGATCCGAAGGTCTATCACCACAATTACACGGCAGCGCACCGGTATCACTGGCGTGCCTATGCGCCGCCGCCGGGGTGGGCCTATCAGCGCTGGACCTATGGTCAATACCTGCCGCAGGCGTACTGGGCGCAGAATTACTGGATCAATGATTTCTGGGATTTCGGCTTGGACATCCCACCCTATGGGTATCAGTGGGTGCAGTATGGTGACGATGCGCTGCTCGTGAGTACCGATACGGGCCAGGTTCTCGAAGTCGTCTACGACGTCTTCGACTGAGAGCGTTTCTCGCGCGTGTCACACGGGCCCGGACGTCACGGTTCGGGCCCGTGATTCTTCGCATCGCACGCAGAAACGAAAGCGGGCGATGTCCAGGTGAAGCGCGACAAGGAATTTCACCACGGAGACACGGAGGGCATGGAGAGAATTTCAACCGCAAGGGGCACCAAGAGCACGAAGAGAAATCACGAAGGAGGAATGCGTTGCGCGGCTACGGCGCGCGAAACGCCCTTTGCGAGGCGTCGTGTCTGTTGTGAACTTTGTGGTGAAATCTCGTCTTCTCCGCACCTCAATGGAGCGGCTTGAAGAGGCGCGCGATGCGGAATTCGGCCGGCCATTCCAGCAGCGAACGCGCATTGAGAAAATCCACCGAGCCCACGATGACATCCGCGCGGCCGATGAGATTCTCCATCGGCACGTAGCCCACGCCACCTTCTTCTTCCGACCAGCGGCTGTCGAGCGAGTTGTCGCGGTTGTCGCCCATGAAGAAGAGATGGTCCTGCGGCACGACATACACCTGCGTGTTGTCTCCCGTCCCGTTCCACTGCACTTTGAAAATCGCGTGCGTGCGTCCGTTGGGCAGCGTCTCGATGAAGCGCGGCACGGCGGTCTTGATGCCGTTTTCGCCTTCCACCATGCCGTCGCCGGCGCGCCTGAGCGCCAGTTCCTGGCCGTTGATCCAGAGACGGCCTCCGACCATCTGGATGTGGTCCCCCGGGAGGCCGATAAGCCGCTTGATGTAGACCTGATCTGGATCGCGCGGTAGTCGGAAGACGATGATGTCGCCGCGGCTCGGCATGCGCTGCAGAAAGCGCGTGGTCGAAGCCGGACCGATGCCGAACGGCATGGAATACCGGCTGTAGCCATAGGCGAATTTGGTCGTGAGAAGCGCGTCGCCGATCTGGATGGTGGGTTCCATCGATCCCGTCGGCACGTAATAGGGCCGCGCCACGGCGGTGGTGGCGACCAGCACGAGGAGGATGGTCAGCAAGGGTTCCTTGATAAAATTCCATCCGCCGCGCAGACCCGAGCGCATGTCAGGCGGAATGCTGCGGCGCAGTCTGCTGCGCATACGAACCAGCAGGCGTTTGCGATTATTCATGATTACCATCGTGGGGACCCAGCTGACCTTAGGGAATATATAGGCGCGGCGTCGTCAATGTCAGCCCTTCACACGGCCGTGCCGAGCGCCACAGCAGTCTGTTTGCTCTGCACGATAGGCACCACTTCAAACGACATCAGATCGGTCCATTCGGAGATCCAACGCTGCAGGCGGGTGACGTCGTCGGTTTCCATGATCTGGAAGCAGCGGCCGAGATCGGCGGAAACCCAGCTGCTCACGAAGGTGAGCCCGTCCGGCATCTGACGGCCCTTGTCCCTGAGGCGCTCATAGATCGCCTTGCCGTCGTGATTGCGGAATGTCTCGATCACCATGAAAAGCATAGCTGGGGACTCCAAATGACAATGGGGGGTACCTCGGATAAGATCACCATAGAACCGTCATCCGGTGCCCGCAAACCGTGAGGAACTTCCATGTCCGAACCCGCGAGAAAGATCGAGCCGGCGCATTTTACGCTCCAACCGCTCACGCCGACGATCGGCGCAGAAATCAATGGCATCGATCTCCGCCAACCGCTCGACGGTACAACGCTGGCGGATCTGAGGGACGCATTGCTCACATGGAAGGTCCTGTTCTTCCGCGACCAGGACATCGCCACGGAGCAGCACCTCGATTTCGCGCGCAATTTCGGCGCGCTAGAAGTCCATCCCTTCGCGCCGCATAAGCCCGGTTATCCCGAAGTGCTCGCCATCACCCATGACCGCGATAACAAAGGCAAGGAGAACACCTGGCATAGCGATGTGACGTGGCGCATCGAGCCGTCGCTGGGTTCTGTTCTGCGCGCGCTCGAGGTGCCCGAGGCCGGCGGCGACACGCTGTTCGCCGACATGTATGCCGCCTATGAAGGCCTGACAGACGAGGTGAAGGCGAAGATAGACGGCAGAGCAGCGGTGCATGACTTCGCGCATTTCCGTAAGGCCATGCGCAAGCGCGGTTTGGGCGAGGAGCAGATCGAAGCGTTCAACCGCCAATATCCCGAGGTCGAGCATCCCATCGTCCGCACCCATCCCGAAACGAAGCACAAGGGCCTCTACGTTAATGCTGCGTTCACGCAATACATCGTCGGAATGGACGAGCAGGAGTCGAAAGCGCTGCTGAAGCATCTCTATGCGCAGGCCGCAATCCCCGAATATCAATGCCGGTTTCGCTGGCGGAAAAACTCCATCGCCTTCTGGGACAATCGCGCGTCGCAGCATTACGCGGTCTCCGACTACTGGCCGGCCGTGCGCCGCATGGAGCGCGTGACCATCATCGGCGACAGGCCGTATTGATAATGTACGAACATCTCATCGTTCGCGAGGAAGGTGCGGTTCTGTGGGTGACCATGAACCGGCCGGAACGGCTGAATGCGCTCAATCGCAAACTCGTGGAAGAACTGCGCGCCTTGTTTGTCGGTCTCTACTGGCGTCACGACATCCGGGTCGTCGTACTGGCAGGAGCAGGCCGCGGTTTCTGCGCGGGGCTCGATCTCAAGGAGCGTGAAGAGGGCAACGCCAAGCGCAGTGTCAGCGATAGTCTGACGGGCCAGCGGCGCATCAGCGAAATCGTCATGGCCATGCGGCGCTGCGCGCAACCGATCATCGCGCTCGTCAATGGACCTGCCAGTGGCGGCGGCTTCGCCCTCGCATTGGCGTCGGATGTCCGTATCGCGTCGCTCAGTGCACGGATGAACGCCGCCTTCATCCGCATCGGACTCTCCGCCTGCGACATCGGGGTCAGCTATTTTCTGCCGCGGATGATCGGAAGCTCGGCGGCGGCGGAATTCATGCTGACGGGGCGATTCATTGACGCGGAACGCGGCTGCGAACTCGGCCTGTTCGCGAAGGTGGTCGGGGAAGCCGAGCTCGAGGCCGAGGCACGCGGTTTCGTGAAGGACATGCTGCACGCGACCCCGCTTGGCCTCAGGCTCACCAAGGAAGCGCTCAATCATGCGATCGATGCCCAGAGTCTCGAAGCGGCGATTGCCATGGAGGACCGCAACCAGATCCTATGCGCGCAGGGCGAGGATTTCCTCGAAGGCGTCAGCGCATTTCTGGAGAAGCGCGAGCCGAAATACTCGGCGTGAGCGACGCGATTCAATCGAACGCGAACCATTCCTCGATTTCGCCCGTGGCGAGCTGCTCGCGGGTGGGTTCTGCCGTGATGCTGTACTCCGTGGCGCCGAGCATCCCGTCGCCATGCTTTCCGTCGCCGCCGAGCGGAAGCATGACGCGCTCGCCCGTGCCATAACGGCCCAGGTGGCGGAAGACCAGTCCGTGCCCGCGCATCAACACCGGCTCGAGAACGACCCGCTTCGTCCGAGCGAACAGAGCCGGGTACTGGTCCTTCGGATAGATGTCGGTCATGGGAACGCCGCGAAGGGATTTGCCGAAGATGGCCGTGATTTTTTCACCGGCTAGTCTGCTCGTGAACGTGTCGGTGACCGGATCGTATTTGTACGACCATATAATGGCGAGTTGTGGTCCGATTGCCGACGGCTTGATATCCGCCCATGCAGGCATCCGGCGTGCGCCGCGCACGTCGTTCCAGTGGCGGACTACCGCTTTCAGAGCCGGTGTGGCGACGGCTCTTTCGAAATCCGTGAAACTCATAAACTCCGTCTTTTTTCGGATGCGTGAGCGAATCGCACCTTCTACCGCAGTGTATCTCTCCGCTGAGCGCTGGGCACAGAGAATGCACGGAGTACGACAGTATGGCTACAGGGAGGCGTGCAATGCGCAGGCGCCGATTTGTGCAAGGAATCTCGGTGCATACTTGAAATCAAACAAGTGTTGGGGAAGCATTCCTCGACCGAGACCACGACGCCGCAGCAATTCACCCGACCGACGCTGTGGGAATGAAGTCACGATGCCGCACCCGTTCGTTCCCTGAAGAACTGAATTACCCGTTCTTCGGCGCGTTTCGTGGGCGTGCCGTCCCAGTCCTGTAGATTGACGGTCAGAACCGAATGCGCGCCAACCGGACCCGGCGCCGAATCTTTCGGATCGATTTCGATGGCCTCGAAGCGGTTTCCGAATTCGCGGCGGAACGTGTCGAAGCGCTCGTCGGGAACGCTTCGGTCGCCGAAGAACCGTAATCCGATCATGGACAAGTCCTCCTTCTCGAAGCGCTCCCGTGCGCACCGAATCTCGGCGGGTGAGACGCCGATGGATACCTTGCGTTTTTGTCCCAGCGGCAGCGGAAGCGAAGGTTGCGAAAGGACCGGCGCCACAACGGACGGCTCCGTCATCATTGCGAGCGCGAAATTGCCCGTGAAGCACATGCCGACGGCACCCACGCCTTTGCCGCCGCATTGCGCATGCGCTGTTTTCGCCAGCGCGCGCAGCCAGTCCACAATGGGACTCGAGCGATCCGTTGCCCAAACGGCGAATTCGCGGCGAATGCATATGCCTTTCAGAATCTCGCCAAGTGCGTAGCCGGGTGTAGCCTCGCGTCCCGGTTGTCCGAACAGCACCGGCATGAAGACCGACATGCCGGCCTCGGCCAGGCGGTCGGCGAAACGGATGACCAGCGGATGCAGCCCCGGCATTTCGTGAATCACAATGACGGCCGGACCGGTTCCGCGCCGATAAATGCGCCGGGTCCATCTTCCGTCGTTGAAGTCAGATGCCGCGTACTTGTCGAGCGTGTAGGCCATCGTCCCCTCCGGTATCGCGATGCCACGATCATGGCGGCATGGACGTGAGTCTGACAACTGCGGCGTTTGTCCGGGCCGGCGAGGCGATCCCGGACTGGATTCAGCCGTCAGGTGCAACAAGCCGCGCCACGGCTTGGATGAGACTGGCGGTTGAAGCCGGTTTCTGGATCATATGGCTGCCCGGCCATTCGGTGCGGATGGGGTCGTTCAATGGTTGTCCGCTGTAGAACAAAAACGGGATTTTGCGATGCGCGAGCGCACGCGCGACCGGACCGACCGAATTCGGGCCCAGCCTCATATCCAGGACTGCCGCCGTGATCGATTCGCCTTCGGCAAGTGCGACAGCCCGATCGAGATTGCATGCCGGTCCGACAACATCGGCGCCTTCGTCCTCCAATGCGAACTGAAGCTCCAATGCGAGCACGGGCTCGTCCTCCACAACAAGGATGCGCGTGTCTCGAAGCCTGCCGGCTGATTGTGCGTGCTGCTGGTCCATCGCGGATCAGTGTCCTGTGCCCTCCGGCTGTCATCACCTGCGGTCACGCCCGGCCCCGGTCTCCGAGAAGTTGCACAAGTACTGTTTCTGTAACTTCAATCGCTGGAACAAGGTTCCATGCCTCATCCGACGGGTGAGGCTCAACCGCATTGTTAGCGGTTCGTATACGTCGTTTGATCAGTTGGACGCGGTGCGCGCGCGCAGGCAACGGCCGATCGGCGGGTCCACTCCGTCCAGCCTTGGAATCACTTCGCCCGCGCCGCCACTGCAGGCGACCCAGCGGAATTGGTGATCCACATTATTCTCCCTCATGCTCGCATCCGCGACAAGCGCGCTGAAGCTTGAAGGCGCCGCGCTGCCGGAGATCGCCCCGTCCTTGCATGAAGCGAGAAGTTCGCCATCACCCTTCAAGCAATAAACGAACTGCACGGTAAAGCTGCAGGTATTCTTGAATCCCCAATGCGATCCGTCGCTGGCGACCGAAAGACAGTTCGATGCACCGGGATCCGAGGTGTCCGGCGTATAAGCCGCCAGCGCACTGGGCAATGGAGCAGCGGTTGTTGCGGGCGCCGATGGCTGTGGAAGCATCGCGGCTGGAGGCGTCGCCGCCGGCGACGCTGCGGCAGGAAGGCGCGAAACCGCAGTGACCGGCGCGACAGCCGGAGGCGCCGCAATGGCCGTGCCTGTCTGTCCTCCGGAGAAAGCCGTGATGACCGGCTTCGGCGAATCGATCGCCTGGGCGAGCGAAGAACGCACTGCGATCGTCCCTGCGCGCGCTGTCGGGGGTGATGCGGGCACTGCGGCGGGCAGCGCTGCAGGCGGTTCGAAACTAGCCGCAAGCGCGCGCGGCTGCGGCCGCGCCGAATTCCGCGTGCGGAGCGAATCCGGCTTTGTGCTTTCGAGTGATGCGGTGCAGCCGGACGAATGCGCCAACGCCTTCGCATCGGCGCGCTTCAGCGTCATGCCGAGCTTGCTCGCATATTCGGCGAGCGCGATCTTTTTCTCCGCATCGCTGAACGCATGCCCGTCGGGATACCAGACCATGCAGCTTGTCCTGCCGTCGGGAGTGCGCATCGACAGGGTCACGCCGCCTTCCCCGGGCTTCAGGACTTCCGAATGACCGTCGACGAAGTCTACGTCGATCTCGGCATCCGTCATCTTGAACATGCCGGTGACATGCGACGGATCATCGCCGTCGGCCACCGTCCCCATGCGTTCGTTCACGAATGTGAACGCGGTCGAAACGGTCGCCCCGTCGGACTTGGTGATGGAGCGTGTAAAGCCGCTTTCCGATTCTTCCAGCGCGATGCTCGAACCGTCGATTGCCAGAAGCTTCCTGCCTGCCATACCGCTGAGCCGGCTACGCGATGGCGTGGATGGGTCGGTGCTGGCGGTTGAAAGCGTTGCCACACCGGGCGCCACTGACGGCGCCGCGGTTACATCCGCCGCAGCCAATGCCCTGGCCGGAACGTCGGGCGAACCTTGAGGATGGCCGTCGATGAACTTTCCTGTGAACGTTGCGCCATCGGCCTTGATGAGCTTACCCGTTCCGTTCGGTTGATCGTTGCTCCATTCGCCGTCATAGGACTGGCCGTTGGCCCACTTCTGCACGCCGTGGCCGGCCGCCTTTCCGCCGTCCCAATCTCCTTCGTAGCGATCGCCGTTGGCCCAGATTTCGACGCCATGGCCTTCCGCTTCGCCGTTCAGCCAACCGCCTTCATAGCGATTGCCGTTCGTCCAGGTGACGATGGCGTGGCCGTTCAGGGCGCCGTCTTTCCATGTTCCTTCGAGCCGGTCTTTTTGCGCAGAAACGAAAACGCCCTGGCCGTTGAATTTAGCGCTCGTCTGTTCACCGTCGTATCTGGAGCCATCAGGCCATGCGAAGGACGCTCGGCCGGGCAGCAAATCTCCGTTGTGGAAGTTACCGCTGATGGTCACTTGCGGCCGCCCCTTGTTGGTAAACGTCAGCGTGCCAGGGCCGTCAACGACACCGTTGGGGCAGGCCCCTGACCACACCAGGCCGTCCCCGTCGGCAAAATCGGGATCCGGCGCCGAGCAGCCGCTCTGTTCATCCTTGACCCAGTGGTTCCCGGCCTGCGTGGCTTCAGGAGCGGGAGGCAGCTGCGCCACGGCGAAACCGGCGCTCAAGTCCAGCGCACCGATCAATGTAGCTGCCAATCCCAACTTTGCGGCAAACGATGACATGCGAACGCCCCTCTCGCATCTTGCAAGCAATTCCGTACGTGCAACGATTTACCTTGTGGGATTGTAATGCAAATGAACGCATTGCAGAACGCTAACGCATCATTTCCTGCACGTGTCGTGTTGTTTGGAATTGAACGGAAAGGATTCGTCCACCATCATGCTATCATAGGTTAAGTCGCGTCGAGCCGATGCGGGCATGGTTGCCTGTTTGGGAACTATGGCTGTGAATTGACTTATCATTTGTTTTAAATCCATCGGCCGGGTATTGGACATTGGCGTGGCCTCCGGTTCCCGCCGTCTTGTCCTGAAGCTTCTCCTGTCCGGGGATTTGAACAGACACCATGCGAACGATCACAACCCAACGTCTTGTCATGCGTCCGCCCGCGCGGGACGATTTCGAAGACTCGGCCATGATGTGGGGCGACCCTGGGGTCGTACGTCACATCAACACCAATCCAATCACGCGCGAAGACGCCTGGGCGCGCTTTCTGCGCAGCGTCGGTCATTGGGGGTTGCAGGGCTTCGGCGTCTGGATCGTGCGCGAGCGCGACAGCGGACGCTTTGTCGGCGAAGTGGGCATGTTCGACTTCAAACGCACGCTCAAACCATCGTTCGAAGGCGCGCAGGAGATGGGTTGGGCGCTTGCATCCTTCGCGCAAGGCCGGGGATATGCGACCGAAGCCGTTAAGGCGGCAATTGCGTGGAGCGAAGAGCAATTTCAAGGCGCGCGCATCGTCTGCATGATCGCGCCCGCCAATCAGCCGTCGTTGCGCGTCGCGGAGAAGTGCGGCTTCAGGGAATACGCTCGGTCGACGTATAAAGAGTCGGATGTGGTGCTGTTGGAGCGGTAGACTGCCGATGTGGCGGATTGTTGGCGTCTAGTGGATGCAAATCGCAACGACGCAGAGCAGCATTATCACCGCTGCCACCCGCATCAGCCCGAGCCCGACGCGGAAGAAGATACCCAGGATCAGGAGCGGTATGAGCAGCGCAAACAGCGCCGCAAGGCCTACAGCGGTAAAGACCACTGCCCACACCAGCGCGAAAAGTCCGAAAATCAACCCCAGCAATCCCGACATAACCGGCATCCGGTGCCTGCCCTCGCCGCAGAGATAGGTGCGGCCAGGCCGGGCTGCAAGGATTGCTCTTCCACGGATCAGGCGTGCGGTTAATATGGGCCGCGACCATGAAGGCCACGTCATCATCCCATGCCCGGCAGCCAGGATTTCGCGGGCGATCCCCGCAACGCCAGCGCTCTCATTTACCTGAACGGCGCGCTGGTTCCGCGGAGCGAGGCGAAGGTTTCCATTCTCGATGCGGGCTTCGTGCTCGGCGACGGAATCTGGGAAGGGTTGCGGCTGCACAGGGGCGCGCTCCTGTTCCTCGATGCGCATATCGAGCGGCTGTTCGACGGCGCCCGAGCCGTTGCTCTGGACATCGGCATGACGCCCGATCAGGTAAAGAACGCGCTCTACGAAACCCTTGCGGCCAATCGCATGGAGCATGGCGTTCACATCCGCCTCATGATCACGCGTGGCGAGAAGAAGGCGCCGAACCAGGATCCCCGTAACGCGCTCGGCAAACCGACGACCGTCATCATCGCGGAATACAAGGAGCCGAGCCCGGAGATCGTGACGCGGGGGCTGAGCCTTTTTACCTCATCCATCCGCTGCACGCCGGCCAGCATGTTCGACATGCGGATCAATTCGCACAGCCGCCTCGCACTAATCATCGCACTGAACGAAGCCATCAAGGCAGGCGCCGATGAGGCGCTCATGCTTGATCCCAACGATTTCGTATCCAGTTGCAACGCGACGAACTTCTTTTTCGTCAAGAGCGGCGAGGTGCGCACCTCGACAGGCGAGTTCTGCTTCAATGGCGTGACGCGGGCCAACGTGATTTCGTTGTGCCGGCGCGAAGGCATCCCCATCCGGTTGGGTGCGTTTCCTCTCGCGGACGTCCATGGCGCAGACGAAGCGTTCGTGACGGGGACTTTTGGCGGTCTGACTCCCGTGCGTGAGATCGACAATCTTGTATTGCCCGCCGCATTGCCCGGGCCCGTGACGCAACGATTACGCGAGCTCTACGCGCGGCTGAAAGACGAGGACGCGAGGCGCGCGCAGGCATGACGACGATACGCATTGCCATGTGGTCGGGACCGCGCAACATCTCCACCGCCATGATGCGCAGCTTCGAGAACCGGGCGGATACCGGCGTCGTCGATGAGCCATTCTATGCGGCCTATCTCGCTGCCACCGGCATAGATCACCCGCTGCGGGCGGAAACGCTGGCCGCATATTCCAGCGACTGGCGGGACGCAGAAAAGATCGTGCTGGGGCCTGCGCCGGAAGGCCAACCGATCTTCTATCAGAAGCACATGACGCACCACATGCTGCCGGAGTTCGGCCGCAACTGGGTGGATGCGTGCCGCAACGCGTTCCTCATCCGCGCGCCGGAGGATGTGCTGTCGTCCTATGTGGAGAAGCGCGAGGATGTCACGCTGGCCGATATCGGCTTCATGCAGCAGGGTGAGATATTCGAACGCGAAGCCGATCGCCTCGGATTTGCCCCTCCAGTCATTGACGCGGCTGACGTGCTTGCCGAACCGGTCAAGACGCTGTCGGCGCTGTGCGCTGCGCTCGACATTCCGTTCAGCGGGCGGATGCTGGCCTGGCCAGCCGGAAAACGGGCGACCGACGGGGTGTGGGCACCGGCGTGGTACGATGCCGTCGAACGGTCGACGGGATTTGCGCGGCCGGAGACGTCGAAACATCGTCCGCCGCTGCGCGACGACCTGAAAACAACCGCGGGCATTGCGCGACCGATTTACGAACGGCTCAAGACCTTCAAACTGACCGGATGAATATCGAGGGAGACGAGCATGACTAGATCGATTGCGCGGACTGCACCATTTCTCATTGCCATGGTGATTTGCGGCGCAGCGTCGGCCCAGGACATGCCGAAGCTCGATGTGCACGAAGGCGACTACGTCGTCCACGATTTCAAGTTCGCCGACGGCGAGACGCTGCCCGAATTGAAGCTGCATTATTCAACGCTCGGCGCGCCCAGACGCGACGCGAAGGGGCGAGTGACGAACGCGGTTCTGATCATGCATGGGACCAGCGGCGACGGGCATCAGTTTCTTCACGCGCAATTCGCAGGCGTTCTGTTCGTGCCCGGCGGACTGCTCGATCCGGCAAACTATTTCATCATCCTTCCCGATGACATAGGCCACGGCAAATCGTCCAAGCCGAGCGACGGGTTGCACGCGCGCTTCCCGCAATATCGCTATGCCGACATGGTGACGGCCGAACATGCGCTGGTGCATGGCGGGCTGCAGGTGAACCATCTCCGGCTCGTCATGGGCACGTCCATGGGTTGTATGCACTCCTTCATGTGGGGTGAAGCGTATCCTGACGAGATGGATGCATTGATGCCGCTCGCCTGCCTACCCACGGCGATTGTGGGACGCAATCGGCTGTGGCGCGCCATGATCATCGACGCCGTCAAGAGCGATCCGGCGTGGATGGGTGGCGATTACAAATCCGAGCCACGCGAAGCGCTACGCACTCTGACCGACATTTTCCTGATTGCCGGCAGCGCGCCGATCCAGATGCAGAAAACGATGCCGACGCCGGATGCGGCAGACACGTATCTTGGCGAGGCCCAGGCGCAATATTTCAAGCAGTTCGACGCCAACGACATGCTTTATGCCATTGCCTCGTCGCGCGACTACGATCCGTCAGGCGGGCTCGACAACATTAAGGCGCCGGTGATGTGGATCAATTCGGCCGACGACTTCATCAATCCCCCGGAGCTCGGTATTGCGGAGTCACTCGCGCCGAAAATCCCGCATGGCCGCTTCGTGCTGATTCCGGCTAGCGACCAGACGCACGGCCACGGCACGCACAGCTGGGCCGCGGTCTGGAAAGCCTATCTGGCGGACCTCCTGAGGCAGACGGAAAAGCGCTAGCGCGCTCTAGCAGACCGCGCGGGCGAGTGACTCTTCGAGATCGTGGATGAGATCGTCTGCGTCCTCGATCCCGACCGACAGCCGCAAGAGGTCGCGTGGGCAGGGCGAGTCGGCTCCTTCCACGGACGCGCGATGCTCGATGAGGCTCTCCGTTCCACCAAGCGATGTCGCGCGCTTCCAGACCTGCACGCGCGCGGCCGTCGCGATGGCCGCCGCTTCGCCGCCGCGCACCCGTATGGAGAGCATCGCGCCGAAGCCGCCGATCATCTGCCGTGCCGCAACGGCGTGACCTGGAAAACCGGGCAGTCCCGGATAGAGGACGTGACTGACATTGGGATCGCGCAAGAGTCGTTCGGCGAGAACTTGCGCGTTTGCGTTCGCGGTTCTCACGCGCGGGAAGAGCGTGCGCATGCCGCGCAGCAATAGCCAGGCCTCGAAGGAACCGAGGATGCCGCCGATCTGTGCACGGACCGCCTTGAGCCGTTCCCAGGCATCGTCTTTTTTCGCCGTGACCAGCGCGCCTGCCACGAGATCGGAATGGCCGTTTAGATATTTTGTGGCCGAATGCATGACGAGGTCCGCGCCGAGCGACAGCGGCTGTGTGAGTACGGGTGTCGCGACGGTCGAGTCCACCGCGAGACGCGCGCCGGCGCCATGCGCGATCTCTGCAATTGCGGCGATGTCGGCGATGTCCCACAGCGGATTGGCGGGCGACTCAACCCAGATGAGCTTGGTTGCCCCGGGTCGTAACGCACGCCTGACGCTGTCAAGATCGGTCATGTCGACGATGTCGACGCTCAAGCCCCACTGCACGCCAAAAGACAGCAGCCAATTGCGTAACGACCAGTACATGACTTTCGGTGCGATCACGTGATCACCAGGCGAGAGCGCCTGGAACGTTGCCGTCGCCGCCGCCATACCGGAGGCGAACAGCATTGCTGCCTGACCTTTTTCCAGCTCTGCGAGCAGTGCTTCCGGCTGGTCGTAGGCGGGGTTCTCCGCCCGCGCATAATCGTAACCCGCGCGATAGCGGTTGTCGGCATCGCGCTCGAACGTCGTGCTCATGTGCACCGGTGGCGAAATCGCCTTCGTGCGCGCGTCGATTGCTCCCAGCGCCTGCGCGGCGATGGTGGCTGGCCGGCCCTTCGCGTTTCCCTGATTGGTCATCACGGTATTCTAGCGCTCAGCAGACGGAAGCGCAGGTAATATTGCGCGGCTAGTGAGGGTTTGTGGCCGGCCGGGCGGCAGAATCGTCGAGAACACCGGGCTCGTCCCATTTTCCTTCAGGCCGCACGATCACATAGGGATCGCTCATCATGGTGATCGCCTCGGCGTGCGGCTCGAGTTCGGCGAATACCTCGACATATTCGTGGTCGGAGAAGACCAGCGGAAAATTCTTCGGCAGCGGCTTCAACCCGAACCGGCCCCAGAATTTGAGCAGCCGTTTCTGCGCATGGCCGTAGAGTGTGCGGTAACCTTTACGCCGGATGATATCGATTCCCTTATCAACCACAGTCTTAGGGATCAGTGTGCGCCTGTATTTTGGCAGCACAGCGAGGCGTTCCATCTTGGCGAAGTCGGCGAAGTAGCGCAGCCTCAGCGTTGCCGCCGGATGACCGTTGACAAGCCCCAGAATGTGCGTTGCACAGAAATCATTGCCGTCGAACTCCTCTTCATACGGACAATTCTGCTCGCTCATGAAGACGGCAGCGCGAAGCGCAAATATCTTCGCGATGTGGTCCGGATTCGACGCGACGATGGCCTCAAGCCTCACGACGACCGTTCCTCACAATCCCGGTGGAATGGTTTGGGGGACTTCGGGGTCGAGTCGAAACAGGTCGCCGACGCCTTTTTCGCTCGGCCGAATGCTTTCGAACCCGTAACCTTTCAGAGACGCAACGCCGCCCAGTGTTGCGGCTCGCCCGTAAATTGGTACGCCACCATAGCGATCCCGTCCCAGCGCCTTGGCGACGAGGACAGTTGCGATCCGCGCCACTTTCCGCGCGACAAGCGCCCAGACATAGACAACCGTAGGCTTCATGCCCGCGGGAACCAGATGCCCAAAGTCCAGATTGAGGCCGTCGAAAGTTCCATTTTCGAGGGCTATTGCGCCAGCATCGTTCAAGTGGAGAAAAGAATAATACCCGATCAGCTTCGCACTCTCGCGCGTGTTATCGGCGGAAAAATATACGCCCCAGAACGTGTCGGGGTTGTGCTTATACACTGCTTTAACAAGATCAAATGGTGCGACTGTGCGCGAGATCTCGCTCTGGCTCATCTCGTAGATGCGAAGTAGGTCTTCGTCTGACGGATGCTGGACAAACAGAGTGCCTCCCGTCGGCAGCGGGGCGCAAGGCTGTGCAATGGGAACATCCGACGCCAAGTGCTTGACCGCATTGAGAGAGAGGGACGCCATTCCTACTCCGTTAACCCTACAAGTTCCGAATTTGCCACACCGAACCGGTTGATCGCAAGTTCCAGACCTATCTCGTTGTGCTACAAATTGGCCAATGGGGGAAGAAGCATGAACGAATTGCCTTATACGGAAAGTTTGGAACAACTCAGTTCCGATGAGATCAACTGGGACGATTTCCGGGTTTTTGTTGAGGTTGTCCGCACGGGAAGCTTCAACCGGGCAGCGGCCCGACTCAAAACGACGCAGGCGACGGTGAGCCGACGTTTGATCCGGCTGGAAGCCGCCATTGGGGTGCGGCTGTTTGACCGGGACCGGCGGGGCCCCCGTTTGACCTTTGAAGGGCAGCGCATATTCAACGACGCCAACGCCGCACATTTCGCGCTGGCCAGAGCCGCGAGCCAGGCGAGCAGCGCCGCGGGCCGGGTGGAAGGCGACTGCAAGATATTCATGGGTGACGGTGTCGCTTCCTACTGGATGACCCGGTTTCTTTCGCCCTTCTTCGCGCGCTACCCGAACATCGAGCTGAAACTGTTTGGTGCGTTCGACACCATCGCGGACAAACGGGAAATTTTCGATCTGCAGGTGCACTATTACGAGCCGGCGGAGGCGGAGCCCATCGCAATCAGGCTCGGCACCATGCATTTCGTGCCCTTTGCGTCGCGAGATTATCTGAGAGAACACGGCGTGCCGCACAGCATCGAAGATTTGCAGCGGCACCGGTTGCTGGATCTGGCCGTGTATCTCGCAGATATGGGTTCATGGGCGAGCTGGTCGCGGGAGGATTCGGGCAAGCATACGGTGCTGTTCACCAACCTGAGCGCGTGCCTCGCGGAGTCAGTGAAGCACGGCGCCGGCATCGCACTTCTGCCGACATATGCGCCAGTTGTGGACGAAAGATTTGTGCCGCTCGAGATTGGCGTCCGCTTCCAGGCGCCTATCTTCGTCAGCTATCAGCGCGAAGCGCCGAAGAAATGGGCCGTACGGGCCACGATCGATTTCCTTCGCCACAATGTATTCGACCGGAAGAACATGCCGTGGTTCCGCGATACCTACGCCCCGCCGGCCGACGATTGGAGTCACAAACTCAATGTGCTCCTGCAGGAAGCCGCGCGAACGCCGACGGCTCGCTGAACTCGGTGGAACACAGGGCTAACCACCACTCAGGCCACGAAAAACGCCAAGGCCGAGCACCAGCAATACAAGGAAAATCAGGAGGAACAGACCGAACAACAGTCTCGCAAGGGCGAAGGAGGCGCCGGCGATCCCCGTAAAGCCCAGCAAACCGGCGACGAGCCCCAGGATCAGAAACAATATCGCAAGACGCAGCATTCGATCATTCCCGACAGGTCACGCATTCAAACGCGCGGAATCTGCAACGCGTTCCCAACCGCGCTCGAATGACAAATTGAGCGTGAACGCCAGGAACGACAGAAACCCTACGGTCCGTCGACGGTGTATCCGGCCTTGCGGAGCAGGGAAGGCACACCGCCCGGACCGACAAGATGCCCCGCGCCGACCGTAATGAAATAGGTGTGCGATTCGGCAAGCATTCGTCTGAGCTGAACGACCCAAGCCTTGTTGCGATCGTCCAGAAGAGCCTTCTTCGCGCCTGGATCGCTGTCAAGGTCGGAGTTCACGAGCCTTCCGACTTCCCCGACATCACCGTGCGACCAGGCATCGACGAGCGGGCCGAGTTCGTCGGCTTCGGTCTGCAGTTCCTTGAGTTGCGCATCGAACTCCTCGAGTTCCAGCTTTGGTTTGTCCGGCATCAACAGCGCCAGCTGCTGCTGGACTGTTTCGAAATAGCGGAATGTCTTTCCGGCGGTCTTGGCGGCGGCAAATACCTGCCGGTCGACACCGCTTTCGACCGAATAGTGCTGTTGCTGAATGAACGCGACTTCGAGGACGACGCTGGCCAGCCATGGCCTCAGGTGATCGAGCGTGTCGGGAGGCAGGCGCGTAAGCGCCACAGCCTTCTGGTAGTCAGCGAGGGTTTTGGCGTCAAGCAATGCCGGCAATGACTGACCGGCAGGCAGAGTGCCGTGGGCGCGAATGAACTCCTGTCCCGCCGCAACGCCAGAATCGTCAATCGGTGCTTCGAAGACGAGCGTGTCCGCGCTGGCGATGGCTGCATCGAGCTCGGGTGAGTGCCAGTCCACATTCGACGGCAGAACGTGAATGGAGCCCAGGAGATACGCCGTGGAGCTCTTGGTGTGCACGACCCACATTGCGGGGTGGGCCGCAATGGTCGACTCGACGGACTCCTGAGCGGCCAGCGCGATCGGCGAGATCACGACAAGCGCGGCGGCGAACAGAGATTTCATCACGCGCATAATCGGGTTCCGTCTATTCCAGAGACAAGTCTCTTTTCGAGTCGAGAAGCTTCAGTGTCACGGCGATGCCAATTCCGATGCACAACCAAATGACTCCGACCAGCTTCGCGTGCCGGTCCATATTGTAGAGGACATATGCGATGATCGTGAACCCGATCAGTGGCACCACAAGGTGGCGAACGATCCGCGTGCTTCTCTGCCGCCAAACGAACCAGGCCACGACCGAGGCATGAATCAGAAGAAAGCCGGTCAAGGCCCCGAAGTTCACGACCTGCGTCAACTGGTCGATCCCGCCGTAAAAAATTGCGAACAGGCACAGGGTCAGAATGCCGACAGCGAGAATAGTGTAGTCGGGAACCTTTCTGGTGGGACTCACATAGGCAAGAAAGCGCGGAAGTTTGCCGTCTCGCGCCATGCTGTAAAGCAGGCGCGACGTGGCGGCCTGGGCGGTCAGCGCGCCCGGTATCCCGGTGATGACGATGCCGACGATGGAAACCAGGAATTTGAGCCAGCCGCCGCCGATCATCGCGGCGATCGAGTAGGAGGCTTCCTCCGTAGGACGGCCGAGGGGAAAACTCGTCTTGCCCAGCACAAATAGCGAGATCAGCCACGTCTGCGCGATAAACAGGACCGCGCACAGGACGAGCGAAAGCATCGTAGCCTTTCCCACGGCCACGCCGCCGCCATGCGCTTCCTCGGCGAGTGTGGATATCGCATCAAATCCAAGGAAACTCAGGACAGCCAGCGAGAGCGCATTGAAAATCAGTCCGGGCGAGATTTTCGACGCGTCGAACAGCGGCGCAGCGGAGAGGTGCGCCCCCCCAATGCCATGCATGAGCGCGGCAATCGCGGCGGTCGCGAACACGACCAGCAAAATCATCTGCAGGGCCAGGAGGATCAGGCTGATGCGCGCCGTGCTTTCGATTCCGAAAAGATTGATGACGGTGTTGATTGCCAGAAGGCCGACCATCCATACCCATTGCGGCACGCCAGGCACCATCGAGGCGAATGCGACCGCGCACAGCATGTAGACGAGCGCGGGCAACAGTAGATAATCAAGCAGAAGTGCCCATCCGGCTATGAAACCGGCGCTTTCTCCGATCGCGCGTCCTGCATACGCGTACACCGATCCCGAAACCGGAATTGCGCGAGCCATCGCCGCGTAACTCGATGCGGTGAACAGCATCGCCACGAGACCCACGACATAAACAAGCGGCACCATTCCCTTGCTGGCATTGTAGACGAATCCGAAGACGGCGATCGGTGCAGTTGGAACGATGAACACGAGCCCATAGACAAGCAGATCCAGCAGACTGAGCGAGCGCTTGAGTTCCTGCCGGTATCCGAATGCCTCCACGGAAACGGAGGTTTCGCTGGCGATTTCTGTCACGCGTTCGTTCCGCATTCGCACGAGGGAGCAGGGTTCATATGTTGAATCTTTGTTGACTCGCCAACCCTCGCCCAGCATCCGGAGCAACGCAAGCTCCCGGCTTCAATCCTCGCCGAATTTGGCGTCGACAAGCGCCAGAACGGCGCGCAGCGCTTCGTCAGCATCCGGCCCTACGACGTCGATCCGGATTTCACAGCCGAGGCTCGCTGCCAGCATCATCAACCCCATGATGGAGCGCGCATCGACACTCTGTTCGTCCTTCGTGATCGTGATTTGCGACTGAAAGCGAGCGGCGGCTTCGACGAGCCGCGCTGATGCCCGCGCGTGAAGGCCCTTTTTGTTGACGATCTTGGCTACGGCCGAAAGCCGCTCCGGCTCTCCCGTCACGCGTCAGGGTCCATCGGCAAGATCGGCCGATCCCGCACGCATGTACTTTCGGCCTGCATCGATAGCTTCCTTGACGGCCCTGTCGAGGGGAAAGCGAGTTCGGATGTCGACGAGCTTTATGAGGCTTGGAAGGTTTGCGCCTGCCAGGACTTCGACTTTTCCCTGCTCGAGCAGCGTGAGGGCGAGATTGCAGGGTGTGCCGCCATACATGTCGGTGGCGATCACGACGCCGTCGCCCATCTCGACGGATTTGACGGCTGCGGCCAGTTCGCGCTGGCGGCGCTCGACGTCGTCCTCGGGCCCGATGGAGATGGCGCGAAGACGTGTTTGAGGTCCGACCATGTGCTCCATCGCGGAAATCATTTCCTGCGCGAGGCGACCATGCGTGACGATGACGATTCCGATCATGTTCCAATGGGTGCAGAAAAACGCGCCGAACGATAGCCTACCTTGGCGCTGAGGGAAGGGCCGATTATGGCTTGCGCCCGTCACGGAAAAGTGCATGGGCCGCCGCCGCCGCGGCGACCATCGCCTTCGCCGGCGCAGACGCCTCGGTCGAAACAATCCTGATCAGGGTAGGGCGCAGGTGCGGCGCAAGCGCGAGCTGCCGGGGTGGGCAGAATTGTTCAGTCTGCGGCAATCTGGTTACCGCATCCGGCGCAACTGCTTCGACGGCAAGCGCGACAGCGACTTCGCTGAAGGCGCTGAGCGATACAATGCCGACCCCCCTGACCTCCAGGAGCCCCGTGAGATTTGGCGGCGCCCGACACCACAGTTGTTCGTCGCGCACGAACAGCTCCACGCGATCATCGGCAACGAGTGCTGCGCCGCGTTCGATCAGTCGAAGAGCGAGATCGGATTTGCCGCTGCCGGTGGCGCCCAAAATAAGCACGCCTGCATCTTCAGGTGCTCCAAAAGCGGTGCCGGCGCCTCTCAGCACGACACAACTCGCGTGGATGTTCGCGACCCGCATTCACGCACTCCCGCCGAATGGCAATTCCACCACCAGCCGGGCGCCTTTGCCCGTCCGGTTCTCGGCCCAGATTCGTCCGCCGATACCCTCCGCGATCTGGCGGGCGATCGACAGTCCCAGTCCCGAATTCTTGCCGAAGCCGTGCTCGGGCGGACGCTGCGTATAGAACCGGTTGAAAACGGGTTCGAGGTCATCTGGCGGGATGCCGGGGCCTTCGTCCTCCACGCTGATGCGGATTTTGCCGTCTGCGACTGCTGCATTGATCGAGACCGTCGCATTGTCGGGACTGAAGGACACTGCGTTGTCGATGAGATTGCGGAAAATTTGGCCGACGCGCTCGTCGCGGCCCATGACCAGGGTCCGTTCGGGCAACTGCATGTCGAGCTGGAGCTGCACGCCGCGTGGCAGTTCGGTGAGCCGGTATATCTCGGCGATCGTTTCGAGCAGCCTGGCGATCTCGACCGGCTCGCTCGCCTCGCGGCTCAGTTCGGCGTCAAGTCTGGACGCGTCCGATATGTCGGTGATCAAACGGTCGATGCGTTTCAGGTCATTGCGGATAATCCCCAGCAAGCGCTCGCGCGCGCGGTCATCGTCCTTTGATCTTACTAGCATTTCGACCGCATTCTTCAGCGACGTGAGCGGATTCTTCAGTTCGTGAGCGACGTCGGCCGCGAAGCTCTCAATTGCATCGATGCGGTCGTAGAGCGCGCGCGTCATCGCCGACAGGCTGTCCGCCAGATCGCCTATCTCGTCGTCGCGGTCCGACAATTCCGGGATGACCTCTCGGCCGACGCGGCCGCTGCGTACTCTGTCCGCGGCGGCCGCGAGCTGGCGTATCGGTTGCGCGATGGCGCCCGACAGCAAGATCGACGACACGAGCATGACGAGAAGAGCGACAATGGAAATTCCAAAAAGCGTCGCGCGTTCCTCCCGCAGGATGCTGTCGATGTCGCCGCCTTCGGTCGACAGCATGAGCACGCCGTAAATCGTTCGAAACCGCTGCACCGGCACGGCTACAGACAACACAAGCCGGTTTTGCTGGTCGAGTCGCTCGGCGCTATCGGGATAGCCGTTCAACGCCGCGCCAACTTCCTTGTACGGATGACCGTTATTTCCGGCTTCGAAATACGGTGCCAGATTGGAGAACGGGCGCACGCCCATAACGCCGTCGTAGATCCGTGCAAGCACACCTTCAAACTGCGACCACAGATCAAGGCGCGGCAATTCGACGGTCTGCACCACATTGCGGGAGAGAAGATTGCGCGTGTCGACGATGAGAATACCGTCCGCGCCGTAGAGCCGCGCCCGCAGCGGCGTCGGTTCGATGAGCTGCCGCAGCAGGGGCTCGGCGACGGAATCATTGATGCTGCGACCTCTTGCCTCCGTCGCATACTCCGCAAGTGTGCCGGCAACGATCTGCGCTTCCTGTTTGATGCCGCTCATGCGCTCGTCGACAAGGCCGACCCGCGCCGACTGAACAAACAGAACGCCGCCGATCAGAATGGCGAGCGCGAACGCGTTGAAGAAGATGATCTGCCATGACAGGCTCGACATACGCCTGCGCTTCGCGTCCTGCGTGCTCACTGGGGCGCTCCCGTCTGCCGCAGCGGCAAGACGTCAGGCTTCTCGGTAACGGTAGCCGACGCCATACAGCGTTTCGATCGCATCGAATGAATCGTCGACGACCTTGAATTTCTTGCGTAGTCGCTTGATGTGGCTGTCGATCGTGCGGTCGTCGACATAGACCTGGTCGTCATAGGCCGCGTCCATCAGGTTGTCGCGGCTTTTTACAAAGCCGGGCCGCTGGGCGAGACACTGCAGAATTAGGAATTCGGTTACTGTCAGACGAACCGGTTTTCCGTCCCATGTGCATTCATGACGCTGCGGATCCAGTACGAGCTTGCCGCGCGCCATTGTCTCGCGCTTCGCCTCGACGGCACCTGCACCGGATTTCTTTGCGTCCGCACGCCGCAGGACGGCCTTGACGCGTTCGAGCAGAAGGCGTTGGGAGAAGGGCTTGCGGATGTAATCGTCCGCTCCCGCATTGAGGCCCATCAGTTCGTCGATTTCTTCGTCCTTGGACGTTAGAAAGATCACGGGCAAGTCGCCGTTCTGCCTCAAGCGACGGAGGAGTTCGAGGCCGTCCATGCGCGGCATCTTGATGTCGAGGATGGCAAGATCGGGCGGCGTGGCCGCGAGCCCGCTCAGTGCCGCGGCGCCGTCCGCAAAGGTGCGCACGTGATAGCCTTCCTGCTCGAGCAGCATGCTGACCGAAGCAAGAATATTCCTGTCGTCGTCGACGAGGGCGATCGTCGCCATGTCGTGTTCCGGCCCTGAGTTCACTGTCCTAGTATAGACAGGAAGGGATCAATTCAAACCGGGACGTCACATGACGGACGAAACGAACGCACAATCCTCGACTTTCGAGCCCCGCAGGTTTCGCGCCAATGTCCCCTATTACGCGCGTTACAGGTTGGACTACCCCGAATCGCTGATCAAATGGGTAGCAGCCATCGTAGGTCTCGAGCCTGGCGACAGGGTGATGGACCTGGGATGCGGACCGGGGTTGCTCGCGATTCCCCTTACGCAGCTGGGAATGGCGGTGACGGCCATCGATCCTGAGCCGGAGATGCTCGCTGCGCTGCGGGCCGCGGCGGCCCAACAGCATGTCTGGCTGGACGTCCGGGAGGGCAGTTCGTTTGCCATGCCAGCCGATCTGGGGTGCTTCAGACTGGTGACGATGGGTCGCTCGTTCCACTGGATGGACCGAATTGCGACGCTTCGCATGCTGGAGGCTTGCGTCGCGCCGGAAGGGGCGGTGGCATTTTTTCACGACCGTCATCCACGGACTGCGGAGAACGGTTGGCGCCGGCTGCTTCACGAGGTGAGCAATGCATACGGCCGCCTGCATTCGCCGCACGTGCGTGAAATCGAAAAGAGCAACTACCGAACGCATGAATCCCTTCTTATGGATTCGGCGTTCTCTCGAGTCGAGAGCGTTGGTGTATTCGTACGGCGCGAACTGACACCGGACGACATCGTTGGGTTGGGATTCTCGCTGTCGAGCACGTCGCCGGACAAACTCGGTGCCCGCGCTGCCGAGTTCGAAAAAGAACTGCGCGAGGGGCTGGCGAAGCTCGATCCCGATGGCCGGTTTGTGGAAATTGCGGAAATGACGGCGATTATCGCGTGCAAGCCTTAGACGAACTCTACCTTCAGGATTTCGTATGAGCGGGCGCCACCCGGCGCCATGACCTCAACCGTGTCGCCCTTGGACTTGCCGATCAGTGCGCGCGCGATGGGAGAGGAGATCGAGATGCGACCCCTCTTCGCATCGGCTTCGAGGTCGCCCACGAGTTGGTACTTCACCTTTGCGTCGGTGTCCTCGTCGGCCAGCGTCACGGTCGCGCCGAACTTGACGGTGCCGCCGGACAGCTTCGAGACGTCGATCACTTCCGCGCGTCCAAGCTTGTCCTCAAGTTCCATCACGCGGCCCTCAATAAAGGCCTGTCGCTCTTTGGCGGCGTGATACTCTGCATTTTCTGACAGGTCGCCGTGCGCGCGCGCTTCGCCGATCATCCGAATGACCGACGGCCGCTCCACCGTCTTCAGATGATTGATTTCTTCCTCGAGGGCCTTAAAGCCCGACTCGGTCATCGGTATGCGTTCCATGGACAGTGCGATCCTGACACCGGCAAAAAAGCTCCCATCGGCCTCGCCTCGTGGCCCGGCCAATCCGCTCATTTGCCCTGATAAAAGTTAAGTACTTGCCACGCCTATATATTCTCGTCCTTACAAAGACGGGCGTCTATAAACTGTAGGACTGCAGCGGCGCGACTTCAAGGGAGCCGGATTTGAGCGCGGCAATGGCCTGGACGGCCGCGGCGGCCCCGGCCACCGTCGTGTAGTAAGGTACTTTTTGCTGGAGGGCTGTTCGACGGATCGACAGCGAGTCCGCCAGTGCCTGCGGGCCTTCCGTCGTATTGAACACCAGTTGGATACGGCTGTTTTTCAGGGCATCCACGACGTGTGGCCGACCCTCCAGCACCTTGTTCACCACCGCGACTTCCAGACCAGCGGCCTGTAGGTACTTCGCGGTTCCCCGCGTTGCGATGACATCGAATCCCATTGCCAGCAACTGCCGGGCCGGCGCCACGACATATTCCTTGTCCGATTCCTTGACGGAGATGAACGCCGTGCCGCTCAACGGCAACCTGGCGCCGGCGCCGATCTGGCTCTTGGCGAAGGCGCGCCCGAAATTCTCATCGAGACCCATGACTTCGCCGGTCGAGCGCATCTCGGGTCCCAGAATCGTATCGACGCCGGGAAAGCGGGCGAAGGGCATCACCGCTTCCTTGACCGCAATGTGCTTGGCGATCCTGGGATGCAGGTCGAATTCCGACAGATTTTCGCCGGCCATCACGCGCGCGGCGATGGCGGCGATCGGAAGGCCGACAGCCTTCGCGACGAACGGGACTGTCCGGCTGGCGCGCGGATTGACCTCGAGCACGAAGATGTCGCTGTTCTGAACCGCGAATTGCACATTCATCAACCCGCGCACTTCGAGAGAGCGGGCGAGCTCGATCGTCTGTCTCGTGAGTTCCTCGACGATCGCAGGGCTGAGCGAATAGGGAGGAATGCTGCAGGCCGAGTCGCCGGAATGCACCCCTGCCTCTTCGATGTGCTCCATGATTCCCGCGATGAAGACATCTCCTGTCTTGTCGGCAATGGCGTCGACGTCGACTTCTGTCGCGTGGTGCAGGAACGCGTCGATCAGCAGGGGGTTCTGTCCCGAGATACGAAACAACTCGCCGGACTGCACGGCCGTGCGTAGCGAGGGTTCGTCCGGCACGACGACCATGCCGCGTCCGCCAAGCACATAAGACGGCCGCAGGATAACGGGATAGCCAATCTCGCCGGCTGCGTTGATCGTTTCCTCTGCTGTCATGGCGGTGGCGTTGCGCGGCTGCTTCAGCTCCAGTTTTTGCAGAAGGACCTGGAAGCGCTTGCGGTCCTCGGCAAGATCGATCGCGTCGGCCGAGGTCCCAAGAAGCGGCACTCCGGCTGCAACCAGAGTGTTGGCCAGCTTGAGCGGTGTCTGCCCGCCGAACTGAACGATGACGCCAACCAACGTTCCCTTGTCGCGCTC
This sequence comes from Rhizomicrobium sp., assembly GCA_050010175.1. Lineage (GTDB taxonomy): Bacteria > Pseudomonadota > Alphaproteobacteria > Micropepsales > Micropepsaceae > Rhizomicrobium. Next base: position 44,023 of record JBEKLN010000003.1, read on the forward strand.
GACGCGGACGATCTCCAGGACGTCTTCCGCAGTCAACGGCTCGAAGTAGAGCCGGTCCGAAGTGTCGTAGTCGGTCGATACGGTTTCAGGATTGCAGTTGACCATAATGGTCTCGTAGCCGCGCGCCGAAAGCGCGTAGCACGCATGACAACAGCAATAGTCGAATTCGATTCCCTGGCCGATGCGGTTGGGGCCGCCCCCGAGGATGATGATTTTGTTACGGTCGCTTGGGGCGCTCTCGCATTCGACTTTTCCGTCGTAAGGCGTTTCATAAGTAGAATACATGTAGGGTGTCAGCGCTACGAATTCCGCCGCACAGGTGTCTATACGCTTGAAGACCGGTCGAACGCCAAGACTCTCACGAATGTGGTGGACTTCGGATTCCAGTTTGGACGAAAGCTTTGCGAGGCGCGCATCGGAGAAGCCCATCGATTTCAGCCGTCGCATGCCTTCGGCATTGGCCGGCAGTCCGAATCGTAGGACGCGTTGCTCGACAGCGACGATCTCGGCAATCTGTTCGAGATACCAGGGATCGTATTTTGTGATCGCGGCGATCTCGTCCATTGGAAATCCGAGCCGCATAGCCTGCGCCACGACTCGAATGCGATCGGGGCTGGTTCGCGCCAGCGCGCCGCGAATTGCGTCGGGCGCGGATGCAAGCTCGATTTCGTCAAGGCCGGTCAATCCCGTTTCGAGAGAGCGCAAGGCCTTTTGCAGCGATTCCGCAAATGTCCTGCCGATCGCCATCGATTCGCCAACGGATTTCATCGACGTCGTCAGAATGGGGTCGGCGCCGGGAAACTTCTCGAACGCAAAACGGGGGATCTTCGTGACGACATAGTCGATCGCGGGTTCGAAGGCTGCCGGCGTCACCCGGGTGATGTCGTTCTGCAACTCATCGAGCGTATAGCCGATGGCGAGTTTTGCCGCGATCTTGGCGATGGGAAATCCCGTCGCCTTCGATGCCAATGCGGACGAACGCGAGACGCGCGGGTTCATCTCTATGACGACCATGCGGCCGTCGTTTGGATTGACAGCGAATTGCACGTTCGAGCCGCCGGTCTCGACGCCGATTTCGCGCAGGACCATGATCGAGGCCGTGCGCATGCGCTGGTATTCCTTGTCGGTCAGCGTCAGCGCGGGCGCCACCGTGATCGAGTCCCCGGTGTGAATGCCCATCGGGTCGATATTCTCGATGGAGCAGACGATGATGGCGTTGTCGGCGCGATCGCGCACGACTTCCATCTCGTACTCCTTCCAGCCGAGCACCGATTCTTCTATCAGCACTTCGTTGGTGGGCGACGCATCCAGTCCCTGCTCGACGATGTCGAAGAATTCTTCGCGATTGTAGGCGATGCCCCCTCCCGTGCCGCCGAGCGTGAACGATGGCCGGACGACCGCCGGCAAGCCGACTTCGTCCAGCGCCTGCAACGCGTGGGCAAACGCTTCTGGCGACAGCTCCATGATCGGATTGTTCTGGCCGTCGTACTGAAAGTTTCCATGATCGTCTTTCTTGTGACGCAGGTAACCCTTGAGCGTGATGCCGCGCGGCACGTCGAGGCCGATTTTCATCATCGCCTTACGGAACAGCTCACGGTCTTCCGCCTTGTCGATCGCATCCGCCGTCGCGCCGATGAGCTCAATGTCGTACTTCTCGAGAACGCCGCGCTTGCGCAAAGACAGCGCCGTGTTCAGCGCCGTTTGTCCTCCCATGGTCGGCAGCAACGCGAACACCTTGTCGGCAGGAACCAGCGGCCGTTCGCGGGCGATGATCTTTTCGACGAATTCGGGTGTGATAGGCTCGATGTAGGTTGCGTCCGCCAATTGCGGATCGGTCATGATCGTGGCGGGATTGGAGTTCACCAGGACGACGCGATAACCTTCAGCCCTCAGTGCCTTGCATGCCTGCGCGCCGGAATAGTCGAACTCGCAAGCCTGACCGATGACGATTGGACCCGCGCCGATAATCAAAACCGTATGGATGTCCTGGCGTTTGGGCATTTTCTCTCGCGCGCGCGAAGGGCCACACGCGGATTCGCGTGCTACGTCAGCCCAGATTGCGGGTTAAGGGGATCGTTTAGCCGCGAGTGCCCGGCAACGCAACCCTGCGTCAAATCATACACTCCGGGCCGTACGTCGACTCTGGTGCTCCGCAAATCGCCTGCTGATTCCGCTCAGTTTTTCCCGATCTGGCGGAGTTCAACTCCGCCAGATCAGTGTGCGTTCCTTGACAGGATTTACGAAGGGCGTTCGGTTTATTACCGAATCGGCCCATGCCTTCTTGACGCGGTGATACCACATGGCCGGTACGTCCGAATCCTGGATGAGCATCAGCGGCGGATTGAATTTCAATCCTTTCTTCTGCAACTCGACCGCCCGGCGGTCGTCGCCGAGAAATGTCGGTCCGAGCACCATGAAGAACGGCTTGAGGAACCCGAGCCATGCCGGCCAGTAGAAAATTTGCGTGACTTGAGTGGAGTCGCTGTCGATCGGCGTACAGACGGTCAGGCCCGAGACATCGACCCGGCGTCCGAAGATCGTTCCCTGGATATTCTCGAAGCGAGTCGAGGGTAGCTCGAAGGTGATTTCTGTGGATACATTCGCTCCGCCGAGGACCTTGTAAGCTGCCTTCGTCGGCGCATGGCGCGTCATCACGAAGCCTGTCGCTGACGGCGCATAGTGCTTGCTCTTCACGCGCGGTTTCACGCGCCACCACCACCGTCCATGAACATATGGCGCATGCGCCGGATCCATCAATCCGATGACGGCATGATCGATACCGCAGGCAAATGTTTGGCTCTCAACCCACCGCGGCTTCGCGTTGGGAATGGGGACATGCGGAGGTTCACCTTTGGGGGCGTCGCGTTCGTTGGCGGCAAAGTAAACCCAGATGAGACCGTTCTGCTCGCGCACGGGATAGGAGCGGACGCGGATGCGCGACGGGTCGATCGATTCCTGTCCGGTGATAAGGGACGGAATGAGGGAACACACGCCGTCTTTTCTGAAGCGCCAGCCATGATAGGCGCATTCCACCGTATCATCCGCTGCGACCTTTCCCGCCGACAGCGGGATGCCGCGATGCGGGCAGATGTCGCGCAGCACAAAGGCGGCCCCGTCGGAGAGCCGACCGATCAGGATGGGCTCGCCCAGCAGCACCTGATGGCGCAGGCCGCGCGGGCGCACTGAACTCGATAGTGCCGCCATGTACCAGAGGTCGCGCAGGAACTGGGGCGCGTCGCCTGCGCCCGAATCACTGTCGATCGCGGCGTTCATTTTGCCGGCTTTGACGGCTGTGCCGTCTGCAGCGGCTTCAGCAGGCTCTCGAGGGTGGTCATGAACAGCTGGCCCTTGTACGCTGGCAACTTATACGCCCATCCGTTCACATGATTCGAGATCGTCCGCGCTTCCTTTTGGGCATCGGGTTTGTTGGGTGCACCTTCGGCGCTCAGCACAGTCCAGTAATCGGGGCCCAGTTGGATCGTCGCTGCCGTAAGCGTCAGGCCATCGAATGTTCGCGTGACGAGCCTGGTGGCATGCTGGGAAAAATCGATCTCCCGCGCAGGCTTTACCCCATCGAACGCGAACCCAACGATGGCGGCGGCAACGCCGTCGGCCGCCCCCGGATATGCGACTTCGCGGCCCTTGGGAGGATTGACCAGCATAAAAGCCTCGTCCGAGGGCTTCTCGCGGCGCACCTCGTAGGCTGGGCCGTCGGCCGGTTCCACCTCAACGTCCTGGATCCGGGATCGGTCCACATCGATGGTTTGCTTGTCGAGCCAGTCGCCAAGATCCGCCTTGGGTTGGAATACGCTTCGCACCAGCCAACTCTGAGACGTGTCCGGTTTGCGGACGAACAATCCCATCGCGCCGCTTGAATCGCCGATATCCTGTGATTTTCCGGTGATGATGCTCGCCAGCACATCGCCTTTCTCATTCGTAAGCGAAATGAGAATTCCGTCGCCTTGGGGAGGCGCGTCAAGGTTGACGTAATGCAGCCATTCGGCGCGGGATGTTTTCGGCTCGATCGTCTGCATCTGCGCCATGCCGATAATCGTCTGTCGTACCTGCTCGAACGAAGCGAGGTAGTCGCCGTCGCTCGCAACCACCCATCCTTTGTCGGGCCGAAACACGACATCGATCGTGTTCTTCTTTGATTGAATGCGCAGATGGGTAATTTCTCCTGCGCCGACCTCGTGGGGAAGCTGGGCGAACAGTGGACGCGGCACGTAGTGTCGCGCCAGTTCCTGCTCCTGCGCCCATAGAGCCAGAACCGCCAGAATCGATAAAACGACGGCGGCAATCGCGAGGATGGAGAGGTTGCGCCGTCGCGGATCGCCGAAGAATGTCGAAGTGGTAATCGCCATGGTCGTGCGCCCTCAGAATGCAAGCGCGCGGGCGCGTCGCCTGCGCCGCAGAACAGCCAGCACGATGGCGAAGATCGCGACCAGAATCGGTACCAGCGCGATGTTGACGAAAGCGAGCAGGCTGCCCAATGCATCGACCTCGCGCCGAAGATTGTGCTGGACATCACGCAGTTGAGTGCGGGTATCGGCAAGAACGCGCTTGAAGCGCGTGATTTCGGCCTGCTGTTCCGGCGTAAGCGTGGCCGAATTGGTCGCCTGGCCGTTGGTCGAACCGCCCTGTTCAAGCTCATGCAGCCGGTTCTGTGTGTCCGTCAGCTGCTGCTGCAGTGCATCGGCCTCTTGCTGATATTGCGCCTGCGCGTGGGCCTGCAGATCCTGAACGACCGTGAAGGGCCGGTTATTCGTGGCCCGCGTGCGCAGCGAGATCAGATCGCTGGAGCCCGTAAGGTTTTCGATGGCATTCAGTACGAAGGCCGCATTGTCGGCAAAGGGCGCTGCAACCCGGTGACCCAGGATGTTTTCGACACGCACCCAGAAGCGGTCGTCAAAGATGTCGCTGTCGGCCATCACCACGACATTGATGGGACCGGCCGATACTTTGATCTGCTTCGGCGCAGTCTTGAGAGCGTCGGCGGACAGGCCCGGCGGGCCGGCAGGGAACGCGGTTTTCGCAGGACCGGATAGACGTGCGGCGATGGTGTAGCGGTCGCCGGTCGGCTCGACGAGCGCCATCAAGTCCTGCGGCCGCGGATTCATCTTCGCCTGTATGGCATCGATGAGGGATGCCTGGTTGGAGGAGGTCACGAGCGGCGAAAATGTCGTCGTCGCGTGTGCGGCGGGAAACAGTGCGCCCACGCTTGCCAGATTCAAAGATTGCAGACTTGCGGTAATCTGATCCTTGCCGTCGAAATTCGCACTGCCGAGGTGCAGCCAGACTGGGTAGCTCACGACGGGATTGCGAGGGTCAGTTGACGTCTGCACGCGTTGTGCAAGCTCGCGGTCGCCGACGACCTTTTCAGGGCTATAGGCGATGCCCCAGGCCTTGAAGAGCTGCGGCAGGTCCGAAGACGACGGGCCGGGATTTTGACTCATCATTGCCTGGCTCTGACCGGCCAGTTCGGAGTTGGGATCGACGAAGACGAGCGCGCGGCCTCCCTTCAGGACAAACTGGTCGATGGCATATTGTTGCTGCGGCGAGAGTTGCGTGGGGTGTACGACCATCAGCACGTCGACGTCGGCGGGGATGCTGGTGAAATTCGCCTCCAGCGTGTTAGTCGTGTACGTCTTGGCCAGTTCTTCGTAGATCATGAAGGGTTGGGATCGGCCCTGCATCATCGCCGCAATGCCGCCAGCACCCGCTTCCAGCGGCAGCGACGATACGATGCCGATGACTGGCTTCTTGGGTGTTGCGAGCCGATAGACGAGCGAACTCAAGTCATATTCGAGGTAGGGCTCCCTTTCCTGCGAAAAGAAGGGAATCACTTCCTTACCGTCGATCGCATTCGTTCCGACAAGTCCGAAGTAAACAAGATCGCCGCTGTCGGTTGCCGCCCCGTTGAGACCATTCGCGGCCGCTTCATCTTCAGCCGGTGTGTATGGTTCTGGATCGATCTCCTCAAGAATGATCTTGCCGTGCGAGCGCGCCTGGTATTCCGTCAGGAGATCGCGCACCCGCGCGGCGTACGAGTTGATCTGCGCATATTCGGCCGCAGTCTTCTTGGAGTAAAAGAACTTCAGCGCGATCGGTTCGTCGAGATGGGAGAGGATGTGCTTTGTGCCGGCCGACATCGAATAGATGCCGTTCTCGGTCAGATCGAGTCGGTCAGTCGTCAACCATGCGTCCGACGCGATGTTCAGCGCCACGAAGATGACAGCTGCAAGCACGATGGCAGTTATCGCGTAGACGCGGCGGGTAATGTGGCTCATGTCATTTGTCTCAACCGGTTTTCTTCAGATCGACCAGGACGACGTTGGCCGTCAGGAAGAGCGCGATCAGGGAGACAAAGAAGATCAGATCCCGCAGGTCGATGACCCCGGTCGAAATCGCGGTGAAGTGCGTCAGAAAGCTGAAGGACGATACCGCATTCACGAGGACCAGCGGCGCCCACGCGCGAAAGAAATCAAGGACCAGAGGTGCGCCGGAAATCGTGAACAGAAAACACACAACCACGCTGACGACGAACGCGATCACCTGGTTGTTGGTCGCAGCCGAAATGCAGGCACCGATCGCCAAATAGCCGCCCGCCATCAGGAAGCTTCCCAGATAGCTGGCAAGGATCACGCCGTTGTCGGGATGCCCAAGATAATTGACTGTAATCCAGATCGGGAACGTCAGTGCCAGCGCTACACCGGTGAACACCCAAGCCGCCAGGTATTTGCCCATCACTGTCGCCCACAACGGAATGGGGAGCGTAAGCAGCAGCTCCATCGTGCCGGTGCGTCGTTCTTCGGCCCAGAGACGCATCGAGATGGCCGGTACAAGGAACAGATAAAGCCATGGGTGATACCCGAAAAACACGGACAGGTCGGCCACGCCATTCTCGTAAAAGTGGCCGATGTAAAATGTGAAAGCTCCCATCGCAAACAGGAAAATCACTATGAACACATAGGCGAGCGGTGTTGCGAAATAAGCCGCGAATTCGCGCGCGAAGATGGGCCAGACGCTCTTCATGCGCGACTCTCGCGTGCGCGTGCTGCATCGTGTGTCGTAATTTCGCGGAACACTTCGTCGAGCCTGCCGGCTTCGGCATACATCTCCCTCACGTCCCACTTTTCGGCGAGAGCGAGCGAACTGACATCCTCGATCAGAAGCGCGCCACTCTTGGGGAACGCGGTCAATTCCACGGTTCCGGTACCGCGCGTCGACTGTTCGATGACGGAGACACCGTTCAATCCTTTCAGCTTGGCCTTCGCGGCGTCCGCGAGGCCGGCCGGCAGAACGAGCGTTACCGCATTGTGGTGTCGCGAACGGGCGAGAAGCTGCGAAGGAGTTCCGTCTGCCACCACGCGGCCCCGGTCGATGATGACCGCGCGCGTGCAGATGGCCTCGACCTCTTCCAGAAGATGGGTGGAAATGATGATCGCTTTTTCGGGGGCCATCGCCATCAGGAGCGTACGAACGGAATGCTTCTGGTTGGGATCCAGTCCGTCCGTCGGTTCGTCCATGATCAGGACCGGCGGGTCGTGAAGGATGGCCTGCGCAAGCCCGACGCGCCTCTTGAACCCTTTCGACAGGGTCTCAATCGGCTGGTCGAGCACCAGGTCAAGCTCCGTTTTGCCGACCGCCGCCTCGACTTTGGCTTTGGCTTCAGCGCCGAAGTATCCGCGGACATGGGCAATGAAGACGAGAAACTGCCGCGGAGTCATGTCGCCGTAGGCGGGCGCGCCTTCCGGCAAGTAGCCGATCGACTTCTGGGCGGGGATGGGGTGCGTTTCAACATCATGGCCGCAGACCATGACGCGGCCGGCATCTGGAGACAGATAGCCGGTCACCATCTTCATGGTGGTCGATTTTCCAGCACCATTCGGACCGAGGAAACCCAGCACTTCGCCCTTGGAGACCTCGAGATCGATTCCGGCCACGGCAGCGATGGGGCCGAATTTCTTGGTCAGTCCCGCGATCTCGATCATGACGGAATAGGGTAGGGCGAGTGGAATATGCGAGACAGCCCTTAGAGAAATCGGCCATCAATCGCAAGACGGAAAATGTTAAGTCCTGGTCATGCTGCATGGCACAACCCACGCGCCGCGTCAGGCGTCGTGGAGGAATCAGAAAATTTGCGTCCTGCCGGGGGATGACGTTGGCTAGCGCGAGCCGAAGTCAAATCCAGCAGCATCGGGAAGACACATGTCCGATCCGAACGGCCATCCGCGTATTCCGGGGAGTCCTGCATTGCTGCGGGCTTTCGTCGTCGGAACCGCATTTCAGGCCCTGACGGTGGGCGTCGGCCATTTCAGCGGCCTGCTCGCCGAACACGAAATCGGCTTTCTGTTTGCGGACATGATGATCGCGGCGACTGTCGGTTATTTGTACGCACAGGAAGTCAGTCCGGGTTACGCCCGCGCCTCATTTGGGGGAGCTGTCAGCGGCGGCCTCTGCGCTTTGGCGGGAATTGCGATTTCGGTGCCGCTGGGCGACCTGACGGTCAGGACGTTCCTGCAACGCGCAGCCATTTGCGTGTTGACCGGCGGAGTAGGCGGAATATACGGGCAACTCGCGGCCGACTGGAGGTCGCTGATCTAAACTCTCAACATCAATCCGCCATCGACCCGCAGGCCGTGGCCGGTCACGAAGCCCGCATCGTCGGACGCCAGGAACAGAGCCGCGCGCGCGATGTCCATCGGCTGGCCAATTCGGCGCAATGCAGATTTTTTCGCCCAGATATCAGCAACCTCCGGACGCGCGTCCCAGAGCGGCTTCGTCATCCCCGTGGCGATGGCACCGGGCTCGATGTAGTTGGCGGTGATTCCAAACTTGCCGAGTTCAAGCGCCAGCGTCCGGGTCAGGCCGGCAACACCGGCTTTTGAGGCACAATAGGCGGACAACCCGTAATCGGTTCCTTCCGCCATCACTGAAGCTACATTTATGATGCGGCCGGCGGGGCTTTGTTTCAGATGCGGTATCGCGCGCTGGCATATGCGCATCTGCGCCGTCAGATTGACCGCAATAACTCTGTCCCATGCTTCCAGTGCTATGTCTTCGGCAAGTGCGTTTGAGCCGATGCCCGCATTGTTCACCACAATGTCGAGTAGGGCGAACTTCTCGAGCGCCGCTTCGACGATGAAATTCGGCGCTTCATTCGCGGAGATGTCTTTCTCGAGGCAAGCGATGTTTTTCTCGCCCTCATGAACCCGGGTCAGATCCCTTCCCGCCAGGTCCACCGCAAGTACGCGTGCGCCTTCGTCAGCGAAGAGCTTGGCGATCGCTCGGCCGATGCCGGAAGCTGCTCCCGTGATGACCGCATTCCGTCCTTCAAGACGCATCCGATGTCTCCTTGCTGGCAGGAGATGTTGCTCGAAGGTCCACGCGCGGCGCAACGCACCAAAAAAGGCAGGGCCGCCTGGAGCGGACTCCGGGCGGCCCTTCGGCTTCGCGAAAATTACGCCAGGGGGTCACCTAGCGAAGTCAGTATATATACGACTAACATGATCGAGTAAATATAATTTTTGCACCATATCGTTGCCGCTCGTTATTCGATGGCGAGCGCTGATGTTTCAATAGCGACAAGACATTGAACAATAATGTCAACATGCAGCATGAATGTGTAGCATTAATGCAAATCGGGCGGGTGGCCGTCAGTTTTAGGGCCGAAGGCGGCCGGCTTCCGTCGCCGGGGGAATCCGGCAGGTATGGTTCGGGCGGCACTCGATCGATGTGTAGCGGAACCCTCCAACAAAAACCGGCACGCCTGGTGGAGCGTTCAACGCTCCTGCGCGGCGTGATCGGTCCGTCATGGCGACGTTATGTCCGTGGAACAGATCGCGCGCGAGGGGGTGGACCCTACAGCTACTTGGATGGGCGCATGTTATGCTTCGGAACATTCGGTGGGCCTACCCTTGAGGTGACGAGTGGACGATGGCGAGCCGGCAGCCGAGGCGCTGCCGGTTTCGCTATTTGGAGCCGCCCACATGGGTCTGCGGAATATGTCCGGCGGGCACAATCGTGCTGCGGAAAAGGCCAAAACCGAATCGGGATGCGTCGAGGTGTGCGTTCAGATCGCCAAACAGCGTGCGATGCAGAAGTACACATGAACTATCGCCGCTCGATAAGGCCTGCGCTGCGCGTGCCTAAAGCGGCACGGTCAGCGCGTCGAAAATGGTCAGTCGGGGTCCGTAGGCAGACTGGAATATCCCGATTCCTTCGGCGGGCCGGATCAGGTTGGTGCGATCCAGGGCATTGATGAGCGTGAGCCGGTCTGTCACGTCACCCAACCCGCTGATGGTAAATGTCCGAGCCACGCTGACGTTCAATTGAAACACGTTCGGCAACGGCTCGAGATCCGCAAAGCCGGCGCGAAGACCGCTGCTGTATGTTGCGTCGGCGCTGAATGCGTAGGGCTTCCAGTCATACGTTGTCCCCGCGGTGATCCCGACAAGCGGTTGGTGATCGAGCACGATATGATGCGAATCAATATAGGCGAGCTCGTCGGCGTCGAAATTGAACTGGCCGGTAACGACGCCCTGTTCCATGTTGCGCCCTGCCGTGAAGTTTCCGTAGGCCGAAAAATTGTCGGTCTTGTAGGCAACCGCAAGTTCCGAACCCCAGATAAACCCGTGATCGTAATTGAACGGCGCGAAGATCGGCACCACCCCGAACTGGCCGGTGTCGAGATAATGGTTGGTGATTTCATAGAAACTGTCTGCCGAGATCGTCAGTCCTGGGGCGAATGTATGTAGAATGCCCAGATCGAATTCGACGTCGTCTTCAGTCTCCGGATTCACGACGCCGGGCGGTCCGCCGCCTGTAGTGCCCGCAAACGCGGCCGGCGCGCCGGGGGAAATTCCCTGAAAGCTCGGAATTTGCATGTATCGCGCAGCACCGACATGGAGTGTCGTATCCGATGTCGCCATATAGGTCAGGCTGGCCGTGGGGTCGATCTGGTTGCCGTGCGTGAAGCCCGACAGCGTATCCCACCTGAGGCCGATATTGGCGCGCAAGTTCGGATCGATTTGCCAGAGGTCGTTTGTGTAAACGCCGGTGACGATGTTCGTGGCGTGGGCGTTGTTGACGATGTCGACTGGAACGTCGCTTGTCTGTTGGCCCGCCGCGTTGACGGGAAAGACGAGAGAATTGTCGTCGGCCGTCACGACATAATCGCCGAGATAGAATCCTGCGCTGATCGTGTGCTGGTCGAGGCTGTACAGCACATCGCCCTGAAGAGTGTTGTCGATGTCCTGATGGAGAGCGTTCGATGCAACACCCTGATAGATCAACTCGCCCGCCTCGTCGGGAACGAACCGCTCGGAGATGGAGTGTGCGGCATAGGAAATCTGCCACGACAGCCTGCCCGAGGGCGTTCCGCTCAGAGAAAGTAGTCCAAGACAGTCACGGAAATTCAGCCAGGAGTTGATCTCGGCAGACGAAATGGCCGGCGCGTTCGCCAACATGTACTCCGGCACAAGGCCGGGCACGTTGGGCAACTGGTTGTCGCTGGCCGCGGCCGAAACAATCAGGTTCAGCTTCGTATTTGCGTCGAGCGCATAGGACAGTTTGTCGAATGTCTGACCCTGATTGGTGTGATCGTGGATGGGCGCCGGACCCCGCGTCGCCGAGCTGAATGCCATGTTGTTTTGGCTGTAGAGGCCGCTTGCGAAGTAACCGAACTGGCCGTCGCAACCTGCATACTCCACGCTAGGCTGAAGTGTGTCGCGCTGCCCCACGAGCAGCTCGGCACTTCCGCCGGACTTTACGCACCCATCCTTTGTCTGAATGTCGACAACGCCGCCGGTCGCGTAACTGTATTGGGCGGGCAGAACGCCATCGAGCAGATCCAGACGCTGAACGAACGCCGGATTGATCATCGAGAGAAAGGGCGGGTTCGTGTTGATATCGAAAGGAATGAGAATTCCGTCGATCTGGTACTGGAACTGCGGTCCTTCGGTGTCGCGAATGTGAATCTGCTGGTTCTGGTCGATCGAGACTCCGGGCATCTGGGCGAGCACATCGGTGATGGACGTGTCGTCCCCCATCGGAAGGTCTGCGATTGCGTTGCTCGTCATGGCGTAATCATTCGCACCCGACGCCGAGGCGGTGGGTCCCTGCGGGCGATTGGCGGTGACGACGACCGTCTCGACCATTGCGAGTTGCGTCAGCGCCGTGACGGAGCCCCCGCTGTCAGCCCGTGCCGGAAGGGGCGTCATTGGTGCCAGGAGCAGGGTAACGACGGCCGTCACCCTGCGAATATTGGTTAACATGTGGAAAACAAGGCTGACGGTTCCTCTGCGCTGCATGGACTCTGATAGTGAGAACTATTCTCATTATCATCTATGGCGCAAGGATTTTCATTGACCGATATCAAACCGGACCGGGAGCGGCCTCACATCCCCAACGACAAGTGCTCCCGACCGCGGGATAAGCAGCGAGCGGACGATGTCTTAAAGCGAATATCCGAGCTTCAGCCACACCATGCGCGCATCGAGCAGATAGAAGGACGAGCTTCCGAATTCGCTCGCGCTGACCGGCGGCCGTTCGTTTGTGAGGTTGGTGCCTTCGAGGGAGATTTGATATTTCGCGAAGCGATAGCCGAGTGTTGCCGCAAGAGTCGTGTAACCGCCGACCGGAGCGCTGTTCTCTTCATCGAGATACCGGCGCCCGACGTAGTTGACGACGATCGTGGCGTTGAATCCCTGCGCCGGCGTGTAGAGGACGCCGCCGGATGCAAGAATGTGCGGGGACAGCGTGAGCTGCTTGCCGGCGACATTGACGCTGTTCACCCCGTCGAAGAAGAGATACCGGCCGAACGTGTCGTCGTGATACGCGACGTTGGCGGCCAGTGCGAGGTCAGGTGCCAGCTGATACTGCGTCTCGAGTTCCACCCCCTTGAGTCGCTCTGCGGCAGCATTCGTGAGAAACCCGTTGGGCAACGGAACGACGAGGTTCTGGAAGTTCTGGAGAAACGCCTCGGCGTCGTAAGTCAGCCTTGCATCGGCCAGTGCGCCTTTGACGCCGGCTTCATAGCTTTGTGCGGTTTCAGGGAGCAGCACGGTCGGCTGATAATCTGGACCGAAGTCCTGCGCCGACGGCTTGAAGGCGTTGCGATAGTCGGCGTAAAGCACCGCCTCGTCGCCGTTGTCCTTCCATGCGCGGTAACTCGCACCAACCGTTTCCGACGGACGGATGACGTCGCGATCGGATGTTTCCGATGCGAACGACGGCGGCGGACTGAGAATGAGATCGCTCGAGTACTGGTGCTCGTAAGTCTCGTTGAGTCTGATTCCGCCCGTCACATCCCAATTGTCGTCGGGCTTCCAGTCGGCCTGAATATATTGCCCCAGGAACAGCCGGTCGTCTTTGACGGAACCAACTTCGTTCACGGGAAGCTCCGACGTTGGCGGAGGCAACACAGAGCCGTTCAGAGGCACGGTGTAGGCGCTGTTGTCGTTCAACGTTCCCTGCCGACCGTATCCGTACAACAGATCCAGCCCTCCGATGATCGTGACGTTCGAGACCTGCTCATTGGTGAGGTGGGTATCGAAATAGCCATCGTTGACGAGGCGCTGCTGATCCTGCGTGTCGACTGTGCCGCTCAAATCCGGGTGCAGGAAGCCCGCAATGTAGCGCACGTCGGAATGCGCGTAGGAGGCGAGGGTGTCCCATGTGCCCAGACCGGTCTGCTGCGTCCAGCCGATATCGCCCTGGTACTTGTTCTCCGCGATCTCGGCGTTCGCCGGGTTGAAGTCTGCATTGTCGGGTATCTCCGTCGCCAGGCCCGATCCGATGCGGACGATCGGGCTCGGCGGTGAGTCATGCACGAACGTCAGGTCCGTGTCGAAGCGCAATGTGCCCGGCCCGATCTCGTCGGTGGCGCGGTAGAGGAATTGCCCGTCTGACACGTTCTCCCGATGGTCCGCGAAGCCCACGCTTTGCCCGTCGACCGCCAGCGACTCGTGGAACGTGTCGGTGCCCGGCAGCACAACCGAAAGATCGCCGCGCGCGGAACCGTAGGTCCCGCCCCCAATGTCGAGCTGCTGCGCCGCCTGTCCGGCCGGATAGTGTAGAACCTGAACCACGCCGACGAACGAGGTCGCGCCATACATCACGGGTGCAGATCCCTTCAGCACTTCGATACGGTCGACGTCGTTGAGGTCGAGGGTCGAGATGGCGGGATTGAAGGCGCCTCCCCAGGGAATGCCGTCGACGACGAGCAGAAATGCATCGAATTCGTGCAGTCCCCAGAACGATGGTACGGAACTTGAGGGTCCGGCATCGCCACCCGCAGGCGCTTCCACCCCAGGGACCAAAGCCAAACTGGTCTGCAAGTCCCACGCATCACGGGCGCGGAGCTGATCGCCGGATACCACCGAGGTGTCTGCCGGAATCCGATCATTGCTTTCGGGAACGCGCGTCGCGGTGACGACGACCTGCTCGATCTGCGATGCCGTTTGCGCGAAGGCTGCACCCGACAGCAGGCAAGCAACTGCGACGATAGGTAGTTTGGTTGTGTTCATGCCGAGGCCCCGGAGCGTGCGGACGCACGGGCCCGCGCGTCGGCTGTTTTATCAAGTCGGCTGTTGTATCAAATGGCAAGCTGAACTCGGAAGTGAAGTTTGCGACCGGATCGGTGCCGGCTGAAATTGTTCCGAGGTGTCTTCCTTGCAACAACAAATGCGAGGCGAATGTCCTGTTGCTCCATGTCAAATGCTCGTCAATACAGCTCAGGTCCGCTGATTCGGTCCTTTTGGCCACCGATGGAACCCCGGTAGGTGGCGCGCGTACAACGTGCGTGCAGCAGAGAAGGTGAAACCTACAACTTTAAGTTGTGTATCTCTCTGCGGGCGGGGAAAACCGCTCCTAAATCTCTAGGAATTTGATCGGGTTTTTCATCCCAGCCGCAGTAATTTCTCCAATAGTTTCAATACTCGTTGATCTCTCTCTCGCGCGCCATCACTGTTTCTTAACAGATTCATGGCGAAGCTCCTGCCTTGCGCAATATTCGTTTGATCTGTTAGGGATAACGGTGTCGCAGGGGGCGGGAGGCGCGCGTTTTGTTCGCCAGGTTGAGTGTGAACACGAGCGAACGGCGCGAGCAGACTTTAACCCAGGAACTGAAGTTGAAGGTGCATTTCGCACTCCGGTGAATTCGGAGCGCGACTGCATGTGTCGGGCCGTACGGGCGAAGATTGAGCGGATCGCAGAACAATTAGTGTGGACCATCTCGCCGTCGCGATAGACGGCGATGACGTCCTTGCGCATCCCGCTGCGCCTTCGATCGCCGGCCAAAAAAACGAGAGTGTAGAAACCCGCGGCGCGAGCACATGCGCCGTCAACGGAATGAGGATGGCGATGACGAAGCATGATCGGAAGGGCCTGGTCCAATACAGCGGTATGGGCACGCACGGTGGTCTCGTCCAGGAAGTCTCCGTCTCTTACTGGGAACAACACAGATCCCAGCTGGACTCAGGTCCGGCCTTCGACATTCTCGATACGGCCGCCAATATCAGCGGCTCGTTGACGATGCTCAACACCGACTCGCATATTTCGCAGATCATCATTTCGGATAACGCGTCGGTAACGGTCTCAGTGGCCGAGTTGACCGGCGACGCCATCGCGCTCAGCAAACTTATCAACGCCAACAATACTGCCGCGACTGTAACGGTTTCCGACACCGCGGCTCATATTGGTGCGAGCTTTGCGACAATTGCGACCGAAGGGCAGGTCACGCAGATTGTCGTTTCCGACAACGGCGTTGTCACCCTGACGGCGGCGCAGTCGAACTACACCGCCGCTGTAGGCGAGCTTGTGAATGAGAACAACTCCGCAGCCAACGTCCATGTGAAGGATACCGCGGTCAACCTTGCGACCTATCTCAACGCCATTCAGGACGACGGATCGACGGTCACGGAAGTCATTGTCTCCAATTCGACCGCGATGACGCTGACGGCTCAGCAGGTGTCGCTGGATGCGACTGCACTCGGCAAAGTCATCTACAACAACGGCGGCACGGTCCATTTCCTGGTCAACGATACCGGCGCGAATATCGGAACCTATCTCAACGCCCTCGAAGCGCAGACCAAGATCACGACAATTACGGACAACAACAATGCCGCCGTCAATATCAGCGTGGCGGAGATCACGAGCGACGCGGGCGCGTTGGCCAAAATCGTCAACGCCAACGCGAGTGCCTACACGCTGAACGTGACGGACAACGCGGCCGACGTGGCGAACGGAGCGAGCGCGATCAACGGCAATTCGCACATTGTCTCTGTCTCGATTTCCGACTCGGCAGCCAATGTGCAGGCCAATCTCGACGGACTTGAGGGTGTTTCGCATTCGATACCGATGACGATCGTGCTGACGGACGTCGGCACGCCGACCATCACGATCACAGATACGCAGTTCACCAACGATGCATCGGTCCTGGCGGACATCACAAGCGCCTACAATCTCGACGTGACCGGCATTACCGTTGCCGGCGCGGCCGCAGCGTACGCAGATTCGCACATTACCTCCTTTGCGGTCACGGACAGCGCGTCGAACGTGCAGGCCGGCATCGACTCGCTGGAGAACTACGTCTCGAAGATTTCGTCGATCTCGCTGACGAATGTCGGCACGCCGACGCTGACCGTTACCGCCACGCAGTACACCAACGACGGTTCCGTTTTGGCCGTAATCTCCGGCAGCTGGAACCTGGACATCACCGGCGCCACGGCGGAGCAGGCAGGATCGTGGAGTGGCGCGCCGCACGTCAACCTGATCGACGTGGCCGACACGGCAGGGGATATCGGTCCCGAGCTCACTACGCTGCTGGGCGTCGCCCAGGCGGGCCATCTCGGCACCATCGACGTCACCGACGCCGGCACGATTACGACCACGGAAGCAACCTTCACCGAATGTGCGAGCGTTTTCGCCGACATCACGAGCGGTTACAGCGTCGCGCTGACCGCCGTTGCGGCCGCCGATGCGGCCGGCCTTGTCGCCGGCAATACCCACATCACGTCGCTGTCCATCAGCGACAGTGCGTTGGACGTTCAGAACAATCTGGATTCGCTGGAAGGTGTCGCGTCGAAGATCACGACCATCGCGCTGACCGACGTCGGCACGCCTACCCTGACGATCGCGGACAGTCAGTATTTCAGCGACGCAACCGTGATCGGCGACATCGCAGGCAGCTATAACCTTGCCGTCACCGGAGCCACGGCAGCGCATGCCATCACCGAAGGCGCCAACAGTCACGTTACATCGATCACGATCTCGGACCTTGCCGCGAACATCCAGTCGAACCTCGACTCGCTGGAAAGCGTGCATTCCAAGATCACGTCTATCTTGCTGACAGACGGCTCGACGCCGACGATCACGATCAGCGAAACGCAGTACCACAACGACTCGGCGATCCTGGCCGACATCTCGAGCACCTACGATCTTACGCTGACCAGCGTGCTGGCGGCCGATGCCGTCACCCTTGCAGGCGCGACCGTCGGCGGCGGCACCGTCACGCAACTCTATGTGAGCGATACGGCAGCCCATATCGAGGCGTCGCTTGCGAATCTCGACAATGCAGACGTGATCAAAGCGGTCATTACAGACGGCAGCTCGATCCAGATCAACGTCGCGTCGCTCGAAGCCAATGGCGCGGCGCTCGCCAAACTCTACGCCTCGGACGGAACTGATGCCGCAACGGTCACGATCTCGGACACGGCGTCCAACATCACGGGCGATCTCGGGGGGCTCAACTCCGATCTTCAGGTCACCAAGATCATCGTGTCGGACAACGGTCTGACCTCGGTCACGGTCTCCGAGATCACCACCTATTCGCACGCGCTGAGCGAGCTTTACGAATCCAACGGGATCACGCCCGCCTATCTCACGGTGGTCGATACCGCGAACAATATTCAGAGCAATTTCGACACGCTGAACGGACTTAGCCGTGTTGCGCAGATCAACATCTCCAACAACGGCACAATCACACTCAGCGCGGAAAGCGCCGCCAACGACACCACGGCGCTCGGCGAACTCTACGAGTCCAACGGAACGACGCCCGCGAAGGTCGTCGTTGCCGACTTGTCCGGAAATGTGCAGTCTTACCTCACCGGTCTTGAATCCAACGCATCGCATATCTCGTCGATCACGCTGACGGACGGCTCGCCGGCGCTCTCCGTCGCGTATTCGGGCTTCTCGGCTGCGGAAGCCGTGCTCGCGGACATTTCGACGTCGTTCGCACTGACAGTGACCGGCGCCACAGTGGCGGAAGCGGGCAGCCTGCCCGGCACCATCACGGCGGACAACATCCACGCGAGCTCTCTGGGGATCACGATCGACGACAGCTCGACGAATGTGCAAAACGGCCTCGCCACGCTTGAAGCGCTGTCCGGCGCCGGTGAGCTCGGTCCGATCACGCTCAATGACGGTTCGCCTGCCATCAGCGTCGCCTATTCGGGCTTCTCGGCGGCCGTAGGAGTGCTGGACAAGATCGAAACGGCGTTTGCGCTGACGGTGACGGGTGCCACGGTTGCGCAGGCGTCGGGCGTTCCTGCCGCCGCTGTAGGCATCGATACCGGATCGCTGACGATCACGATCGACGACACCTCTACCGACGTTCAGAACGGCCTTGCCGCGCTGGAAACCCTGCACACCGACGGTTATCTCGGCGCAATCACGCTCAGTGACGGATCGCCCGCGATCAGCGTCGCCTATTCGGGATTTACGGCTGCCGAACCCGTACTCGCGGACATTTCGACATCGTTCGCGCTGACGGTGACGGGCGCTACGGTTGCGGAAACCTCCGGCATTCCTGCCGCGGTCGCCGGCGATCACTTAAGCTCGCTCACGATCACGATCGACGACAGTTCGACGAACGTGCAGAGCGGATACTCGACTCTCGAGAGCCTGTACGCCGCCAACGAACTCGGCGCGATCACGCTCAACGACGGCAGCACGCCGACGATCACGCTCACGGCATCTCAGGTCACCAGCACGAGCGGCCATGGCGTATTCGACGAGATCGCCAGCACCTTCGATGTCGCGATAACAGGCGCGCTGGCGGCGCAGGTCGGTACCATCGTGACGGACGTATCGGACAACACGAATGCGACGCTGACCTCGCTCATCGTCGATGACACCGCGGGCAATATCTCCTCGGCGTTCAATAGCCTGGAAACTTACGCGGGCGACCTGACGAAAGTGATCGTCAGCGACTCCGGTCAGAACGAGGTGACGCTGAATGTCGCTTCGGTGATCGCCGACGGCACGGTCGAATCGAAACTTTATGATGCGGGCGGCGTGACGCCGGCCAGCATCGCCGTCTCGGACACGGCATCGAACATTTCCGCGGCTATCGACTCGCTCGATAGCAACACGCATGTCAACAAGATCATCGTCAGCGACTCGGGCCTGGGTAACCAGGTGACGGTGTCGGTGGCGCAGCTGGCGAGCGATGCAACCGCTCTCGGTGAGCTATACGATGCCAATGGCACGACGCCGGCCAGCATCACGGTGATGGACACCCAGGCCGCCATCTCAGCCGATTTCGACGCGCTCAACGCCGATACGCAAGTGACGTCGATCGTGATGACGACGCCCAATTTCGAAGCGACCGCCGAGCAGATCGGCAATGACGGCCACGCGATGAATGAGGTGTCGTACGACGGAGGACGATTCAATCTCAACATTTACGATACCGCCGCCAACGTCTCGCAATACCTGAATCAGATCGAAACGGCCGTCACCCACGGTTACACCTATGCCAATATTTCGTCGATCGGTATCAGCGACGACGGCGCCATCACGCTCGACGTGGCGCAGCTGACAAGCGATGCGACTGCCCTGGGTATGATCGAAGGTGCAAGCGGCTTGGTCGTGAAGGACACGGCCTCCAACATCTCCGCTGCGTTCGGCTCCCTGAACGCCAACGGCTACGCACTCGGCATTGAGAAGATCGTCGTTTCGGACTCGGCATCGAATACTGTGACGATCTCGGCCAGCGAGGCGGCGGACGACACCAGCGCACTGGGCAAGCTGTACCAGGCGAACGGGACCAGCCCGGCTCTCGTCGATGTCTCCGACACGGCTTCCAATATCTCCGGCGTATTCGACGCGCTGAACACGAACCATGCCTACATTGCCGAGATCGTCGTCACCGATTCCGGCTCGCACGAAGTGACGCTTTCCGCAGCTTCAGCCGTCGCCGACACGGCGGCGGAAGGACTGCTTTACCAGTCCAACGGCTCGACGCCGGCCGATATCGCGGTGGCAGACACTGCCGTCAACATCGCGAACAATCTCGCCGCTATCCAGGCGGACACGCACATCAACAACATCTATGTGTCCGACACGGCGCAGAACATCGCCAACCAGTTCGACGATCTGAACAGCCTGACTTATCTCACCGGCATCACCATCAATGACGGCGGCACGCTGTCGATTAGTTATTCGACGCTGACGTCGGACACCAAGGCGTTCGGGCTCATCAACAATGCCAGCTTCAACGTCTCGATCACGGACGTTTTGGTCGCGAATGCGCTGACGCTGGCGTCGACGGTCACGTCGGAGAATGCGCACGCCGATCTCACGTCCATTTCGGTCCGCGACACGACCTTGAATATCGAGAACAATTTCGATGCACTCAACAGTCTTGCGCACCTCGTCGCCATCGACACCAGCACGAATGGCGAGGTGACGCTGTCCGTCGCTTCGGCGATCAACGACACCTATGCCGAAAGCATCCTGAATTCGATAGACGGCAGCAACGTCAGGGTGACCGACAATGCGGGCAACGTCGCCGCCAACGCGACCGCGATCAATGCCAATTCGCATATCGACCAGGTCTACGTCAACGACACTGCAGGCAATATCGCGAGCAACTTCGGCGCCCTGAACGGCATCGATAATCTCACTTTTGTCAATATCACGAGCGGCACGCTGTCGATCACCGAAACCCAACTGACAACCGATACAAGGGCATTCGGAGCCATCCATACCAACCCCTTCTCCGTGGATATTACCAATGTTCTTGCCGCGGATGCCGTGAACATCGCAGGCGAAGTATCGTCGGAAAATCAGTACGCCATTCTCAATTCTATCTCCGTCACCGATACGGCAAGCAATATTGCAAACGCATTCGGCGCTCTGAACGGCGTGGCGAACCTAACGCAGATCATCGTCAGCGACTCCGGCTCGCACGAAGTGACATTGAACGTTTCGGCCGCGCTCGCGGACACGACGGCCGAGGGCCTGCTTTACGAGTCCAACGGCACGACGCCGGCGGATATCGCGGTTGCCGACACGGCCGTCAACATCGCCGACAACTTGGCGGCGATTCAGGACAATTTGCACATCAATGCCATCTACGTCTCCGACACGGCGCAGAACATCGCCAATCAGTTCGACGACCTGAACAGCCTGACCTATCTGACCGGCATCATGATCAATGACGGCGGCACGCTGTCCCTCTCCTACGCGACGCTGACGACCGACACCAAGGCGTTCGGACTCATCACCAACGCCAGCTTCAACGTCTCAATCACGGATGTGTCCGCAGCCAATGCGCTGACGCTGGCTTCGACGGTCCACGGCGAGAACGCGCACGCCGATCTCACGTCGATCTACGTCTCAGATATCGCGAGCGCCATTTCCGGCGTCTTCGGCGAACTGAACAGCCTGGCCGGCCTGGCGCAGATCGTCGTCAGCGATTCCGGCTCGAACGAAGTGACGCTCAACGTCGCGGCGGCCCTCGCCGACACGACCGCGGAAAGCCTTCTGTATCAGAACGGCGGCGTTACTCCCGCCAGCGTCCAGGTGTCCGACAACGCGGCCGATGTTGCCGGCAACGCGACGGCGCTCAATGCCAACACGCACATCAATCATGTCTATGTCGTGGACAACGCGGCCAACGTCGGGACCAATTTCGACAATCTGAATGGCGTCGACCACCTCTCGATCGATATCACCAGCGGCTCGCTGTCGATCACCGAATATCAGCTGACGCACGACACGGCGGCATTCGCGGCCATCACGACGGCCAACTTCACACTCGACGTGACGAATGTCCTGGCTGCGGACGCAGGGAGCATCGCCGGCGAAGTCAGTTCGGGTAACGCGAACGCCAATTTGGTTTCGATCGCGGTCAACGATACCGTCGACAATGTCGCCGCCAATGCGGTGGCGTTGGAAGGCAACAACAAGGTCACCTATGTGCTGGCCAGCGGCACGGCATCCGATGTCGCGGCGCATATCGACACGCTGAACGGCGTCCAGGACATCCATATCGACATCACCGGCGGCGGCACGCTGTCGATCAGCTACACGCAGCTGACGAACGACACGGCTGCGCTCGACGGCATCACGGTTCCGTTCAACCTGGCGGTGACCGGCGTCACCGTGGCTGAACTTTCGTCCGTCGCAACCGATGTCGCCGGTTTGACCGGCTCGCCCACGCTGACATCGATCTCGGTATCGGATACGGGCGGCAACGTCGGGTCCAGTCTCGATACGCTGAACAACTTTGCGCATTTGACGGCGATCGATCTGACAGGCGGTGCGCTGACGATCACGGAAACCCAACTTATCAACGACACGACCGCGCTCGGCCTCATCAACACGGACAATGGCTCGTTCGACGTGGCAGTGAGCGGCGTCAAGGCGGCCGATGTTGGGACCGTCGAAGGCGACGTCTTCGGCTACGGAAATGCAGTCCTGACATCCCTCACCGTCAGCGACACGGCCTCAAATATCGGCACCTATTTCGGCCTCCTCGAAAGCGGCTTCGTCACCAAAGTCATCGTCACCGATTCCAACACGAACGAGGTGACGATTACGGCTTCGCAGGCGCTGGACGACGGCGCGGTATTCGCCAAGCTTTATCAGCAGGACGGGACGGACTTGGCCAATGTCGAGGTCAGGGACACCGCCAGCAACCTGTCCTATGAAACCTTCAGCGGACTGAACGACGTTTCCGCGGTCAACAAGATCATAGTCAGCGATTCCGGAACGGGCGGCGTGGTGCAGATCCTCGTCACTGAGCTGCTGATCGACACCACGGCGCTTGGAGAACTCTACCAGGCCGACGGCTCGACGCCTGCGAAGGTCGAAATCGTGGACAACGCGGCGGACATTGCCGGCTCTGCGACCGCCCTCAACAGCAGCTCTTATGTCGGGTCGGTCCTGGTTCAGGACAGCACGACCAATGTTGCGACCTATCTCGACACGTTGAATGGCGTGAACCATCTGTCGATCGAGCTCGAGGGCGGCGGCACGCAGACGCTTACGATCACGGAATACCAGCTGACGAACGACACGAACGCGCTGGCCGCCATCACAAACGCGACTTATGACATCGCGGTCACGAGCGCCACGGCGGCGAACGCGGCTGCAGACGCGGCGACGTCACACGTGACATCAGTCAGCGTCGTCGACAGCGCATCGAACATCGAAGCGCATTTCGGCGCGCTCAACGGCATCGGCAGCACGCTCGTCGCCATCGACAACACGGGACCCGGCGAGATCACGCTCAATGCGGCTACAGCCGTCGCCGATACCTATGCCGAGAGCGTGCTGACCGGCTCGGGCGGGACGCATGTGGCGATCAACGACAACGCGGCAAACGTCGCGGGCCTCGCGTCGCAGATCGATGCAAATGTTTACATCAACTCCGTCATCGTTACCGATACGGTTGCCGACGTCGAGGCGAATTACACGCAGTTGAGCACCGTGAAGGATCTCACGATCAATCTCACGGGCGGTCCGCTCACCATCACCGAATACCAGCTTGTCAACGAAGCTAATTTGCTGACGGACATTGCGGGTTCGTTCGACGTGGCCGTGACTTCCGTGCTCGCGGCGGATGTCGGCAATATCCAGGGCGAAGTGACCGCCGCGAACTCGCAAGCGACGCTGACGTCCATTTCCGTGACGGATACGGCCGCCAACATTTCGGGTCATTTCGGCTCACTGAACACGACGGCGCTGGTCAGCAAGATCATCGTCAGCGATAGCGCCTCGAACGAAGTCCAGATCAGCGTTTCCGAACTGGGCGACACCACGGCGCTCAGCGAACTCTACCAGGCCGATGGCACCGACCATGCGCTGGTGACCGTCTATGACACGGCGCTGGCAATTTCGGGCAGCTTGACCGCGATTATCGACAGCCCTTACGTCAACAAGGTCGACATCAGCGACAACGGCGCGCTCACAATCACCGCGCAGCAGGCAGTGACCTATTCCGGCGCGCTTGGCGAGTTCTACAACGCCAACGGCACGACGCACGCCACGATCGACGTGCTCGACACCGCAGGAAACATTTCATCGCACTTCGACTCGCTGAACGGCATCGCCGACGATCTCGGCAAGATCATCGTTTCGGACTCCGGGACTGGCGGTGAAGTCGCCATCAAGTTCGCCTCCTACGAAAGCGACGGCGCAGCGCTAGCCGAACTGTATAACGCAGGCGGCAATACGCTGGCGAACGTGGCAGTCGAGGATACGGGCTCGAACATCTCCGCGGCTCTCAACACCCTCAATACCGCAACACGAGTCGACCACATCATCATCTCCGACAATGCGCCGCTCGCGCTCGCTGCGGCATCCGCGGTCGATGACACGCATGCGTTGAATGAACTCGAAAATGCGAACCACACCGCCGTCTCGCTGACCATCTCCGACAATGCGGCGAACATCTCGAACTACATCGACCAGCTGAACGCGATCAACACGATCAGCTCCGTCTTCATTTCCGACGGAAATCCGCTCGTGATTTCCGCAGAGCAGGTTGCCAGCGATACATCGGTTCTCGGAAAACTGGACGCCGGCTCGTCGATCGACGTGTCGGATACCGGAGCCAATATTTCCGAGTATCTCGCTGCTCTGGCGGCGAACAACGATATCGTCGAGATCATCGACAGCAACAATGCCGCGCTCACGGTCACCGTCGCAGAGCTCGACAATTATGCCTCGTTGCTCAGCGAAATCGTCAACAATGACCAGGTGACGCCCGCGACGATCGACGTGAAGGATACCGCCGCCAACATCGAAGCGGCGCTCGGCGATCTCAACGCCAATACCACGCCGGCGGCGATAATCATCTCGGACAATGCCCCCCTTACCATGAGCATTGCGGATTTCACGACCGATACGAGCCTGCTCAGCCGCCTGCAAAATGCCAACGGCAGCCCTTATCACATCGATATTTCGGACAATGGCTCGAATATCTCCTCGGCACTCGACAGCCTCAACAATGATTCGCATGTCGCGATCGTCGTGGATACGAACGACGCCGCGATAACGCTGAGCGTGTCCCAGATCACCAACGACGCGAGCATTCTGTCGGTCCTCTTCAACAGCGACAACACGCCGTACACGCTGAGCGTCCACGATACGGCGGGAAACCTCACGACGGCTTTCGACAGCCTCGATCACAACAGCCATGTCGCATCCATTGTGGTGACCGACAGCGGCCTGGGCAACGAAGTGATCGTCTCCGTTGCGCAATTGACGAGCGACGCCCACGCGCTTGGCATGCTGTACGACGCCAACGGCGTTACACCGGCCGACGTCACAGTGTCCGACACGGCGGCCAACATCACCGCCGACCTCGGCGGTCTGAACGGCAACGGCCAGGTCAACAAGGTTATCGTTTCCAACAGCGCGAGCAGCGAGGTTCAGGTCTCGGTCGCGCAGCTGGCGAGCGATTCTCATCTGCTTGGCGAACTCTACAATGCGGATGGCATCAGCAGGGCGAGCGTGACGGTCGTCGACACCGCCGGGAACCTCTCCGGAACCGAATTCGACGCGCTCAACGGCAACGTCCAGGTCAACAAGATCATCGTCAGCGACTCCGGCTCCGGTAATGAAGTTGCTATCAGCGTGAACCAGCTCACGAACGACACCACCGCGTTGGCCGAACTGTACGACGCCAATGGCACGACGCCCGCCAAGGTCGTCGTGCTCGACTCGGCCTCGAACATCCAAAACGATCTGGCCGGCCTGAATTCCAACACCCAGGTCAACCAGATCTGGGTCAGTGACTCCGCCATCAACGAGGTCACGGTCAACGTGGCCGGCCTGGCGACATATGCGACGGCGCTCGCCGAACTCTACGACGCCAACGGCTCGACGCACGCCAGCGTGACGGTAAGCGATACCGCCGCCGACATCACCAACGACCTTTCGGGGCTGAACTCCGATACCCAGGTCAACAAGATCGATGTCAGCGACTCCAACATCAACGAAGTCACAGTCAGCATGGCGCAGTTGACCGCTTATGGCCGGGCGCTTGGCGAACTCTACAACGCCAATGGACTGTCTCTCGCGAACATCATTGTCTCGGATACGGCAGCCAACATTACGAACGGTCTCGGGGCCCTGCAGTCGGACGGCCAGATCAACAAGATCATCGTCACAGATAGTGCCTCGAACGAAGTGAACGTCAGCGTGGCGGGGCTGACGACCTACGCGTCGGCGCTGAACGAGCTCTACGACGCCAATGGCTCGACGCCTGCAAAAGTCGTCGTCAGCGATACGGCGTCCAACATCACGGCCGGCCTGGGCACCCTGAACGGCGACTCCCAAGTCAACAAGATCATTGTCAGCGACAGCGGTTCGAACGAAGTCGTCGTCAACGTGGCTCAGCTAGCCGGCGATGCAACGGCGCTCGGCGAACTCTACAACCTCGGCGGTTCAACGCATGCCAACGTCACGGTGTCGGACCTTTCCTATAATATCTCGCTCGCGTTCGACAGCCTGAACGGCAACTCGCAGGTCAACAAAATCATTGCGAGCGATGATCCGGGCGGTTTTGGCCCCGAGGTCACTCTACAGGTTGCACAGCTGACGACCGACGCGCATGCGCTGAGCGAGCTGTATCAATCCGACGGACACACGCTGGCCGACGTGTATATCAACGACACGGCTGCGAACATTTCCGGCGCCGCGTTCGATGCGTTGAACAACGACAGTCGCGTCAACGGTATCGTGATCAACAATGGCGGCACGGTGATCATCAACGCGCTGCAGGCCCACAACGACACGACCGCGCTCAATGAGCTTTATGCGGGCAACCTCGGCAATGCTGCCACGGTCGAAGTGCTCGATTCCTCCGCCAATATCGCTGCCCAGCTAGACAATCTGAACGCCAACCTTCACGTAGGCGAGATCGTCTTCACGAACCAAGCCCCTGTCATGACGCTGTCGGCGTCGCAGGTCGCTGACGATACCCGCGCGCTGGGCATCATTGCCGCCGACAATGTCAACAGCTACGCGCTCAGCATCGATGTCGTCGATAACGGCGCAAATATCAGCACGTATCTGGATGCACTGGAGGCAAACAGCGACATCGTCTCCATCACGATCTCGGACAACGCGGCGATCACGCTGACAGCCAACCAGCTGCTGGTTGCCGACACGACGGCTGTTGGATTGCTCGCGAACCAGGGTGGCGGAACGGTTCACCTGATCCTCGATGATACGGCATCAAACATTTCGGCCAACATCACCGATCTTGAAGCGTACACATCCGGCAATCAGCAAATCACCAGTGTCGTCATTTCCGACAACGCGGCCGTCTCCGTAACCATCGGCGACCTGTCGCTTGACGGCGCGCTGATCAGCGAGTTCTCGAACGCCAACCATACCCCCTACATGCTGAACGTCACGGGCAATGCGAGCGAGATCTCCGGCGCGCTTGCCACGCTACAGAGCTACCTCTCCGGCGGTCACGTCGAATCGATCACGGTAACCGACAACGGCGCCATTGATGTCAACGTTGCCGACATCACGACCTACGCATCCGTACTGGCCAAGCTGGTCGACGGCGACGCTTCGCCTTACACCCTGGCGGTCAGCGATCTGGCCGGAAATGTCGCCGGCGATCTCGGCGCGCTCAATTCCAATACGCATGTGGTGTCGATCTTCCTTAGCGACGGCGGTACGCCCACGCTCACGATCACGGAAGGCCAGCTGACGAGCGATGCGGCGGCGATTGGCGAGATCACCAACGGCTCGTTCAATGTCGCGGTCACCAATGTGCTGGCGGCCAATGCGTCCAGCATCGCGAGCGAACTTTCCACGGACAATCATAACGCAGTGCTGACCTCCATCTCCGTCAGCGACAGCGCGTCGAATGTAGCGGCCAACCTCGGTTCGTTGAACGGGCTCGCCGAATTGACGTCCATCACGCTGACGGGCGGCGGCACGCAGACTCTCTCCATCACCGAATCGGAGTTGAAGACCGACACGGCCGCGCTCGACCTCATCACCAATAATCCGTACGACCTGGCAGTGACGAATGTTGCGGCGGCCGACGCGGCAAGCATTGCGGGATACGCGGCTGCCATCACCAGCCACGACGTTCTGTCGTCCATCGCGGTGCTCGACAGCGCGGCGAACGTTCAGACCTACCTCAACTCTCTGGAGAGTGTAGCCTCCGGCAGCATCCCGCTCACCATCGCGCTGACCGGCGGTGGAACACAGACGCTGACCATTACCGAAACCGAATATCACAGCGACGCCTTGGCGCTCGACGACATCACCAGCGCCTTCCAGCTGGCGGTCACGAGTGTCCTTGCCGCCGATGCGACGTCCATCGCCGGCGACAGCCGCGTCGTGTCGATTGCGATCGACGACAGCGCAGCGAACGTCCAGACCGCGCTCGACGCGCTGGAGAGCGTCCATGGCAAGATCACAAACATCGTGCTCACGGATGGCTCCACGCCGACGCTGACAATCACCGAAACGCAATTCGACAACGACGCCAGTGTGCTCAACGACATCACGAGCCCTTACAACCTGTCGGTGAACCACGTACTGGCAGCTGATGCGGCTACGGTGGCACTCAACAGCCATGTCACCTCGATCTCCGTCTACGATACTGGAGCGAACATTTCGTCCGCGCTGGATGCGCTGAACGCCAATCTCGACGTCAATTCGATCGTGATCTCCGACAACGCGGCGCTGTCGCTTGCGGCGCACTCAGCGGTGCTCGACTCGCGCGCGCTGGGTCTGCTGTCCAATGCCAATAACCAGCCCGTAACGCTGACCGTCGTCGATACGGCCGCAAACGTCGCGCAGTATCTCGACGATCTGAACGGCATCGCGACAATCAGCGCGATCACCATCTCGGATAACAATCCGCTGACGCTGAAGGCCTATCAGGTGGCCGACGATACCGCCGCGCTCGCCAAGGCGCTGAACGCCAACGGTCAGCCGATCCTCATCAACGTGAACGATTTGGCCGGAAACATCTCGACTTATCTGAACCAGCTGGAGGCCAACAACAACATCGGCACAATCACGGTCTCCGACAATCTGTCGGTCGTCGCGTCGATCGCACAGCTGACGTCCGATGCGGACGCGCTGGCGGCCCTGGTTAACGGCAACGGCAGCAGCGCCACGGTGAAGGTATTGGATACCGGCGCCGACATCACCGCGGACTTGGGCAACCTCAACTCCGACACGCAGGTGACCTCAATCGTCATTTCGAACAACGCTCAGCTGACGCTGAACGTGTCGGAAGTGGTCAACGATACCCGCGCTTTGTCCGAGCTGTCCAACGCCAACA
The DNA here is from genome assembly GCA_050010175.1 of Rhizomicrobium sp. Classification (GTDB taxonomy): domain Bacteria; phylum Pseudomonadota; class Alphaproteobacteria; order Micropepsales; family Micropepsaceae; genus Rhizomicrobium. The sequence goes on from JBEKLN010000003.1 coordinate 73,589, forward strand.
ACGCGGCAGTGACGGAGAAGATCCAGGATACGGCGCTCAACATCGCGGCCTATCTGAACAGCCTGCAGGCGGATGCGCAGATTACGTCCGTCGTCGTCTCCAACAATGTTGCGCTGACCCTGACGGCGGCTCAGATCGCGAACGACGCGGGGATCCTGGCGGAAGTCAGCAACCGTGACGGCGCCGCAGTGTCGTTCAATGTGGTGGACACCGCCGCCGATATCTCGACCTACCTCAATCAGCTGGCTGCCAATGCGAAGATCGCCACGATCACCGTATCGGACAACAACTCGGTGACGTTGTCGGTTGCACAGATGTCGAGCGATGCCGCGGCGCTGGGCAAACTCGTCAACCAGAACGGCAATCCCTACACGCTGAACGTGCTGGATACGGCCGCAAATCTTTCGGGCACCGAGTTCGACGCGCTGAACGCAAATACCCACGTGACGTCAATCGTCATTTCGGACAACAACGCGATCACGCTGACCATGTCCGAATACGACAACGACACACGCGCGCTGGGCGAGTTGTCGAACGCCAACGGCCAGCCTTACCAGATCGACATCATCGACACCGGCGCACACCTGTCCGGCACTGTTTTGGGCATTCTCAACGGCAATTCGCACGTCGCATCGATCACCATCTCCGACAACGGCTTTATCGGCCTGTCAGTCAGTCAGATGGAGAACGACACGCGGGCCCTGGGCGAGTTGCACAATGCGAACGGCTCGCCCTATTCGATGATCATCACGGACACGGCCGCCAACATATCGGCGGCAATCGCCCAGCTTGGGCAGCAGGGCCACGTCGGCTACATCGATGTTTCCGATAACGGCGTGGTCACCAGCACTTATGCGCTCTACCTGCAGTACAACAACATTTTCCATGACATCCAGGGAACGCACTACCTCGATATCACCAACGTCACCGGTCAGCAGTACACATCGTTCACGGAGACCGTGAACGGCAACGAACAAGTCACGCTCGCCGACTATTACAGTGGTGCAAACCTGGTGGAACAGATCTCATACACGTACAACCAGGACGGATCGTATATCGCCAATGGCAGCGACATCGTCGGAAAGCCCTACACGTCGTTCACCTGGGATTTCAACGCCGCGCACCAGATCACAAATGCGGAGTATTTCCTTGCGAACGGTTCGGAGTACGAGAATGTCGCCTATACCTACAATCAGGACGGCACCACCAGCGAACTGATCACCGGACTTTCGGGGATCAATCAGGAAACCGTTCTGCTCGACCAGCACGGAAACCTGGAAAACGAATTCATCTTCTACACCAACAACACCGAAACCGTTTATTTCTACGAGAACGGGCAGACATTCACGAGCAGCGGAGAGACGACGGGACTCAAGATCACCGCTGGAACGACCGGTCACACGTTCAACTTCAACGGCGATTACGGAATGATCTACATTTCAAATTTCTCCGCGGCTTCCGACACGATCAACTGGGACCACAACGACTTCGCCAACATCGCAGCCGTCGAAGCGCATGCGAGACAGGACGGAGCGGGCGACACGCTGGTGACGCTCGACAACAACGACGTCATCCAGTTCACCGGCGTCTCGCTTGCCCAGTTCGAAGCCTATGCGCAGGACTGGCACTTCATCTGAGCAGCCGGCAATCGGGACCGCGCATGCGGCGCGGTCCCATCCGGTCTTCAAAATCCCCTGAACTCCGCGAACTCGTCGAGCGCCATTCGCTCGGCCACGAGGCGATTGACCGGCGCCGAGGTGTCCGCGTAGCCGATCGCCATGCCGCAAAAGAGAAGCAGCTCGGGGGGCGGAGCGACGAGTTCCGCGACGAGGCGGTTGTAAATCGACCAGCATTCCTGCGGACAGGAATCCAGACCTTCTTCGCGGAGCAGCAGCATGACATTTTCGAGATACATGCCGACGTCGGACCATTGCGGCGGTCCCATGCGTCTGTCGATGTAGCAGAACATCCCAACCGGTGCTCCGAAGAATGCGTAGTTATTGCGGAACCAGGAGAGACGCGCGGCCTTGTCCTCGCGCGGGATGCCGAGTTGGCCATACATCATCTCGCCCACGCGATGGCGCTGCGTGCGGTGCGGCTCCCAGAGGTTTTCAGGGTAGATATGATATTCGAGCGGGTCGGGCGACGGATTGGCGGCGAGCCGCTCGCGGATTTTTGCCTTGAACTGCGCAAGAGGTTCTCCGGCGACGACATAGAGACGCCAGGGCTGCAGATTGCCGCCGGACGGCGCACGTGCCGCAAGGTCGAGTACGCGACGAATCACGTTTTGCTGCACCGGCGTGTCGAGAAAGGCGCGCACGGACCGGCGCGACGCAATGGCCTCGGAAGCCTTCATGGAACGGCTCTTTCGAAAATGTCGATTCAGGGCCAATCCTGAGGCCGGGACGACCGCTTCGCAACGGCAGTATCGGTCCGAAGCCGTCGCCTGTGACAGGTACGGAGCGAGGGGTTAGAGTTTCCTGCATGAATGCCGACGAAAGCTTTCCGGATATCCGCGGATCTGTGCGCCGTCTCTGCGCCGATTTTCCGGGCACCTACTGGCGCGCGCTGGACCGCGAGCGAGCGTATCCGTCCGAATTCGTGAAACGCCTGACCGAAGACGGCTTCCTTGCCGTTCTCATTCCCGAAGCCTATGGCGGGTCCGGGCTGGGGCTGGGCGCGGGCATCGCGATCCTGGAAGAAATCCATCGCTCGGGCTGCAATGGCGGCGCGGCTCACGCCCAGATGTACACGATGGGTACCGTGCTGAGGCACGGCAGCGAAGTGCAGAAGCGGCGTACCCTGCCGGAGATCGCAGCGGGCCGCCTCCGGCTGCAGGCCTTCGGCATCACCGAACCGACCAGCGGCACCGATACCACCCGAATCCAGACTTTCGCCCGGAAGGCGGGCGACCGGTATATCGTCAACGGCCAGAAGATCTGGATCAGCCGCGCGGAGCATTCCGACCTGCTCCTGCTGCTCGCGCGTACGGCGCCGCGCGATCAGGCAGCAAAACCCACCGACGGCATGAGCGTCTTCCTCGTCGACATCAGGACGTCGCTGGGCAAAGGGCTCACCATCCGGCCGATCCGCACAATGATCAATCACGCCACCACCGAACTGTTTTTCGACAATCTCGAGGTGCCGGCGGAAAATCTCATCGGCGAAGAGGGCAGGGGTTTCCGTTACATCCTCGACGGCATGAACGCCGAACGCATCCTCATCGCGTCGGAGTGCATCGGGGACGGCAAGTTTTTCGTCGATCGAGCCAGCGCCTATGCGCGGGACCGTTCCGTGTTCGGTCGGCCGATCGGCGAGAATCAGGCCGTTCAGTTTCCCATCGCGCGCGCTCATGTGCAGATCGCGGCTGCCGAGGAGATGGTGAAGAAGGCCGCGGCGCTGTTCGACGCCGGTCAGCCCTGCGGCACGGAAGCCAACATGGCCAAGCTGCTCGCCTCGGAAGCATCATGGTTTGCCGCCGACATGTGCCTGCAGACGCATGGCGGTTTCGGCTTCGCCGAGGAATTCGATATCGAGCGCAAGTTTCGCGAGACGCGGCTCTATCAGGTGGCGCCGATCTCCACCAATCTCATCCTCAGCCATGTGGCGACGCATGTACTGGGACTGCCGAAATCGTTCTGAACCATGGATATCGCGCATCTGAGGCAATGGATCGGGCGGACGGAAACGACGGAGGATGTCGCGTCCCCGGGCCAGGTCGCGGGCCTTGCCGCATTGCTCGACCACGCCATTCCGCCCTGGACAAGCGGCGAACTGCCGCCGCTGGCTCACTGGCTGTATTTCCTGACCCGCGCACCGCAATCCGAGATCGGCGAAGATGGACATCCCCGGCGAGGAGGATTTCTGCCGCCTGTTACCCTGCCGCGCCGCATGTGGGCCGGAAGCCGCGTGGCGTTTCGTACGCCGATCGAGATCGGCATGCTCATGACGCGGCAGTCCACTATCATGGACGTGCGTGAGAAATCGGGAGCAACGGGCGAGATGGTGTTCGTCACGGTACGTCACGAGATCGCCACCGCGATGGGAACCGTGCTGACGGAAGAGCAGGATATTGTCTATCGCGAAGCGCCGAAGTCCCCGCCCGCGCTGCCGCCGCGAACCGCTCAACCCGGGCCCAGGGGCGGCCATGCGCGCAGAATCGTTCCCGATCCGACGCAGCTTTTCCGCTTTTCCGCGCTCACCTTCAATGCGCATCGCATCCACTACGACCGCGAGTATTGCCGCGATGTCGAAGGCTATCCCGGTCTCGTCGTCCAGGGGCCGTTCACGGCGATGCTGCTGATGGACCATTTTCTGCGGTCCAATCCTGCCGCCGGCGTGACCCAGTTCGAGTACCGTGCCCAGCGCCCGCTTTATGACATCGCACCGTTCGATCTCTGTCTGGCCGCGACCAACACCGGTGCCGATCTTTGGGCGCTCGATGCGCATGGCGAGAAGGCGGTGGTTGCCCGCGTCTCCACCGCGTGATCAACTGTGTCGTATCGACATTACATGAGGAGTGAGACATGGGACGCATGGTAAGAGCGACCGATGCGCTGGAAGATTATGTGGCCAGGTTCGGCGCGCGCGAACATCCCGCACAGGTTCGCTGCCGCGAGGAAACCGCCAAGCTGCCCATGGCGATGATGCAGATCAGCCCGGAGCAGGGCGCGTTCATGGCGATGATGGTCAAGCTCACCGGCGCAAAGCGCTACTTCGAGGTCGGCACGTTCACGGGCTACAGTTCGCTCTCGGTTGCGCTGGCGATGCCGGCGGACGGGCGCGTGGTAGCGCTCGACGTCAGCAAGGAGTTCACCGATCGCGCGCGCGGCTACTGGAAGGAAGCCGACGTGGCGGGCAAGATCGATCTGAGGCTCGCGCCGGGGCTTGAGTCGCTCGATGCGATGCTGGCGAAAGGCGAAGGGCCCTTCGATATCGCGTTCATCGACGCCGATAAGCCCAATTACGACGGCTATTACGAGCGCGCGCTGAAGCTGGTGCGCACCGGTGGCCTCATCATGCTCGACAACATGCTCTGGAGCGGCGCCGTCGCCGATCCATCGATCAGCGATGCAAGCACCGAAGCCATTCGTGCACTGAACAAGAAGATCCATGCGGATTCGCGCGTCGACATGGCGCTCGCCTCCGTGGGCGATGGCGTGATGATGGCCAGGAAGCTGTAGCCAGGCGCCCCTCACCGGCGGACCGAAAGTGGAGGGACGGGGGAGGTGGAGGGACGGGGCCAGCCTCGCCTGCGGCTCCCTGGGGGGCTTGCGGAGCGGCCAAACCCGCACCACACTTCATTCGATGGCTGAGGAACCCATAGCGTTCCTCCGCGCGAGCCCCCGCCCGGCCGCCCGGACAGACCTTAAGGGCGGCGCACAGTCTGTGCGATTCGAGCGCCGCGAACTCGACAGAATTCTCCGCATCTACGGCCGCATGGTTGCTGCGGGCGAGTGGCGCGATTACGCCATCGATTTCCTCCCCGAGCGGGCCGTGTTCTCCGTTTACCGGCGTTCCAGCGAAGCGCCGATGTTCTCCATCGAAAAGCGGCCGGAGCTGAAGGCCAAGCAGGGACAGTACGTCGTGCTCGAAACCGCGGGCCGCATCCTCAAGCGCGGCCACGAACTGGACCAGGTGCTGAAGGTGTTTGATCGCAAACTCTTGAAGGCCGTGGCACTGGAGAAGGCGTAAGCTTCTGAGTTGCATTCGGAGGGGACAATGAAACGGGGATTGATCGCAGCCGCCGTTGCGGCATCGCTGACGACATTGGTGCTGGCAGCCGACAAGCCGCAATTCGGCGCCTGGGGATTCGATTCCGCCGGCGCAGATTTCAAGGCAAAACCCGGCGACGATTTCTTCCGCTATGCCAACGGCGCCTGGCTCGATCGCACGCCAATCCCGTCCGACAAGCCGGGTATTTCGCTGCGCATTCTCATGACCGACACGGTCGAATCGCGCATCCACGATCTTATGGAGAAGGCCGCGTCAGGCGTGGGGCACGAACCGTCCGATCTCACCGGCAAGGTCGGTGCCTTCTACAAGGCGTTCATGGATGAAAAACGCATCGATGCGCTGGGCGCCAAACCCATCGCGGCCCAATTCGCCGCCGTGCGCGCCGCGAAGACCCGATCGGATTTCGCGGCTTTGATGGGCCGCTCCACCATCGATTTCGAGCCGTCGCTGTTCAACGTCAACACCGACATCGATTTGAAGGATCCCAACCACTACGCCGTCTATCTCGGTCAGGGCGGGTTGGGATTGCCTGATCGGGACTATTATCTCCAGCCGAATTTCGCCGCACAGAAGGCAGCCTATCAGGCCTATGCCGCGCATCTGCTTGCGCTGATCGGCTGGATCAATGCCGATGCCAACGCCAAAGCCCTCGTCGATTTCGAAACAAAGATTGCCCAGGCAAGCTGGACCAAGGCGCAGGACCGCGACATCAACGCAACCTACAATCCTCTGTCGATCGCCGACCTTCAGGCGTTGACCCCGGGCTTCGACTGGAAGGCATGGCTTGCGAGTGCCGGTCTGGGCGACCGCGTGCGCGTCATCGTCGCAGAGAAAAGCGCGTTTCCGAAAATCGCTGCGGTCTATGCCGCCGCGCCGCTCGATACGTTGCGTGCATGGTTGGCATTCCATATCGCCGACGGCGCGGCCCTCTATCTGTCGAAGGATTTCTCCGACGCGTTCTTCGAGTTGCACCAGAAGACACTCGCCGGGCAGCAGCAGGAGCAGGCGCGCTGGAAACGCGCCGTGCATCTGATCGGCGGCAATGAATGCGATCAGGTTCCAACCGAATGTTTCGGCTCGCTCGCCTGGGGCGTCGGCCAGCTGTACACGGCTCGATATTTCCCGCCGGAAGCGAAGGCGAAGATCGAAGATCTCGTGGACCATCTGAAGGCCGCCTATCGCACGCGGCTGGAAAATAACGACTGGATGAGTCCCGCAACGAAGACCGAAGCCATCAGGAAGCTCGAAACCTACAACATCAAGGTGGGCTATCCGGATCATCCGCGCGATTATTCGAGCGTCGTCATCCGCGACGACGATCTGGTGGGCGATGTGCTGCGGTCGGCTGCGGCCGACTGGGCGTTCTATGTCGGACGGCTGAACGGACACGTTGATCGTACCGACTGGTCGATGACGCCGCAGACCAACGATGCCTATAACGGCAGCCTGCGCGACATCGTGTTTCCCGCCGGCATCCTGCAGGCGCCGATGTTCGATCCCGATGCCGATCCGGCGGTGAATTACGGCGCCATCGGGGGCGTGATTGGCCACGAGATGACGCACGGTTTCGACGACCAGGGCCGCAAGATCGACGCGGACGGCGCATTACGGGACTGGTGGACCGCAGACGACGCCAGGAAGTTCGAGGCGCGCGCCGCCATGCTGGGTGCGCAGTATTCGTCGTTCGAACCGCTGCCCGGTGTGCATGTGCAGGGCGCTCTCACCATGGGCGAGAACATCGCCGATCTTGGCGGTCTCACGCTGGCGCTCGAGGCCTATCATGAATCGCTGCAGGGAAAGCCTGCACCGGTGATCGACGGTCTCACGGGCGACCAGCGCGTGTTCCTCGGCTGGGCGCAGGCCTGGCGCGGCAAGGTGACGGACAGTTATGTGAAGAAGCAGGTGGTGAGCGACCCGCACAGCCCGCGACAGTTCCGCGTCAACGGCGTCGTGCGCAATCTCGATGCGTGGTACGCGGCCTTCGACGTCAAACCCGGCGACAAGCTCTACGTCGCGCCGGACCAGCGGGTAAGGATCTGGTGATGCACGCTGTTTTCCTCTCCCGTCGAAGATGGGGGGCGCCAGCGACAGCGTCGGCGCGTCTCGCGCGGACAGTAGTTCGCGCGAGACGGGGCTCAAGGCCTCGCACTATTCAAAATCGGAACATGTATTCCTGACGCAGGGTGAGAGCCCCCTCCGCTTCGCAGCGCGAGTGCGCTGCTCAGCACCTCCCGCCATTCGCTTGCGCGAACGGGGGAGGAAAGAGTCGGCTTGCGGGTTCGATAGAGTTGCCGCCCTCAAGCCGCCAGCACGGGCTCCCACACATGCGCGTTGGTGCCGAGCCGCCATGTATCGAAGCCGCCCAGCAGGGCGGTAATCGTCACGCCGTCATCCGACAGCGGCAGCAGGAGAACCTGGCGCTCGAGATGTTCCTTGCCGCGATAGTGCGTGGGCTTGGGTCCGCTGACGAGCGGCTTCTGCGTCAGCACGCAGTGGCGGAACAACTCGTCAGCGACCGCAAAGAAATGTATCTGGCGCATGCCGGCAACCGTCGGCGCTTCGCAGCTGCGCTCGAGGAACTGCATGAGCATGTCGCCGGCAAAGCCGAAGCGGAAATCCTCGCCGCCCGCAATCACGTCGACGAAGAACGTCCACGAGGTGGCGCGCCGCAATTGCGCGGGTGTCAGTTCGGCGCGGCGCGGGCCGATGCGGCCGGCGGCCAGACGCTGCCAGGTGTCGTAAACCGCGCGCAATTTGGCGCTTTTGATTGCATCCGAGAAACGCTCACTCGACTCCATCAATGGTCCTCGCGCGTCGCCGCGCGTCCTTTCGCGATATGGGTTCTGGGAGCGGCGTGAGTCCCGAAGCGGCAATCCACGCGCGGAGGCGTTCATAGCAGCCTGCGCCCGCCATGCGCTGCGACCGAAAGTCCCGCTCTATCTCGGGTCGATATAGCCAGAAGCGGGCAATTCCGGCGGTTTTCCGCCGATCGCCCGCAGCAATCACCGAAATGTGTGTCCGGAAGCTTTCCCATGGATGGCGCCGACAGTCGCCGCGTTCTTCGGACGTCGCTTTCGAAGCCCCGGAAAAGAAGGTAGCGTGGCTTACGATCCGTGCATCCGGTGTGGATGAGCGGTTCCGAATCGCCAGGGGGATACCATGAATCGATTTTCGTTCGCGGTGGCGCTTGTCGTCGCCGGCGCTTGTTTTGCAGTGCCGAACGCGACGTTTTCGCAAAGCACCTCAGGTCATATTGTGGATGGAATGGGCAAGGGCCTGGTCGCGGGCATCAACGCCCCGCAGCAAAGCTTTACCTGCACCTGCCAGATCGGCAGCAACAACGGCTCCTACGTGTTCCTGACGACGCCGAACACGACATACATCCTGCCGGGTGGCAAAGGCGGCGGAAGCTTCGCCAATCTCCAGGTGGGCCAGACTGTCACCGTCTCCTATACGGGATCGGGGTCAGGTGAGACCGCCACCGAAGTCGACCTTTCGTCCAACAAGGCGAAACCGAAGAAGTAGCGGCCGGAATTCATCGGCGTCATTCAGGCGGCGCGTTGGCGCCGCTTGCGCCAGAGATCGCGGGCCGTCAGCACGATGTCCGGCCCGACGAGGGCGCTTGCGACAAGGTACCAGAGGAATGTCGCCAGCGCTCCGTCGGAGAAATTGATCGGGATCGCGTCTGTCACTCGCGAGAACACGAAAACCATGCAGAAGCAGTAGCTCTTCATCATCCAGATTTTGTGCGCCTGGAGATTGCCGCTCAGCACGCAGACGAGCGCAATGGCCGTGGTGAGAAACCAGAATCCGGCCTGTGCCGGCTGTTCGGCTGCGAGTTGCGGCTTTTCGAAATGCGTGCCGATGTAAAACGCCACCGGCGAGGCGATGAAGACCGCGCCGACATAGATGCGGCCCAGCCAGCGATGCAGCGTCAGGCGCGTGCGGCGGATCGTGTCGGAGAACTGGAACGGTCCCGTGAACAGCGCAGTCGCCCCCGCAAGCCCGTGGGCCAGCAAGAGCCATCTGAACGGCGCGATGTGGTTCCACTCCGGATCGCGGAAATCGACGATGAAGCGCTCGTCGACATACATGACGAGCAGCACGCTCGCGGCGAGCAGGAGGAAGAACGCCCATCTGGCGCGGTCGCGCGGAAACCGCGATGCGGCACTGCTCATGTTCGGTAGCCCCCGGCCTGTGGAGGGTGAGATTGCCCAAGGGGCGGGCCGCTGTAAACGACGAAGACCGTTCACGGAGCAGGGGCCGCTGTGCCGGGCGAACGCTCCCTATCCTTTCACCAGTTTCAGCCGCACCAGGCTTTCCGCCGTGGCGACGATGGCCTCTTCGTTGGAGCGCGGCGACCAGGCCAGCATGCGTATCGCCTTAGCGCCCGTAGCACCGCGGATTTTGCCCAGCTGCGGCACGAGCAGCCTGATGGCGGGATCGCGCAGGGCGGCAATGCGCACCAGCCAGTTCGGCAATTCGCGCGTCGGCACTTTTTTCGCCGCAACACCCATGCGGCGCTTCAGAACCTTCGCGACGTCAAGCATCGAGATCGACTTGCCCGCGACCGCGATGAAACGTTCGCCTTTCGCAAGCGGGTTCGTCATCGCACGCAGGTGCAGATCGGCGACATCGCGCACGTCGACGAATGCGAAATGGAGCTTCGGGCAACCGGGTATCGCGCCGTCGAGCAGTCGCCGGATCAGCTGGATCGACGGCGAATAATCCGGTCCCAGCACCGGCCCGAACACGCCAACCGGATTGACGACGGACAGTTCGAGGCCGCCTCCTTCTTTCGCCACGAAATCCCATGCTGCGCGTTCCGCGATGGTTTTCGATTTCTGATAGGCCGGCACGTTGCGCTTCACGTTCGTCCAGTCGGTCTCGTCGAACGGCGTCTTGCGGCGTTTGTGGCCATAGGCGATCGCGCCGAACGAAGACGTCATCACCACGCGCCTCACGTGTGCCGCGCGGGCCGCCCGCAACACGCGCAAGGCGCCTTCGCGCGCGGGCAGGATCAGGTCGTTTTCGTGTTTCGGCGCCGTTGCCGGAATGGGCGAGGCGACATGCATCACGAAGCTGCAGCCGGTTGCGGCCTCCGGCCAGCCGGACTCGTGTTCGAGATCCGCGGCGACGAACGACAGCTGTTCGCCGGGCTCCGCGCCGCCCTCCTTCAGCATGGCGCGCACCTGGGGCTCGCGCGCCAATGACCGCACGGTGGTGCGCACGCGATAGCCGGCATTCAAAGCCGCAAGGATGCAGTGCGCGCCGATGAAGCCCGAGCCGCCCGTCACCAGCACCTGCGCATCGCTCATGCCTTCCTCCCGTATCCGTACCAAGGTAGGGTGCAGCGGCCGGATGATGAATGCTTTGAAGTCCGCGATACTTGCGCGAAAGTACGGAAATGACGTCCGACCCCTTCGCCGACATCCTGAGACTCACCAGCGCCGAAACCGTGGTCACGGGCGAATTCTCGGCCGGGGGCGCCTGGGCCGTGCGCTGGCCGGCGCTGAACAAGATCATGTTCGCCTCCCAGGTGAAGGGCCGCTGCTGGCTCGCCATCGATGTAGAAGGCGTGCCGGTGCGGTTGGAGACCGGCGACGTCATACTGTTTTCGGCGCAGCGTCCATTTGTCATGGCGAGCGATTTGTCCGTCGTGCCTGTCGGTGCCGCCAGCATCTTCACCGGAAACGGTTCCGACGCCGTCGCGATCGGCAGCGGCGAAGAATGCGCGTCGATCGGCGGCTATGTACGGCTCAATCCCGCCAATGGCTGGCTGTTGACCGACGTGCTGCCGCCGGTGATCCATGTGCATGCCGCATCGCCAAGCGCTCCCGTGCTGCGATGGCTGCTCGATCAGTTACTGCGCGAACGCACGGCCGCGTTGCCCGGCGCAAGACTTGCCACGGCGCAACTTGCACAGCTGATGCTGGTACAGGTGTTGCGGGCGCATCTGGACTCTGCGTGCCCAGTCGCGGCCGGATGGTTGCGCGTGCTGGCCGATCCGCGTCTGGCGCCGGCGCTGCGCCTGATGCACGGCGAGCCCGGGCGCACCTGGACGCTCGACGACCTCGCGAAGGCCGCCGCCATGTCGCGCACCTCATTCGCGCAGCGCTTCAGGACGGCGGCTGGTGTCGCTCCGCTCGCTTATCTGACGCAATGGCGCATGCGCCTGGCGGAGCGCGCGCTGAGAGACGATGACGGCTCCGTGGGGCTGTTGGCGCGTTCGCTCGGTTATGCGTCCGAAAGCGCCTTCAGCAACGCCTTCAAGCGCGTCACCGGCCATGCGCCGCGCCGTTACCGCACGGCGGCACGTGCGCAGCGCGATGGCGCGGAGGTCGTCTGAGGCGCGGCAGCTATCGCGCGCGCAACCGCTTGACGCCGAACCAGATGAGCGCGCCGCCACCGACAACGAACGGCCCGCCGAATATGAGCGCCATGACCAACATGGCGACACCCTCCGAACTGCCCGGACGCACGATCATGCCCATGAGCGCTGCGCCGCCCATGACCCCCGTGCACAGGCCGGATGGAATAAAAATCAGGGCGCCAAAGACAATCATCATGATGCCGATGGCGACGCCGTCCGGCTTCGGCCGGGGACTAGGAGTTTCCATGCACGGCTTCCCTCAATTTTACATCCAGTCCGCTGCGGTAGAACAGATTATAGGTATCGAACGGAATGATCTTCGCTTCGGGCGTGACGAAATGGATGCAGGAGCGCTTCACCGTCGCGACGCAGAAATTGTATTTGTCGAGGAACTGCACGATCACGATGCGGAATATCTTGTCGTAACCGAGGTCGTCGGGCACTTCGACCTGCGGCAGGCAGCAGAGCAGATCGCCCAAAACCGTCTTCGTGCGTTCGCCCGATGATGCGAGCGACAGAAGATCGAACAGACGGCTTTTGAGTTCCGGATAACGTTCGAAGGAAATCGTGTTGGGCGCGGCAGAGAGCAGCTCGGCCTTCGGAATGAGCTGCGTAATCGGCGTGACCTTCGTCCCGTTGCGCAGGCCATACGCAATGGAGATTGAATCCGGATTGCAGGGCAGGGGAATGATGTCCTCGCCGGCAAACACCTCGCCGGCCTGGCTCGCGATGGCACGGCGGATATCGGTCAGCAGCATGCGGTCGCGGTTCTTGTCAAAATCGAGGTTCCGTCCGGCATCTTGCACCGGCTGAAAAGTGATTCCGCGCACGCATTTGTACGACAGCGCATGGCGGACGATGTCGCCGATCTCGCCGTCGTTCACGCCTTTTTTGACGACGCAGACGAGCGTGGTGGAAATGCCCGCCGCTTCCAGGTTTGCCAGCGCCAGTTCGCGCACTTTCCGCAAATCCGCACCGCGGAGGTTTTCGAGCGCTTCGCGCTTCAGCGAATCGAACTGCAGATAAACTTCGAAGCCGGGCTTGAGCGCCGCCAGCTCCGCCACGAACGCCGGGTCGCGCGCAATGCGGATGCCGTTGGTGTTGAGCATGATGTGACGGACCGGCTTGGTCTTGCAGAGCTTGAGGATGTCGATGATCTGGGGATGAATCGTGGGCTCGCCGCCACTGATCTGCACCAGATCCGGATTACCTTCGCTTTCGACCAGCGTGTCGAGCATCGCATCGATCTCGGCGAGGCTGCGGTTGCGCGTTTTCTCCGGCGAGGAATCCGCAAAACACACCGGACAGGTGAGGTTGCATTCCTCGTTGACCTCGATCAACGCGAGACAGGAATGCTGCTCGTGATCCGGGCACAGGCCGCAATCGTAGGGGCAGCCGTAATGCGTGCGGCTCTGGTGCACCAGCGGCATGTCGCCGGGCTTGATGAAGTCCTTGCAGCTTTTGAAATACGCCGCATCGGTCGAAACGAGAGTCTTCTGCGCACCGTGCTCAGGACACCGCTTCAGGAAGAAGACGTCGTCGCCTTCGATGACGATTTTCGCGTGCACCAGCTTGAGACAGGTTTCGCACAGCGACATCGTCTGTCCGTAGAAGCTGTAAGGCCTAGACGGCCGCTGGAAGGTCATTGTTCCGCCCCATCATGAATGCGCTGTACGCCATCAACCCGATGCAGATGATATGGAAGACATTGAACGGCCCTGCGATGTGCGGATAGGGCTTTAAGAATTCCCACAGAAAACGCTGAAAACCATACCATCCCACGAACAGATAAAAACCCTGCCGCCGGACGAATTCCGAACCCTGGCTCAGGCCGCGCAGATACAGCGCAAGAAACAGCAGCATGCTGAGTGATTCGTAGAGCTGCACCGGATGGCGTGGAATGCCGTCACCGAAATCGACGCCCCAGGGGAGGTTTGTTGCCGTGCCGTAGGTGTAATCGGGCAGTCCGGCGAAGAAGCACCCGAGCCTGCCGACAGCTATGCCGAGCGCCAGCGGCGCCACGAACTGTCCGCCCGTCGAGCCCCTGATGCCTGTTGCGAATTTGAATATCTCTACCGCAACAATGCCGCCCGCCACCGCGCCCGCAATCGAATGGCCGATCTGCCAGAAGCCTGCCAGCGTCATGTTGAGGCTGCCGAACAGAAGCGCGCCGGCGATCGCGCCGAGCCCAAGCGAAATGAAATAGCCCGGATCGCGGAACGGCGTGCGCACATGGCCATCGCGAAAATAGCGCGGGATCACAGCGCGGCCGATGACCCATGCCGAGACCCATGCGGCGATGTCGAAGATGAAGTGAATGAACATCCGTCGCCGGTCGGCCACCCCGATTGCAGAGTTTGAACCGCTATCACGATGTTGCTCCCGCATGCACCCTCGATGCGACCCGGACCGGACGAAGCGGGCAGCTGAACACGACACCCCAGGTGTCCGGTAGAGGCCGCACATGGATGTCTGGAATGAAACCGGTACGACGTGCGCCATTGCCGCCACTGTCTGAGGCGGACACGCATCGCGCCTGCGCCGCGCTGAGCGAGACGGGGTTGCCTGCCGCGCAGTGGGCGTCGCGTTGTGTGGATGAAGGAGAACCATCGCGGGCTATGACAACGCATTGCAAGAGCGTGCAGAAAGCCAGCGCCAGAATTGAAAGCCGATGATGAGAAATAGAGAACGCGACGAAAGCTCTCCGAACGATCGCAAGGCAAGAGAGTGGCGGCCTGGATGTGTGGGATCGCGACGTGACGCCACCTCCACTCTCCATGGCCGGATTGAATCCGGCAGGATGCGGCCAGCCTCCGACCCGGCCATGTTGAAATCGGGAGCTGGGAGGATGCGGAGATGTCGATCAGGGTGCGTGAAGAAGGCGTGGTGGCTAAAGTACCGAATTGGTTGACACTTTGAATTTCAGGATCAAATCTTCGATGCGTCGACGGACATGTTGCCGTGCGTCGAATCCGAAATACCGAAAAATTCCCTCAGAAATTCCCTGCTTCAGGGGATGGGCAGCGAGGGGAAACAGAGCCGTGGCGCTCACACATCCATTCAATCTGTGTACAGATGAATAGCGCCGGCGTTCACCCCTTGGGTGCCCGCCACGCCAGCGCATCCTGTTCGGTTGTCTTGATCCAGTCGTTCTTCGCGTCGTTGTAGAGCAGCACATTGTCGGGGTGCAGCGCCGCAGCGCACTGTTTGACCGTTTCGTACTCCTTGGCGATCGCCGGATGCGCCCGCAGATAATCGCGGAATGCGAGGTGGCGCAGGATCTGCGGCGAGTCGCGGGCAAAGCAATGCAGCTGAAACCTGCGCTTGCCTGTCGTTGGATCGTTAAGCCGGCAGTAGCGCCGCGTCGGAATGCCGAACTCGCCGAGACAATCGTAGCCCAGCGCTTCCAGCGCCGCCGTGTTCGCATCGAGCGATTCGAGGTCGGTGACGACCGGAATGAAATCGATGATCGGTTTGGCCATAATTCCGGGAATCGACGTCGAACCGATATGCTCGACGCGCAAGAGAAGCGGCCCCAGCGCCGTTTTCAATCGCTGCGCTTCCGCCTGCGCCATCTCAAGCCACAGCGGCGCGTGAGGCACCAGCTCCACGCCGATGATCTCAAGGGCAATGTCGGGCATCGCAAACCCCCAAAAGCAAAGGCCCCGACGAACCATCGGGGCCTCTGATTTGCAAAGACCGCTGCTCTCAGCGACGGCTGCCCATCAGGCGCAGCAGCATGAGGAACAGGTTGATGAAGTCGAGATAAAGACGGAGCGCACCGAAGATCGCCTTGCGCCCGGAGACCGTGCCGTCGTCATTGGCGACGTACATCTCCTTGATCGCCTGCGTGTCGTAGGCGGTGAGACCCGTGAAGATCACAACGCCGATGATCGACACGACCCACTGGACCATCGCCGACTGCAGGAACATGTTCACCAGCGACGCAATAATGATTCCGAACAGACCCATGATGAGGAACGAGCCCATCCCGGTCAGATCCATCCGGGTTGTGTACCCCCACAGGCTCATGACGCCGAACATGCCCGCGGTGATAAAGAACACCTCGGCCACGCTTGCACCCGTATAGAGCAGCAGAACCGGCGCCAGGCTGATGCCGACCAGGCTCGCATACGCGAAGAACGTGCCGCGGGCCACCGGCAGGCTCATGCTGTTGATGCGCCATGACAGGAAAATCACCAGGCCCAGCGGTGCGAACAGCGCGATCCAGCCGAGAATGCTCAATCCCATGCGCCCCGTTGCGGGGTCGAACTGGAAGAACAGGTCGCGGACTTCCGGCACAGTCGCCGTCATCCACGCGGTTGCGCCCGTCAGCACGAGGCCGATAAGCATGTAATTGTAGACGCGCAGCATGTAGGCGCGCAGGCCCGCGTCGTAAGTGCCAGCCACCGCGGACTGTGAGCGGTAGGCGGGAGTGTTGTAGTCAGCCATGAAACCTCCGGTCCGAAATGGACGAACGCCCCCAATATCGGGCTTCATCAAGACGGGATCAAGACAGGAACAAATGAACAGACGGAAAGGCGGCCGGATCGCGCGGGATTCTTTTTCGCCTTAAGTCTTAAGGGCTTCGCAGCCGGGCCGCCGGCCGGGCCGACAGCGCACCCAGGGCCGAGATCAGACCGAAGACGAGCGTCGCCGCCCCGCCGCCCAGGACGGTCAACAGCACCGCCCTGAGGTCGAACACCGGTGTCACGTCGAACACGCCCCTGGCCACCGCCCAGGACGCCGATATACCCGCGGCCAGCGCGATCAGGCCCGCCAGAAGCCCCACCAGGCCGTATTCCACGGCGTAGACCAGCGCGATCTGTGCGCGGGTAGCTCCCAGTACCTTCATCACGGTGGCGTCGTAGAGGCGTGCCCGCTGGCCTGCCGCAATGGCGCCCGCCAGCACCAGCAGTCCCGCGAGGATGGTCACGAGGCTCGCCGCGCGCACCCCGAACCCCAACTCCTGCAGAATTGCATTCACTTGGGCGATCGCGTCCTTCACCCGCACTGCCGAGACGCTGTGGAAGCGATCGGTCACGGCGCGGTAGAGCGGGTCTTCGTCCTTCGACGCGACGCGCACGGTCGCAAGGAAGCTGTGCGGCGCCTTGTCGATCAGGCCCGGCGACAGGATCAGGATGAAGTTCTGCCGCCCGGTCGAGAAGTTCACGTCGCGCAGATTGGCGATTTTGCCGGTGATCTCGCGGCCGAGAACATTGAGCGTCAGCGAATCGCCGAGCTTCAACCCCATGCCTTTGGCGAGATCGGAGTCGAATGAGATCAGCGTGGGGCCGGTGTAATCCGCCGGCCACCATTTGCCCGCGACGATGTCGCTGCCTTCCGGCGGTTTGGCGGCATAGGTGATGCCGCGGTCGCCGTTCAATGCCCAGCGCGAATCGCTTGCGACTTTTGCATCCTTCGCGGCCACGCCGTTCAGCGCGGTGATGCGGCCGCGGATCATGGGCGTGCGCTTGTAATCCTGCGCAGACTTGAATTTCGCGATGACCTGATCGAACGCCGCCGCTTCGCCGGGCTGGATGTCGACGAAGTAGAAGGTCGGTGCCGTCTGCGGCAGCGCACCGCTCACCTGCGCCATGATCGTGCTGTCGAGCAGGGTCACGGTTGCGAGCAGCGTCAGCCCCAGTCCCAGCGCGACGATGACGGCCGACGTCGACGCGCCGGGACGGGTCAGGTTGCTCAGCGCCAACCGCACGCTTGCATTGGTTGGACGCGGCAGGCGCGACAAACCCCAGCGCAGCGCAGCCGCTGCAAGCCGCAGGACCAGAAGCGCGCCCGCGGTTCCCGCCAGAAACCAGCCGGCAAACGCAAGCGACGGTGCAATCGCTGCGGCCAAAGCAATGATGACGGACGCGACCATGAGCGTGGCGACAAGATACGGCCAGCGGCTGCGCACGCGCTCCGGTGCCACGATGTCGCGAAACAGCGATGCGGGCGGAATCTCCCGCGCTCGCGCCAGCGGAAGTATCGCAAACGCCATCGCCGAGAACAGTCCGAACACGGCCGCAAGCAGCAACGGTGCTGCGTACAGCGCGTACTCGGCAGGGATGTCGATCGACGCACCGTAGAAATATTCGACCGCAAAGGGCAGGGCGGAACCCACGATCAACCCCGTTGCCACCGCCATCAGCGCGATCGCCATCACCTGCAGGAAGAAGGTCAGGAAGATCAGCCCGCCTTCGGCGCCCAGCGATTTGAAGGTGGCGATTTCCTCCTGCTTACGGTCGAGAAAGGCGCGCACCGCCTGGCTTGCGCCGACGCCGCCCACCGCGAGCGCGGTCAGCCCCACCAGCGTGAGAAACATATTCACCTGTTCGATGAAACGGCGCGTGCCGGGCGCGGCATTGTCGCGGTCGCGGATCTGCCAGCCGGCATCGGGATAGGTGCGCGCCGCGTCGCGCTTGAAGGACACGATGGATGCGCCAGGCGAAAGCGCGATCCGGTAGCTGTATTCGATCAGACTTCCCAGCGTGACAAGGCCTGTGCGCTCGAGGCCCGCGTCGGACATGATCACATGCGGCCCGAGGCTGAAGCCACCGGAGATACGATCGGGTTCGCTCTCGATGATCGCCGCGATGCGGAAGGTACCGTCGCCGATGTGAACGAGATCGCCCCGCGCGTTGTGCAGGCGGTCGAGCAGGGTGCGTTCGACGACTACGCCGCAAACCGATCGGGTGCAGGCCAACGCTTTGCGAAGATCGCCGCGCGGCGAGAGGCCAGCGGATCCATAAAGCGGGTACGCGCTGTCGACCGCTTTCAGTTCGATGAGTTGCCGGTCGCCTTCTGTGCGGTTCTTAAGCGCATAGGCCATGGCCCGCATCGACACGACGTCGGAAACCCTGCCGCGATGCGCGAAGAATTCCTGCTCACTCTGCGTCGCCGGGCGATGCACAAGATCGACCGCGAGATCGCCGCCGAGGAGCACGCGCCCCTGTCCGGCCATGCCCTGGATCAACGCCTCAGCCAGCGAACCGACGCCGGCAATGGCCGCCACGCCCAGCACCAGGCAGGCGAAGAACACACGAAATCCGGTCAATCCGCTGCGCAGCTCGCGGCGCGCCAGCCGCCATGCGAGCGCGAGGTTCACGCGCTCGGTCCGCAGGAGTTGCGGGCAAGAACGGGATTTTGCCGCTCGTCCGCCACGATGCGGCCGTCCTTCAGGCGAACGATACGGCTGCAGCGCCGCGCCAGAGTCTCTTCATGCGTCACGAGAAACAGTGTCGTCCGCGAACGCGCATGCAGCGAGAACAGAAGGTCGGCCACGCCGGCCCCGGTTTGCGTATCGAGATTGCCGGTGGGCTCGTCGGCGAAGAGCACCTTCGGACGAGGCGCCATGGCACGGGCCAGCGCCACGCGCTGTTGCTCGCCGCCGGAGAGCTGACCGGGATAGTGATCGAGACGCGCGCCGAGACCCACGGCTTCAAGCTCGGCTTTGGCCCGGGCGAAGGCGTCCGCCGCGCCCTGCAGCTCCAGCGGCACCGCGACGTTTTCCAGCGCCGTCATCGTCGGGATCAGGTGGAACGACTGGAACACGATACCGATATTTCCCCTGCGGAACCGTGCCAGCGAGTCTTCCGACTGGCCGGTCAACAGGGTGCCCCCCACGATGACCC
This sequence comes from Rhizomicrobium sp., assembly GCA_050010175.1. Classification (GTDB taxonomy): domain Bacteria; phylum Pseudomonadota; class Alphaproteobacteria; order Micropepsales; family Micropepsaceae; genus Rhizomicrobium. Next base: position 93,332 of record JBEKLN010000003.1, read on the forward strand.
GCCCCGACGTCGGCGCTTCGAGGCCGGCCGAGACCATCAGGAGCGACGACTTTCCCGAGCCCGACGGGCCAAGCAGCGCGATCGTTTCGCCTGCTGCGACCTCCAGCGAAACACCCAGCAGAATGTTAACCGGGCCGGCCGCGCTCTTCAGCGTCAGCCGGACATCGTCCAGAACGATGGATGGGGTCTGCATTCTTCGGATTTGGCCTTGCGCGGAACCGGGCGGCGTGTGACAGGCGATATGGCATGAGCCCACCCGGATTCAAGCGTCTGTTTCTTGCGCTCGGTGCGCTCGCTGCGCTGTGGAGTGCGCCGTGCGTAGCCGCTCCGCTCAGAATCCTGGCGTTCGGTACCAGCCTGACCCAGGGCTACGGCCTGCCGCCCGGCACGGAATTCGCCGAGGTATTGCAGGCTAAACTGAAGGCGGCCGGCGTGGATGCGGCGGTGATCAACGCGGGCGTATCGGGAGATACGTCAGCAGACGGGCTGTCGCGGCTGGACTGGTCGCTGGCCGATCATCCCGATGCCGCCATTGTCGAGATGGGCTCGAACGACGCATTGCGTGGTCTCGCGCCGAAGGACACAGAAAAGAATCTGACAGCCATGCTCGCCAAGTTGAACGCAGCACAGGTGCCGGTTCTTATTCTCGGCATGAAAGCGCCGCGCAATCTGGGGCCGGAATACGCGGCCGAGTTTGATGCGATCTATCCCAGGCTCGCGACGCAATTCGGCGATCTGCTGTACCCGTTCGTGCTCGACGGCGTGGCGCTGAATCCGAAGCTCAATCAGGCTGACGGCATTCATCCCAATCCCGCCGGCGTGCAGATCATCGTGAAGCGCATGTTGCCTTACGTGCAGAAACTGGTCGCCAGGATCCGGCATTAGATGTTCAAACGGTTGCTCTCCGTCGGGGGTTTCACGCTTCTGTCGCGCATCACGGGATTTGTACGCGACGTGCTGATGGCGTGGATATTGGGAAAAGGCGTCTTGTCGGACGCCTTCATCGTGGCGTTTCTCTTTCCCAACTATTTCCGTGCCATCTTCGGCGAGGGCACGATCAATCCCGCCTTCCTGCCGCGTTACGCCGCATTGCATGCAACCCAGCAGCACCGCGCGGCAGAGTTGTTCGGCGACCGGGTGTTTTCCTGGCAGATGCTGGCGCAACTCGTGCTTCTGATCCTGGCATTCATCTTCATGCCTGAGATCATCCATGTGCTGGCGCCGGGGTTTGCGGACAATCCTGGGCAGCTCGCGCTCACGGTGAAGCTTGCACGCATCACCTTTCCCTACCTCATTCTCACACTGGTGGCCGTGCAGCTGTCGGCGATGCTGAATGCGATCGAGAAATTCTGGGCCGCCGCCGCGTGGTCCAATTTCCTGAATTGCGGGATGATTGCGACGCTGCTGGCCTCGCCGTGGTTTCCCAACGCCGCCTATGCCGCCGCGTGGGGCGTGTTGCTGGGAGGGGTAGCGCAACTTCTTTTCATGCTGTGGGCTGCCTCGCGCCATCAGATTTCGCTGCACATCTCCTGGCCGCGCTGGACGCCGGAGATCAAGGAGTTCTTCATAGCGCTGGGCGCGGTCACAGTCGGGGCGGCGAGCGTTGTCGTTGCTCCCTTCATCGATACGATCATTGCGAGCCTTCTGCCCACGGGCAGCCGGACGGCACTTTATTATGCTGATCGTATCAATCAATTGCCCCTGGGAGTTCTCGGCATTGCGCTGGGAACGGTTCTGCTGCCGGAAATGTCGGCGCGGCTGGCGCTCAACGATCGCGCGAGCTCGGACTCTGCACAGAACCGCTCGGCCGCGCTGTCGTTGCTGCTGACGCTGCCATTCACGGCCGTGTTTCTTGTCATCCCCGACACGATCATGCGGGGCATTTTCGAGCATGGCAATTTCGACAAGAGCGCCGCGGCGCTGTCGGCCATAGCGCTTGCCGCTTATGGAGTCGGGCTCTCCGCGATGGCGTTGGTCCGCATCTTTGCGTCCACCTTTTACGCCCGCCACGATACGATGACGCCGGCGCGGGTGACCGTGACGGCGATCGTCATCAACATAGCCTTCAAATTCATCTTCGTGTGGGGATTCAATTTGGGCATCGCCGGCATTGCCCTGGGAACGTCGTTGGGCGCGTGGATCAATGTCGGACTTCTAGTCTATCTCGGGAATCGGCGTGGACTGCTGAAGCTGGACTCGGATTTCTGGCGCGCTCTGCTGCCTGTCTTTCTTGCGGCTGCATCGACGGCAATCGCGGCCTATGCCGCCGTCGCGATGGGCGACCGCTTATTCCACCCTGGCCGATTGTTCCAGACCGAGCTTCTCGTCTCCGCCATCGTCGCGGGAGCGGCGGCCTATGTTGCGGTCGTATTTCTCTTCCGCAATCGACTGCCGCTGGGTCGTCTGATCCGCGGACGAAGTTCAGGGCCTGCCGCGATCGAGGGATCAGCGGCCACATGATCCGTCTTTTCGTGGCGCTCACCTTGCCGGATTCGGTCGCTCAGCCGCTGTTGCTGATACAGGCCGGTGTGCCCGGTGCGCGCTGGATGCAGCGTGAGCAGCTGCACCTGACGCTGCGCTTCATCGGCGAAGTGGACGGCGGCGATGCGGCCGCCATCGACGATGCGCTGGCACAAATCCACAGCCGGAAATTCACGCTTGAGCTGAAAGGGGTCGGCGAATTCGGCGGAAAAACGCCGCGGGCGCTTTGGGCCGGCGTGCGCCATGCCGACGAGGTCGTGCATCTGCAGCGCAAGATCGAAGCGTCACTGCAGCGCGTCGGCATCGCCGCCGAAGAACGCAAGTTCAAGCCGCATGTCACGCTCGCGCGCCTGCGCGCCGCGCCGGCCGGTCGCGTCGCGGATTATCTCGCCGATCATGCGCTGTATGCGAGCGTTCCGTTCGAGGTGAACGGATTTGTTCTCTACTCGAGCCATATGTCGCCAAACGGCAGCCTCTATCGCGCGGAACGCGCCTATCGGCTCGATTGATGCGCGTGCTGGTTCTCCATTCCGACGTTGCGGCCGGTGCGCTGCCGGACGAAGTTGACACGCTGGTCACGGCACAATCTGTGGCGGCAGGGCTGGCTGGTTGCGGCCATACAGTCGCGCGGGCTGCTTTTGTATCTGCTCCTGCGCACCTTGCGGACCTGGTTGCGTCTTCCGATTCCGAGATCGTCTTCAACCTCGTCGAAAGCGTGCACGGAGACGGGCTTCATGCGGCGATCGTGCCGGCGATGCTGGAGCGCTTGGGAGTTGCTTACACGGGATCCGGCGCAGCGCCGCTGGCGCTCACCGCCGACAAGGCGCTCTCCAAACAGGTGATGCGCGCGTCCGGTTTGCCGACTGCGGACTGGGCCGTACCGCCGCAGTGGAACCGCCTCGTGTCCGATCGGCGTTATGTTGTGAAGTCCATCACCGAAGATGCATCGCTCGGCCTCGACGACGGCGCGGTCGTTTCGGGTCGGGATGCGCCGCGCCGCGCCGCAGATTCAAGGCTGCGTCATGGCGGACGCTGGTTCGCGGAAGCGTATCTGGATGGCCGCGAGTTCAATGTTGCGTTGCTGGAAGATGCGTCGAGCCTTCAGGTGCTACCGATTCCCGAGATGCGTTTCGAAGCGTGGGACGACAGCCGTCCGCGTATCGTCGGCTATGCCGCGAAATGGGACGAAGGCTCAGCCGACGCCAAGCGGACTGTCAGGGCATTTGGAATCGAAAATGTGGAACCAAAGCTCGGGCGTACGCTTGACGAACTTGCCCGCGCCTCTTGGGAGTTGTTCGGTTTGCGGGGCTACGCGCGCGTCGATTTCAGGCTGGACGGAGATGGCAATCCAATGATCCTGGAAATCAACGCCAATCCGTGCCTGGAGCCGAACGCCGGCTTTGCTGCAGCAGCGGCGCAGGCCGGGATCTCCTACGCGGCGCTTGTCGACCGAGTCCTTCGATCGGCTCTGCCATACTAAATTTCGATCATGCTCACGCCGGAAGGGCGGGCTCCAGTGTCTGGCCACGAAGCCTGTGACGTTCGCGCCAGACGATGAACAGCCCGGCCGCAACGACGATGCCGGCACCCAGCATGACTACCGGCTGGGGGATTTCTGCGAAGATCAGATAGCCGAGCGCCGCAGCCCACACCATGGCCACGTAGTCGAACGGTGCCAAGAGTGAGGGCTCGGCATAGCGATAGCTGTAGGTCATGCAAATCTGACCGATGCCGCCGAAGATACCGCCGCAAATCAGCCAGAAAACCTGATTGCCGGAGAGCGGCGCGTGGCTCCAGATCATGGTGACCGCACTGACGGCGGCGCAGGTCGTCATGAAATAGAACACGATGGTTTCGCTGCGCTCCGTCGCACTCATCTGGCGGATGAATATCACCACGAAGGCGGAGAGCAGCGAGCCTGCCAGTGCGAGACCCGCGCCTGTTGTCGGCCCGGCGGAGAGAATCGCCAATACGCCTCCGCTCGGCTCGAGCATCACGAGCACGCCGAAAAAACCAGCCAGCACTGCGACCCACCGAATCGACCCCACGCGCTCGCGCAGGTAAAGCGCGGCAAGGACGACGGCGAAGATCGGGGCGACGAAACTGAAGGCGGTAATATCGGCCAGCGGCAGTTTGGCGAGTGCAGCGAAATTGAGAAACATGGACGACGTCCCCGCCGTCGACCGCACGACGTGAAAGATCGGCCTCGATGTGCGAACGATGGCCAGCGGCCCGATGGTGAAGGCTGACAGCACGAAGAGGGGCAGGAGGGCAAAACTGCAGCGGAAGAAAACCTCCTCGCCCACCGGCACCTGGCCGGCGAGCTTGACGACTGCGTACATCAGAGAAAACGCAAGCGTCGCCCCGAGTTTCAATACTATGCCGAGCGCGCTTCGCACGATGTCCGCCGCCTCCTTCCCGTGAGGTTTAGGACATGGGTGCATGCGCGGCCATGGCGCAATCGGCATGACGGTCCCGTCGCGCTGGGTTGACAGGCAGCCGGTGCCGGTAACGCAGACATGCCCGGGCGCCGCTGCGATGCGCGGACTGCGCGACCGGCCGGAATAGCGGACGTCGCGTTTCTGTGGCCTGCATTTTGACCGGACCGGCGCATCGGGGCGAACCGCTACGTGTGGGGCCGGACTTTTGCACGGCACGCTATGGGGTGATCTGCGGCTCGATCGTTCCGTAGAGCAAGCGTTGCGGGACTGCTTGCCGCGCATGGCTCGCAGCACTTTCCTCCTGTCGTCTGCGGTGACGTCTTCGCAGTCGCAACAAACGAGACGGGTAACCAACGGACTCGAAAGACCGCTTCACCGACGGCAAAAAGTTGACAAGCTGCTTCGAAACGTCACAAACTTTCGCTAACGTTTGAGTAACTATTAGTTGGTGGGGGTTCTATGGTTGAGGGGAAAAGCGGCACGCGCCGCTACGCGCGCGTTGTTGCGAGTTTGCTGGTCACGACTGTTCTCGTTGGCTGCGGCGGCTTGGGGCTTCTCCCTCGCAAGGCTGATGTCAAGAATACCAATTTCCGGTCCTATGCCGCAGTCGAAGCCGCGTATCAGACGATTTCCCCTGGAGCGACGCGAACATCGGACCTCGGGCAAATCGGCTTCGACGCAGCCGAGTCGCCAAACGTCGAGGTGCTGTCTTATCTCGGTGTCATCGAGCGGTTCATGCCGCGCGACTCGATCAAATTCGATCAGCTCGATCCGGCGGTGCAGAACTGTATCGAAGCGCGGGATCGCTGTTCGGCCTATATTTTCAAGCCGGAACGCATTCACGAAGAGCGGACGGGAAACTGGTTCCTCGACGTGCTGGGATTCGAGCGCGAGTCGGTGAGCTACGGCTGGTCGGCAGAGGTGATGTTGCTGGTGCAGGACGGCCGCGTCGTCTACAAGGTCATGGACGGCAAGCCACGCATCAACAACTATCAGGATGACGTCGAGCCGCTCGGTCCGTTCCAAAATCTCGGAAATACCGTCCTCAGCACGGCTTCGCGCATCTGAAACTCAAATGAGATCGGTGGAGCGCCGCGTCAGCGCGGCGCCAGCACCATCATCATCTGTCTGCCTTCAATCTTCGGGTATTGCTCGATCTTGGCGAGTGGCTCGACGTCCTTCTGGATGCGTCCGAGCAGTTCCATTCCCAGATGCTGGTGCGCCATCTCGCGGCCGCGGAACCTGAGCGTCACCTTGACCTTGTCGCCCTCGTCGAAGAAGCGCCGCATCGACTTCATCTTCGTGTCGTAATCGTGATCGTCGATGGTCGGGCGCATCTTGATCTCCTTGATCTCGATGACCTTTTGCTTCTTGCGGGCCTCGGCGGCCTTTTTCTGCTGTTCGTATTTGAACTTCCCGAAATCCATCAATTTTACGACGGGCGGCTTGGCCTCAGGCGAGACCTCGACGAGGTCGAAGCCCTGCTCCTCGGCGATGGCGCGGGCCTCGTCCAAACCAATCGGCCCGTACTTGTGGCCGTCAGCTCCGATCAGAAGGATGGTGCGGGTGAAAATCTCTTCGTTGACACGTGGTCCGTCCTTGGCGGGTGCCGGGGCGGGTGATCCTGGACGTCTGGGGACTATGACTCTCTCCTTTGGCAAGCCGCGAGCCCGCGCTTCCGAGGGATGACCGGCCCTCGCAAACGTGATCTCGATCACTGGCGCGGCAAGATCCCTTCGGGGCGTTGGCACGCGGCGTGGGTTGCAACCTCGCGCGTCGAAGGGGCCCCTCAGGGGAGCCCGTTCAGACGTGAGAATAGGTTACCGACCGCCAATCGCAAGGGCTAATCGGCCACATCCCGGCGTGTTTCTGCTTCCTGCTTGATCCGGGCCATGAAAGTTTCGAGCGGCATGGCACCCAAATCCTTCCCCGAGCGGAGACGGACGGCCACGGTTCCGTCAGCCGCCTCGCGCTCGCCCACCACGAGCATGTAGGGAATTTTCTGCAACTGCGCGTCGCGGATTTTCTTCTGCATGCGCTCGTTGGCCATGTCGACCTCGACGCGCAGGCCGCCTCCGGTGTCCGGGATGGACACCTCGGCAAGCGTTTTGCGGATTTGCCCGGCATACGCATTTGCCTTTTCGCTGATCGGGATCACCCGCGCCTGAACCGGAGACAGCCAGACGGGAAACGCTCCGGCGTAGTGTTCGATCAATACCCCGATAAACCGCTCCATCGAGCCCAGCACTGCGCGGTGCAGCATTGCGGGGCGCTGTCGCGATCCGTCTTCGGCGATGTATTCGGCGTCCAGCCGGCCGGGGAGGTTGAAGTCCACCTGCACCGTACCGCACTGCCACGCGCGACCGATGGCGTCGTAAAGCGTGAATTCCAGTTTCGGTCCGTAAAATGCTCCTTCACCCGGATTCAGCGCGTAGGAGATGCCCATCCTCGTGCAGGCCTCGGCGAGGTCGGCCTCGGCCTTGTCCCAGACTGCATCGGTGCCAATGCGTTTTTCGGGCCTGGTGGACAGTTTCACGTCCACAGTGTCGAAGCCGAGTTCCTTGTAAACCTCGAAAATCAATTGCGACGCGAGCACGGCTTCGCCCGTCATCTGCTCGGGCGTGCAGAAGATGTGGGCGTCGTCCTGTGTAAATCCGCGCACGCGCATCAGGCCGTGCAGCGCACCGCTCGGCTCGTAGCGGCTGCACGAGCCGAACTCCGCCATGCGGATCGGGAGCTCCCGGTAGGAGCGCATGCCCTGTTTGAAGATTTGCACATGACCGGGGCAATTCATCGGTTTCAGGGCGAGAAGCTTGTCCTCGTTCGCCACTTCCACCGCGAACATGTGCTCGTGATACCAATCCCAATGCCCGGACTGCTGCCAGAATTTGTGGTCCATCAGCAGCGGCGTTTTCACTTCGACATAGCCGTGCCGCTGAAACTTGCGCCGCGCATAGGCTTCCAGGGTGCGGTAGAGCGCATGACCGTTCGGGTGCCAGAATACCTGGCCGGCCGCCTCCTCCTGCATGTGAAAAAGGTCGAGCTCCTTGCCCAGCTTGCGGTGGTCGCGTTTCTCCGCTTCTGCCAGTCGCGTCAGATAGGCTTCGAGTTCCTTATCGTCGCGCCACGCGGTGCCGTAGATGCGCTGGAGCTGCGCGTTGCGTGCGTCTCCCCGCCAATAGGCGCCGGCGATCTTTGTCAGTCTGAAAGCGTGACCGATTTTCCCGGTGGAGACGAAATGCGGTCCGCGGCACAGGTCATGCCAGTCGCCGTGGAAATAAATCGACACGTCCTCGTCGGCCGGTATCGAGCGAATAAGCTCCGCCTTGTAGTGTTCGCCGATGTTCTCGAAATGCGCTATGGCCGCATCGCGCGGCCAGACTTCGCGGCGGGTCGGCAGATCCAGATCCACAATCTCGTGCATCTTCGCTTCGATCTTCGGCAGGTCGTCCGGGGTAAAGGGCGTCTCGCGCGCGAAGTCGTAGTAGAATCCGTCCTCGATGGCCGGACCGATGGTCACCTGCGTGCCGGGAAACAGCTCCTGCACCGCCATCGCCAGCACATGGGCGGTGTCGTGGCGGATCATTTCCAGGGCCTCGGGATCTCTCTTGGTGAAAACCCGCAGCCCGGCGTCCGCTTCGATTGGCCGGAACAGATCCCATTGATGGCCGTTCACCTCAACGGCAAGGGCCGCTTTGGCGAGCCCCGGTCCAATGGAGGCTGCGACCTCGGCGCCCGTCACTCCGCGGCCGAACGTCAGTGCCTTGCCGTCTGGCAAGGTGATGGTGACGTGGGGCGCGTCGGGTGACGCTGAATGGGGCGCAGACACTGGTTTTCTCCGGACCGAAAGGGCAGGGACAATCGTTAAGGGGCGACGAGTAGTCAAGCCAAGTCGGCAGAAGTTCTGTCCGGGTGCGGGCAAAACGACACACGCGGTCGTGCATTGACCTCGGCAACCCACGCCTCAAAATGGAGCGGGGGGACAAATGGGAGAGTCGAATGAAAATTCTGGCACTTGCGGCATTTGGGGCCGCCGTCATCGCAACGTCATCTCAAGCTCAACCCGTTCCCAACGGCCTGCAATCTGAAGGTGGAAACGGGGCCGGGCCGGTGTGTCTGCGTCCGTTCGATGTCGCTGGTCCGGCGAACGTTATCCGGACCCATGTGGTCGATCCGCGGACCATCCTCTTCTACATGCCCAATGGAAAAGTCTGGGTGAACCATCTCAGCAGTCCCTGCCGCGGACTGATGTTTCACGGTTTTGAGTACCTGACCCGTCAGGATGAGCTGTGCTCGAACCAGGTATCCATCCGCGTCATCGAATCGGGTGAGGTCTGCAAGCTGGGAGCGTTCGCACCTTATACGCAGTCGTCGGCCAACCCCTGATCGGCGGTCGCGCGACTGCTTCTTTGTATAGTAGGTTTGGACGGGGCTCGTTCGGGTCCACTTCAGGAATGGACCTTTATCAGGGAGAAAGCGATGAAAGTCATCGCGTGTGGAATTGTTGCAGCCGTGTTTGCCGCGACGCCGGCATTAGCCCAGTCGTCCTACACGACCACGCAGGGCGGAAACATCTGCCTGCGTTCCCTGGCGGTCGATCACACCCGGGCGCCGGACGATCGGTCCATCATATTTTACATGAAGGACAACAAGGCGTGGATCACACATCTGAAGTCAGTGTGTCCGCAGCTGTCCTTCAACGGGTTCAGCTATGTCGCCACGCCACCCGATGATATTTGCGGCGGTTTGGAGGCGATCCGGGTCATCCGCACGGGGGCTATCTGCATGATGGGCCCGTTCGAGCCGTACACGCCTCCGCCGAAAACCGGCTCGGGCATGTGACCGGGCAAGGAATCTGGCCCGGGCCGGAACCCGGGCCAGATTTTCTGGCGCACCATTCGATCAACCGCCGAGATAATCCGTCTTGCCGATGGTGATACCGCTGTGACGCAGAAGGTCGTAGGCGGTTGTCACATGGAAGTAGAAGTTCGGCAGCGCAAAGTTCGTCAGGAACTCGCGGCCGGAGAATTTCATCTCCCCTTGCGGGAATTTGAGCATGACTGTGCGGTCTTCAGCGCCCTCGAGTTGCTCGCGCTTCACGCTCTTCAGAAACTCGATGGTCTTGGCGATGCGGGTATGTAGCTCCGGGAAGGTCGTCTCGGTGTCGGGCATCGCGGGGGCCTCGATGCCTGCCAGCCGCGCCGCACAGCCTTTGGCAGAGTCGCTGGCAATCTGAATCTGGCGGGTCAGGGGATGCATGTCGGCCGCCAGCCTGGCATCGAGAAGGGACTGCAAATCTTTGTCTTCGGTCTTCGCCTGGGCCACGGCCTTGTCGAGAATTTTCGTCAGGCTTTCGAACATGCGGATCATCGGCGGGATCGAGGCGTCATAGATGGTAAAGCTCATGAAAATCACCCTCTTGCGGTTGGAAGTGTGTGTAACACATGGTTGTCCGCTCGCGAGCGGCAAGGCCGGTGCAACGGGGGGGAGACGAATTATTTGCAACCGGCACGCGGCAGGGCATTGACGCTGCTCGCAGGCTGGGCGTCGGAACCCCGCCTGCATCAAAAGAGAATAAGAGATCGACGTTGACGCGAAGGCTTCTGATCCATATCGGCCCCGCCAAGACCGGCACCTCCGCCGTGCAGCACGTGCTGCGGAGTCATGACAATTCGGTCGTGCTTTATCCGAAGGCGGGACGCTGGCCCGACGGTTCGCATCACAACCTCGCATTCAACTTCTTCGAAGTGTACGGCCGTGCGGAAGTTGTGCGTGAAAGTGCCGACAACCTTTTCGATCGCATTGCCACCGAGGCGCGACAGTCGGGTCGGGACGTCCTCGTCAGTTCGGAAGTTCTCGCCGGCCGCAAACGGCTGCCTCAATTCGTCGAGGCATTGCTTGCGAAGCTGGGCCCGGAATTCGAGCCGGAGGTCTTGTGCGTCGTTCGTGATCATTTCGAACGTGCGTCGTCCGTCTACAATCAGCGTGTGAAAGACGCTGCGTTCAACGAACAGCGGGAGCCGGATGAATTCCTGGCCGAGCAGACCCGCAAGCTCTGCTACGCGCCGATGCTGAAGCCGCTGCTGCGCGCGAAATTCAAGGTGACGGCCGTCAACTACCATCCGGCAGACTCCTTTGTTCGGAGAGTGCTTGCGCTTGTCGGATTTCGCGGCGATCAGATTGCTGCCTCCCCGACGCGCAATATGTCGTTGAGCCCACAGTCTCTTGTCGCAACGCTGGCGGCGAACCGCGTCTGCAGAACCGTCGAGGAACGGAACGCTGTTGTTGCCATGCTCCAGGCAATCCCGAACAGGTTTGCACCGGCTCAGTTTATCTTCGGAGACGGAGCAGCAGCCACAGCTGACGTTGCATTCGAGCAAGACAGAAGTTTCGTTCGTACGACTTTCGGTGTAAGCCTGCCAGTCCCGGCGCGTATGGGGACCGTACGCGGCCTGACCATCAGCTCCGAAGAGCTTGCGGAGATCGACGCGGCGATACCTGCCTCATGCTCGGGCAAAGCCGGAATCCTCGGGAGTATTCGGCAATACCTTCGCGCCTGACATTCGCCGAAACGACAGCCCGTTCATCGCCGCGTGCGATCGCCTGCACGAGGCAAAACAAAAAGGCCCGGTGTTTCCACCGGGCCTTTCCGTAAGAATGAACTGGGTAGCCGGGCCGCGCTTCGCTGCCCGGCCATGACAGGTTTTAGAAGTCCATGTCGCCCATGCCGCCGCCGGGCATTCCGCCGCCCGGCATGCCACCCGCTTCCTTCTTCGGACGGTCGGCAACCATCGCTTCGGTCGTGATCAGCAGACCCGCCACGCTCGCCGCGTCCTGCAACGCGATGCGGACAACCTTGGTGGGATCCACAATGCCGGCTTCGACGAGATCGACATACTTCTCGCTCTGTGCATCGAAGCCGAAGGTGTTCGACTTCTGCTCGAGGAGCTTGCCCACGATGATCGAAGCCTCAAGGCCGCAATTCTCGACGATCTGGCGGATCGGCGACTGGATCGCCTTGCGCACGATCGCGATTCCGGCGTTCTGGTCTTCGTTGTCGCCGGTCACGCCCGCAAGAGCCTTCGTGGCGTAAAGAAGCGCTGCGCCGCCGCCGGGAAGGATGCCTTCCTCAACGGCCGCCTTTGTGGCGTTGAGCGCGTCGTCGACGCGATCCTTCTTCTCCTTGACTTCAACTTCGGTCGCGCCACCGACGCGGATGACGGCCACCCCGCCCGCAAGTTTCGCGAGGCGTTCCTGCAGCTTCTCCTTGTCGTAGTCGGAGGTCGTCTCTTCGATCTGCTGCTTGATCTGGCTGACGCGAGCTGTGATTTCGCTCTTCTTGCCGGAGCCGTCGATGATGGTCGTGTCGTCCTTCGTAATGCGCACCTTCTTGGCGGTACCCAGCATGTTGAGCTTCACGTTCTCGAGCTTGATGCCGAGATCTTCGCTGATGACCTGGCCGCCGGTGACGATGGCAATGTCTTCCAGCATGGCCTTGCGGCGGTCGCCGAAGCCCGGGGCTTTCACGGCCGCAACCTTCAGACCGCCACGCAGCTTGTTGACGACGAGCGTCGCAAGAGCTTCGCCTTCGACCTCTTCGGCAATGATCACGAGCGGGCGTCCGCCCTGGACCACCGATTCGAGGATCGGCAGCATCGGCTGCAGCGAGGACAGCTTCTTCTCGTGAATGAGAATGAAGGGCTCCTCAAGTTCCGCAAACATCTTGTCGGCATTGGTGATGAAATAGGGCGAGATATAGCCGCGGTCGAACTGCATTCCTTCGACGACCTCGAGCTCGGTGTCCAGGCTCTTGGCCTCTTCCACCGTGATCACGCCTTCATTGCCGACCTTCTGCATCGCTTCGGCGATCATGTTGCCGACAGTCTTGTCGCCGTTGGCAGAAATCGTGCCGACCTGGCCGATCTCTTCGTTCGACTTGACCTTCTTGGAGCGCTTCTTGAGGTCGGCGACAACGGCTTCCACCGCCTTCTCGACGCCTCGCTTCAGGTCCATCGGATTCATGCCGGCCGCAACCGACTTGGATCCTTCGCGAACGATTGCATGGGCGAGAACCGTCGCCGTCGTGGTGCCGTCGCCGGCCGCGTCGTTGGTTTTCGACGCCACCTCGCGCACCATCTGAGCGCCCATGTTCTCGAACTTGTCGTGAAGCTCGATCTCCTTCGCCACCGTCACGCCGTCCTTGGTCGAGCGCGGAGCGCCGAAGCTCTTCTCGATGACGACGTTGCGGCCCTTGGGACCCAGCGTCACGCGAACGGCGTCGGCGAGGATGTCGACACCGCGGAGCATTTTCTCGCGCGCGTCGGCGCCGAACCTTACGTCTTTGGCTGCCATGTTTGAATTCTCCTAACGTAGAATGATGACTGACCGGCCGGGAAAGGGGATTACGCGGCCTTTTTCGATTTGGTAGGGCGGCCTTCGAGAACGCCCATGATGTCGGACTCCTTCATGATCAGGAGTTCCTCGCCATCGACCTTCACTTCGGTGCCGGACCACTTGCCGAACAGAACGAAGTCGCCGGCCTTCACTTCGGGGACGACGCGCTTGCCGTGCTCGTCGAGGGCGCCAGGGCCTACGGCGATGATTTCGCCTTCCTGCGGCTTTTCCTGTGCTGTATCTGGGATGATGATGCCGCCGGGGGTCTTCTGATCCTCCTGGACACGGCGGACGACCACGCGGTCGCCAAGCGGACGGAATTTCATGGATCTTCTCCTTGAAAGGTCAACAAAAACAAGCGCTTGAATTCAGCCCGGCGGTAACGCACCGGGTAGCAGCACTCACTCAGCGAGAGTGCCAGCCGATGTGCCGCGATATATGGCGGGGCGGAGGGAGGGTCAAGGCTCCGCGCACAAATATTTCAACGCTGCAGAGCTGAGGACGGGCGCTTGTGGGGGCACAACATCGCCGGTACAGCGTCAAATAATCGCTATTCGAAGGTTGTCCGATGTCTGCCGATATCCCCGAGGGCTTCGCGCCCTTCAAGATCGCCATGGGTTTTCTCGAGTCCAATGGCCCGCTCTACGGCAAATGGGAAGATGAACGATTGCAGCTCGGCTTCCGAGTCGAGATGCGGCACTGCAATCCGGGTCGCGTGGCCCATGGCGGCATGCTCGCGACTTTCGCCGACATGCTCCTGCCCATCGCCTCGCGCTTTCAGAGCAAGACGGACATGGGCTTCCTGCCCACTGTGAATCTCTCATGCGACTATCTCGCGCCTGCACCGCTCGGCAGCTGGGTGGAGGGCCGCGCGGACCCGATCACGCTCACGCGCAATCTCTTGTTCGCGCATGGGATCGCGACGGCGGACGGCAAGCCCGTCCTGCGCGCCAACGGCATCTTCAAGATCACGTCGCGCGAATCGACCAAGAGCGGGGACTTCTCGATTCACGATCTGTTCGATTTCAAGAAGTGAGGAGGAGACCACATGTCGCGAATGCTGGCACTGGTGTTTGTCACGGCCGGACTAACGTTGGGGCCGGCTGACGCACAACCGGACACGGCATCCTACCTTGCGCAGGTCAGTCAGGACTGGGCGCGCAATTGGGAAGCAAGAAATCTCGACGCAACGCTTGCGCTCTATACCGACGACGCGGTGTTCATGGACGCGACCGGTTCGCGCATCGCGGGTAAAACGGCGCTGCGGAGATTCTTCGCGACAGTTCTCGTGCAATACGGGGCGCATCCTTCGCTGCACAGCGTGAAGAGCGCGAGCTCCGGTGATCTCGGTTACGACTGGGGCGACTACACGGAAGTTGTCGTGCCCACCGCGCACCCGGACAAGGCGATCAAGACCAGTGGCACGTATCTCGTCCTCTTGAAAAAGATCGCAGACCGTTGGCTGATTGCCGATCAGATGTGGACCGGCAGCACGCCCGTGCCCGTCACGCGATAGATTCGAGCCGCCGGCGACGATTGGCGACAAAACGGGCAAATTTGCGCGCCAGATTTGAAGTATCCCTTCGGGATCGCGGACGTGCACGCATCTTGTTGAAAGGGTGCCACAATGTTCTGGTGGAAAAAAAGCGGACGTGCCGACCGGCTGGGCGCTGCGGTGCGTTCCAATATTACCCGGCACGGCCAGCATGTGATGAGTGTGACTGAGGGTTCAGGCCCTTGCGACGGCGATTTTGTGTACACGGTCGGCAACCACGGCGCGGGCATGCCGGAATTGCTGATTACCGGCAAGATTTCCAGGTCATTTGCTCCTGTGTTGAATCACCTGGGCAAGCTGCAACGCGATCGAGGGTTTGGATTTCGGGACGGTGAAATCGTCAGCCTCGGCGGGAAGCATCCCGTACACATGGTTGACGCGGGCGAAGCAGGCCGAACGCAACGCGCTCTCTTCGTCGCTTCGTTCTACGGCACCTGCGATTTCGCGTTGCTTCAGGTGATTTGCCCCGATTCGGAAGGTCGTTGGCCGGACGACCCAGCTTGCGCGGAGGGCTTTTCTTCCCAGCGCATCATGAAGGATACTCCGGCCTGAATCCGGAGTGGGTTGATGGCTCAGACATTCGATGGTTTTCCCAGAGATTTTTTTGTTTTCTTCCGCGAACTGAAGGCCAACAACAATCGGGTCTGGTTCGAAGACAACAAGCAGCGCTTTCGCGATTCGGTGCAGGCGCCGATGAGCGAATTCATTGCGGCGATGGCGCCGAGGTTGAAAAAAATCTCGAAGCACTTCACGGCTGATCCGAGGCCAAACGGCGGCTCGATGTTCCGCATTTATCGCGATGTGCGCTTCGCGAAGGACAAGCGGCCGTACAAGGAGCACGCGGCCTGCCATTTCCGCCATTCATTAGGCAAGGACGTGCATGCACCCGGCTTCTACATGCACTTTGCGCCGGATGACGTGAGATTCGGCGGCGGGCTCTGGATGCCTCCGCCGGACGCGCTCGGAAAAATCCGGGGTGCGATCGCTGCCAAACCTGCCGCGTGGAAGAAGGTTCTGACCAACAAATCGTTCGCATCGCATTTCGACGGCGTTGCCGGAGACGCACTGTCTCGTCCGCCGCGCGGCTTCAACCCCGATCACCCCTTCATCGAAGACATCAAGCGGAAGTCTTTCTTTGCGATGCACGAGTCGACGACGAAGATCGCGGCGTCCTCGCAGCTCGTCGATGACGTTGCCGGAACGTTTTCCGCGGCGAGCCCGCTTCTGAAGTTTCTTTGCCGGGCTGTGGACGTTCCCTACTGATGGAAACGTTGTCGACCGCCTGTGTGATTGCAGGAGGCGGGCCTGCGGGTATGATGGCGGGATTCCTGCTGGCGCGCGCCGGCATCGATGTCGTCGTTCTCGAAAAGCACAAGGATTTCCTGCGCGATTTTCGTGGCGACACGGTGCATCCCTCGACTCTGGAACTGATGTGGGAGCTGGGGATTCTCGACAGGTTCCTCGAGCGGCCGCACCAGAAAGTCACCGAAGTAACCGCGGACATCGGCGATGAAAAATTTCGCGCCGGCGATTTCACGCGGCTGCCCACACATTGCAAGTTCATCGCGCTCATGCCGCAGTGGGAGTTCCTGAATTCCCTGACGACCGAAGCTGCACGCTATCCAACGTTCCATCTGTTGATGGAGGCGGAGGCCGTGGACCTTCTCCGGGAGAAGAACCGCATCATCGGCGTTCGCGCAAAGACGAGCGAGGGCGAGACCGATATCCGCGCGAAGCTGGTGATCGCTGCGGACGGACGGCATTCGCGATTGCGCGAGGCAGCCGGGCTCAAAGTGCTGGACCAGGGCTCGCCCATCGATGTCCTCTGGCTGCGGCTGCCGGCAGAGGCCGGAGACCCGACCCAGCCGGTCGGACGGTTCGGTGCGGGCCAGATGTTCGTGATGCTGTATCGCGGCGATTACTGGCAGTGCGCCTTCGTGATCCCCAAGGGGGGCTTCGAGCAGATGAAGGCCGATGGCATCGGACAATTTCGCGAAAAGTTGGCGGCCATCGCCGGCTTTGCACGGGACAGGGTTGGGGCGATCAAGAGTTTCGGCGACGTCTCGCTGCTCACGGTGACAATCGACCGCCTGAAACGCTGGGCGCGTCCCGGACTACTCTGCATCGGTGATGCGGCGCATGCCATGTCGCCTATCGGCGGCGTCGGCATCAATCTCGCCATTCAGGACGCGGTGGCTGCGGCCAATCTGCTGGCGCCGGTCTTTCTGAAAGGCAACACGCCATCTTTGCGCGACCTCGATCGCGTCCAGCGCAGGCGCGAATGGCCGGCGAAAGTGGTGCAGGGGTTTCAAACGCTGGTGCAGAACCGGGTGCTCGCGCCCGGCCTGCGCATGCAGACGGTCCCGAAACCGCCGCTCCCCTTACGCATCCTCAATCGCTGGGCATGGCTGCGCCAGTTCCCGGCGCGATTCCTTGGTATCGGCGTGCGGCCGGAGCATATCCGCACGCCTGATTGTCTGGCGAAGCGATAAAGACGCGCGAATCCTATCCCCTTTGTCATGGCCCGGTTTCGCGGAACGCGAAAGCCGGGCCACCCAGTTAGCATTCGTCGTGATCCGCCTGGGTGGGCCGCATTCGCGGATCATGACAGATTTGATATGAGAGCGTGGCGTTCATTCCACTACCGACAATATTGCTCGAATCCCTCCAGCACATTGACCGTATTTTCCGCCAGCGACTCGAGATCGTAACCGCCTTCGAACACGAACAGCGTCGGCTTGCCGAACTTTGCGAGCCTTTCGCCCATGTGCAGATAGTCGGCCGATTTCAATCTGAAGTCGGAGATCGGGTCTCGCTCAAACGTGTCGAGCCCCAGCGAAACGATCAGGACATCAGGACCGAAGTCATGGAGCGAACCCAGCGCATGCTCGAGCGCGTCCGAATAAGCGCTCCATTCCGTGCCCCAGGGAAGCGGCAGATTGAGGTTCGCGTCTTCACCGTCGTCAAGCCCACGCTCGTCGGCAAATCCCGCAAAGTGGGGATAGGCAAACGAGGGATCGGCATGCAGTGATGCGTAGTACACGTCGCTGCGCGCATAGAAGATCGCCTGGGTGCCGTTGCCGTGGTGATAATCCACGTCGAGAATGGCGGGACGGATGCGATTGTCCGCCAGCCACTGGGCCGCGATGGCCGCGTTGTTGAGATAGCAGTAGCCGCCGAAGATGTCCGCGCTCGCGTGATGTCCCGGTGGACGCGTCAACGCGAACGCTGCCCGATCTCCGGTGCGCGCACAATCGGCTGCAGACAACGCCACGTCGACAGCGGCGCGCGCTGCGGCCCAGGTGCCCTTCGTGATCGGTGTTGCGGTATCGAACGTATAGCTTCCCAGTTTGGACTCGACGTCGGCTCTGGTTTGCGGGCGCATGCCGCGCGCCGGCCACGCGGACGGTATGGCGTCCGCCGCTCCCGGACCGTAGCGCTCGAGCCATTCGTCATGCGCCAAGCCGAGGAACCCGACCATCTCGGCGTCATGCACGCGCAGAACGGGCTCGTTGCCGAAGGTCCGTGGAGCCATCACGGGACCGATCTTGCGCGCTTCGATCTCAGACTTCACGCGTTCGGCACGTTCGGGCACTTCGACCGCAGCCGAAAGCCTTCCCGCCTCGAATTCCTCTTTCGGCGCGTGGTCGAGATGAGCGGCAGAGTAAAAGGTTTTCATGCGGTCGATTTAAAGGCCAACGTCCCGGAGCGGCAAGACATTATCTCATGCGGAAGCGTCCAGGCTAAACCACATCTGTCATGGCCCGGTTTTGCAGAACACGAAATCCGGGCCACCCGGTTAGCGGTCGTGATGATCTTCCTGGGTGGCAGTCGCGGGCCATGACAGCTTATTGAGTTGCCCCCACGCCCCAAACCCCTTTGTGACTTCGCGCCTTTGTGATCGAATTCCACCAACATCGATATCGGAGGAACCGCCATGACTCTCAAGACGCCACAGGACTACGTGCAAAGTCTGCGCGACGGGCGCGTGACCTACTGGGACGGAGAACGGATCGACGACATCACCAAACATCCGCGCTTCCGGGTTCCCATCGCGAACACGGCCAAGGACTACGAATACGGCGCGACGGAAGTGGGCGAGCTGCGCCGCTACCGCACGGAAGCGGGGGGCGAGGCGCACCGCATCTTCCAGATCCCGCGCAGCGAGGCCGATCTGGCCAAGCGCGTGGAGCTTCTCCAGCACACGTCGATCGCAACGGCCGTAACGGGCGTCTACATGGCGCTGATGAGCGTCAAGGATCAGGTGGCGACGGTCAATCCGCAGTTCGCCGACAACATCGAGCGCATGTACCGCTATTGCCGCGACAACGATCTGCGCGCCGCGGAAGTGATCACGGATCCGAAAGGCGACAGGAAGCGCCGCGCCCATGAACAGGACGACCCGGATCTTTATGTGCGCATCGTCGAGCGCCGCAAGGACGGCATTGTCGTGCGCGGCGCCAAACTGCACATCACCGCGGCATCCCTGATTCACGAACTGGTCGTCATGCCGACGAAGGGCATGCGCCAGGACGAAACCGACTATGCCGTTTCCTTCTCGATTCCCGTGGGCACCAAGGGTGTCAACATCATAAATCGCAGCTTCGCGCCGGCGGAGTTGAACGCGTTCGACTATCCCGCCAGCTCCCATCACAGCATGCCGGAAGGCTTTGTCGTGTTCGACGACGTGTTCGTTCCCTGGGAGCGCGTGTTCCTGGCCGGAGAAGTTCAGCTTGCAAGCAAGCTCGCGCAGTCGCTGGGATTGTGGGAGCGAACGGGCGGCGTGATTGCCGCTGTGGAATCATCGGAACTGTTTGTCGGTCTCGCCCAACTCGTGACGGAGATGCAGGGCAAGGAGAGCGATCCCGTGGCGCAGGCGTCCATCGCGGAGCTGATCACCTATGCGCAGATGCTCAAGATGTCGCTCGACTATGCTTGCCGCCATTTTGAGACGACGGCGACGGGCATGGTCCATCCCAACGTGCTGGCGATCAACGCCGCCAAATATTATTACGCGGCGAACTATCATCAGACCGTGAAATTCCTGCACGATCTCTCCGGCGGATTGGTGCTGACGCTGCCGCTGGAATCCGATCTGCGCAATCCGGAGTCCGGCAGGTATATCCGCAAGTATCTTCATACGAAGCCGAGCGTCGATGTCGAACAGCGCATGCGCGTCTATAATCTCATCCGCGATCTCACGGCGGACGCTTACGGCGGCTGGCATTTCGTGGTGGCCCTGCAGGCGGGCGGGGGATTGCCGGCGCAGCGCTTCATGATGAACCGCACCTACGACATCGCGGGTGCCAAGGCGAAGGCGCTCAGAGCCGCGGGGGCGTAGTTAGCGGGGTCGCGGGTGTCCAGTCCACATCTTGTGTCCTGCCGACGCCGATCTTCCGCCTCTCCGCCACGAAGTGGGGGAGAGGAATTACCCCAAGTGCTCCACATCGCCGGGCACGCTCACCCACCCGTGCTTGCAGTTTTCGTAAACGGAATGCCTGGGCGCGGGAAAATCCGGATCGGCATAGGCGCCGACAGCAACCGTGATCCGCTCGGGCCGTGCGCCGGGTTCCCAGAAAACGGTCGTGCCGCAATCGGGGCAGAAGTGAAACGTGAGCGGATTGCCGCTGTCACCCGTACGCGTCCACGTCGAAGAGCGACCGGCAATGTTCGCGATCTGCGCGCGCGGATAGTGGGCAGAGAATCCGAAGGGGCTCCCCGTGCGCTTCTGGCAGGCCAGACAATGGCAGACGGAGATACGCACGGGCTCTCCGACGGTTGCGATCTGCAACTGTCCGCAGGAGCAGGACGCGGTTCTTTTCGTCATGAAACACTCCATTATCGACCGAATGTGGCATGAACGGACCGGCTCCAGGAAATGCAGTTTGTGCGTTTGCTGCAATGCAGGGAAATCCCTCTGCACGCATCACGCGCGCGGTTTGAGTCCGGCGAGTTTCGCCTTCTTATGTTGTTGTGCGCGCCTTCACATCGTCTCGCTTCGGTGTCATTGTCCCGCCGCATTTCGCGTGGGGGCGGCGGTGCGGGCGATCATTCTTTTTCTGGCATTGACGACAGGGGCCGCCGCCCAGACGGCCGCTCCAATTCCCTCGCCGTATACGCAAGGCTCGGACGCCGCGAACACGGTGGGACAGTTGGCTTATGACGTCATGAACTGTGCGCGTGTGCCTCAACCAGCTCCCACCGCCGTGAAGTCGGTAACCGGACCGACGATCGTGACGGCGCATTTTTCTCATGGCGCTGCGACGGCTGTGGAGGTCACAACGCCGAGCGGCAATCCCGATCTCGACAAGCGCGTCGTCGATTGCGTCAAGAACGCGCCGACGAATCTCGCGAGCGCGCTGGTGGACGGCCAGAAGATCATCGTGCCCGTTTTCTGGCCGCGGCCTGCGCCAACGAATACGATCACGGTTCAATCGCGCGTGGGTCCGCCGCCCCCGAATGTTGGGACTCGTTCGGTGCCGGGCATAACCGCGCCCGTCTCCATCGGCGCCAGACACGTCTGCGATCCAAGCCTGTATCCGCGGCTGGCCGTCCTGTTCGGCAAGCAGGGGACAACGCGCGTGCGCTTGACGGTGAGTCCGCAAGGTGCCGTGACGAATGTCGAGGTCGTGAACTCGAGCGGCAGCGATATGCTCGACGAGGCATCGGTCGCCTGTGCTCAACAATGGACATACAGACCGGCGATGCAAAACGGAGTCCCGGTGCAGGCGATGATTCAGGCGAACATTATATGGTCGCTGTCAGGGTGGACTCCGCCTGCCCGTCCTGCTGTCCCGCCTAAGTCCGGCCCGCCGGGCTGGTTCGTGGGTGTTAACACGGACCCGGCGGTCGTAGCCGTGTTCTACACGCCCGCGGAGCAGCCGGGCTTCAATCAATCCATGAATGTCGTTGTGAAGGGTCACTATGATTCGCTGGAGGCCTATGCTTCGCAAATCAGGGCCATCCAGCAGCGCCATGCCGATCCGAACACCTACAGCGAAACGCCGACGACCGTCTGCGCCGGCGAACCTGCGGTCGAGATGACGTACACGCGGAGCGGATTGGTCAAAAGCAAACCCGATCTTGTTCTCGACTTCGACGAAATCATAACTGCGAAGAATGGCTTCGCGTACGAAGTCACCTACGCGCGGCCGCTGGGTGATCCACTTCGCCTCGATGCCGAGAACTGGATCCACTCCTATTGCCAGCGCGTAATTTGAGCCCTTGTGCCGCTGCAAGCTCTGCATACAACGGCTACCGCCGTGCTCGGCTGCCGTGCGTGGCTACGGACGTTTGAGCCGGTGCGCATCGTGTTGAGTTACGGGTGCAACATCGCTTCCGCCGACGGCTTCGGGTGTTCCGAGCGCAACGATCATCGTCGCGCGGGGACGTGTGGCGCGGATCGCACGCGAAATATTTTTCGTCCGCCGGAAAATGTTCCGGCGCAGGGAAGATTTTCCCTCAGCGCCGCAATCCGCCAACGTTTTGTTCCGTGTACGTCGTGCTGAGCGGCCGAGCGCGGTTGATGTATATTGTGGGCCGCTCTTTGACATTGTGAATCGAAAAGAACGCGCGTGGTTGCAGGCGCGGTTCCGTCCGCTGTTATTGCAGAAAATTGCCCCAGTTCTTGTGCGAAAATGCCCCTGTTCCTGGGGAAAATAAATTTGCCAAGTCATTGACTTGCAATGATAATTCTCTGGAACAGGGTCAAAAACCGATTTTTCCCCTGTTATTTGTACGATGCCCAGTATTGGCGCGCGTTGCTCACAGAGGTCATCCCAGTCCGGGCGCCGCGAAATCCCGTCAGGCGTTTTCCATCTCTGCGCGCGCGATGCGCCACTCTCCATCCAGCCAGGCGACGATCTCACGTGCCGCGGGGTGGTCGACGGCGGCATAGCGCGCGCGCAGCTTGCCTGCCGTCTCTCCCAGACAATCGAGGCCGGTATCCTGGAGCAACCGAAGATCGTCGGTGACCTGTAGCGCCAGATCAGGGCCCAGCACATCTGCCGCGGCGAGCATGAAGGCCGCCCGGTAATCGTAATCATCGCCGAGCCTGTAGCTGTCGGCCAGCGTAAGCGCGGGGATCAGCGACAAATGCGGTTGCGACGCAGGATTGATGGCGTGTCCCCTGATGAAGCCCCGGATTGCAGCCGGGCGGCCGGTGAAGGCACGCAGATGCAGATGCTGCGACATGTGCGGTCCGTCGTTGACGGGATAATTGTCCCAGATAAGCGGCTTGCGGCGCAGCTGCTCTGCGACACGCGCCAGATGTCCGGTCGTGAATTCGCGCGAGCAGACCTCTGGACCAGTCCAGAAGATCGCAATTGCCGGGTCGAGAGTGCGGCCCAGCGCTTCAAGGTAGCCGTCGGGCCGCGGTCCGTAGAAGCGGTCGAGTACGGGATCGTCGGTGTAATAGGTCGGCGCGACAATGATTTTGGTGGCTTTTGTGTGCGCGGCCGCAAAATCGATGACATCGAGCTGCGCGCGCGCCAATGCCGGCAGATCGCCGCGCATGTCGTCGAACAGGATAGCGAGGTCGTCGATCCCGATGTCGTCCAGGAATTCAAGCTTCCGGCGCAACGCGTCGCCGCCTTCGCGATCGAAATTCCAGTAGAGTTCGAACGGACTGAGACCAATCCCGAACCTGACCCCGAATGCGCGGCAATGCGCCGACAGTTGCCGCAGGGCCTGAGCCGCGTCTTCGGGACAATGTTCCTGCCAGCGCTTGCGCAGAAAAGGATCGGACTTGGGAGCATAGATGTAGAACTGGTACCCATGCGGCGCGAGACGCACGACGGTTTGCATCCGCGCATCGAAGCTCCAGGGCTTGCCGTAAAAGCCTTCGATCAATCCAAGATTCATGGGACTGCTTTCCTGAGTGCCGTCAAATTGCCGCGAGCCAGTAATTGCCCTGCAGAATTGCGCGGATGCTCTCTGCAGACAACGTGGTCAACCCAAGACCGTTTCAGGCTGCCTGCAGGAGGATAGCCCCGCCGGCGATCACGCCGGCCGCCAGCCAGCGCCGAAGCGTGAGATGTTCTCCCAGAATGGTCATGGCCAGGGCTGTGCCGAACAGAACACTGGTCTCGCGCAAGGCGGCAAGCTGCGCCGTGGCGCCGTACCGGTACGCCAGCATGGCCGATCCGTAGGTGGTGATCGACAGAGCGCCCAGAAGCACGCCAAACCGCCATCGCCGGTGTGCCTCGACGATGACGCGAGTCCCGCGGATTCCAGGCGCGGTCACGAGAACGCAAATCGCATGCACGACGAAAAACCAGAGCACGTATGACAACGGATTATCGACCGCATGCACGCCGGAGGCGTCGATCAATGTGTAGATGCCGATCGTAAGACCGGTCGCCAGCGCAAAACCCAGACCGGCCGCGGCGCCTTTGCTTGCGCGGTGCGAGAGTCCGATGGCCGTGACGCCTCCGCAGACAAGGACTATGCCGGCGAGCTGAAGCGGCGGCGGATGCTCATGAAGGATGGCAATGGCGCCGAGCGTTGTGAACAACGGCCCCGTGCCGCGGGCGACCGGATAGACCGCAGAGAAGTCTGCGCTTTCGTAGGATTTGACGAGCAAGAGCTCATACACCGCGTGCACGAGGCCCGTTGCGGCCAAAAGCCAGATGGCGCGGCCGTGCGGCAGCGGAACGAAGAACAGGGCTGGCCCTACAATGAGTGCGGAAAATACGCCGATGAGAAGCCGCATGGCATATTTGTCGTCCGCACGCTTCGTCAGGATGTTGACGACGGCGTGGACGGCGGCCGAAAGAAGGATAAGGGACAACGCGGTCATGCGGGGCCGCCATCATGGCGAGGCAGGAAATGGGAGCGCAAGAGCTGAACAGCGACCTGATCGGCGAACCGGGCGGTGCCGCGAGGCTTCAGACGCCGGCGCTGGTGATCGATCTGGACCGTCTGGAAACGAATATCGCCCGCATGGCCGAGCACGCGCGGCAATCCGGCATCCGCTTGCGCCCGCACGCCAAAACCCACAAATGTGCCGAGATTGCACGGCAGCAAATCGCGGCCGGAGCACTTGGAATCTGTGTGGCGAAGCTCGGCGAAGCCGAAGCCATGGCGGATGCGGGCATCCAGTCGATCCTGATCACGTCACCCGTGGTCACGGAACGCGGGGTGGCGCGGCTGGTCGCGCTGAACATGTGGGTGCCAGAATTGATTGCAGTCTGCGACAATGTCAGCGTCGCTGAGCGCCTGGAGGAGGCGGCCGTGCGGAGCGGCAAATCATTGTCCGTGCTGGTCGACATCGATCCGGGTCTGGGGCGTACAGGCGTGCGGCCGGGAGACGACGCCATCGCACTGGTCCGCACGGTCGTTGAGTCCTCCCATCTGACGTTCAGGGGCCTTCAGTGCTATGCTGGCCAGCTCCAGCACCTCGAATCTCCCAACGAGCGGCGCGACAAATCGCTCGCCGTGCTCCAGGAACTTGGCGAATTCCGCAATCGACTTAAGGCTGACGGAACCGTGCCGGACATCCTGTCGGGCGGCGGCACCGGGACATTCGACATCGATCCGGACGCCCGTGTACTGACGGAACTGCAGGTGGGTTCGTATGTCTTCATGGATCGGCAATACAACGATGTCTGGGAGAAGCGCGGCGACCGTATTCCATTTGAGACTTCACTGTTCGTACAGACAACCGTGATCAGCGCCAACCGCGACGGCCTCGCGACCACCGATGCAGGGCTCAAGTCGTTCGCGACAGATGCGAGCGCACCGGTCATCGCATCAGGCGCTCCACCGGGGTCGAACTATTTCTTCTTCGGCGATGAGCAAGGTGGCGTCATTTATCCCCCGGGCGAGGGAAAGCTCATTCCCGGAAGCGTGATGCGTTGTGTGGTGCCGCACTGCGACCCGACCGTGAACCTCTACGATTGCTACCACGCCGTCCGGGGTTACACGCTGGAAGCAATCTGGCCGATCGACGCGCGGGGCAGGTCGGCCTGATATCGGCAACAAGTTGGCGCATTTCTTAAGACGCCATTCATGTGCGGTTCAGCCTGGCCGCGAGACAATCCCGCCATGGATGGAAGAGGGGTCCATCGAACCCAGAGGATACGGAGCAATGAATCGGCTTGCTAAGATTGCACTCGGTGCAGTGATGATGGCGGGGGCCGCGGTTGGAACGACCGTCGCGACTACCGCACCGGCGAACGCCGGAGTCTCGGTTGGCATCGGAATCGGGGTGCCCGGGCCCGCTTACGGTCCGGCGTATTACCCGCCGGGACCCTGCTATAACTACAATTATTACTACTCGGGCTATTGCGGTTATCCGGCCTGGAGCGGCCCGGTGTGGATCGGCGGCTCGTGGTATTACGGCCCGCACTATTATCGCTACTGGGGCGGTCATCCCTATGTGTGGTGGCACGGCGGCTGGTACGGCGGTTACCATGCCGGCTGGACCGGCTGGCGCGGCGGCTACGGTGGCTGGCATGGCGGATATCGCGGCGGTGTCGGCGTCCATGTCGGCGGCGTAGGCGTTCATGTTGGCGGACACCGCTAGCTCGAATCATCATCGTAGCGGAACTGAACTCCGGCCC
Source organism: Rhizomicrobium sp. (assembly GCA_050010175.1). Lineage (GTDB taxonomy): Bacteria > Pseudomonadota > Alphaproteobacteria > Micropepsales > Micropepsaceae > Rhizomicrobium. The sequence goes on from JBEKLN010000003.1 coordinate 119,767, forward strand.
CGGCGGGTACCCGCCGGGGCCGGACTGTTTCTAGGGAGCCGGATCGTGGCTACGTGGCCTGTGCCGACGTAGGTCGAAGATTATCGCGCAATCATCGGTCCAGGAATTTGCGAATCGAGCATGGAATTTGTCCGGTCCGGCTTCGGCGAGAGCAATCCTTTCGCGACAGCGATTTTGCTGCAGCGTAGGCGCGCCGTATAATCTCGCAAGGGCGAGGGGGCACGCGTATCATGGCGATTCTTATGAGGCGGGCAGTACTGGTTGTACTGACCGTGATCGTTCCGTTCCTGTTGACATACCTTCTTTATGCTGGGAGCCAGTATCTGCTGACTGCGACGAGTCGGACCATCGATCCGCAAATTCTGTGGTATGCGTCCGGAGCGGAACTTCTCGCGTTTCTGTTTGTCGCAGTCTTAGAGGCGAAGAGCCGCTGGTAACTCAGAGAGGGCGCAGATGCGCATTGGCGTTCCGAAGGAAATCAAGAACCACGAATATCGCGTCGGGCTTACTCCGCCAGCAGTACGCGAGTTGACGTCACGCGGACACGAAGTGTTCGTCGAGCACTTCGCCGGCGAAGCGATCGGTCTACATGACGAGCTTTATCAGCGCGTCGGCGCAAAGATCCTTCCGAAGGCTGATGAAGTGTTCGCCGTCGCGGACATGATCGTGAAGGTGAAGGAGCCGCAGCCCGTCGAGATCAAAAGGCTGCGCCCGGGGCAGACTCTCTTCACGTATCTGCACCTCGCGCCCGATCCCGAACAGACCGAGGGCCTCCTCGGTTCAGGCGTCGTGGCAATTGCCTACGAGACTGTGACGGACGTGCGCGGCGGATTGCCCTTGCTCGCGCCGATGAGTGAAGTCGCCGGCCGTATGTCGATCCAGGCGGGCGCCCATTGCCTTGAGATCGCGCAAGGCGGACGCGGCATGCTTCTGGGGGGAGTTCCCGGCGTTCCGGCCGCGAAAGTTGTTGTTCTTGGCGGCGGCGTTGTCGGAACCAATGCGGCGCGCATGGCGATGGGCCTTGAGGCGCATGTGACAGTGCTCGATGTTTCGCTCCACCGCCTCAACGAACTCGACCTGCAGTTCGGTGCCATGATCAACACGATCTACTCAACGATCGACTCGATCGAGGAACAGGTCGTCGGAGCCGATCTCGTGATCGGCGGCGTGCTTCTGCCCGGCGCTGCTGCGCCCAAACTCATCACTCGCAAAATGGTGAGCCAGATGCAAAAAGGTTCCGTCATCGTGGACGTGGCCATCGACCAGGGCGGCTGCGCTGAGACATCGCATGCGACGACCCATGCCGATCCCACCTATATGGTCGACGGCGTCGTGCACTACTGCGTGGCCAACATGCCGGGTGCGGTGGCGCGGACCTCGACTTTTGCGCTCAACAACGCAACGCTTCCCTTCACGCTCGCGCTGGCCGACTTGGGCGCCGACGCCGCGATGAAGAAGAACGCGCATCTGCGGGCCGGTCTGAACACCTACAAGGGGACGTTGACCTATGCCGCTGTCGCGGAAGCACAGCATCTGCCGTTCAGGAGCGCGGAAGCGGTATTGGGGATCGGCGACTAGGACACTGTCGCGCCCCCGTCGATCACGATGGTCTGGCCGGTCATGAATGCGCCGGCCTTCGACGCCAGAAAGACGGCCGCGCCGGCGATCTCGTCCGGATCGCCGATCCGGCGCAAGGGCGCACCCGACGTCGAGCGCTTCAAGATTTCCGGGTTTTCCCAAAGTGCGCGTGCAAAATCGGTTTTAATCAGGCCTGGTGCGATACAGTTTGCCCGGATGTTGTGGGGGCCGTATTCGACGGCGATGTTGCGCGCGAGCTGGAAGTCGGCCGCCTTCGAAATGCAATAGGCGCCGAGAACGGGCGAACCCCGCAGGCCTCCGATCGACGAGACGATGATGATGGAACCGTCCTTGCGTTCGACCATCTCCGGCAACACGATCTGACATAGCCAATGGTTGGAGCGCACATTCGCGCCCATAATCTTGTCGAACGCTTCGTCCGGAATATCCATCTGCGGCCCAAAATAGGGATTGAGCGCGGCGTTGCAGACCAGCACGTCGACTCGGCCGAACTGCCGCCGGGTTTCGACGACGAGATGCTGCAGCTGTTCCTTGTAGTTGATGTTGCAGGGGATCGGCACGGCGACATTTGTGCCGTTGCCATGAGCTTTGTTGATATCGGCGGCGACGCGCTCGCAGGCGTCGGCCTTGCGACTGGAGACGACGACCTTCGCCCCGTGCTGGGCCAGCCTGTGAACGATCGCCTCGCCGATTCCCTTGGTGGATCCGGTGACGAGCGCGACCTTTCCGGTCAAATCGAAGAGAGTCATAGAGGGTTCCTCTGGTTGAAACCGATTATCAGCAGGAGCATTCTTAATCCTGGGCCGGGGAAGCGCAAACGCGCCCGCAGAACGGCGCGCCTCACAAGGGTTGTTTTCGATGTCGCGTAGAATTTCCGTCGTCCTGGCAGCGATTATGATTGCAGGTTGCGTTGCCGAACCGCCGCCGCAGCCTGCTTACTACTATCCTCCACCTCCGGGCGCGCGACCGCCACAAGTGGCCTCTCGCTCCTCGCCGCCGTCCCATGCCTCTTTACCGTCTCCCAGATCGGTCAAGCCGCTGGGTCAGGGGGTTCTGGCTACGAACGTCGTGGAAGCCTACATGGACAACGAAGAAACCGAAATGCGCGCAGCGTTGCGCGGGAGCGGGATCGGTGTCGCGCGAACCGGCAACGATCTCCTCGTGAACATAAAGAGCGACGTCCTTTTCGAGGCGCAGTCGCTTGCGTTATCACCCCACGGCAATGAGTTGATCACGAGAGTCGCTGCCGTCCTGCGCAAGTATGATTCGACCTTGATCGTAGCCAATGGCTTCACGGATACGACAGGCTCGCGCGAGCAAAATCTTGCCGTGTCCCAAAAGCGTGCCGACGCCGTGACCAAACAGCTCAACGACGACGGCGTGGAGCAGAAGCGTCTCGCAGCAAAAGGCTTCGGTGACGAAATTCTCAAGATTCCGACCGGTCCGAATGTCAGCGAGGCGCGAAACCGGCGTATCGAGATCCGCATCACGCCGATTGTGAAGGCGTAGTGTTCCGGGCGCGCCTGCGTCCCGCTCGCATCCCGCGCAGCGAAAGTGGAGCGCGAGATTCTTTTCCAACTCAGCGCGCGTCGACCGCGCTTCGCCGGTCCCCCGATCAGCCCAACGCTTTGTCGATCTCCGATCTCAATTCCGTCGCATCCGGCGGCGTGCGGGAGCCGAACGTGCCTGCGATCGAGCCATCGCGCCCAAACAGATATTTATGGAAATTCCACTTGGGTGCCGCAGCCTCGCCGAGTTCGGAGGTTACCCATTTGTAGAGCGGATGCGCGTCCGGGCCGATGACATGCTCTTTGGCGGTCATTGGGAAGTCGACAGAGAAGCGCGTCTCACAAAATGTTTTGATCTCGTTCTCCGTTCCCGGCTCCTGCGAGCCGAAGTCGTTTGCCGGCACGCCGAGGACAACGAGGCCTTTGCTGCCTTTTTCCTGCCACAGGGCCTCCAGGCCGTAATACTGCGGCGTCAACCCGCACTGGCTGGCGACGTTGACGACAAGCAGGGCCTTGCCCTTGAAATTCGAAAGCGGAAGAGGCCCGCCGTCGATGGACCTGAAACTGAAGTCGTAGGCGGTTTTCGCTGCCATGGTTGCCTCCCGAGACGGAAGCAACGCTATGTCGTCGGACACGGGTCCGGCAAGAGTTTGGTTAACGAATTCGAAACAGACGCTGGACCAGTATGACGCGCCGGAAACCGGGGTGCCGACTTGCCTTTCACAAGCTTTCTGATCGCAGTGTCTTACGTCGTGGCGGCCGCAACCGTTGGCGTCTGGATGCGACTTCTGGGCTCAGACGCCGCGATGTCCGTGCTCGTCGCAATTGTGCTCGTTCTCGTCTCCGCGCAATTCCATGCGGCGCTCCTGCGCCGAAAGGATCGGCGCACGTTGACCCGCGATATTGCCGCGTTGCGCCAGACCGGGTTCGAATTTTCCCGCTCTCTCGAAGACACGCGGGCGAAGATGGGCGAGATGAGGACGGCAATCGAAGCCAGGACATCGGCTCAGAACCGCAAGATCGTGAGTGAGCTGCAGGTACTGGAAAGCCTGATGCGGGAATTCGCCGCGAAGATTGCCGAGAAATCCCGGGAACCTGTGTCCGATGAAGAGCCCGCCTTCGAGCGCCGCGCTCGGGATTCCGCGCGGACCTATCTGGATACGCTCGGGGAATCCGATCTTCTGGAAGTCATTCGCGGATCGCTCGAAGAGAACCGCGTCGATCTGTACCTACAACCGATCGTGACGCTGCCGCAGCGCAAGCTCCGCTTCTACGAGGCGCTTTCGCGCCTGCGGGCCGAGGATGGTTCCGTCATTATGCCCGCGCAGTATATCAAGGTGGCAGGTCCTGTCGGGCTCATGTCCGTGGTCGACAATTTGCTGCTCTTCCGCTGCGTCCAGATCGTTCGCCGCATGGTGCAGAAGACCCGCGAGATCGGTGTTTTCTGCAATATCTCCGGGGACACACTCGCTGACGCGGAATTCTTCCCACAATTCTTGGAATATATGCACCATCACCGCGACCTCTCGGGGCAGATCATATTCGAGTTTGCCCAGGCTTCGGTGCTTGATGCCGGCGCGAAGGTCGAGGAGAATCTGCACTACCTCGCGAGCCTCGGGTTCGCGCTGTCCATGGATCACGTCGAAACATTGTCGCTCGATTTCGCCAGGCTGCATGAGTTGGGATTCCGTTTCGTCAAGGTTCGCGCCGATATACTGGTGAACGGTATGGCCGGTGCGGGCGCCGCAGTGACTGCGGAAGACCTCAAGAACCTGTTGGCCCGCCACGGCCTCAACCTTATTGTCGAGCGGGTGGAGAACGAGAAGGAAGTCGTGCAGCTTCTCGACTTCAACGTCGACTATGGCCAGGGCTTCCTGTTCGGCGAGCCTCGCGCGGTGCGCGACGACCCAAAATTACCGCCACGAGAAGAGAAGCCTTCGCCAGTCATACCCTTCCGCAGAGCCGGTTGAATTGGTACCATTGACCGGATGCGGTCGCCGTGCGACGGCATGGCTCGATGACGAGTCTTCCTGGCATTTTGAACGGGTTGTCGGACATTGCCGGCGACTACGACGCGCTTATCTGCGATGTTTGGGGGGTTCTGCATAACGGCAAGACCGCGCATTCCGGCGCCGTCGAAGCTTTGCGCAAGTTTCGTAGCTTGCGGGGCCCGGTGGTGCTGCTGTCAAACGCGCCGCGGCCCGTTTCCGTACTTGAAGAACAGTTTCGAGCGATCGGGGTGCCCGTTGATTGTTATGACGCAATCATCACCTCCGGAGTCGCTACGCGTGAGGCGCTGGCTGAACGGTCGAGAGACGAAGACCTCAACATTCTGCATATCGGCCCCGAAAGGGACCGTGGCGTATTCGATGGTCTGCCGATTCATTGCGTCGGCCTGGATCAGGCGTCTGTCGTTCTCTGCACCGGCTTTCTCGATGACGAAACGGAAACGCCTGAGGATTACCGCGGTCTTCTTGCGGCGGCGAAAACTCGTGGCCTGGTTTTGCTGTGTGCGAATCCCGATATCGTCGTGCAGCGCGGAGGCAAGCTCGTCTACTGTGCCGGCGCCATCGCTCGACTCTATGAAGAAATGGCGGGCGTCGCCATCTATTACGGCAAGCCGCACGGGCCCATCTATTGGATGACGCTGGACGCCCTGCGGCGGATCGCGGGGCGCGATTTGAAACGACCGCTTGCCGTTGGCGACGGACTCGAAACGGACATCGCCGGCGCCGGCGGAGCGGGGATCGATGCCCTGTTTATTGCTGACGGCATCCACGGCGAGAACATACCGGCGCTGACGTCCAAGGCAATGCAACAGTTTTTCGATGCACACCAGGTGTCGGCGCGGGCAGCAATGCGTGCCCTTGTCTGGTAACCCGACTTGCCGATAAGAACTCCACGCCGAAACAGGAGCCGCCATGGCCTATTACATCGAAGACTTAAGCCCGGGGATGTCCGAGAGTTACACGAGGACGGTCAGTGAGCACGACATTCAGTTGTTCGGAGAGGTCAGCGGTGACGTCAACCCGATGCATTTCGACGAGGAATGGGCACGAACGACTCCGTTTAAGGGGCGCATTGCACATGGCGTTTTGACCGCAAGTTACATCTCCACCGTGCTCGGCATGAAAATGCCCGGACCGGGCACCGTCTTCATGAGCCTCCTGACACGGTTCAAGGCGCCCGTTCGGATCGGAGACACGGTGACCGCGACTTGCAAGGTGAGGGAAGTCGTTGCCGACAAGCGGCGCGTGCTGTTCGATTGCGTCTGCAAGGTCGCAGATGTGACGGTGATCGAGGGCGAAGCCCTTGTCATGCCGCCTGCGCGTCAGAAGGCCTGACGTAGTCGTGCGCGTCTTTCGACATACGAGCGATGTGAAGGACGGGCTGAAGGGCGCGGTCGTTGCCGTGGGAAATTTCGACGGCGTTCATCGCGGTCACCAGACCCTCATCGCGCAGGCAAGGAACCTGGCGAAGGAACGTAACGCGCCCCTGGGCGTCCTTGCCTTTGAACCGCATCCGCAGGAATTCTTTCGCCCGGGCGCAGAATCATTCCGGTTGACTCCTTTTCGCACCAAGGCGCGGCTTCTCGCCCAGCAAGGCGTTGACGCGATGTATGCTCTGGCGTTCGACGCAGATATGGCCGCCAAGTCGGCGCAGGACTTCGTGCTGGATGTGCTGGTCGGGGCGTTGGCCGTCGGACACGTCGTCGTCGGGCCCGACTTTCGCTTCGGCAAGGCACGCGCGGGCGATGCGGCCGTGCTCGCCTATATGGGCGAGATGGAAGGCTTTGGTGTGACCATCGTGGAGCCGGTCATCGACGACCTGCACGGAAAGATTTCATCGACGCGCATTCGTGATGCATTGAAATCCGCCAGGCCCGAGGAAGCTGCCGGGCTGCTCGGCCATTGGTGGACAATTGAAAGCCGCGTCGAACATGGCGACAAGCGCGGCCGCACGATCGGCTTTCCGACCGCCAACATGCATCTAACCGAATACCTCAAGCCTGCGTTTGGCGTTTACGCGGTACGCGCCAGCGTGATGGAGAACGACAGGCTCGTGAGCCTTCACGATGGCGTCGCCAATCTCGGCATCCGCCCGATGTTCGAGACGCAGACGCCTCTGCTCGAAACATACCTGTTCGATTTCGATGGCGATCTCTATGGACAGCATCTCGCCGTGGAGCTGATCTCGTATATCCGGCCGGAATCCCGGCTCGATGGGATGGACGCGCTCAGGGCCCAGATCGCGCGAGACGCGGCCGCGGCCAAAATGGCGCTTCAGAGCCTGTAGCAGCGGTCGGCGTTCCGGGTGCCGGACTCTGGACGAAGACGGGTGGCGCTGCTAGAAGGTACGGATTCATCCGAAGGCGTTGCCATGAGTCTCTTTGGTATTGGGGGAGTTGCACGAATTCGCCGCCCGGCGCCGTGGCGGGAGGGATAGTATTTCCTGAAGTCGCGGAAAGCCGGGCCTCAAAATTTCCGCGAAACCCCAGACGAGCCTGAAGAGACTCCTAAAGACGATGAACGACACTCCGAACGCCGACGGCCAGACGCGCGATTACCGGGCGACGCTGTTCCTTCCGACAACATCTTTTCCCATGAAGGCCGGCCTTCCAGAGGCCGAGCCCAAAATGCTCGCACGCTGGGAAAACATGGACCTGTACGGCCGCATTCGCGCAGAAGCGAAAGGTCGAATGCTGTTCGTGTTGCACGACGGCCCGCCTTACGCGAATGGCGAGATTCACTCCGGTACGGGGCTGAACAAAATCCTCAAGGATTTCGTCGTACGCAGCCAGACCATGCTGGGCAGGGACGCACCGTATGTGCCCGGCTGGGACTGTCACGGCCTGCCGATCGAGTGGAAGATCGAGGAGAAATATCGCGCGGAAGGGAAGTCCAAGGACGACGTTCCCATCGACCGGCTACGTAGCGATTGCCGTGCATTTGCGGCGCACTGGATCAACGTGCAACGCGAGCAGTTCAAACGACTGGGGTGCATCGGCGAATGGGACAAGCCTTACACGACGATGGATTTCCGTGCGGAAGCTGTGATCGCGAGCGAGCTGCACAAATTCGTCTCAAGCAAACTTCTCTATCGTGGCTTCAGGCCCGTCATGTGGTCACCGGTCGAAAAAACGGCGCTCGCAGAAGCGGAAGTCGAATACCATGAGAAATCGTCCCCGACGATCTACGTAAAGTTTCCGGTTCTCAATGCTCAAAATCTGAGTGTAGTGATCTGGACAACCACGCCGTGGACGATTCCCGGCAATCGCGCGATCGCCTACTCTGAAGAGCTTGAGTACGGCACTTACCAAGTAACGGACATCGAAGAAGGCTCACTCGCCCAGCGCGGGGAATACATTGCGCTAGCTGACAACCTAGCCGACCAGACTGCGAAGCACGCTAAGGTCACACTTACGCGCACTTCCAATTTCGACCCAGAACTTTTGAAGTGCGCTCATCCGTTCCGCGGCCAGGGCTACGATTTCGATGTGCCGCTGCTTCCCGGAGAACACGTCACGGCGGACACCGGCACGGGTTTCGTGCACACAGCGCCAGGACACGGCGAAGAGGATTTCGAGCTCGGGCGGGCGCACAAGCTTGAGGTGCCGCGAACGGTCGGCGAAGATGGCAGCTTCTATCCCGAGGTTCCGCTCTTTGCCGGCAAGCGCATCCTCACGCCCGAGGGCAAGGATGGCGATGCGAACGGCGCGGTGATCCGGGAACTGATCGCGGCCGGCAAGCTGCTCGCCAAAGGTACCTTGCGCCACCAATATCCGCATAGCTGGCGTTCCAAGGCGCCCGTGATCTTCCGCGCCACGCCGCAATGGTTTGTGGCGATCGACAAGGCGATGCCGGAATTCGGCGGCGATACGCTGCGCCAGCGCGCGATGGAGTCGATCCGGGCTACGGAATGGTTTCCGCCGCGGGCGGAAAACCGCATGAGTTCGATGGTCGAGACCCGGCCCGATTGGGTACTGTCGCGGCAGCGCGCCTGGGGCGTTCCGATCGCTATTTTCGTGAACAGGAAATCGGGCGACGTCCTGGATGATCCGGCCGTGCATGCGCGGATCGTCGAAGCGTTCCGCATCGAAGGCGCCGATGCATGGTTCAACTCGGCCCCGTCCAGGTTTCTCGGTAACGACTACAATGTCGAAGACTACGAGCAGGTTCGAGACATTCTGGACGTCTGGTTCGATTCCGGATCCACGTGGGTATTCACCGTCGAAGATCCGATCGAGCCGTCATGGCCGAAGGCGGATCATGCGGATCTCTATCTCGAGGGCTCCGACCAGCATCGCGGCTGGTTTCAGTCATCGCTGCTGGAGAGCTGCGGCACACGCGGCCGGGCGCCTTACGATCAGGTGCTGACGCATGGCTTCGTTCTCGACGAGCAGGGCCGCAAGATGTCGAAGTCGCTCGGCAATACGCTGCTGCCGCAGACAATCGCAGACAAGAACGGAGCCGATATCTTGCGTCTTTGGGCAGCGAGTTCGGATTTCACGGAAGACCTTCGCATCGGTCAGGACATCGTGAAGGCCAATGTCGATGCGTACCGGCGGCTGCGCAACACGATCCGCTTCATGTTGGCCAATCTCGACGGATTCGAAGAGAACGAGGGTGTCGCGCACGCACAAATGCCCGAGTTGGAACGTTACGTCCTCGCCAAACTGGCAGATCTCGACGCGTTGGTGCGCGGCGGGTACGCCGAGTACGACTTCAACCGCGTATTTTCGGCGCTTTTCACGTTCTGCACCAATGAATTGTCGGCATTCTATTTCGACATCCGCAAGGACTCGCTCTATTGCGACCCGAAGACTTCGCCGCGCCGGCGCGCCGTACGGACCGTACTCGACGAATTGTTCCGGCGGGTTGTCACATGGTTTGCACCAATCCTCTGTTTCACGATGGAAGAGGCGTGGTTGTTGCGATTTCCCGGCGAGGCCGAGAGCGTGCATCTTCAGCTCTTTCAGCCGATCCCGAAGGAATGGAGCGATCCGATTCTGGTCGAGACCTGGAATAGAGTGCGGGCGTTGCGCCGTGTGGTCACGGGTGCACTTGAAATCGCGAGGCGCGACAAGCTCATCGGCGCGAGCCTGGAAGCCGCACCGGTCCTGTATGTGGAGAATTCGAGCGACGCCCAGCTGTTCGAACGTGTCGATCTGGCTGAGATTTCCATCACTTCGTCGGCGCACGTCAAAAAAGGCGAGGGGCCTTCGGACGCCTTCCGCCTGTCCGAGGTTCCGGGCGCAGGCGCGCTGTTCAAGCACGCCGAGGGCAACAAGTGCGCGCGATGCTGGATGGTTCTGCCGGAGGTAGGAACGGTCGCGGATCACGAAGATCTTTGCCGTCGCTGTGCTCAAGCAGTGGAGAGCCTGTCATGATCTCACGGTTGGCGCCTCGGGATATCGGGCTGGCTTGCGCAGCAGTGGCGCTCGCCCTCGATCAGGGAACAAAACTGCTCCTGTTGTACGGTTTCCATTTCATAGACGATGGACCGCACCGAATCCAAATTCTGCCATTCTTTAACCTTGTCATGTTGTGGAACCCCGGAATCAGCTACGGGCTGTTTCCCGCGCGCAGCACTGCCGGTACGGCGCTGATCGCCGTTTTCGAGATGGCCGCGGCAGTGGGGCTCGGCTGGTGGATGTGGCGGGCTGACCGCAAGATTCTGTCGGCCGGGTTGGGCCTGGTAATCGGCGGGGCGTTGGGAAACCTCATCGACCGGCTGGTCTATACCCGCGTCGCAGATTTTTTTCACTTCTATGTCCGCGGTTTCGACTGGTATGTCTTTAATATTGCGGATTGCGCTATCGCCTTGGGTGTGGCTGCGCTGCTATACGACGCCGTTCTGAGGCCAGAGCCGCAGGCTGGCCGGTCGAACGGATAAGCGGGAGACGTAGATGACCATTGGCCGCGTACCAGTTGCTTCGCGCCTTCTCATACTGTGCGGATTGGCCTTCGTGCTCGCCGGATGCGACAGCATTCGAGAAGCGGCCGGTATTACGAAGGAGCCACCCGACGAATTTGCCGTCGTGACCAAGGCACCGCTCGTGATACCCCCTGACTTCAATCTGCGGCCGCCCAAACCCGGCGCGTCGCCGACCAACCAGCAGGATCCCACAACGGATGCCAAGATTGCCCTTACGGGGACCACACCCGGCGAGGAAGCGGCTACCCAGACCAATGCGTTCAGCGATGCAGAAAAAGCCCTCCTCGCCAAGACCGGAGCCGAAACCTCGGATCATAAGGTGCGCCAGCAACTCGAGGCCGAGAACAAGCGAATGGAAGCATCTGACGAAAGTTTCACGGACAAAGTTCTCTTTGGTCCCCAACCCGATCAAGGCAAACCCGTTAACGCCGATGCAGAGGCCGCGCGCCTGAGTGATGCCAAAGCGCAAGGACAGACAATGGTTGCGACCCCGGGTCCGGCGTCGCACCCTGCCGACCAGAACAAGCCGGACGATGCGCCTCAGATCAAAAAGGAAGACAGCGGCTGGCTCGATGGCATTCTGGGCGGGATTTTCTAGGTTCGGCGCACTCGCAATTACGGTTGCGGCGGTCTTTCAGCCGGCGGTAGCGCAGCAGGACCCGAAGATCTTTCAGTTCGCGCTCCAGAACGGTATGCAGGTGGTGGTCGTGCCTGATCACCGCGCGCCCATCGTTACGCAAATGCTGTGGTACCGGGTTGGTGCCGTTGACGATCCGCCGGGTCTCTCAGGTCTCGCGCATTTCTTCGAGCACATGATGTTCCGCGGCACAGCAAGCGTGCCGGGCGATCAGTTCTCGCGAACAATTGCGCGCAACGGCGGCGAAGAAAATGCCTTCACGACTCATGATTATACCGCCTTCTACGAGCAGATCGCGAAAGATCGCCTCAAGCTGGCCATGAGCCTCGATGCAGATCGCATAGCCAATCTTGATCTCTCCGATTCCAATGTTCGGACGGAGCGGGACGTCGTACTCGAAGAAAGGCGTATGCGGATCGACGGAAATCCTCAGGCGCTGATACGCGAACAAATGGATGCAGCGCTGTATCTGTCACATCCCTACGGCAGGCCGGTCATCGGCTGGCCTGAAGAGATCCGGCGCATCGGGCGAATCGAAGCGCAGGACTACTACACGCGCCACTATTCGCCGAACAACTGTGTCCTGATCATTGCCGGCGACGTGACGGCAGATGAAGTCCGCAACGATGCGGAATCGACTTATGGGAAGGTTCCGGCGCGAGAGTTGCGCCCGCGCGCCGAATATGCCCAACCGGCTCGCCTCGGCGAAACGCGACTGACCGTCTATCGCGACGACGTCAAAGTGCCGCTTCTTCTGCGCTTCTATCGCGTACCGAGTTATACGGACGCAAGGCAGGGAGAAGCCGAGGCTCTTGAGGTGCTGGCGCAGCTGCTTGGAGGCGACGCAACGTCGACGATTTATCGTGAACTTGTCGTGAAGCGGAAACTCGCCTCCGATGCGGGAGCTTCCTATGATGGCTACACGCGCGACGACGGCCTATTTAGCGTTTATGCAGTGCCGCGGCCCGGAGTCCGCTTGGATAATCTGGAGCAGGCCGTCGACGCAATCCTCAAGAGTTATGTCGTTTCCGCGCCGAGAGCGCCGGACATGGAGCGGGCCAAGACTCAACTGGTCGCTGACGCGATCTATCAACGCGACAATCAGTATGACCTCGCATCAGCTTACGGTCAGGCACTTGTTATTGGTTTGACTGCACAGGACGTGCAGGACTTGCCCGATAGAATTCGGGCCGTGAGTGCCGAGTCCGTGCGCAGGGCGGCAACCAATGACCTTGTCAAGCAGGAGGCGGTAACAGGTTACCTGTTGCCGGCGCTTCACTGATGCGGGCTGCCCTGGCATCTTTGATCTGCATCGTCGTGCAGACTTTCGCCGGAGCGGCGTTTGCCATCGACGTACAGCCGCTTCAACTTTCCAGGGGACAGGACGTCTGGTTCGTGTCCGATCATACCCTTCCCATGATTGCGATGGTCGCGGCACTGCCAGCCGGGTCCGGATACGATCCCCGGGAGAAATCCGGCCTTGCATCCTTCGCGGCGGACATGCTCGACGAGGGCGCAGCCAAACTAAGAGCGACGGATTTTCAGACCGCTCTATCCAACCGGGCGATCCGGCTGACGGTCACGACTGATCGGGATTATCTGATCGTGTCGCTGGTGACGCTGACTGACAATGCAAAGGACGCATTTCAATTATTGGGCCTCGCGCTATCCCAGCCGCGCTTCGACGCGGACGCCATCAACCGAGTCAGGACCCAGATTCTTGAAGGGTTGTCCGATCAGGATGAGGAGCCGTCCTCCGTCGCCACAAAGGCGTTTTACCGCACCTTCTTCCATGATCATCCCTATGCCCATCCGATCGATGGCGATGCCGCAGATGTTTCGGCCATTGGCGCCGCCGACCTCAAGGCGTTCGCCGCGACGCACTGGGTGGGAAGTGGACTGAAAGTAGCGGTCTCGGGCGATATTGACGCCTCCGCTCTCGCTGCTCTTTTGAAATCGGCATTTGCGAAATTGCCGATGCGACCACCACCGTCTCTGCCGTATTCCACGCACGGCGGAGCGGGAAGCGTGCAAGTTGTTCCGATGGACGTGCCGCAGCCCTCTGTGATTTTCGGTCTTCCCGGTATTCTTCGCAGCGATCCGGAATTCCTTCCCGGATACATTGCGAACTATATACTCGGAGGCGGTGGCTTTTCCTCGCGTCTCACAAACGAAGTGCGCGAAAAGCGCGGCCTCACCTATGATATTTCAACGTCTCTCGAGACGGAGCGCAAAGCCGGATACGTGCTTGGGGAGGTGGCGACGAAGCGGGGCTCGGTGCGCCAGACGATCGACGTCATTCGCTCGACGTTGCGAGGGTTTGCCGCAGAGGGACCGACGGACACCGAGCTTGCGGACGCCAAGACTTATCTGACGGGATCATTCCCGCTTGCGTTCAGTTCGAATGCCGGCATTGCCTCGCAGCTCAGCACATTTCAGAGAATCGGCCTCAGCGTCGACTATGTAAAGAAACGCAACGCGATGATTGACTCGATCACGCTCGATCAGGTGAAGCACGCCGCCAGGCGGTTGTTCGATCCCGCACGGATGACCGTTGTCGTTGCCGGAGATCTCGGAACGCCCGCTAAGCCGGCGGCATCTGCTGCATCTGTTCCACAACAACCAGGCGCGTCCCGACGAAAGTAGTCGTCACTACGAGATCGTCGCCACCACGACGGGGGCGCCCGGATAGTCCTCGATGATGAGGAGAACCCGGTAACCCGGCCTGAATATTTCGGAGCCATCGGCGGCACGGGCAATCCTCCCGGTCTTGTCCGTCGTGGCACCGGTCTGATCCATCGCGAACTCGGGAACGGTGCCTGCTTCGGTCGATTGAATGCGCTCGAACAGCTCCTCCGCCTTCTCGGGTGGAAGACGCACGCAACCGCCCGAGGCCCGGTGACCCAGATCGGAAACGTGGCCTTCGGCGGAATGCAGCGCAACGCCCGTTGGACGTGCCCTGATCGTGTAATTCAGAAACATAGCCCAGGGCATTGGCGCATTGTGCCACCGACGCGAGAAGTGGACTCGGTCAAAACGGTCGGGATCGAGCTCGAACAGGCCCTCGGGTGTGGCGGTGAAATACGTCTCTTGTCGTTCCCTGCCTGTCGAAACCGGAAACGCCTGCTCAAATACAAGCGCGTGTTCGGCGCTCTTGTGGAAAAGATACATGTGTTGAGCCCAGGGGCCCGCGGCGGACTTGCTGACGTAAAGATAGAGATCGAAATATCCAAATAATTCTTCGGGTACGAGGTTCTGGATTCGCGCCGCAATATCGTCTGATTGGACTGGATTTTGCTCGGCCATCTGCTGTGCGGAAACTGCGGTGCGCACGCGGAGGTGTAGCGGCGCGCTCACAATCCCCGGGTTCGCCTGCAGCACGTCCGCCCGCGCAGCGTCGACCGGCGACACTCCGAGCGTTGGCGCGTTCAACCCGTCCTGGGCAATGATGGCGGCAGTCATGGCGAGCATGGCGATTGACGCCACGACGGCAAATTCCCTCAGGTTTGGCACCGTCCCCCCGTGCATACAGAAATACGACCGGAATACCCTAGCACGCCGCTCGAGACCTGAAGACATCTCCCGGGGCGGTTCGATTGCTGAATTCCCTCCGGGGAGTGAAGAAGTCATATTTCAGTTTGAAGTCAATTGCTTATCGAGGTCGACGCTTTCCGGCGCGGCAAGGCCGCCATATTGCTGGTCGATGCTGGTCAGCATGTCACGTGCGGCTCGCGGTTGTCCGGCAGACATTAATGCCCGCACGACGTCCAGCTTCCGTCTCATCTCGGCGTCGATGGTCGATCGACAAATACCCAGCGCGGATCTATCCGGTGCACCTGGCGGAGAAAGAACGTCCAGCGCTTTCGCGAGCGCAACGGATCCGATGGCCTCGTGAAATGCGAATGGCGAAGATTGGTTGACGATGTTGAACACGCACCAGTGGCGCATGGACTGCATGCTCCTGCGATCCGCATTCTGAACGAACACATCATTCGCTCCGGTGACGTAAACAAGAGTGCTGGATTCCTGAAATCGCGAGAACAGATCTCGGGCAGGCAGGGGAATGGTCTGATTTCCGACGGGGTCGCTGCCGGCGTTCAGGATCGCACCCCGAAAAACGTCGGGATATGCCAGAGCGAGCCGCATCGCGACCCGCGAACCACCTGAGAAACCGGAGATGTATATCCGGGACGGATCCACGGGATAGCGTTTGACAACGTTCTGTTCCGCCAGCAGGGCAAGCGGCTCCCGCCGGCCGAGTACGCTCGCATCGTTGCCTGAACGCACGGCGCTGACGTAAATCATGGCGTATTGATCGAACACTTGCGCCCATTCGTCCGGCATCTTCGCGGCATCCCATGGTGGCACGAATACGAGCAGGCCGAATCCTGCCGGCGGCGGCGTCGATGGCACGTACAGCACAAACCGTTCGTTGACGAGATCGACGGGTTGGGCTGTCAACCCCTGATGACCCTGGGCCAGCAGCTGCGGCAGCTTTGCAGCAGTCAGCGGCGAAAGCATGCGTTGCGCCAGTGTGACGTTGCTTGAAAGCGGTGTGTAGTCGGTAAATGTCACGTTGCTGCTGAATGTCCCACTGCGGGCGACGTCGAGCGCCAGAACCAGGAAACAAATTACAGCCGCGGATACGTTCATGAACGCGCGCCGCATTGAACGCCCCCATTATAGAATTGGGAGACTATCGTCGCGGAGCGATTCGAATAAATCACGTATCCGTGCGTTCGCTGCAACATATTTGCGCTATATAGGTCCATGATGGGACCGGGTGCCACGCCTGGGTTTCAGATGGGAGGTAAGTCACCAGCCGGACCCTTCAATCGGAGCAACCGCCAGACACGATCAAGGTGGCACTCGATCGCAGCGCTATGCGACCCGGCGCGAATGACTGCCTGCTGCAGCAGTTTTTGCCGACACGACGTTATCGATGCACGCAGCGAGATCCGCAATCACGATCGGCTTTGACAGTACCCCATCGAACCCGGCGTTGCGAAGTGTGGCGAGACGGGCTGCATCGCCATCAGCGGTGAATGCAACAATGGAGGCACCGGACGATTCCGCGGCCAACTCGCGTATCGCGCGCATGGCGTCAGTGCCAGTCATGCCGGGCATCTGAAGGTCCATCAGGATCAAATCGAAACTGTGGTTTGCGGCAAAGTCGATTGCGGCAGGGCCACAGTGTGCCTCAACAACATCGACGTTGAGTGAGCCCAGGATTGCCCTGACGAGCGCTCGGTTTGCATCATTGTCGTCCACGACGAGAACCCGGGCGCGTTGGGTGCCGTTCGACGTTGGGGCAGTCAGCTGCTCTTGCGGCGCGACGTGGCCCGGTCCCAGCGGCAGTTCGAACCAGAACACCGAACCCCGACCCCACTCGGTGGACACACCGATTCGTCCGCCCATTGTTTCGACGAGTCCCTTGCAGATGGCAAGCCCAAGTCCGGTTCCGCCATGAGCGCGGCTGGTGGAACGGTCGACCTGTGAGAATCTCTGAAACAGTCGGTCCATACGATCCGAAGGAATTCCTGGCCCGGAGTCTTCGACGTCAAATCGTAGCCCCCGTCCGTCCGATGCGAACGCAATTCGCAAGGCAACCGAGCCATTTTCGGTAAACTTTACTGCGTTTCCAACCAGGTTGAGGAGTACCTGCCGCAACCTTTGAGGATCGATAAGGATTCGAGCACTTTCGAGTTCGGGGGAACTGCCGAACTCCAGGCCGATTCCTTTCGATGCTGCCTGAGCGGCGAACAGCTCCACCACTTCCTGACCCAGGTGATGAAGGTCGACTCGTTCGGGCGCCAGCTCGATCTGCCTTGATTCCAGTTTTGAAAAATCAAGAATGTCATTGATGGTAGAAAGCAGGGCGCGGCTCGCTGTGCGGACCCTTGAGACGTAACGCCTGGATTGATCGTCGAGGTTGCAGGTATCGTGCAACAGATCGGCAAAGCCGATAACGCTGGTCAGCGGCGTTCTCAGTTCATGGCTCATATTGGCCAGAAACTCCGATTTGACTTCTGCTGCAGCCTCCGCGCGCTTGCGGGCTGCAACAAGCTCCGCGTCGATCGCCTTACGCTCGGTTACGTCACGCAGAATATTCATGTAGCCGTCGGGCTTGCCTTGTGCGTCGCGAAGCACAGCTGGGTTGCCTTGCATCCATATCCACTCGCCCGATTTGGATCTAAATCGATGCTCACGATCCCAACCGGTGCATTCTGCGGCGCCGGTCAGAAGCGCTTTGTCATTTGCTGCAAGGCTTGGGCGGTCGTCCGGATGGGCGAGCAGACATCCCTGTGTTCCAATCAACTCTTCTGGTGTGTAGCCCAGAACGCGCGATGCGGGCGAGACGTAAACGATTTTTCCCTGACGGTTGACCTGTACGATCAGATCGGTCGATGTTTCGGCAAGCAATCTGTAGCGCTCCTCACTGTTCGTGAGTGAGGCTGCAGCGTTTTGTGTTTCTTCGAGCGCGAGGGCGAGCCTGTGATTTAGCTTGCGCCGTTCGGTCGTTACGGCTGCTGCCGGAAGGACGCCGATCGTCATCGCGACCAGGAATAGCTGCACCAGCACGACGTGGAATGCAATCGTACCCTTGACCAGGGTCGCCGGCCCCCAGCCCATTGCCGTGACGCAAAGTGAGAAGACGGCCGTCAGCAGCAAAGCCCAGGCGGCACCTTCCATTTCGGCCACCAGCGATGTGATCAGAAGTGCGATCGGAACAAGATATACGATCGGGAAATTCAGATCCGCTGTCGTCGCGATGAGCACGGCGAGAGTGCACAGCAGTGACATTGCGATCTTGAGGTTTTTGTTCGGGAGGCTCTGATCGGTCTGACTGCGTGTTGCAGCCAGGACGATCGTCGGCGCAAATATGATGTAGGTGAGCGCGGTGGACAGCGACCAACTGATCCAGCTTTCGTGGTACTCTCCTCCGCGGGCGAAAGTTGAGAACTCTGCACCGAGAGGCGCCGTTAACGCAGTGATCGTACACGCAATGGCGATGAAACCTGCAAGCTTTTTCCAGTCGCGAAAGTCCACGTCGCCGCCAAGAAACCGTATCGCCACCTGTGCGGTGAGGGCGGTACCCGCGATGCTGATTGCGGTCCCTCCTGCCGCGCAGAAGAGTGTGTCTCCCGCGATCAGTTTTCCCAGGACGCCGCCAACCACCCCGGCGAGCAATATAGGGGCGATCGGCGCGCGTCCTCTTAAGAGGCAGAACGCGACCACCAGACCTTTCGCGGGCCAGAGCGTCGCAACATGATTGTCGTGCTGCATCAGCATCAAGCTGATCCAGTCCAATGCCGCAACGCCGAGCGTGAAGGACAACAACTGGGCGGCGGCCAGCCACGCCCGCCTCGAAGAAGTACCGGATGCCACGCTTCCCCCAAACCGCGTACGGATCGAGCCATGTTCTAGCCGCCGTCCGGTTAACGGACGGTCATTGACAGAGAGTTCCGAAATTTGGCCGAAGGGAGCCGCAGGTGCGGCCTATTCCTCCGCGCCGTATACGCAATCATACGGATGCGTCGGCGTATTTGATCGCCGAGTGGACGCACCTCGTACGCAGAATCCCGAACTTGTTTGCAATTGAGGGTTGTTGAACCCTGGCTCTGACGTGAGGGCTTCAATATGTCCGCAGAGCGCGAGCGTTATCTACAGCGAGCCGGAGAAGCCCGGGCTCTGGCCGATACGGCCAATCCGGCCCTCCGGGACGATTTTCTGCGAATCGCAGAAAGCTGGGAAATGCTTGCGCGCAGTCTCGAGGACGGAGCCGACAATCGCCGGGTCGGAACCTCGCCGGCCCTCCGCGGGTAGGAGCCAACCTTAACGACTTGGACTGGCGGATAGCGGCAGCCCTGGAACTCAGCCGAGGACCGAGGCCATTCGTTCCCCGTCATTTTCTTCAATGCTGCTCGCCGGCGCCTGAAGATCGCGCCAAATTTGGGCGCAAAGCCGTTAATGTCGAGCCATGAAGATTCGTCGACTGGGCTTAGGGACCATCAACCGCATCGCCGCGGGCGAGGTCGTCGAACGGCCGGCCAGCGCCGTGAAAGAGCTGGTCGAGAACGCGCTGGATGCGGGCGCGGCTCAGATCGACATCTGGACCGCCCAAGGGGGCGCCGAACTGATCCTCGTTGAGGACGATGGGGAAGGCATGGACGCGGGCGACCTCGCCCTTGCCGTAGAAAGGCATGCAACATCAAAACTTCCGATTTGCGACCAGGGCGACGACCTGTCCAATATCGCCACGCTCGGCTTTCGCGGAGAGGCCTTGCCGTCCATCGGCTCAGTGGCACGTCTCTCGATCATCACGCGCACGATCGCCGGCGATGCGTTCGCGGTATCGGTGACAAGCGGCGACGTCACGCCGCCGGTACCAGCGGCTTTTCGGGCAGCCGGACAATCGGGCACCCGCGTAGATGTGAGAGAGCTCTTTTACGCGACGCCGGCGCGACTCAAATTTTTGAAGTCGGTGCGCTCGGAAGACCTTGCAACGATCGACATCGTTAAGCGGCTGGCCATGGCGCGACCCGATGTCGGTTTCACCCTGACGATCGACGGGAAACGGAGGCTCGACTTCGAACGGGAAGACGATCTGTTCGGCGGCAGGCTGAAACGCCTGTCCCGCATCATGGGACGTGAATTCGCCGATAATGTCGCCACGGTCGGGGCCACGCGCGAACTTGTGCAGCTATCCGGCTACGCGGGATTGCCCACCTACAACCGCGCGTCATCGTCCATGCAATTCCTGTACGTCAATGGACGTCCCGTCCGCGATAAGTTGCTCGTGGGAGCCGTCCGCGGCGCTTATGCGGACTTTCTCTCTCGCGACCGTCATCCTGCACTGGCGCTGTTTCTCGACGTTGCCTCCGAATTCGTTGACGTCAATGTTCATCCGGCCAAGACTGAAGTCCGATTCCGCGATAGCGGACTGGTGCGCGGGCTCATCGTGTCGGCATTGAAGGCCGCGTTGGCGGGTGCAGGCCACCGCGCGTCGACAACTGTCGCGGATTCGGCGCTTGCCGCCATTCGATCGGCGCAGGCGACGCTGCTCTACCCGCAGCCGCCACGTGGATTTGCTGAACCGATCAACGATTTCCATGCACCTCTTTTTGCGGACGGCGCGGCACAAGCGCTTTCTGCCCGGGTGGAAAGTGTTCCTGCAAATTCACCTAACGAGAGTCCGCCGCTTGGGGTTGCGCGCGCGCAGCTGCATGAGACGTACATCGTGTCGCAAACCGCGGATGGGATCGTGATCGTCGATCAGCACGCGGCACATGAACGTCTCGTCTACGAGCGCATGAAGCATGCTCTCGAATCGGGACAAGTCGCGCGACAGCCCTTGCTGATTCCCGAGGTCGTCGAACTCGATCCGGCTGAAGTCGAACGCATCACATCGCGCGGCGAAGAACTGCATTCGCTTGGGCTCGTGATTGAGCCGTTCGGGCCTGACGCGGTGATGGTTCGCGAGATGCCGGCGCTGCTGGGTAAGGCGGACGTCAAGGCTCTCGTTCGCGACCTGGCCGACGATATCGCGGAAACGGGGAGCGCGCTTTCGCTGAAGGAGCGACTTGAGGAAATCGCGGGCACCTATGCCTGCCATATGAGCGTGCGCGCTGGCAGGCGGCTCACTGCGGATGAGATGAACGCCCTCCTGCGTGACATGGAGGCGACGCCCCATTCGGGTCAGTGCAACCACGGACGTCCGACTTACGTTGAATTGAAGCTTGCCGACATCGAGCGGCTCTTCGGCCGCAAATAAGCCTGAGAAATGAGAACACTTGAACAATAACGCGCCGCCTGCGTCCTCGATGGATGGCCCGGAGCAGTCGGACAGCGTGCTCGTCCATGCGCTGAAGGCCCTGGGACCGGGCCTCATTACGGGCGCCGCGGACGACGATCCCAGCGGAATCGCCACATATTCGCAAGTCGGCGCGCAATACGGATATTCCATAGGTTGGACGATGGTCTTCTCCTGGCCGCTGATGGTGGCCATCCAGGAGATCGCCGCCCGCATCGGGAGCACGACGGGTCACGGGATCGCCACTAATCTGAGGCGGCACTATCCACGCTGGGTTCTCTCAACCATGGTCCTGGCGCTCCTCGTCGCCAACATTCTCAATCTCGGAGCCGATCTCGCCGGAATGGGTGATGCGGTCAGGCTGCTCGTGGGAGGTTCCGCGCAGCTGTGGACCGTGGCGTTGGCCGCCGTCTCGCTTCTGGCGGAAGTCTTCATCAGCTATCCGCGCTACTCTGGTTATCTCAAATGGCTGACGCTCTCGCTTTTTGCCTATGTCGCGACGATGGTGGTGGCCCATGTAAACTGGCACGATGCCATTGTGGGTGCGGTTCTGCCGAGTCTGGCATTCAATCGTAGCTCAATGACCGCCCTCGTCGCCGTGCTGGGCACGACCATCAGCCCCTATCTCTTCTTCTGGCAATCCTCGCAGGAAGTGGAGGAACTGGAGCGTCGTCACAGAAAGCCGCTTTGCATAACGCCGAGTTCGGCGGGGCATGAACTCAACCGCATTCGCATCGATACCCTGATCGGCATGGGATATTCGAATCTGGTCGCATTGTTCATCATCGGCGCCACTGCAGCCGTCCTTCATTCGCACGGCGTCACGAATATCCAGACCAGCACGGACGCGGCCAAAGCGCTGGTGCCGTTCGCCGGGCACTTCGCGGAATTGATCTTTGCCACAGGAATTGTCGGCACGGGATTGCTGGCCGTTCCCGTTTTTGCCGGCACGGCCAGCTATGCCGTGTGCGAATCCTTTCGCTGGAACATGGGATTGGATAAGAAGCTCCAGGCTGCCCGCGCGTTTTATGGCGTGATCGCCGGCGCAACCGTTCTGGGAGTTCTGATTGCGTTCTCGCCAATTCCGCCGATGAAGGCGCTTTACTGGAGTGCCGTTGTGAATGGAGTGCTTGCCGCGCCGTTGATGTTCGTCATGGTGCTAATTGCCTCCAATAGTCGAATCATGGGGAAGCTCACCATCTCCTGGAGGCTGAAGTGGGTCGGCTGGCTGGCCACAGCGGCTATGGCTGCTGCCGCCCTGGGGCTGTTCCTGACGTAGCTATGATCAGACGGAAGGCGCGATCAGGAACATCACGCGCGTGTCGCCATACGTGCGCTCCTCGATCTTGATGAAATCGGGTAGCTCGAGCATCGTTTCATCCTCTGCGCATTCCACGACGGTCAGGGCATTCGGCGCAAGCCAGTGTCCGGCAACGAGAGATGCCAGCGCGGGCGCGATCAACGTTTTCCTGTATGGCGGATCGAGGAATGCGAGGTCGAAGGGTCCGCCGGCCCCA
Source organism: Rhizomicrobium sp. (assembly GCA_050010175.1). Classification (GTDB taxonomy): domain Bacteria; phylum Pseudomonadota; class Alphaproteobacteria; order Micropepsales; family Micropepsaceae; genus Rhizomicrobium. The sequence continues at coordinate 142,780 of JBEKLN010000003.1, forward strand.
GGTGACATGGGACCGAGCATCCGTGCGTCCCGGCGCCAGATCTTGGTGTCACCCGTCAACTGCAGTGCTTCGACGTTTTGTCGCAACAAGGCACGACTCTCTGCCGATTCGTCCACAAACAGACAAAACCGCGCTCCGCGGGAAACAGCTTCCAGGCCCATGGCGCCGGTTCCCGCGAAAAGGTCAATCACGCGCGCTCCTCCCAGCGAAAAACCCGGACCGAAATCGTGATGCGCGAGAATGTTGAAGACTGCCTGGCGCACCTTGTCGGATGTCGGACGTACACGGAGATCCTTCGGTCCGGTCAGCGTCCGCCCGCCAAATCGTCCGCCGGTGATTCTCACAGGTCTTTCCGCATGAAATAGCGATGATGAGTAGCGTCGTGGAACGGCATCTCGCCGAAGACACGGTAGCCGAGCTTTTCGTAGAACGGCCGGGCCTGCCAACTGAGCGTGTAGAGCCACGCAATCCGCGCGCCGAGCTGACGGGCCTTGTCCTCGACCTGGGCCATCATGGCCCGGCCATGGCCACTGCCGCGCAGCGAGTCGTCCAGCCACACGATGTCGACATAGACCGTATCGAATGCGACGCGCGCCACGACGCCGCCGCGCAACCGACCGTCATCGTCACGAACCGCGACATTCACCGGAATCGGTTCGGGAAGTTCACCGCCTTGCGATTGAATTCCGTCAGGCCGTCGCGGATCGCCTGTGCCGTTTCGGCGCTCTCGTCGAACTCGATCCGGACGGCTTTCACGGTTCATCCGACATCTGCAAGAGAAGCTTTCCCGTGTTGCCGCCGGTGAACAGCAGGTTCAGTGCGGACAATGCGTTATCGGTCCCTTTCACGATATGCACGTCGTATTTCATTTTGCCCTGGGCAACCCATTGTCCCATGTCGGACATGAATTCTCCGAGCCTGGGGAAATAGTCGATGACGATGAAACCCTCGATGCGGGCCCGTTTCATCAGCACATTGGCGAAGTGCGCCGGTCCGGGGGCCAATTCCTTTGCATTGTAACCCGAAATGAGACCGCACAGCGGAATGCGCGCCCGCAGATTGATGCATTGCAGGATAGCGTCGAAGATCTCGCCGCCGACATTTTCAAAGTCCACGTCGATGCCGTTGGGGCACTCGCGCTTCAGTGCTGCAAGTACGTTTTCCTTGTTGTAATTGATGCAGGCGTCGAAGCCGAAATCCTTGACGAGATGCCGGCATTTTTCGTCGGAACCGGCAATGCCGACTACATGGCAGCCCTTGAGTTTCGCTATCTGGCCGACGATGGAGCCGACCGCGCCCGCCGCAGCCGACACGACCACGGTCTCGCCCGCTTTCGGCTGACCGATGTCGAGCAATCCGAAATATGCTGTCGCGCCTGTCATGCCGAGAACGCTCATGTATGCGGTGAGGGGCAGAGGAGATTTCGGGAGTTTCTGAGCGCCCTTCATCACGGCATATTCCTGCCAGCCCGCGATCCCCATGACGATGTCGCCCGGCTTGTAGTCGGCGTTCCTCGAGTCTTCAACGACGCTCAAAGTGCCGCCGCGCATCACCTCGTCCAGCTGCACCGGCGGCATGTATTGTTCCATGTCGCTCATCCAGATTCGGTTGGTAGGGTCGAGCGAGAGATAGATCGTGCGCGCAAGAAACTCGCCATCGGACAGGGCAGGGAGAGTCGAGGAGACCAGCTCCAGATCACCGGATTTTATGTCGCCTTCCGGGCGCCGGCGCAGAATCCACTGGTGATTGGTGTTGGTCATAATTCTCCTCCCAAATTTGGACACCGGAAACTAAAGTCCTGCATGGTGATTGCAAATCTGCCAAGTGCGGCCCCAATGCCGCAGAGTTGATTCTTCATGGCTGGCGGGAATGGCATCGTGAGGGTATAGGGCGGCATGGGCCGGATTTTGTTTGCGGTGCTTCTCGCGCTGGGGTTGGCGTCGCCGGCCCGGGCACAGATCGATTCCATTCCGAAAGTCCACGCGCGGCTGATCTCGGAGCACCCGGATATCGCGCCCGGCGCCACGGTTACAGTGGCGCTCGAATTGGATATCCGGCCCGGCTGGCATATCTACTGGCACAATCCGGGCGACGCGGGTGCACCGACCGAAATCAAGTGGTCCTTGCCACCGGGCTGGCATTCTGGACCCATTGAGTGGCCCTATCCCAAGGATCTGCCCGTCGGACCGTTAATGGACTACGGCTACGACGGCAAAGTCTGGCTGCTCACGGAGATCACCGCGCCGGCGAACGCGGCGAGCGGGGTTGCGAAGCTCGACGCGGCCATCGACTGGCTGGTCTGCCGCGAAGTGTGTATTCCTGAAGATACGACGCTGAGTTTGACTCTCCCGATCAGTACGGCGCCATCGCCACCCTACTCGACGATCGCAGAACAATTCGCAGCGGCGCGCGCCAGACTTCCGGTAACAGCCTTATGGTCCGCCCGTTTCGCGTTACGCGATGGCTTGCGGTTATTTCTTGGGGCCCCCGGCGATGTGAGATCGGCAGCCTTCTTTCCTGACGAACAGGACGTGATCAAAGGCATCGCGCCACAACAGTTGGCTCATCTGTCCAGTGGCGTCGTACTGAGACTTGAACCTGGAAAACACGCAAAGTCTGCGCGTTCATTGTCGGGCGTGGTGGAACTGACCGAACCGGATGGCTCTGTTCGAGGATACACCATCAATGCCGGACCAGGTGCGGTGCCCACAGCGACATTCACGCAGCCGTTCGATATGACGCTGCCGCTCGCCCTGCTGTTTGCGTTTATCGGTGGACTCATTCTCAACCTCATGCCTTGCGTCCTCCCCATCCTTGCAATGAAGGCGCTGTCAGTGGCGTCCCATGCCGGCAGACCGGGCGGCGAGGCGTCACGCGAGGGGCTGTCCTACGGTGCAGGCGCTGTTTTGAGTTTTGCCGGATTGGGCGCGCTCGTCAATGCGCTACGGGCAGGCGGTGCCGCGGTCGGGTGGGGTTTTCAGCTGCAGGAACCCCTCGTCGTAGCGCTGTTCGCACTTGTCATATTCGCTGTCGCATTGAATCTGTCTGGCGTGTTCGAAGTTCCCGGCGTCGGCGCCGGAGAATCGCTGACGCGGCGTGGCGGTATGATCGGCGCTTTCTTTACCGGCGTTCTGGCGGTTGCGGTTGCGGCACCCTGTACGGCACCGTTCATGGCCGCCGCGCTGGGATTTGCGCTCACGCAAACCGATGGCATTTCGCTCGGGATTTTCGTCGCGCTGGGAATTGGTTTCGCGGCTCCGTTTGTCCTGCTGTCCATGTGGCCCGCGTTGCTGCGGCTCCTGCCAAAACCGGGCACGTGGATGATCGTCTTCCGTCAACTGCTGGCATTTCCGATGTACGGAACGGCGCTGTGGCTCGCCTGGGTATTCAGCGTTCAGTCTGCGAATGGTGCGCTAGTGATGCTGCTCATGTCGGCGCTGGCGCTTGCGTTCGCACTGTGGGCGATGGGCACTTCGCAACAGTCGACAGGCGGTGGTCGCCTCCTGGGATGGGTTCCTCTCGTCGCGTTTCTTGCGGCATCACCATTCGCCGCCGCACATCTCCAGTCAGCGGGACAAGCGGCGCCGGTTAATCTTTCGGCATTGCCATCGGAACCGTTTACGCAGGCCCGGCTCGACGCCTACCGTGCGCAACATCGGGCCGTGTTCGTAAACGCCACAGCTGCTTGGTGCGTCACCTGCATGGTCAATGACAAGGTTGCGATCGATGATTCCCGCGTGCGCGCTGCGTTCGCGGCGCATCGCGTGGCGTACCTCGTCGCCGATTGGACCAGGCGCAATGCGGCAGTGACGGCAATCCTCAACGCGTATGGTCGCAGCGGCGTCCCTCTTTATATTTACTATGCGCCGGGCGCGACCGAGGCAAAGATTCTACCACAGATCCTAACCCCGGATGAAATCTTGGGCACGATTGACGGACGCTGACGCCAGATTCTGCGGAAGAAAACGATTCTTGCGTGTCGGACGCTCCACCGAAACCGGCCATTGCGAAGGTGTTTGCGAATAAGCAACCCAATTGCGGGCACCCTGACATAATGTCCGCGGAATTTGCGATTCCCAGGGAGTGCGAAATGGCTGTGTTTGAAGCCCCGGATTTCGACCACCATGAAGCAGTCGCGTTCTGTAAAGACCGTCATTCCGGTCTAAAATGTATCATCGCCATTCACTCCACCGCACTTGGCCCCGCATGCGGCGGCACGCGCATGTATCCCTACGCAACGTCCGACGCCGCCCTGACCGATGTGCTGCGCCTGTCACGCGGCATGAGCTACAAGAATGCCATTGCCGACCTTCCGCTGGGCGGCGGCAAGGCCGTGATCATCGGCGATCCAGCCAAAGACAAGACGAAAGACCGCCTTATCGCCTACGCCGACAAGGTCAATGGTTTCGCCGGACGCTATATCACAGCGATGGATGTGGGCATTACACCGGCCGACATGCCGGTCATCGCCAGCAAGACGTCCTTCGTTGCCGGATACGATCAGCCAGGCAAGACCGGAGGGGATTCGGGTCCGCTCACCGCGCTGGGCGTGTTCGTCGGACTAAAGGTTGCAGTGAAGCACAGACTGGGCGCCGACAGCACGAATGGCCTCACGGTCGCGGTGCAAGGCCTCGGCAAAGTCGGCATGGGTCTCGCGCGGCGGTTGCACGCAGAAGGTGCGAAGCTGATTGTTGCCGACGTCAACAATGAACTGGTGCGATCTGCATGCGATGCTCTTAACGCGCGCGCCGCGTCGGTCGATGACATCGTCACGGTCGAATGCGACGTCTTCTCGCCCAATGCATTGGGCGCGATCCTGAACGACTCGACCGTTCCGGCCATTCACGCGCGGGTGGTTGCGGGCGGCGCCAACAATCAGCTGGCGCGCGTCGAGCACGGAGAGGCGCTGAAGGATCGCGGTATCCTTTATGCGCCAGACTATGTCATCAATGGCGGCGGAGTAATCCGCGTTGCCGGACAAATCTTCAACTGGAGCGACGCCGAAATCGAACGCCGGGTACTCAGGATCGCCGACACGCTCACCGTCATATTCGGGCGTGCCGATGACGAGAATACTACGACAAACAGGATCGCCGATCATATCGCCGAACAACGAATGCACGCACCGCCGAAAGCGCCTGTGCACGCAGCTGCTGCCGAATAAACGGCCTACGTTCTTCCGCTTCTTCTCTCCGGTTCCCACCGCGGCGAGGGCGTCTTCGAGGTAATCGCTGAGTTTGGGGAGCGAACTGAGATATTCCGCCGTCCGCTTGTTGTGCGCGTGGCGTGCCTCGGCAAGCGCCTCTTCCCGTTCGTTGACCGGGTAGGTTCCGCGGCCGATCCAGGCGAGTGCGACCAGGTTGACCTGCTCCTCTTCGTCCAGGCTGCGGGTATATTCCCAGTTCGGCGAAGGTTGCATCGCCGCTTATGTCCTCCAGCACGTCGACCATTCCGCCGTCCACACCGTTGGAACCGGAATCGGGCGTTAGCTTGGCTTCGAGAAACGCGGACACCTCCCTGTGGAAATTTTCCACCGAATTCGGTGGGCAGCCGATTGGGCCGGCATCGGCAAACGCGTTCGGGTCCGCAAGTCGCATCGGCCTGAGGGCTGGCGAATTTCCGCGCTCAATTCATTGCGCCAGGTCGATGTCGCTGCGATTATGTGGTGGCCACAGATCATTGGCCCGAGCGGCCAGACCTGCCGTTCATGTTGGCCCAGTCAGGTTCGCCTCACGTGTCGGCCGCCGGCACCCGGTTGAGCCGGGGATTCATTGCCTCGCGCACGACGATCTCATGCGCTTCGAAGGAGTATTTCGCAATCGCTCCTAGCTTGTCGAGAAGCGGCGGAATTTCCTTCTGCAACTCGGTCGCGAAGTTGAACGACCCCGCCCGATCCTGGACATGCAGGTCGCGGCGCGCAACGAACGCGTCATATGAGGGATCGGAATTGCCCCGAATTCGCATGGTCGTTTCGGTGGAGTCGATCTCGCGGGCAGTGTCGAGCACGGCTTCGAGCGCCAGCGTCAGGCGCACCAGAAGCAGATGAACCCCTGCGCGCACGACGGGATCGCGAAGGTCGAACAGGGCTTCACGGTTGCGGTCGTAGGTCTGCGCTTCGCGCAAAGCGGCTTTCACAAGCCGCAGCGTTACCGGACCGTAGGGATCGCCGCGACCGCGCGTTTCATCCGCCAGGTGAAGCGTCAGTTTCAACGCGGCGAGAATCTCGCCGAACAGAAGCGCCGCGCTGCGCTCGGTCTGCCTGCGCCGGTTGTAGCTTTCCCATTGATTGGCGACGAAGCCGCTGACGGTCGCGAGAAACGCCCCGACAGCGACCGCCAAAAGCGACCCGTCGGCCGGGTTGATGCTGAAGCGCGGCACGATCAATGGTCCATCTCCCCTCTGGCCGGCTCCCACAAAGCGCGAATCCGGCAGCAAGAGCCGATGCTATATCAAATCTCGCTGACCGTCCGGCACCGGCTTTTGCTCCGGCACGTGGTTCAGGGTGGGCCCCATGCGACCTTGGAGCAGTCATTTCCTTCCCCTGCCTGAGGAAACATTGCCTGTGTGAATGTATTCTCTATCGGACGGCCATCATTTGAGGAGGTTTGGTGGCGCAAGACGCCCTAGAAGCCCCCGCCGGCGGCGGTCGAATTTGCCTGCCAGAGATCGATCTGAACCGGGACGCCATTCTGCTTGATATTGACGGCACCCTGCTCGACATCGCGTCGACGCCGGCTGATGTGTGCGTTCCGGATCAATTGCGCGGTTCGCTCGAGCGGCTAGTCTCGCGCCCGGACGTCGCTCTGGCTCTGGTCAGCGGGCGGATGCTCGCGTCGATCGATTCGCTCTTCGCACCGCTGAAAGCGGCGGCCGTGGGGTGTCATGGCGCACAGATCCGAAGATGGCCGGACGCGAGAATCGAAGAGCAGGTCCCACCGCTGCCCGAAGCCGTCAGACGGGTTTTTTCGGACATTGAGGCTCAGGTTCCGAGGATCCGGATGGAGGACAAGCAATACGCGCTCTCATTTCACTACCGTAACGCGCCTGAGCGCGAGGCGGAACTGTGTGCCCTGTTGCAGGAACGCCTTGTGCCTTTCCGGTCTGAATACACGATAATGCGGGGCAAGGCGGTTTTCGAGATTGTGCAGGGGAGCTGCAACAAGGGCGAAGCATTGCGCGCGCTGATGCTGCGGCCGCCCTTTCACGGGCGCCGGCCGGTGTTCGTGGGTGATGACATAACCGACACGTTTGCGTTCGCGGTCCTGGGCGAGTGGAGCGGCATCGGCGTGTCGGTCGGCCGACGCATTCCCGGCGCCGATTTTATGGCAGATACACCTCGCAGTGTACGCCGATGGCTGTCGCGGCTGGCGGACTGCAATGGAGACGAAACCAATGGACACCGCGCAGGGCCTTGATCTGGCCGTCATCGGCAATGGACGAACTGCGGCGCTGATCGAGCAAAGCGGCCGGGTCGTCTGGTGGTGTTATCCGCGATTCGACGGCGATCCGATATTCTGCCGCCTGCTGGCGGGTGAGGAAGAAAAAGGCTTCTGTGACGTGGTGCTGGACCGCCTTGCCGACGTTCAGTCCCAGTACATCCGCAATACCGCCATCGTCAGCACGATCCTATCGGATGTGGACGGCGCCAGCGTTCGCGTGACGGATTTCGCGCCGCGGTTTCGGAATTTCGGACGCGTTACGCGGGCGCCGCAGCTTGTGCGAATGATCGAACCGCTGAGCGGGCTTCCGCGCATTACGATCCGTATGCGTCCTGCGCACAACTATGGCGAAAAAGCGCCAGAGCGCTCGATCGGCAGCAATCACATTCGGTACTGGATCGGGGACACGGTCATCCGTCTGACGACTGATGCGCCTCTTTCCTACATCGAGCGGGAAAACCCGCTTGCGCTGACGCGTCCGATACACATGGTGCTGGGTTCGGACGAACCGTTTCCTGGCGAACTTGAGTCGACGTGCCGCGATGTCTTTCAGCGCACACGGGACTATTGGCTTGAATGGGTTCGCCGGCTCTCGATCGGTTACGATTGGCAGGACGCGGTGATCCGCGCGGCGATTACGCTCAAGCTGTGCAATTTCGAGGAGACGGGTGGAATCGTCGCCGCGTTGACGACGTCTATTCCGGAATCAGCCCAGTCCGGGCGTACATGGGACTACCGCTATTGTTGGTTGCGCGATGCTTACTTCGTAGTGAAGGCACTCAATCGCATCGGCGCCACGCGCACCATGGAAGACTATATCACTTACATTCTGGGGATCGTCGCGGCGGACAAACCGACACTGAAGCCGGTTTACGGCATCGTGCCCAACGATTCTCTCGACGAGCGGATCACGACAACGCTTCAGGGTTATCAAGGCAATGCGCCCGTGCGCATCGGCAATGCGGCTGCGGAACAGATTCAGCACGACACCTACGGCAGCATCATTCTTGCCGCCATGCCGATGTTCTTCGATCGCAGGCTTCCCCATCCGGCCGGCGACGCGCAGTTCAAGCTTCTGGAAAGCCTCGGCGCCATGGCCGCCGAGGTTGCGCTTGAGCCGGATGCGGGCATCTGGGAATACCGCGGTCGCCGGCGGGTGCACACGCACTCCGCGGCGATGTGCTGGGCCGGGATAAGCCGCCTCGGGGCCATCGCCGCGCATCTCGGCCATCCCGGCCGTGCCCATCACTGGAACATGATTGCGGACGGAATTCAAAACGCGATTCTGGAACGCATGTGGAACCAGAAACGTGGCGCGTTCACCGCCTCGCCGGACAGCGACGATCTGGACGCCAGCGTCCTTCTGCTTCCGGAGCTCGGCCTTATAGATCCTGCGGACAGTCGATTCGTCTCCACAGTCAAAACCATCGAATCGGAACTCTTAAGGGGACGAAACGTTATGCGTTACACGGGGGAAGACGATTTCGGCGTCCCGGTAACTGCGTTCCTCATCTGCCGCTTCTGGCTGATCGACGCATGGTGGGCACTGGGACGTGTCGAGGAGGCGCGAGATATGTTTACCGACGCGCTCAGCATCAGAAACCATTACGGGCTTCTCTCGGAAGACATTCACCCGCAGACCGGCGTGCTGTGGGGGAATTTTCCGCAAACCTATTCCATGGCGGGGCTTTTATCGACCGGCATGCGCCTATCCCGCAGCTGGGAGGACAAGTATTGGCGCGGGTCTTCATAATCTCCAACCGCGTTGCAGTTCCCAACCCGTCGCGCGGCGCGCACGCCGGCGGGCTCGAAGTTGCATTGCGTGCGACCCTGAAGCGACGCAATTGCGTATGGCTCGGTTGGAGCGGGTCGGTGAAACCGGAGGGTCAAACCGGCACGCAAATCATCGAGCACGGCGGCAATACCTACATCGTCACGGACCTGAACGAAGAAGACTACCAGGAATACTACAACGGCTTCGCCAACCGCGTTTTGTGGCCGATCCTGCACTACCGGCTTGACCTGGCGGAATTCTCGCGCCGCGACCTGTCGGGCTATCTGCGCGTCAACGAACACTTCGCAAGACAGCTTGACGAAGTGCTCCGCCCCGACGACGTGATCTGGGTTCACGACTATCACCTCATCCCCCTCGCGAGAGCACTCAGGGCACGCGGCCGCAACAATCGCATCGGCTTCTTTCTGCACATTCCCATGCCGCCGCCGGAGTTCCTGACGGCGATGCCGAATCATGAAAAGCTGATCCCGTCGTTGTGCGACTACGATCTGGTCGGTTTCCAGACGGACGACGACGCCGCGAATTTCGCGCGCTATCTCGCTAAAGAATGCGGCATGCCCGCCCACATCCAGCGCAGCCTCGATGGGGGCCCGCGCGCAATGCGCATCGGCACGTTTCCCGTCGGAATCGAGACGGCGGCGTTCAACCGGATCGCGCGCAAGGCTGTTCGTTCGCCCTACGTACAGCGAGTGGTTGATACCATAGCAGGCAAGATGATCATCGGCGTCGACAGGCTCGATTACTCCAAGGGCCTGCCGCTCCGGCTCGAGGCGTTCGAGCAGTTTCTCGATACCAATCCGCAATTCCGCGGCAAAGTCACACTGCTGCAGATCACGCCGAAAAGCCGCAGCACCATCCTCGAATATGCCGAAATCGAACATGAAATCGAGGCGGCCGCGGGCCGCATCAACGGCACTTACGGCGATGCCTCGTGGTCTCCTGTGCGCTATACGAACCACCTGTACAGCAGGACCGTTTTGTCGGGCCTTTATCGTTCGGCGCGTGTCGGCCTGGTGACCCCATTGCGAGACGGAATGAATCTTGTCTGCAAGGAATATGTCGGCGCACAGGATCCGGAAGATCCCGGCGTGCTCGTTCTCTCGCGGTTTGCCGGGGCTGCTGCCGAACTCCGCGCAGCGCTCCTCGTCAACCCGTATGACCCCGAAACGGTTGGCGCCGCCATCGCACGCGCCCTCGACATGCCGCGCGAGGAACGCATTTCGCGCCAGAAGGCGCTCATGGGCGCGCTTCTGGAAAACGACATTTCCACTTGGGGTGACCGCTTCCTGTCCGCGCTCGTGTCAGGCGGCGAGGCGATGCGAACGGTGGCGCCCGATCCTTACGGCAGTGCCACTCCGGGTTCGCGCCTTGCAGGCGAAGAACGTCGTCAACAGGAAGCGCGCCAGGTCTGAGGCGCTGCCGGCATGGCAACACGCGATTGCCATTGCCCATTCAGCCCGCCTGGCGCAGCATTGTTTTTGTTGTCGCGGCAGACTTTCCGCGCGCAATCGCGGCTTGGCCGGGCGGCGGCACCGCAATGCCTGCTGCATTGAATCTCTGCTTGATCCTGCGCATGACGTCGAACTGCACGCCTTCGCTATCGGCGTTCAGTACCCAGAAGCGCACCAGAACATCGACTGCGTATTCCCTGACCGCGGACGTGCCGCTTCGGGGCGGAGGGAATTTGAGAACGCGGCCGTCACTGGCCAGAATGTCCATGACGATTTCCTCCGCAACATCGACGTCGCTTGCGATATCGATGGGTATTGCAAAATTGATCCGCGTTGTCGGTTCTCGCGAGGCATTCACGATCGCACCGGAGAAAATCGCGGCGTTGGGGACCGAGATGTAGCTCTGGTCGGCGCCGATCAGGATGGTCGTGAAGAGGCCTACTTCGCGCACGACGCCCGACTGTCCGGCGGCCGTGATGGCCTCGTTGACCCGGAACGGCCGCAGCAGAAGGAGCATCGCGCCGGCCGCCACATTCGACAGAGTGCCCTGCAGCGCAAGTCCGATGGCCAGGCCCGCGGCGCCGAGGACGGCGATGAGGCTCGTCGTCTCCACCCCGAACCGCTCAAGCACGGCGATGATCGTGACCAGGAGAATCGCATAGCGCACAAGCGATGCGGCGAGCGGTTTCAGCGTATCGTCGAATTGATGCAGGCGGGCGAGCCACATCGCCGTGCCGCGTGCGGCCCAGCCCGCCAGCAGCCACCCCAGAATCAATATGATGATCGCGGCGACGAGATTGACCCCGTCGTTGATCAGGAGAGTTTCAACGGTTGCCTGGCCGACGGGTATCACCGGCGGAATGTCTTTCGTTGCATGAGTCAATATCTCCGCGTGCATGCTTGTGATGTCTCGTTCCGTGGCGTCCTGTTGAAACGCTCGAAGCAGCGCCGGGAGCCCGGAGGTTCCGGGCATGTTGTCCTGCGATATCATAGGTTTAGAGGAACGTGGGTGGCGCCCGCCCGTTCTCTTCCTCGACGCCTGGGGCCGGCACAAGTGTGCGCGCTTTCAGGATTGGACAAGGAGAACGATGTGACTCAGAACAATCAGCAGGGCCAAAACAACCAACAGGGAACGGGCAAGCAGGGCACCGGCAGTTCAAGCGATCAGCAGAAACATTCGCAGGGGTCGGACAAGACCGGCCAGTTCGACAAGGACCGCAACCTCAACAACCCAGACAAAGGTCATCAGAACAAACCTGGCCAGGGCGGCCACAAGTAATCAGGATACTACTGACGAAGCACCGCGCCGGAGCGTTCCGGCGCGGTGTCGCATCTTTGATCGCGCCCGCCGGGGAATGACAAATTGATTTGCCGCTCGGATGGTATAGGTCGCGCGTCTGAGTGCGCTCTACAATCGCGCGCTCCTACATCCCCCCGTCCACCCGCAGCAGCGCACCCGTGGTGAAGCTCGACGCCGGGCTTGCGAGGTAAAGCGCGGCGGTGACGATCTCGTGCGGCTGGCCGGGGCGGCCGAGCGCATTGTTCGAACGCTCGCGCGCCTCCGGTGTCCACGCCTTTGCAATATCGGTGAGGAACGGCCCGGGCACGATGGCGTTGACGCGCACCTTCGGCGCATATTCGCGCGCCAACGACACCGTCATCGCATTCAGCGCAGCCTTCGCCGAGCCATAGGGCACCACTTCCGGCAACGGCACGAGGCTGCCCGACGAGGAGACGTTGACGATCACCCCGCCGTCGCCGTCCGCCATGCGTTTGGCGATCCGGCTCGCAAGGCGGAACGGCCCCTTGAAATTGAGGCTCACCACCTTGTCGAACAGATCCTCCGTCACTTCGTGGCTCGGCACGCGCGGTCCCATGCCGGCATTGTTGACGAGAATGTCGATGCGGCCGAACGCAGCATAGGCCGCAGCGATCAGCTTGTCGGCTTCGTCCCATTTGCCGAGATGGGCGGAGACGGCGAGCGCCCGGCGGTCCATCGCGCGCACTTCGGACGCCACGGCTTCGCAGGCGTCGAGCTTTCGGCTGGCGACGATGATGTCGGCGCCGTGTGATGCGAACGCGCGCACCATCTCGAGGCCAAGGCCCCGGCTCCCGCCGGTTATCAGCGCGACTTTGCCCGAGAGGTCGAACAGCGGATCGATCATGCACGCGATTTCATCATGAATTGAGGGATCGGACCAGAGCGCTCTGCGCACGCGCTGCCGCTGTGATCGCCGCGCGGGCAAGAACCCTAACGGCTGCGCCGTTTGATGCGGCGTTCGGTTTCGGCGGCGCGGCCCTTGCGTCCTAGGCTCTTTTTCAGCGCCTCCATGAGGTCGATGACATTGTCGTTCCCGACCGGTGCTGCGGTCACGATCTTCTCGCCCTTTTCCTTGCGCGCTATGAGGTCGCGCAGCGCAACCTCATAGCGGTCCTCGAACCTGTCGGATTCGAACGGACCTTCTTGCTGCTCGATGATTTTTTCGGCAATCTCGATCATGCGTTTGTCGGGCCTCTTCGCCGGGATGTCGGCAAAGGCGTCCGCCGGATCGACGACCTCATCGCGCGTGCGCAGCGTGTAGGCGACGATACCTTTGTCGCGCGGTTCCAGCGCCACCAGCCGCTCGCGCGTGTGCATGACGACCCGTCCCAGAGCGATACGTCCGGTTTCACGCAGGGCATCGCGGATCACGGTGTAAGCATCCACTCCCGTTTTCTCGTTGGGAACGAGGTAATAGGGATCGTTCCAGAACAACCGGTCGATATCGTTCCCATCGACGAAGCGTTCGATCTCGATGGTATGGGTGCTTTCGAGCTTGACCGCGTCGAGTTCCTTCTGCGTCAGCACGACGTAGCGGTTCGTTTCGATCTCATATCCCTTCACGAGATCGGAGCGGTTTACGGGACCGGTGTCGGGATCCGTGGGGATCATGCGGATGCGGTTGTTGGTTTTCGGATTGAGCAGGTGAAACGAGATATCGTCCGCGCTGGATGTGGCGCCGTAGAGCGCGACGGGGCAAGAGACGAGAGACAGACGCAAGTGCCCCTGCCAGATCGGCCGGGCGCTGAGCCTGGCTTCCGTGGCGGCGCGTCCGGACTTCGCGCTCTTACGTTGGCGCGGTTTTGCAGGTTTTGCGCGTTTCTTCGCGGTCAAGGCTCCTCCTCGGGGACTTCACCCCAACGTGTGACGGTTGTCGCAGTTCCTGAAGTCGTCAACGGGACGTATGATGTACCGGGGGCGTCCCCAAATGAAGCGGAACCAGATGCGCTGCGGCGGTTTTTGACTCGATGGCCGAAACTGCGAAGCGACCCCGGAAGCTTGCCAAATACCGGGCCAAGCGTGACTTCTCCCGGACTGCCGAGCCAAGCGGGGAGCGCTGTGTTGCGCCGTCGGTCCGGCTGCGCTTCGTGATCCAGAAGCATGCCGCCACGCGGCTGCACTACGATTTCAGGCTTGAGCTCGATGGTGTGTTCAAGTCATGGGCCGTCACGCGCGGACCTTCGCTCGATCCGCATGAGCGACGGCTTGCGGTGGAGGTGGAGGATCATCCCCTCGACTATGGCGATTTCGAAGGCACGATACCCCAGGGAGAGTACGGTGGCGGCACGGTCCAGCTCTGGGACCGCGGCTACTGGGAGCCCGAGGGCGATCCTCAATCCATGCTGCGCAAGGGCGACCTCAAATTCCGGCTCGAGGGCAAGCGCCTGACGGGACGCTGGGTGCTCGTGCGCATGCGCAGCGACAAATTCGGGAAGGCGCGCACGAACTGGCTCCTGATCAAGCATCGCGACGGCGCGGCGAAAGAGGGCGATTCCGACACAGTTCTGACGGACGACCGTTCCGTTGCGTCCGGCCGCACGATGGCTGCCATCGCGGCCGGCAAGGGCCGCAAACCCACGCCGTTCATCCTGAAAGACAGCAAATCTTTCCAGTCCGATGCGGTGTGGGAGTCCGATCACGCGCACAGCGCTGCGGCTCCGCGCAAGTCGCGGTCAAGCACGGCGACACTGCGCGCGAAGGCCGGCCCGGCACGCGGCAAAACGATTACCGATATGCCGCGGTTCGTCGAACCCATGTTATGCAGGCTCGTCGAGCGCCCGCCAGGCGGCGAGGGATGGGTTCATGAAATCAAGTTCGACGGCTATCGCATGCAACTTCGCGTCGAAAACGGAAAGGCGGCGCTCAGAACCCGCGCGGGCCTCGACTGGACGGACAGGTTCGACGCCATCGCAAAAGCCGCGCGCGCTTTTCCCGACTGCATTATCGACGGCGAGGTCGTGGCGCTGGATCGTCAGGGCGCGCCGGACTTTGCTGCGCTTCAAGCGGCATTGTCCGATGAAGAAACGGATCAATTGATCTATTTCGCGTTCGACCTGCCGTTTGCCGGAGGGAAAGATCTGCGCGGACTTACGCTGGCAGACCGCAAGCGCCGGCTGCACGGTCTGCTCGCAGCACATCTCAAAAAGAATGCCCGCATACGTTATGTCGAACACTTCGCGACGGGCGGCGACGCCGTGCTGCAGTCCGCCTGTCGCATGTCGCTGGAGGGAATCGTTTCCAAGAAGCTGTCCTCGCCATACACCGCCGGCAGAAGCGATGCGTGGACCAAGGCCAAATGCCGTGCCGGCCATGAGGTTGTGATCGGCGGGTGGAGCGAAACCGGCGGTCATTTCCGCTCGCTCCTCGTCGGCGCGCATCGCGGCAAAGAACTCATTTATGTCGGCCGCGTCGGTACAGGCTTTGGCCAGGGCACTGTCGCGCGCATCTTCCCGCGCATCAAAGCGCAGAGGGCAGAAAAGAATCCGTTTACCGGCATCAACGTGCCGAAAGGCGGGCAAGACGTACACTGGATGAAGCCTGTGCTCGTCGCAGAGATCGAGTTTGCCGGTTGGACGGCCGACGGCATGGTACGGCAGGCTGCGTTCAAGGGCTTGCGCGACGACAAGACCGCAGAAGACGTCGAAGCGGAGAAACCCGCAATGGCAGCCAGGACTGAGCTTGCAGCGCCCGCTTCGGCCAAGCGCAAAACGCCTCGCCGCGTAGCGGCGAGCACCGGCAGACCTGCGAAAGCGAAGGACAAAATCGCCGTCGTCATGGGCGTGGCGATCTCCCATCCCGACAAACCGCTCTGGCCGGATGACGGCGATGGTGAGCCCGTGACGAAGCTCGATCTTGCGCACTATTACGAGAATGTCGGCGCATGGATGCTCGAACACATCAAGGGCCGACCGTGCTCCATCGTCCGCACGCCCGACGGCATGAAGGGTGAACACTTCTTCCAGCGCCACGCGATGGCCGGAACATCGAACCTGCTGGAGCTGGCCAAGGTGTCGGGAGACCGCAAACCATATCTCGAGATTGACCGCATCGAAGGGCTCGCCGCCGTGGCGCAGGTCGCCGCGGTCGAGTTGCACCCCTGGAATTGTCGGCCCGGTCAGCCGGATGTTCCCGGACGATTCGTGTTCGACCTCGATCCGGCGCCCGATGTCGCATTCGACCGCGTCGTCGAGGCGGCGCTCGAGTTGAAGCAGCGTCTGGAAAAGCTCGAGCTGGTGC
Organism: Rhizomicrobium sp.; assembly: GCA_050010175.1. Taxonomy (GTDB): domain Bacteria; phylum Pseudomonadota; class Alphaproteobacteria; order Micropepsales; family Micropepsaceae; genus Rhizomicrobium. The sequence continues at coordinate 159,022 of JBEKLN010000003.1, forward strand.
CGTTCTGCAAAACGACCGGCGGAAAGGGCCTGCACGTCGTCACGCCGCTGAAGAGGGCAAAGAAGGACGGGATCGGGTGGCCCGAAGCGAAGACTATCGCGCGCGCAATCTGCGAACAGATGGCCAATGACAGTCCCGACAAATATCTCGTGACCATGGCGAAGAAGGATCGCACAGGCCGCATCTTCCTCGACTATTTGCGCAACGACAGGACATCGACCGCTGTCGCACCGCTGTCGCCGCGTGCCCGCGACGGCGCGCCGGTCTCGATGCCGCTCAGCTGGCGCGAGGTTAAGAAGGGCCTCGATCCGATCCGCTTCACCCTTCGCAATGCTGGTGCGCTCCTCGCGAAAAGCCGCGCGTGGAAGGAATACGCTGAAAGCGAGCGGCCGCTGACGAAAACCCTAAGACTGCTTGGTGCGCGGTCTGGAACGGCGTGAGCAAGCGACGAGCACACCGGCGGCCAGCCCGGTTCCGGAGTCAGACCCACGTCCGTCGACTCCGGGCCTAAGCGTGGGACGTTTTTGTCTTTTTGCTCTTGCGCCGGTTTTTGCCAGTCGCTTTTTCCGGCTTTTTCCTGCCCCGCTTGTTCCTGCCCCGCTTGCGGGCTTCCGACAGACCGATCGCAATGGCCTGCGTGCGGCTTTTCACAATGCCGCCTTTGCCTCCAGGTCGCTTCTGAGTTTCCCTTTTTTCTTTTGCTTGATGGCACACCTGACGTCATCGCCGCCACTCTTCGAATATCTGGCCATCCGCAGGTCCTATTGAGGCCTTGTGCCGCCGGTGTCCGCGCCGCCGCTGGCCGCACCGCCCGAGTATGAATTGTTGGTCTGGGCGTTATTGTCCGGCTGTTGCTGCTGTTGTGTCGACTGAGCGCCGTTGCCGGATGATTCATAATTTGCGGCAGGCGCCGGTGGCGGTGTTCGGTCGTTTGACGCGCATCCGGTCAACCCAAACGCACCACTAAGGGCGAAACCCACGAGCGCGCCCGTGATCATGCTGCGTTGATACTTCATGGAACTCTCCTTTGACGCCGCTCGACTGTCCTACAACGCCACCGCATATCAGCTGTTCCAAATCAATCTCTCGTTGAGATTGCGGGGCGGCGGTTGCGCGCGATGTTCGCACCGGGCGGCCTTTCATCGCGCAATTGTCCGCCATGACTTGCCGGGATCACTCAATGCCCGGGCCACGGAACCAGTATTGCTGCCTCACGTTCAAACTGTGGGATATCACAGCAGGAATTGGGGAGCTCATATGAAAAATGCGGCGATAGCTGCGGCCATACTGGTGCTGGGTGCGGTGACGGCGTCTGCGGCGCCCAAAGCTCCGAAGGACTTCATCAACGACGCGATCATGGGCGACAATTCGGAGATTATGCTGGGTCACCTCGCGGAACGGGCGGGCGCGAACCGGCAGGTCAAGGATTTCGGCCGCATGCTCGTGAGGGACCACGCGAAGGCAAAGCGACAAGCCGTCGATGTGGCCCATGAACTGCAAGTTACCCCATCCACGCATGCAACGATGGAGGCCGATGCGGAGTACGCAAAACTTCAGCTGCTGTCGGGTGCATCCTTCGACAAGGAATTCGATGCTTATATGGTGCGCGACCATCAGGACGACATCGCCGCCTTCCGGGCGGAAGCCGATGGCGACACAGGCCCTGCAGGAAAACTGGCGCATGAACAATTGCCCACGTTGAACACGCATCTGCAGATGGCGCAATCGCTGATGGCCATGGACAAGTCGGCGGCGCGTTGAGTCCCGGCATGAGCGAGCGGCGAAGAACAACCGCCCGCCTCAAGCGGCGAGACGGAAAAAGGGGGCCGCAACGACCGGCGTCCGCGGTGGGCGTTGACCCTCTATGAGGCTACCCTTTGGCGAGCGCCACGGACGGGATTGCGGGACCGCATTGGTGGTCAATCTGTTTTGCCATAGGCCGACGCACGCTGGCGGAGATTTCTGACGACCGCGTGCCCTCCGTCGCAGCGGGCATCACGTTCTTCTTTCTATTGGCGCTCTTCCCGGCCGTTGCATCGGTCGTTTCAGTCTACGGTTTGGTTTCGGATCGAGCGGCGCTCAATCAGCTTCTTCGCGGCGCATCGTCGTTCCTTCCCGGAGGGGCAGTCACCGTCCTCGGTGCGGAGCTTCATCGCCTTGCCTCGCAGGGTCCGGAACGGCTGAACCTCACATTCGCCACCAGCTTGGCGGTTGCGATTTGGAGCGCCAGCGGAGGAATAAAATCCCTCACCGAAGGCTTAAACGTGGCCTACGAGATCAGGGAAACGCGAAACTTCCTCACGTTGACCCTTCACGCCTTTCTCGTCACATGCGCTGGTATCGCATTTGCAGCAGTTTTGATCGAGCTTGCGACCATTCTGCCGATCGTCATGTCTCGCGCCCCGTTTTACGCCGACCTGAAACAGGGGATCACGATCGTTTATTGGCCCGCTGTGTTTCTTGCCTGCGTGTTGATGCTCGATATTCTATATAAGATCGGGCCGGACCGGCATCGCGGCCCATGGCAATGGGTCAGTTGGGGAAGCGCTGCGGCGTCGCTGCTCTGGATCATCGGAACGGTGCTTTTCAGCTGGTATGTGAGGAATTTCGGCAGTTACGACCGCGAATATGGCAATCTCGGCGCGGTTGTCGGGTTCCTCACGTGGATATGGCTTTCCCTGATGATTGTACTGGCCGGCGCGGAATTGAATTGCGAGATTGAACGCCACCGGTCAAATCGGTCCGGCGGGCCGTTCGTCGGAAAGTGAACGAAATTGGGATTTCGAGAGGATCGCGCGCGCACATCGATTGCCCGGCGCGCATTTTTTGCGGTGATAGCGATCAAGGGTCTCGACGGGGCCCTGGAAACTGCTGCCGGACTTTTGTTGGCCGTCGCCGGTTCGCGTTGGCTCTACGACTACACAGTGTGGTTTATCGCACCGGAAATCGCGCAGCGCGTCGGAGACAGGACAGCCCATCTCGTCAGTCATGGTGCGGCTGGACTAATGCACGCTGGGTCGTTCCCCGCGGTATATCTGCTGGCCCACGGGGTGTTGAAGCTCGCGCTTGCGATATTTCTGTTACGGCGCGCAACGTGGATCTTTCCGGTCGCCGCGCTCATCCTCTTCGGGTTCGTCTGCTATCTCGGGCACCGCGCAATCTCCCACTCGTCACCGTGGTCTGCAGGGTTTGCGGCATTCGACGCGATTACTCTGGCGCTTGTACTCAATGAGTGGCGCGCGCGCGCAAAAACCGAACCGCCGCAATATCGACCGGCTTGAGACGCCACGTGCCGGACCCGAGGCTGGAGAGTGAGTGCGACACGGCAATGGATCACAGGCGCGACCTGTTTGCGACTTTTGCGCATCGCGCGCGGGAATTTCCCGCCAGCGAAACGATCTTCAACGGGAACCCAAATTCGCGCCGCAGCGAACAGGCGTCGCTGATAGAGTTTGACAGACGCTGTGACCGAGGGTGCAACGCGATCGCGCTGCATCAGTCGCGCAGATTCGCAGTCCGTCTTCATACGGACGATGTCCGGCGCGGAGAGATTGTGCGAGAATTGCGGATGTTGGTGCGCGGAATTTCGATGACGCGCACGGCGCGGCGGTCGGGAACGGGCGTCAAAAAAAACGACAAATTCCCTCAGCAATTCCCTGCTTCAGGGACAATGCGGAGCGGAGAGCGCACCCGTTTGCCGGGCACGCACGGAGGCACGCTTCAGCGAACGGTCGCGATACATGCTGGGAAGACTGGTGCCGGAGGAGAGAATTGAACTCTCGACCTACCCCTTACCAAGGGGTTGCGCTACCACTACGCTACTCCGGCTTCCAGGCCGGGGATGTTCGAGCCCCCGGGGCGCGGGTCTATAGCCCATAGCACCAGCGAGGAAAAGGGTGAGCAAAGTTCGTTCCAAGGACCGTGCTGCGCGGCTTGCCCGTGCCCTGCGCGAGAACCTCAAACGGCGCAAGGCGCGGGATCGTGCGCCTGTGGCCGTGCCGTCGCCCAACCCCAAAGGTTTCGGTGAAAGCGAGGCTGCCGGCAGGGACGATCGGCGCCCAACTCCTGCCGCAACACGCGATTAGGAATATCTTCGCAGGCCGCTGTTCCTGCAGGCGCGCGCGCGTTACAACAATCGCTCACCGACTTTTTGGTGGTTCAGAGGGGACATGGATCGTATCCGCATCACGGGCGGCGCAAGGCTGAACGGCGAGATCGCCATCAGCGGCGCCAAGAACGCAGCTCTTCCCCTCATGGCGGCCTGCCTGCTGACGGAGGAGCCACTGGTGCTCACCAACGTGCCGTGGCTGGCCGACGTGGCATTCATGGCCGAAATCCTCCGCAATATGGGCGCGGAAACGATGTACGAGCCGACGGGCAGGCTGGGCGAGGGGGGCAGGCTGACGCTGCATGCGTCGCATCTTCTGGGCACCACGGCGGACTACGACATCGTGCGCAAGATGCGTGCGAGTTTCCTCGTTCTGGGGCCCCTTTTGGCCCGCATCGGCCACGGCAGGGTCTCGCTGCCGGGCGGTTGCGCCATCGGCGCCCGGCCCGTCGACCTGCATCTCAAGGTGATGGAAGCACTCGGCGCGCACATCGAGTTGACCGAAGGCTATGTCAACGCAAGCGCGCCTCAGGGACTGAAAGGCGCCGTGTTTGAATTCCCATTCGTGTCGGTTGGCGCCACTGAAAATGCCCTGATGGCGGCGTCGCTGGCGCTCGGCGAGACCGTGCTCGTCAACGCGGCCCGGGAACCGGAGATCGACGATCTGGCAACCTGCCTCATCGCGATGGGCGCCAAGATTTCGGGCGTGGGGACTTCGAAGCTGACGGTGCAAGGGGTTGACCGTCTCCACGGCGCGAATCACGGCGTCGTGGCAGATCGCATTGAAACGGGAACCTATGCCTTTGCCGTAGCGGTTGCCGGTGGCGAAGTGGAGCTGGTTGGCGGCAGAAGCGAGTTGATCGGCGCGGTGATCCCGCTCCTCAAATCCATCGGCACCGAAATCGTCCAGACCAATCGCGGTCTGAAGGTCCACAGGAACGGCGTGCGGCCCGTCGCGGCCGATGCCTCCACGGCGCCTTTTCCCGGATTTCCCACGGATTTGCAGGCGCAGTTCATGGCCCTGATGGCGACCGCCAACGGAACATCCCATATACGGGAGACCATTTTCGAGAACCGGTTCATGCATGTTCCAGAACTGCTGCGCATGGGCGCGGACATCCGCGTCGAGGGCGACACGGCCATCGTCACCGGCGTCGAGCGGCTCAAGGGTGCTCCCGTCATGGCGACCGATCTGAGAGCCAGCGTCAGCCTCGTGCTGGCGGGTCTCGCGGCGGAAGGCGAGACCATCGTCAATCGCGTGTACCATCTGGACCGCGGCTTCGAGCGCCTCGAAGAGAAGCTCTCCCGGGTGGGCGCCGACATCGAGCGGCTGTCTGCATGAACCACGTCACGCTTGCCGCACAGGATGCGGAGGATCTGGAGATCGTGTCCGCGCAGCTCCAGGACGCGGTGGTCCAGGTGAAGGATCTCGCCTGGTTGCCGAAGTCGCAGCGATTTGCCGCGCTGGTCAATCGGTTCAAGTGGGAAAAGGCGCAACGAAGGCGCTCGGAAAATCTGCGCGTGCGCTCGCGGCTGGTCTTCGATCGCGTCATCTCAGTGAAATCGCATCGCATCAAACGTGATCCTGACGCCGTGGCTGCGTTGCTTGCCATCAAATATGCAGGAGCCGGTGAGGAGGATCCGTCTGGAACCATCGAGCTCATCTTTGCAGGCGGCGGTGTCATCCGGCTCGAAGTCGAGTGCATCGATGCGTCCCTTTCAGACGTGAGCGGTGACTGGGCTGCATTGGCGCGGCCCAGTCACGAGACCGAAGAGCACTAGATGTCGCGCCGGCTGAACGCGCGTGCAGCCGATTTTGGCCCGGCTTTCGAGGCGTTGATCGCCTCAAAGCGCGAGACGCGACACGATGTGGCGCAACAGGTGCGTGCCATCATCGATGACGTGCGGGCTCGCGGCGATGCCGCAGTTTGTGTGTACACGGAGAAGTTCGATCGCGTCGCCGTGACCGCAGAGACGCTGCGCATCGGCGAAGACGCGATCGATGCGGCCGTAACGCGCTGCAGTAAGGCCGAACTCGCCGCGCTCGACGTGGCCGCGAACCGCATTGAATCCTATCATCGCAGGCAAATTCCAGACGATGTTTCGTTCGAAGACGACACCGGCGTGACGCTGGGCTGGCGTTGGACGCCGCTCGATAGCGTCGGTCTCTATGTTCCGGGTGGTACAGCGAGTTATCCCAGTTCGGTGCTCATGAACGCGATTCCGGCCCGCATTGCAGGGGTTGCCCGGATCGCGATGGTCACGCCCGCATCGGATGGCGCCATCAATCCGCTTACGCTTGCCGCAGCGAAACGGGCTGGCGTGGAGGAAATCTATCGCATCGGCGGTGCGCAGGCGATCGCTGCGCTGGCATACGGAACGCAACGGATTGCGGCCGTCGACAAGATCGTGGGGCCCGGCAATGCGTATGTCGCAGCGGCCAAGCGCGAAGTCTTCGGGCAGGTCGGCATTGATTCGATTGCCGGCCCGTCGGAAATCCTCGTCATTGCCGACGCTTCCAATAACGCCGACTGGATCGCGGCCGATCTCTTGAGCCAGGCGGAACACGATGTTTCCTCGCAAAGTATCCTGATCACTGACAACGAGGGATTCGCCGAGCGCGTAGCCGCAGCCGTCGACCGCGCACTACAATCATTGCCGCGACACGAAATTGCCGGCGCGAGCTGGCGCGACTTCGGTGCAATCATCGTTGTTGGCTCCATCGACGATGCCGTGGCCCTTGCGAACAGGATCGCGCCCGAACATCTGGAGCTCGCCGTCGACAATCCCGAGCGATTGCTTACGAACGTAAGACACGCCGGTGCGATCTTTCTCGGGCGATACACGCCCGAAGCGATGGGCGACTACATCGCGGGTCCCAATCATGTGCTGCCGACCGCGCGGTCGGCCCGGTTCTCTTCCGGTCTTTCGGTGCTCGAATTCATGAAACGCTCGACCCTGTTGTCGTGTTCGCCCCAAGCCATCGCCAGCCTCGGGCCCGATGCCATCGTTCTGGCGGAGGCGGAAGGGCTCGACGCGCATGCCCGGTCAATCGCCGCCCGGCTCAATCTGAAGCGTTGAACTCTCCGCGGAGACACGGCAGGCCGGGAGCGGTCCGATAGCCTGAACTGATTCTCCGTGATCTCGGTGTCTCCGTGGTGCATCTTCCTGGCACATGACTCAGAATTCCTCATTCCGCCTCGCTGCAATCACGCTCGATGAGCGGAGCGTGATGCGTCGCACGCGCGAGATCGAACAGGAACGTGAGGTAGCCATCTATGACCTCCTGGAGGCCAATCATTTTCGACCCACTGCCTCGCCGGGCGGGCCCTATCATCTCGTGCTGGGTGTGGCGGAGAACCGGCTTGTCTTCGATGTGAAGCTGGAATCCGGCGAAGACCACGGCCGGGTGATGCTCTCGCTGACGTCGTTCCGCCTGGATTTCGATACCGCACGGCGTCTCTTCACGCTGATCTGCGTCCTGCATCTGAAGGGCTGACCGACGATGCGGGGCCCCAATGGCGAGGAGCTTCCCGGGGCCGTCCTCTTTGCCTGCTCGCAGAATGCGGTGCGCAGCCCGATGGCCGCCGCGATCATGCGTCATCGTTTTGGCAGGTTCGTTTTCATCGATTCTGTGGGCGTTCATGCGGGAACGATCGATCCGTTTGCCGTGGAAGTGATGGAGGAAATCGGCATCGAGATCGGCAGACACAAGCCGAAACGCTTCGACGATCTCGAGGACACATCCTTCGATCTCGTTATCTCGCTGTCACCCGAAGCACATCACCGGGCGCTGGAGCTGACGCGGACGTCTGCTGTCGACGCCGAGTATTGGCCGACAATGGACGTCACCGCCGTGGAGGGCAGTCGCGAGCAGCGTTTGGAATCCTATCGCGTGGTTCGCGACCAGATCATGACGCGAATTGAGAAGCGTTTTGCGGTCGAGCGGGCCGGAGATGTCTAGCGTTCGCTATTCGCGGCGCCAGACCACCGGAAATAACGGATGGTCCATCGGCGCACCCGCAGCCAACTCCCCGTCCAACTCGGGAAAATCCGGTGACGTCGGCCAGGGCCGCGGCGCGTGGCGCATGTCGTCGCCCAGGAAGCGGACACTGAAGGCGCGGCGGCGCAGCGATGAACCGGCCGAGGCATGGAGCGTGAGCATGTGAAAACAGACAGCGTCGCCGGGCTCCAGCTCCCAGCCGACAATGGGAAAGTTTTTTCGCTGCGCTTCAATGTCCGGCATTTCGGACAGACTTCCCTCAGGAAACCATTTGGCGTGACCATCGAGGAAAGAGCGCGGCATGCACCATGGGCCCTTGTGCGAACCGGCAACGAACTCAAGCGACGATTCGCGGCCCACCGGATCAACGGGAATCCAGACGCTCACATTCTGGCGGCCTTCGGTATTGTAGTATGGCTGGTCCTGGTGCCAGGGCGTGCGCTGCGCGGTTCCGGCGTCCTTGGTCAGCATATGATCGTGATGAAGCCGCACGGTGTCCGAACGCATCAATGCGCCGGCGGTGACGCCCAGCTGTGATTCGAAAATCACCTCGCGGTAGAAGGGATTTTCGCCCCAGGTGCAGAAATCCTCGGCGAATCGGCCCGGATCCCCGGCTCCGCTGGCGATCTTGGCGCGCGGACTGAAGTCGGCCAGATTGAATTCAATCCCTGCGGCAAGCTTTTCGACTTCCGCAGGAGTCAGGATTTGCCTGAGGCATACGGCGCCCACGTCCGCATACCGTTCAATCTCAGTCGTGCCAATATTGGACATTTGCGCTCTCTTAGCAGGCGTCAGGCGGGGCGCCTTCCCTTGCTTTTCTTAGGTTTCGGTGCATTCTCCGGCCCGCCCCGAGGCACCTTAGAGGACGAATGGCCAAAGAAGAATTACTTGAGTTCCCCGGCACGGTAAGCGAGTTGCTCCCCAACGCCACCTTCCGCGTTCAGCTGGAAAACGGACACGAGATCATCGCCCACACTGCCGGCAAGATGCGTAAGAACCGCATCCGCGTTCTGACCGGCGACAAGGTGCTGGTGGAGATGACGCCCTATGACCTCACCAAAGGGCGCATTACCTATCGCTTCAAGTAAAAAACCTGTGGCGGTCAGGCTGAAGCTCGTTCTGGCGAGCGAAAGCCCGCGCCGCAGGGCGCTGCTGGCGCAGGCGGGCATCGTTCCGGATGCGATTGAGCCAACTGCCACAGACGAGCGGCCCCACAAGAACGAATTACCGCGCATCCATGCGTTGCGGCTCGCTGTGGCGAAAGCGGAGGCAGGCCGTGCGGCATGGCGCGGCGAACCTGCCGTCATTCTCGCTGCAGATACGGTAGTTGCCTGCGGACGGCGTATCCTGCCGAAAGCCGAAACGGACGCCGAGGTGCGCGCATGTCTGGCGCTGTTATCCGGGCGCCGGCACCAGGTGATGACGGCCGTTGCTGCGTTGACGCCGGACCTTGCGCCCCGCACGCGCGTAGTCACGACGCGCGTTGCGTTCAAGCGACTGACCGCTACAGAGATCGATGCCTATGTCGCGGCCGGCGAGGGTCTCGGCAAGGCGGGCGGTTACGCAATTCAGGGACGCGCTGAAACTTTCGTGCAATTCCTGAGCGGCTCATGGTCGAATGTAGTAGGCCTGCCGCTTCTGGAAACAGTAAACCTTTTGCGCAGCTGCAATTATGCCATATGACGAAATCGTGTTAGCGTTGTTTGCTGCTATTCGATGTCGTCCATTCGATGCAAAAGGAAGTCCTGATCAACGCGGGAGCCGGAGAGATTCGGGTGGCCATCGTCGAAGACGGCCGGCTCCAGGAACTCTTTCTTGAACGCACGATCGGTCTGGATGACGGCGCGATCAAGCGCACCCGGTCCGATGGGCGCAGCGGGCATTCCCTGATCGGCAACATCATCCTTGGGCGTGTGCAGCGCGTTCTGCCGGGAATGCAGGCTGCATTCGTCGATATAGGTCTGGACCGTTCGGGATTTCTCGGCGCGCGCGAAGCTCGTTGCCTGGCTGATCTTCCGGGCTTCGACGAGGAACGGGCGCCCAAGATCGGCGATTGCGTGCACGAAGGCGAAGAGATCATCGTTCAGGTGGTCAAGGATCCGATCGGCGAAAAAGGTGCACGGCTGTCCGCCAATGTCACCATTCCCGGCCGCTTGCTCGTGATGGTACCGAACCAGCCGGGCATTGCGCTGTCGCGGCGCATCGAGGACGAAGCGGAACGGGCGCGTCTTATTTCGCTCGGCGACCAGATGCTTGCCGAGGTCAATGGCGCGGCAATCCCGGGCGCTGGCTACATCGTGCGCAGCGCCGGCATCGGCGCCACGCTCGCCGATTTCAAGGAAGACGCCGAGCGCCTGGCCGAAGCCTGGCGGCCTGTGCTCGCCAAGCGCCAGAGCGCGCGTTCGCCGGCGACGCTCTATCACGATCTCGATCCCGTCGAGCGCACCATGCGCGACGAATGCGATGCGCAGACTTCGCGCGTTCTCATCGACGATGCCCAGGCATTCGACGCGGCGCGCGCCTATTGCCGCAGGGCCATGCACGATGGCGAGAGCAAAATCGAGTTGTTCGAAGGCCCCGGCGTATTGTTCGATCTCTACGATCTCGAAGACGATATCGAGCAACTGCTGAGTCCGCGCGTGCCACTGCCGTCGGGCGGCTGGATCACCATCGAAGGTACCGAAGCGCTGACCGCAATCGACGTGAATTCCGGCAGCTTCACGGCCTCGACAGGTCTTGAGGAAACCAGCCTGAAAGTCAATCTGGAAGCGGCCGACGAGATCGGCCGGCAGCTCAGACTGCGCGGCATTGGCGGCCTCATCGTCATCGATTTCATTCACTTGAGCGAGGCAGACAACATCCAGAAGATACTCGATGTTCTTGCCTCAAGCCTGGCGAAGGATCGCACACCCACCCAGATTTCTCCGATGTCCGAATTCGGCCTCGTCGAAATTACGCGCAAGCGCATTCGGGATCCCTTGATCAAGCTGATGACCGAATGCTGCCGGCCATGTCATGCGAGCGGCCGCACGCGCACGCGCGACAGCGTAGCGATGGACATTCTGCGCCGCATCGAACGCCAGGCGGTTGCAGCGCCAGGCAAGGCAGTGCATGTGCGTGCGGCGCCGGATATCGTCGAATGGTTGACCATGCATGAAGATGAAGTGCGCCCGGCGCTGGCGCGCCGCGGTGCTGCCCGCGTCAGCTTCGAAAAGCGTGACGAATTCGCCCGCGAAGGCTTTGATGTCGGAACCCTCCCCTAATGGGCGAAAATGCCCGATGTGCGCCAAGCCGACGGTCGAGCGCTATCGCCCGTTCTGCTCCGGGCGTTGCGCCGATCTCGATCTCGGGCAGTGGTTGAAAGGCGGTTACGCGATCCCCGTCGAACCCAGCGAAGCTGACTCCCTGCTGACGGACGAAGACGACGAGACAGGCTGAGCGTGTTCGCTCAGCGCGCGCGACGTGTCATCGGATCGCCGGCTACTGTTGCGGGGGCGGCGGCAGATCGCGGTTGCCTTCGGCGCGCACGAACCTCAACGAAATCGCACCGATGCCGGCGGCGACATTCAATCCCGTTTCGCCTTCGATGCTCACGGGTTGCAGTGCGACCGAGCGATGCAGTCCGCCGACCAGCGCGTTCGCGCCGATGCCGCCGCCGAGCGCGACGCTGGCCTGCGCGCCGGCATAGTCGCCCGCCAGCGCGCCGCGCGCAGCGCCCGAATTCGGCGCCACGACATCCCAGATGATCACCGCGCTCGAGGTGTAGCCGATATCGACGCCGAACTTGGACACCTTGCCTTCGTACTGTTCGGCGTAGCCCTTGCCGTTCGAGAACGTGCAATGCAGATGCTTCGTCGAGCCCAGCACGAAACCCCAGCCGCTGCTTTCGTGACAGGTGAGAACGCCGACCTTGACGCCGTCAGCGGACGCGCCGCCGGTGAGAGCGAAAGTTCCCGCCGTGAGGGTTATGCCGAGCACTACGAAACAAAACGCAGAACGCATGCGTGCGTCTCCCATATTGGTGGCCGTCCCCTTAGGGGAACGATCAGCGAAGCGAATCGCCTCAACGATTTTCTAGCAGCGAATTGTGGCGACCGAAGGCCCGTTGTTACGCCACCGGAAGCTGCATCGTCCTGGCAAGGTTCCTGAACCACGCGTAAGACGATTTCGTCGCGCGCACGCCGCTCTTGCGGTCCATGGTGCACATCCCGAACTTTGCCGTGAACCCCTGTTCCCATTCCCAATTGTCCACCAGGGACCACACGAAATAGCCGCCGATGGGAGAGCCGTCCTCCATCGCGCGCTTCACCACTTCCAGATGCCGCCGCAGGTAATCGATGCGGAACGTGTCGTTGAGAATCGCCGGTGCCGTGAGGCTCAACGGATCCGAGCAGCCGTTTTCCGTGATCAGCACCTTGGGATTGCCATACTCCTCCCTCAGGCGCGCCAACATCTCGTTAAGGCCCGAAGGATCGATCTCGCGCGCAAACGCATCGAGTTGCACGCCTTTGGGCGGCGCGCCCGGACCGATATGGCTCGGGTTCGAGGCGTCGAACTTGATGTAGGTGGGCGAATAATAATTGACGCCGAGGAAGTCGATGGGCTGGCGGGTGATCGCCATGTCGCCGTCCTTCACGGCGGGCTCGACAAAGGAGCGCGCCATCCACGGATAGCTGCCCTTCAGGAGTGGATCGAGATAGGCGCCGTTCCAGATCGCATCGAAGCCGCGCGCCGCCAGCTGATTGCGGAGATTCCACCAATGGCCTTCGGCGCGCGAGGGCGCCAGCGCCATCGTCGTGCCGATCTTGAAATCGGACCGCGCCGCGCGCAAAGCCTGGATCGCCAGACCCTGTCCCAGATTCTGATGATGCGTCACGGGGCCGAGCAGGCTCGCATCTTTCAATCCCGGCGCCTGCAGGCCCAGCACATGACCTACGATGGTGTGTACCGCCGCTTCGTTGAGGATGATGTAGGTCTTGAGCCGGTCGCCGAGATGCTGCGCGATGACATCGGCATAATCCGCGAGATGCTGCGCCGTGTCGCGCGATTTCCAGCCGCCCTTGTCGTACAGCGTTTGCGGCAGATCCCAGTGAAACAGGGTGGCGTAAGGCGCGATGTTGCGTGCGAGCAGCGCATCGACGAGGCGTTTGTAATAGTCGAGGCCCTTGTCGTTGATGGCGCCTTCGCCCATGGGCAACACGCGCGACCAGGAGATGGAGAAGCGGTAGGCGGAGAGGCCTGCACCCGCGATCAGTGCGACGTCGTCGGCGTAACGGCGATAGCTGTCGGTTGCGACCGAGGCATCGGAGTGATCGACGATGTGCGACGGATCCTTTGCGAAGGTGTCCCAGATCGACGGTCCGCGTCCGTCGGCATCGGGTGAGCCTTCGATCTGGAAGGCCGATGTCGCAACGCCCCAGATGAAGCCGGGCGGAAACGCCCGCGACGCGGGCTGCGTGTTCGTGCCCGGTGGTGTGCACGCCGCGGTTGATGCGGCCGCCAGTCCGGCCGCCAGCGGCGCGAGTTGCCGGCGCGTGAAGCCGTCGGATTGAGTCATGTGATTCCCCCGTCGCTGCCCAATTCCCTGAAGCAGGGAATTTCTGAGGGAATTTGCAAGTTTTTTTATCCGGAACGTCGATGTGGTGTCCTTGCCGACTCTAGGGAGTTGCCGGTCGCATGTCAACCGAAATGGTTCGTATCTTCGTGCTATCGCTTCTGCGGCGGGCGTCCCGGCAGCTGCGGCGCGCGTTCTTGATTGAGTTGTCATCCCGGCCGCGAACGCGACTGCATGGGCAGGAGCGTGAGCACGAGCCGGGACCCAGCCGCCGCGCGTCGGCGCGGCGAATGAGCCTTTTGCGCGCGCGGACTCTCGCGCGCCGGGTCCCGCGTCTCGCATCGCAATGCGCTGCTCGCCCGGGATGACAATGAGAGTTCGGCGAAGCACTCCTCGCTCACATCAAAGGGTGGCGGCATTGCTCTCAGACAATCTTGCGTTCGCTGATGCGGGGAAATCGTTCGCTGAAGGCCTTTGCGAATCCATACATTTCTCGCGCCATCGTGTTTCATTTGTCCCGTCGTTTTTCGGTTGGCACGCGCCAGGGATTCACAACTCTCGATCAATCTGCGGCAAACACGGCGCGCCGGACAACGCGCCGCTGCAGGCAATCCGGTTTCGCTGATCGGCGACGCGCGCAAGGCGCCCGATTGTCTCGGCTGCACGCCAAAATGGCGCATTCAAGTAGCGCTTTTGTCTTATTGGGATGTGCGGAACGGGCGCCGCCCGATGTCGCATGGAGGTCGCATCGATGTCGGGCTCGGGTCCGACGAAGACGCAATGAGGTGTCATTGCAGACGTGCAGCAGGGAACGGATGAGACTTGAAATTGCCTGAGCCGCTGCCAAAGACCAAAGGAGCATAAGTGAACTGCCGCACGCAGGACTTTGCGAACAGCTCAGAGTGCCGCCATAATTGGTGCCGACCGGAACCCGGGTGAAGGAGAGCGCCATGTCCAGAATCGTCGTCGAAGCCACGATTGCCGCGCCGATGGCCGAGGTCTGGCGCGCCTGGACGACGCCGGACGACATCAGGCAATGGAACGCCGCATCGGACGACTGGCACACGACAAGCTCGACCGTCGATCTGCGCGCGGGCGGTGCGTTTTCATCGCGCATGGAAGCGAAGGACGGCAGCGTCGGGTTTGATTTTGCCGGAACCTATACGAAGGTCGAGGAACACCGGCTGATCGAGAGTTCGTTCGGCGGCCGCGTGCTGCTGGTCGAATTCTCGGACGCACCCGGAGGCGTCACTGTGCGCGAGACCTTCGACGCCGAGCCGACGCATTCCGTCGAACAGCAGCGCAGCGGCTGGCAGGCCATTCTCGACAATTTCAAAAAGCATGTGGAGCGGCGCCATCGTATATGAGAATCATGTTTGACAGCCTGGACCAGCATTGTGCGTGCTTCGACAGGCTCAGCATGAGGAAATCGTCGATGCCATAAACATTTATGCAACCCCCACTTTCCTCATCCTGAGCTTGTCGAAGGACAGAAAGTGGCCATGCAAGCCAGCTTTCGTCATATTCGATTGCGCTGGTATTCAAGCAGGAGTGAGCCGCAACGATGATGAAAAAGATGCTCATGGCCTGCGCAGGCCTCTGCCTGTGCGCGCTGATGCCAGCCGGTGCCGAGCCCGCGAAGACCGTGCCGCTCGCTGAGCGCGTGACGATCGCAACTCAGCTCTATAACGGCATTGCCACCTATTACGCGCATTGGCAGGGCGCGCCCGGCTTCGATCTCGACAGGGACTATCAGACTTATCTGGGCCAAATCCTGACCTCGGACGATCGCCGCAACTTCTCGCTGGCGAGCTTGGCCTTCATCGCGAAGCTGAACAATGGTCACAGCAATTTCTACGATCAGTATCTTGACGACGCCTACGGCACGTCGTTCGGCGTCTATGCGATGCCGCTCCACGACAAATGGACGGTCATCATCAGCCGGGTCGCTGCGCTGAAGCCCGGCGACGTGATCGGCGAAATCGACGGGGAGGATTTCGAAGAGTTCTACCGGGCCAACCGCCAATATGTCCCGGGCTCGAGCGAGGCGGCCCGCAAGACGCACTTTTTCTACGAGCGATTCCTGTTTCCCCAAAGCTTTACATTCGGCATGGCCGACGGGCGCAAGATTGCCATGAAGCGGATCGGACCGCCGCCTGCCGGCGCCGACCCCGATGCGGCGACGAAAGTAAGGGAAGAGGGCGATGTTCTTTATCTTCGCGTTCCCGGTTTCGACGATCCCGCGTTCGAGGCGGACGCGCTCAAGGCCGTTGAGGCGCATCTCGACGCGCGCGCGGTCATCGTCGACGTGCGCGGCAATGGCGGCGGCTCGACGCCGGGAGACCTCGTCTCCACCTTGATGGATCGTCCGTTTGAAGGATGGAGCGAGAAGACGCCTGTCACGCTGGGCGTGATCGAAGTGCACCAGGAGGTCGGACCGCGCCCATTCCTGCGCTGGGATTCCGCAATCGAACAGCCTGCGCGCACGCATTATGCGGGCCAGGTGCTGATTCTCACGGACGCGCGCTGTTTCTCGGCCTGCGAGGATTTCGTCGAGCCGTTCAAGGTCAATCATCGCGCCACCATCATCGGTACGCGCACGGGAGGCAGTACCGGCCAGCCTTACTCGAAGGATCTGGGCGACGGATTCTCCTTCCGCGTCTCGACCAAACGGGAGATGTTCCCCGACGGTTCGGAATTCGAGGGCGTCGGCATCGCGCCCGATATCGCTGTCGAGCCCACGCCCGACGACCTGAAGGCCGGCCGCGATCCAGTACTCGCCAAGGCACACGCGCTGATCAAGTGAGAGACTCGCGCAGATTGCAGGTTGGAGAATGACATGGCCGACGATCTCGTCGTAATTCCGCTGCCGACGAACAACGGCTCCGTGACCTGGGCGGTGGCGCGGCTCGTCAGCGAGGGCGACCTTGCCTTTGCCGAAGCGATCACGGCGGTCCCGGATACGGTTTTCGTGCCGCCGCGCCGCATTGCGCTCTCCGTTCACAGCCTGTCGCGGATTCGATCCGGCTCCGGCGCGCGGCCGGACCTGTATCTCTACGAGGGAATGATCCTGCCACCGCCGTAGGAAATGACGGAGTGAGATTGAAATTGCGAACAAGAGCAATACTTCCGGCCGCAACCCTCGACGATCTTGCTCCTGTGGGCAAGTTCTTCTCCCGATTACATATACCCTTTAGCGGGCTGAAATTGGCGCGTCGTCTTACTATGACACTTGGCACACTCCATGTCGTGGACCTTGACTCCCGCAAAGTGGAAAGTTGGATCCGGATGCTCGGCCGTTACCTTTAGCTCTCCTCCACATGTCGGACAGATTCGCGCCTCTGGAATTTTCTGCCCTTGATTGGCCGAAGCGAGTTTTGCCTCTAGCGTGGCAATCTGGCTCTCAAGCTCACGAACCCGCCTCAAGAGCTGGCTCTGCTCAGTCTGAGACTCCAAAGCCGCTGTTTGAGCAGCGATTATCGTAGACTGAAGATCGATCACTTTGCTTCGAATTTGTGACTCATCACGTAGCCCCATCAATGTTTTAGCGATATCGGCCGCAGTTTTGAGACTCGACAAGGTACCGCCAATGGTCAATGGGTCCACCTTGTTATCCTCCTCTGATTCGTTCACAAAAATCCTAGGATAGCTTCAATTGAAGCTCGATATGATCGCGCACTTCTTTGTCGTATGCCGGCAAATCTATTTTGCAGCGGCAGACGATGGCGCTTCAGCCGCAGCGTCGGAAGGCGATTGAGAGGCTGGCTTTTCTGTCTTCGTATGCTTATTGAGTCTTTTCACGGCCTTTGCCGCCGCCTTCGCCTCGTCTGCTTCGATCAGCTCGCGTTTGAGCACCTGCTCCTGGATGATGGTTCGCACCTGATCGATATCCGGGTTCAATCCGTCGGCAAGTTTGCGGAGCTCGCGGCGAACGATGGCGACCACCGGATCGGACAAGAGCAGTTGCGCAATCGAGTACCTGCTCATGGCCTGCTTGGCCTTGAACATCTGAGATAAAGAATCGGACGTAAAAACTTCCCGGCTCAATCCGCCGAAAAGGTCAGAGGCCTCGACGTCCTTCGCGCCGTTTGCGCAAAAATCGACGTCCAGAACAAGCGTGCCGCCGATCGGTTTGTTGAAATTGACCTTGTAAGCCTGCCAGCGCGCGGCGTTCGTCAGAACAACCCAATCGGCTGGAAGATTGGCCGCGTAGTTTACGACCTGTGTGACGTGCGATTCCTTTAACTCAGTGTTGATGGCCTTCACCTCAACAAGAAACCGGACGGCGTTTCCAACTTTGACGACAAGGTCGGCAAAGGTTCCTTTAATCGCGTGTTCTGACGTTATCTCCTCGATCTTTTTGTACCCGAAGACATCACACAGGATATCCATGACGAGGTGGGACGTGTCGGCCTCGTTGATGTCCCGTTTGCGGGCGTCGGCCACCGTCGACTGATATCTTTTGAGTTGCTGGGAGATACGGGTCTGAACCTTTACTGGTAATTTGATCGGCATCTTGTTGCCCCAAGGGTTGACCTGTGCCCAAAAGTTATAGGCCAGATGCTAAATTGACTATACTGTCAATTTCTGGGGGTGTCGAAGGGGTCAACTCAGTCGCAGATTGCGTCACTTTCAACGGCCGGGTCGCCTAATCTTCTCTTGTCGGGGTACAACCTGGGAGAGACCGTGAATGTGCGGCGGGGTCAGCATAAAACCGTGCCCACTTCGAACGCGCCGATGCCTTCGACCGTGCGCCCGAAGAGGGAGCCGGGATCGTCAGGGTGGGGATCGTCGTTCGAAAACAACTCCGGGCTGAAAACTCAGCCGCCGGATCTTCAGAGAAACATGTGTTCCGCGATCAGATCGGATGCGACATACACGACGATGCCTGTCACGACCGACCAGAACAGCGAAACATTCTGGAGATTGTGCAGGCTGGCGGCAACCACTCCGCCCAATACACAAGCCAGCACGTTGATGACCAAAGCGATCACGTCACATCTTTCACTTCTTCACCACGCCTGCGATTCCGGTTCCTGGCTCGGGCTCATTAATCACGACCGACATTGCGACAGACACGCGCAGGCTTAAGACATGCATGTCGTCCGGCCACGACTTAAATCGACCCCTTGCCGGGCTGGAAACCAGATCGTGATGCGCCCGACCTGAGTTCGGTCGCCCGTTACAACCCGGTGAACTGTACAACCGCGATCAACTGCTCAAGCGACGCCGTCTGATCCGCGGTAATGTTGGGCTGCTTAAGCGTCACCTGCGCCGCGTAATGGGAGGGGTCGATTTTGGCGATCCACATCTTGCAGGTGAGCGGTACGTTGTTGCTGACCAGCACCGAGTCGAACGTGTCGGCCGGTTTGCCCGCGATCGTTCCCGATCCCGTGCCGCTGCAGGGTTGTGCGCCGGCCACTTTGAGAATTGCCGCCGCCAGAGTGGCCGTCGACGGACCGTCGGTTTCGGCATCCATCGGCAATTGCAAGGGGCTGCTCTTGTCCGCCGCAAAGATCTGCAGATTGCCGTACTGATCGTCGACGGAGCTTCAGCCGGCCGGAAGGTCAAACGCAAACGCGGGATTGCCCGATTGAGGCAGGCGAACCGATTTACGCGACATGGTCACATTCCTTTTTCGAACTCTGGCCCTTCTCGAACTCTGGTCAACAAAAACCGTTCAGCGAAAACTGGCGAGACTCGCGTGACGCGGCCTGTCAGGCGATCACGTCCTATTCCGCGGGCGACATCATCTGCTGGAAGTTCCCGTAATAGAATTTTTCCTTCTGCTCTTCGCTGATGCCCTCGAACGTGCGTTCGAAGCGGCCGATGGGATCGTCGGTGCCTTCGGGATGGGGATAGTCGCTCGAGAACAGGAACAGCTCCGCGCCCGCGTCGCGGATCATCCGCCCCACGTCCTCGCCGGGAAATGGCGTGAACTTCACGGCGCGGCGGATATAGTCGGACGCCTTCAGTGTCAGCGCCGCCACGCGGTCGTCGGTGCGTTTGAAGATCTTCTGGCTCATGTCGAGCGTGCGCAGGAATTCCGGAACCCAGCCGGCGCCGAGTTCGATCACGCCGCCGCGCAAGTGCGGAAACCGCTCCAACACGCCGTCGAACACGAGCGCAGTCAAAAATTGCTGCGGCGCCACCGACAGCACCATGAAATCGCGCACGCGCAAATTCTCGCCGCCTTCGGCGCCGGTGATGTCTTTCGGCTTGGGCTGGCCGTTGTTGCGATAGGCTGCGATGGCGATCGGGCTGTTGGGCCCGACATGCAGCATGAACGGCACGCCCGCATCGCAGAACGCCCGCCAGACGCAATCGAAATCGGGATGACCCGGCGACTTGTCTCCGACGGGTTTGGCCGGCAGCCAGAATGCGCCGCAGCCCAAGCGCACACCTTCTTCGAGTTCCGCGATGCAACGCGCCGGATCGGCGAGCGACAGCTGGCCGACGGCGATCAATCGTTTGTCGGCGCGGCAGAATTCCGCCATCGCGCGGTTGTGGGCGCGGATGCCGCCATAACGGATATCCATGTCGTCGTGGGCGAGATACTGACCGGCAGAGAAGGTCGAGAACACGAGCTGGCGCGCAAAGCCCAGATCGTCCATCGCTTTGGCGCGTTCGGCCGGATCGAAGGCGCCATAGGCGTTCCAGCCCTTGGTTCCTTTCACCACATCGGTGTGGACCTTGCCCTTCGCGGCGCGCGCCTTCTGCTTCTCCACCGCCTGGTTGATGAAATCGAACGTCGCCGTGGCCGATTTGACGAGGCTCAGTTGCGGCAGCCGCGCACGAATGGCGGGATCGGCGTGCCGTTCGATCCAGTCCACCGTTTCCATGATGTGGCTGTCGGCGTCGCAATAAAGCCGGTTCGTTCCATAGGGCATGTGCGTCTCCCGCGCGTCGGACATCGCAAGAACGAACTATAAGTCGCTGACGCCCGCTGTAAAGCAGAGGGGCCTGCCGCGCTGCAATACGCAAGCCGTGCCTGGCGTCGTGCGATGCAATTCGTACCGCCGACGATATCTGGCGCCTTTGCGAATCGGTACAGTGTGAACGAGGGCATGGAGACGCGCCGATGAATTTACCGTCCTTCGGCCAATGGCTGATCGCGCTGATCGTCTGCGCGGTGGTTGTTGTTCTGTGCGTCCGGTTTGCCGATCTGCCGGTGGCGCTGTTCATGCATGCACATTTCCGGCCCGACAGGCTGGTCGCCCATGCGCTCGACATCGTGATCCTGTTCGTGCCGTTCGGTGTTTTGTCCATCTTCCTGTGCGGCTGCGTCGTGCTGGCGAAACGCGCACTGCCGCGTTGGGCCCTCTGTCTGGCCGCGGCCGGCTTCAGCATGTGCTGGGCGATCGCGACGAATTATTTTCTCCTGCAGCCCGCGTTCGGCCGCATCGATTTCGACGCCTGGCTCTCGCATGGACTCTACGGCTTCGCGTGGCTGCATGGCCACGGCGGCACAGGATTCCCGTCGGGGCACGCGACGCTCACCGCGTCGTTCCTCGTCGTGTTCTGGCTGTTCTATCCGCGCGCGCGCATGTTGCTGGCACTTCTCATCGCGGCGGAAGCAGCCGGCCTCGTGCTGATGAACTGGCACTTCGTGTCCGACGTGCTCGGCGGACTGTTCCTCGGTTCGTCCGCCGCGATGATGACCTGCGCGCTGTCCGAATGCGCGCGCCCGCCGGAGCACGAAGCGGGCTAACGCGCGCTACTGCACGAGATTGGCTGCTGCTGACGCCTGCCACACCTTCACCGATTTGATGGTGAAATTCTGGTTGACCCCGGTATCGAGGAAGATAACGAGATGATCGCGATCGGTGATGCCGAAGGTCCAGCTCGCGCCGGGTCCCGGCGGTGGAGCTTGCGTATTGAATTGTGTCCAGCCGATGCTCGGGCCCATGGCCTTGCCGTCGAAGTACGACTGGACATAACCCGATGAACTCGCGGTTGCCGGCACCCAGAGAAACCCGATCGTGTGATAACGCATCCAGTCGGTGTTCGGCGGCGCCGTGCGTGTGTCGGAGTCGTCGGTGTTGACGTCGCACCAGCCGCCGGGACAAGTCTGATCCCAGATGCCGTACCAGTCATGCATGGTCATCGAGTAGTCGTTCAGCGGCTTGCCGGGCGTGTAGTAATATTCGAAGAAATCCGTTTCGGAGAACTGGTTGTACCCGTCGGGCTGATCCGGCCACTGCAAACCGGATTCGATATCCGCGCAATTCTCCACGGCGTCGGCCCAGAACGCCGGCCAACCGTCCGCGACGTTCACCTGCGACGCGTTGAATCTGAAGGTCGCTTCCGCGTAGAAGCCGCCGCCAAAGGCTGTGCCCACCCAGGAGGATCCGCCGAGACTGCCCGCCGTCGACAGCTGATTGAGGCCGCCTCCGTTCTCGTAACCCGTCAACCCCGTCAGCGTGATCGATCCGTCGCGGTTGAAATGGTAGCCCGAAGGCGCCATGGGTGGCACACCCCAGAAGTTCAAATTGCGCGACGATCCCCGGATAACGCGTTTCGGACGCTTTCTGCGCGCGAGCAGCCTCGACGAGTTTCCCCAGCTCATTAACGTGCTGAAGGGCGAGATGAGTCTTGTGGGGCCGCGGCCGGTTGTGGCGGCGGAGCTTGCGAAATTCTACGCCGCAAACAGCGCCTATTACGTGCTGGTGCGGCCGGGGATCACCGGGCTGTGGCAGATCAGCGGCCGCAGCGAGACCGATTATCCGCGCCGCGTCTTTCTCGACGGCTGGTATGTGAGGAACTGGAATCTGTGGATGGACATCCAGATACTGTTCGGCACGCTGCCGGCCGTATTGTCGCGCCGCGGCGCGTATTGAGGCTGTCGTTCGCGCAATCGATCGCGGCGCGGGACCGTAGCCAGCCTGATCGATGTCAAAAGTGCGCTCTACGGGACCAACGCTTTCGGCAGCAACTCGGGCTGCAGTTGCGGAGGCGATCCGATCGGTTGCGGTACAGTGTCCGCGCTCAACCCGGCGACCGGTACCTTATGTCCGGCAGATCGCTAGTAGACGGCGCATGATAATTTCACCGTCGTCGATCGCTCGCGCCGTCCGCCTGAGCCAGGCATGCTTTCCCGCGACCTTGGTCCGTGCATCCTGTTCCCTGCGGGCCATTCCCTGGTGGGAAAATCGTAACGCGCTGTCGCAACGTCACCGCGAGCCGACAATTCGCGCGATTTTTATCCGTCGGCGTGGAATTGCGCTTCTGGTGGCGGCACCGTCCATGCGTTATATTTCATCGTGGCCGCGGGGCAACGGCGATGCGATCATCGGACATGAGACGTGTGGGACTGGCAGTCGTCGTGCTCACTGCCGTGATGGGCGCCACGCTGTTCTCCGTCGGCGCCCTGACAATCCTCGCAATGCCAGTTCACATGGCCGGCGCGCGGGGAACTCCACTCGACATCGTTATGGGCCTCACTCAGCTCTGCCTTTATGTCGCTGTACGGATCGGTGCGCCGCAATTCATTGCATTGCGCTGGCTACGCATGGGCGGCCGCATGACGCGCCTTGGCGTCGGAGCACTGTCGGGCTGGTTCTTCGTGCTTGTTACGTTCGCGCAAGCCAAAGCGCAGATGCTGGCCGCGCGGCCGGCCGGGGACGCGCTCGGCGCATTTGCCGTCCAAATATTCTGGCACTTCCCGTCGTTTGTTGCCGCTTTTTTTGGCGTGGTGAATATCGAATATCTCGTCTTCTTCATGATTCTCGGAACGGTGATCGGATATTTTCTCTGGGGGCCGTTCTATCGGTTGCCTGGTGATCACAGCCGTGACTGGGACGCGCGCGTCTTGGGCGGCCGCCCCCCGTACGCGAGCTGAAGCCGGCTCGTGCGGGGGCACGGCGGGCGCCAGCCTCAAGGAATGGGCGTCCGGACGACGGCGACACAAACAGCAATTCGCTTGGGGCAGGGCGCGCCGGCCAGGCTCGCGTCACTTTGTTCGATCTTGGAAGGAATCGCCTTGACTTATTCATAGCTGGTGAGTTATTGATCAATCCGATAACTCACGGGCTATGGATGTCAACCTCCCACGATGTGCTGTTCCGGACGCTGGCCGATCCCACGCGCCGCGCCATCTTCGAGCGGCTGTGCCGCAAGGGCGAACAGACTGTCAGGGTGCTGACCGACCACGCCGGAATTTCTCAGCCCGCTGTTTCCAAGCATCTGGGAGTGTTGAGACAGGCGGGCCTGGTCCGCGATCGCCATGAAGGCCGGGAAACGCATTACAGCGCGCAACCCGGAGCACTGGCGCCGCTTTTGGACTGGACAAGCAGCATGGTCGGATTCTGGCAGAGCCGGTTCGACAAGCTGGAAGATCTGCTGAGGAGGATGGACCAATGAGCGGGCAGGCAAGGGAAACCGTCACCGTGGTTGTCGAACGCGAGTTCCCGCATCCGCCGGAGAAGCTCTGGCGCGCTCTCACCCAGCCGCATCTGATCGAGGAGTGGCTCATGAAGAACGATTTCGAGCCGGCGGTCGGTCACCGCTTCACGCTGCACGCCGATCCCCAAGCCAACTGGAGCGGCGTTATCGACTGCGAAGTCATGACCGTCGAACCGAACAGGGTGTTGGCTTATTCCTGGGGGGCGCTTGGTGCGGGCACGGTCGTGACCCTGACGCTCACGCCGACCGGCACGGGAACTCACTTGCGCGTGGAGCAGTCTGGGTTCAGCCCCGATCGGCCGCAGAATTTCAACGGCGCCAGGTTTGGGTGGCAAAAGTTCCTTGCGAACCTGGAGCAACTCATGGCGCGGACTGATTGACTCCGGCCGAAACGACTCAAGAGGGCCGCTGTCGAAAGAGCGGTGCAACAAGCGGAGGACATGACAATGAAGATCAAACTGACGAGCGTATATGTGGACGATCAGGAGAGGGCTCTGCGCTTCTACACCGAGGTGCTCGGCTTCTCGAAGAAGGCCGATTTCAGCAACGGGCCGTATCGCTGGCTGACGGTTGCGTCATCCGACGAGCCGGAGGGAACCCAGCTGCAGCTCGCGCTGAACAACAATCCAGCCGCGAAAACCTACCAGCAGGCCATGTTCCAGCAGCACCAGCCCGCGGCCAATTTCTTCACCGATGACATCAAGGGCGAGTTCGAGCGCATCAAGGCGCGCGGAGGCGACTTCACCATGCCGCCAAAGGAGACCACCGGCTCGACCATCGCGCAGCTGAATGACACCTGCGGCAACCTCATCCAGGTCACTCAGCTGGCGAAGTGGTAAGGTGACATTCGGCAACGTCGCAGTTCGCAGAGCGCCAGTCCCGTGACTCCATCGCAACGAATCGACCACCTGATCGCCGAGCTCACGGACTGGCGCGGCAAGACCTTCGCCGCCATCCGCAAGGCTTTCCTCGAGGCCGATGGCGGGATCATCGAGGAATGGAAGTGGCGGGGAACGCCGGTGTGGTCGCGCGACGGTATCATCGCGGTCGCCAACCCCCACAAGGGCAAGGTGAAAGTGACATTCATGCATGGCGCGCGCCTCGAAGATCCCGACCGGCTTTTCAATGCAGGCCTCGACGGCAACAAATGGCGCGCAATCGATTATCTCGAGGGCGACAATGTCAACGCGCGTGCGCTGAAGGCGCTCGTGCGCGTCGCCATCGCGTTCAACCAGAGCAAGTCAAAGAAGAAAGCGCCGCCGCGCGCGAAGCCACGCAAGACGAAACGGGTCTAGAAACGCAACGCTGCGCTTTTCGCGCTAGCGGTGGACTGCCGCTTTGGTAATCTCGAACACGACGTGTGCGCCGCCGACCGAAGGCCTGGAGTACAGACCTTCGCGCCGCGCGCCGCCGATCTTTTTCATTGCGCCCTGCGAGCGCCAGTTCTCCTGTCCGACCCAGAACACGACGGTGTCGACGAACGTGAAGGCGTGGTCGAGCATCAGGGTCTTGATTTCGCGGTTGGTGCTGCCGCCCCATAATCGTCGAACAAGAAACGTCCAGCCGATTTCGATTTCGCTGCGCTCGGGAGCGTAGCCGTGATACCGGCTCGAACCCACGATTTCGCCCGTGGCGCGCTCGATGAAGGCAAAGGCGCTCTTCGATGCCATCGCGCCGTCGAAATACTCGCGGAACACCGGCTCGCGATAGCGCTGACGCGCTGGATGCAGTTCCCAGATGAGCGGGTCGGACGCGGCGTAAAACATCCGCGTCCAGTCGTTCGCCTCGAGCGGCCGAATGAGGATCGTTTCCCCGGTGAGCGTCGGCTGAAGATCCGGATGGCGATCGGCGATCATCGGACGGTGCATCCTTTGTGTGAGCAAAATCGGGGCGATCACGATCCCATATGCGACAGCGTCGCGGCTTACGCGAAGGTCCGTTCCGTCACTTCGGTGATCAGCGTTCCGCCGCGCGCGTAGCGGGCGAGATTGTCGAGGAACAGTTGGTCGCCGCGCAGGAACGTGCCGGTGCTTGCAGGGGAACAATGCGCCGTCATGCGCACCAGCGGGTGATCCCAGAACGGGCTGTCCTTCGGCAGCGGTTCTGTCTCGAACACGTCGAGAATGGCGAGGCCGGGGCGGTTCGTATCGAGGGCGGCGAGCAAGGCCGCTTCGTCCACCAGGCCGCCGCGGCCCACATTGACGAGATAGGCGCCGTCCTTCATTGCCGCGAAGAACCGCGCATCGGCGAGATGGTGCGTCGCTTCCGTGAGCGGCGCGGTGAGCACGACGACGTCGGCATCGGGCAAGAGTGACGGCAGGGCAGACATCGGCGCGATGGCGTCGGCAACGTCATCGGCGCCGGGCGAACGGCGGATACCGATGACATGCGCGCCGAAGGCTTTCGCGCGCTTCGCCGTTTCGCGGCCGATATTGCCGTAGCCCACGATCAGCCAGCGCGATTGGGACAGCTCGCGGAAACCGATGCGCGACCATTCATGCGTAGCCTGTGCGGCGCGCTGCGCCTTTACCGGATGCCACTCGGCCAGCACCTGGGCGAGGATGTATTCGGAAATCGCGGGTGCCTGTGCGTTGCTGTTGGAGATGCGCACGCCACGGTCGAATATCTGTTTGAACAGAGGAGAATCGAGGCCCGCATTGAATGTCTGCAGCCATTTGAGCGACGGGCTCGACAGCGCGACGCGGAAGAACGGCCCGAGCCCGCGATTGACGAAGAGATCGAGGCTCATCCACATCACCTCTGGGCGGATGGCATCTTCGGCGACGGCCTGACCGTTCGCGTGGATCGCGCCGTCGGTACTCACGACCATCGGTTCGAGATCGAGACCCAGCGCCTGCAGCGGGATTTCCACGCGCGCCAAGCCTGCTTCGGAAAGAATGAGTTTCATGAAAAGTTCCCTGGGATGCGGATGTGAATCTCACCCCACCCGCAATCTAACGCCGCACGATGCTCCGCGCTACATCGGCCGAGATGTCCGCCGCTGCTCCGCCACCCGGTCCGCCATGACGGACATAGGTGACGACCGTGTAGCGCGCAGCGCCGTGCGAGTCGAAGACGAGGCCCGCAAAAATGCCGTCCGTCGGATGTTCGGTTCCCGGTCCGCTGCCGGTCTTGCCGCCGATGCGCCAGCCTTTACCAACACGGCCGAGAATTCCATGCGCCGTGCCATTCTTCTCCACGGTGTCCAGCAGGGCGGACTGTAGGGTCTGTGCAACCTTTCGGCTCATCAGTCCGTCGCCGCCAGTGCCGACCGCGCGCAGAAAGCGGGACAGCTGAAGCAGCGTCACCGTGATCCGTTGCTCGCCCACGGACATCGTATCTGCCCATTCCTCATCGGGTGTATCGGACGAAAGCGAGACGCAAGGCGGCCGGCCGCAGCGCGCAAATCCGAAGCGTGCAATATCCGCGAGCTGCAGTTTGCTGCCGAGCCTGTGTCTCAGCTCGAGTGCGATCTTTCGTCCGGTGTTGTCGATACCATGAACAATCAATGAATCCGCATCGAGATCGCCAAGTTCGTGTTCCAGAAATGATGCGGCGATGAAGAGCTTCGTCGTCGACAGCGGAAGCACGGGCGCATTCACATCCTGGCCTGCGGACGCCGAAACGACGACGGCCCTTGTCCGGACATCCTGCATCACGATCGCGCCCGAGAGTTGCCGCTCGCGGAAGAATGCGCCGGGCGACTGTGCATTGGCACCGCCGGCGGCTGCGAGCAGGCCAAACGTCGCCAGCACACCGATTACAAAGAACTCGAAACGCCAGAGTCTTGTCGCCGGTAGCGTCCAACGCACCATCCGATCGGAATTCGGGACGAATGTCAGGGTTTATGCGCGTGCAGCTTGTCGCGCAGTTCCTGGATGGTCGCGCCGCCCACGCCCGCCGAAACCGTTCGGCAGTCCGTGGCCGTGCAGTAATGCGTCTCCCCGGTGTAGCGGTCGACGACGAACACTGCGTGAGTTGATGCATCGAGATTGACGACATAGGTACCGGTGATGACATACGACACGAGCACCGCGAAGATTCCGGCCAGCAACGTGATCCATACGCTGCGCGTGATGGATTCGATGACGGCACCCGCGCCGAGCAGGACGGCCAGCACCATGATCCACGGCAGTGCCGCACCGAGATCGCCGCCCGCGCCCCAATGCATGCGATAAGCGACGATGGCGCCGGCGACCAGCACGATGCCGATCAACCCCATCGCAAGGCGCACGATCCAGGTCGGCGAGCGGTCGCGCTCCACCTGGACTTCTGCGGGTTCCGGCTGGTGAGCGGTGGTCATCGAATTCCCCCATGCGTTGCGTCAGGGCCAAATATGGTGGCGAGCGAGCCTTCCCACAAGAACTGCGGGAATCGCGTTGCCGCCGGGATTATGCCTTGATTTCGTGGGGATTGCGCGGTCAAACCGGTTGCGGAGACTATGAGAGACCCTCGTGAAGTTGGCGGATGGCGATGACGTCGATCGGTGCTGAAGGCCGCCGAGCGTCAAACGGGATATTTTATAACGTCGTGGGCGAGGGCGAGCCCCTGCTGTTGCTGCACGGACTGATGGTGACCGGCGCGATGTTCGATCCGCTGGTAGAGTTGCTGCACAACGAATATCGCATGCTGATTCCCGACCTGCGCGGCCACGGGCGGAGCGGCAATGTCGCCGGGCCTTACGATGCAGCGGGCCTCGCGTCGGATCTCGACGCCGTCATCGAAGAGTCGGGAGTGGAGCGATGCTCGGTCATGGGCTACTCGCATGGGGGCGCGGTGGCGCAACAGCTGGCGCACACGCACCCCGCTCGCGTGAGCCGGATGGTTCTCGCGTGCACTTACGCGTGCAATGTCGCCACGATTCGCGAGCGCTTGGAGGCGCGCATATTCCTCGCGCTTCTGTCAGTCTTCAGTCCGCTGACGTTGGCGAAGCTCATCGTGCAAGCGTCGAAACCGAAAGCAACCGGCGCGATTGGCCTGACGAAGGAGCAGGCGATATGGTTGCGCACGATCATGGGCGCGAACCGTGCGCCCGCCATGCGCGGGGCAGTGCGCGGTCTTGCCACATTCGACAGCCGGCCATGGCTCCACGAGTTCGACGTTCCCACGCTCGTGGTCGGCGGTACCGACGACACCGCCGTGCCGCGTCATCACTTCGACATGCTGGTGAACGGAATTCCGGGGGCTTGCGGGAAGTTGATCGATCGGGCGGGACATACCTTGATCTGGACGCATACGCGCGAGCTTGCCGAGGTCATCTGTGCGCAGTGGCGGGCGCCGTAGGCGAGAGGCGCTTGGACTTGCTCACTAGGAGCAACAGCGCGCATGCGCGCTGTTGGCGCGATCGAATGCGCTGGTCACGGTATTTGCCGACGCGTCGGTATTCGGTTCGCTCAAGCCAGCAGCGGCACGCTTTCGAGGATGACGTTCGTTGCATTGTGGGCGATGACGGGCAGAACGAGGCTGCCGGTTTGCGAACGCAGCCAGGCAAGAAGAAATCCCGTGAAGCCTGCGACCGCTGCACCTCCGAGCGAGACGTGCAGCGCCATGTGCGAATCGAACTGGATGCCGTGAACCAGTCCAAAGACGAACGAGGTCGCAATAGCCCCATAGCCGATGGCTGCTCCTCCCAGGCGGATGCGTCCGGCAAACATTTGGTCCTGGAGGCCGAGCAGGATGCCGCGGAACGAAAGCTCCTCGGCCAGGCCGGGCATCGTCGATTGATAATAGACGGTCTCCGGCGACGGCGGCGTACGGCTTCCGAACATCGTCGCGGTCAGCACGGCGATCACGACAAGGAATGGGATCATGACGAACAGAATGCTTTGTCCGGTCCCTCGCGCCTGACTGAATGTGAGCCCAAAGTCACGCGCCTTGAACGTCCCGGAAACCATCAGCGCAATTGCGATGACAAGCAGAGCGCCGAGGCTGAATATCTTGCCGCTCCAGTTCCAGTGGCCTTTGATCAGGGCAAGCGCCGGATCGGCTATCGGCATCAGGGTCGCGCTTTGATCGATGAGCGACGCTGTGACAAGTGCCAAAAACCAGACGCGGTTTTCGCGTTTGCGCAGCGCCGGCAATGCAAGGACGAAAAATGCAGCGGGCGCGATCGCGGCATTCAGCAAGATCGGATTCATAGTGGCCTCCGCATCGCGCCGCCATTCTGAGGCTCTTGGGAGTGACCGCGCAACCGCAACATGGGGAAGGCAAGGATTCTCGGCGCGGAGGCGTGTCCCCAACCGGCGTGACCCTCGACTTCTTTACAGCCGCGGCAGAATCCGAAATAGATGAACCATGACGGATGAATCCAAGGATCGCGTCGAACATTTCGACGTGCTGGTGGTGGGCGCGGGCCTCTCCGGCGTCGGGGCCGGCTACTATCTGAAGACGCGCTGTCCGAACAAACGCTTCGCCATCTTCGAGGCGCGGTCAGCGGTGGGCGGCACATGGGATCTGTTCCGATATCCCGGAATCCGCTCCGACAGCGACATGTTCACGTTAGGCTATGCGTTTAAGCCGTGGCTGGAGGCCAAGGCGATCGCCGACGGCCCGTCGATCCTGAAATACGTGAACGAGACAGCAGCCGAATGCGGCATCGACAAGCTGATCCGCCTGGAGCATCGCGTGACGCTGGCAGCATGGAACACGGCGGATGCGCGCTGGGCCGTCGATGTCGAAGTCGGGCAGGCGAAGACGCCGAAGCGCGTCACCTGCAACTTCCTGCACATGTGTGCCGGCTACTACAATTATGCGCGCGGGTACCGGCCGCATTTCGACGGCGAGGAATCGTTCAGGGGCCCGATCGTCGAGCCGCAATTCTGGCCCGCCGATCTCGACTTTGTCGGCAGGCGCGTTGTGGTGATCGGCAGCGGCGCGACCGCGATGACGCTCGTGCCCGCGATGGCGGAGACGGCCGCGCATGTCACTATGCTGCAGCGCTCGCCGACTTATGTCGTGTCGCGCCCGGCAGAAGACGCGTTCGCGAATGCTTTGCGCACATACCTGCCGTCGAAGCTCGCCTATGCGATCGTGCGCTGGCGCAACGTGCTGCTCGGCATGTGGTTCTTCAACTACGCGCGCAAGAAGCCCGCGAAAGTGAAGGCCGGCATCGTCGACATGGTGCGCAAGGAGCTTGGTCCCGATTACGACCTCGGGACGCACTTCACGCCGCGCTATAATCCGTGGGACCAGCGTCTGTGTCTCGTGCCCGATGCCGATCTGTTCAAATCCATCAAAAGCGGGAAGACTTCGGTCGTCACCGATGCCATTGACCGTTTCACGGCGGACGGCATCGCGCTGAAGTCGGGTCGGACACTTCCTGCCGACATTGTCGTGGCGGCGACCGGCCTCGACATGCAGCTGATGAGCGGGCTCGACGTGCGCGTCGACGGTGCGCAGGTGAATTTCGCCGACGTCTTCGCCTACAAGGGCATGATGTATTCGGGTGTGCCGAACCTCTCCTCGACGTTCGGCTACACCAACGCGTCGTGGACGTTGAAGGCGGACTTGACGGCGCAGTATCTCTGCCGCCTGCTCAACTACATGGACCGGCACGCATACGTGGAGTGCCGGCCGGCCAACGACGATCCGGGATTGAAGGCCACACCCTGGCTCGATTTCAGTTCGGGCTATGTGCAGCGCGCGATCGCGAAGATGCCGAAGCAGGGCGATCACGCGCCGTGGAAGGTTCACCAGAATTATGCACTTGATCTGCTCGCGTTCCGCTACGGCAAACTGGACGACGGCGTGATGAAGTTCTTCGGCAGGGGAGAAGCCGTCCATGCAGTCCCTCCGACGCGGGAACTCGCGCCGGCGGCGGAATAGGTCGTCAGTCTACGGGCAAAACGTACACCAACATTTTACTGACCGTCGTCCGAAGAGGGAGTGTCGTCCTGCATGGCGCGTTGATAGGCCCGCATGTCCTCACGATACTGCGCGCTGTCGGACTGGTATTGCGCGTGTTCGTCCTCGTAGTTCAGCTGCTGCTGGCGATACTGCTGCGATGGTCCGTCATAAGGTTTCTGCGTGTCGCCGCTATCTTGCGGCTTTGATGCTGCGGCGGATTCTGCCCGTTCTGGCCGCCGTCGCCACTGCCCACCGGTTGCTGGTAAATCACGCGGGCAGCCCCTTCCGGCTGGGCTTCTCCGTTCAGCATGGCCGGCGACTGCGTCGTCCCGTCGATGGCGCCTTCATTGAGCGCGCGCGTCTGCGCCTGCTCGGCCGGCGTGGAATATTGCGGTCCGCGGTCCTAATCCTGAGCAAAGGCGGACGGCACAAATGCACAGGCGAGCGCGGACGCGCCAGCGATTATGAGCGTTTTCCTCATGAGTGATCTCCCGTTGGACGAAGCCCCTCCGCACGCCGGTGAATCAGGGGTCCGACGGCGGCGATTGCGGAGTGGATGTCGAGGGTGGCGTGGCGGCGTTCGGGCTGCACCCCAACGTGGATGCCGAAGCGCCGCCATTGGTTCCAGGCGACGACGTCTGGGTTTCCCCGGTCGCGCCCGAGTTGCTTGCCTGCGTGGATGTCGAATTCATCGTCCCGGGCCCGCCGCAATTGTTCATTTGGCTGTCCGAATACGGATACTGCGTCTGCGTCGGGGTTGCGCCGGACCCAGGCGTGGATGTTGGCGTCGTGGTGGATGGCGGTGTGCCCTGCGGATTGGACGTGCCCGCGCCGGCCTGCGCGAAGGCGACCCCAGCTGCCGCAAGAGACATCGACACTGCGATCGCAGAGACGGCAGGCATGACGGTGAGATTGCGCTTCATCATCATCTCCTTCTCGGCCCGGTCGACTTCGCCTTTGCTATCGTGAATAAACGTGCGCAACGCACATCAGTTGCGCGCCGAATTGCGCGATGCGCTCCCGCCACAAAAGAAGGGCGGCCCGCTGCGCACGGTCTGCCCATTGGTGCAACATCCGGCCGATCTACATCGAGTTCATCACCTGTTGCGGCGTCAGTGTCGTGGTCAGTTCGTTGTCCTGCGGCTGATATTGCAGCTTGTCGGCGTTAATCCAAACCGAGCGCGTTCCCGCGCCCATGCTTTGATCGAGCTTCACTTCGACTTTGCTTGGCGCGCCGTTGCTGTCGCTCTGAATCTGGCTGACCGTGCCGATGGTGTTGCCCGAGGTACCGATCACTTTCGCAGACGCCAGCGTTTGCTGTGGGTTCTGCACCTGGGCAAGCGGTTCGACGCCCGCGGCGGGTGGCGCGCTCGATATTTTTTGCGCCGTGCGCGCGGGCTGAGGCGTGTTGGACATTGCGTCGGCGGCCGCGCCGGTCTGCGATGCGGCCGCGTTCTGATCTGCCGCCGGCGAATTTGGCTCGGTTGTCGACGGGCCGCCCGCGTTACCAGTCATCGCAACCGTACTCTGACCGTTGTCTGCCGAAGCGCTCTTGTTGGAGGTGTTCGTATCAGCGCCCGACGCGTTGCTGTTTCCGACAGGGTTGTCCGAATAATTGGACGTCGTTTCACCGGGCTTGGACTGCATGGAGGCCGGAAGCGGATTGCCGTTGGCATCCTCGGTCTGGCCCGTCGGCGCTCTGGCGGCATTTGTGCCCTGACCGGTAACGCTCTGCGCCGCCCCCGGCCGCATGTTCGTCTGATCCGCCTGCGCTATCTGCGAACTCGCTGCGGTCGTCGCCTGGGCGAGTTGCTGTTCGTTCAACTGCTTCGTCGTGTCGCGCTCCTGGCGCGATTCATTCGAGGCAGTGTGAACGCGGTGATGACGATGCTGCGCGACATGGGTTGCGGATTGCGCGATCTGCGTCGCGGCGGGCTGCTCGCTTTGCGCCGCAGGTGCCTGCTGAACGTTCGTTGTTTGCGCGGAAGCCGGCGTGGTCGCCTGCGCGCCTGCCAGCGCGAATAGGGTAACGCCGCACAGCAACATTGCTTTGCATCTCATGATGCATCTCTCCCTGTTTGCATGTGAAGCGGGCGCGCGGAGCGACATCGCTTCTTGTGGTAGCACAGTGAACGCAGGGCTTTGCGGAGCGGTTCCTGCGAGCCGCATGGGAACATCCGCCGCGCATCAAATGTGAAGGGGGCCGCTCTCGACTGCATCCGCCCCGGCTTCCAATGGCCAATTGCCCATTGTATTCCGGCTGGAGGCGCGCACCCGCACGGGACAAACTCATGATCAAATGCAAGGCCTGCGGGAATGATGTTGCAAATGATGAAGCCGCGTGCCCGCATTGCGGCGTGCGGCGAAAACCCCCGCGGAAATTGAACCTGGTCGCGATTGCAATGACCGCCGTCGGGGCGATTTTCATCGCGGCGATCATCATTTCAAATCGGCCGCCGGCACCTCCGGCGTCTTCGTTGTCTGTGCCGTCGAGTCAGGCGGTGTCATCGATGCCGGCAGAATCCGCCGTACCGGTCGCACCCGGATCGCTGGCTGAAGCGCAGGATCCGACCAATCTCGCGATGAACAAGGATTTTCAGGCCAAGTATCCCGGATATGTGGAGGAAGTGCGCAAGCTCATCGTCGCCAGCGGACACATGTGCGACACGCTGGCGTTCCTGTGGACGAAGGGCGATTCACCTTATGGCACGCGGCTTGAAGCGCAATGCGGTCCGGACGCGACCGCCATCATGCCATCGCAGCATTATGCCGTGTATCCTGAAAAGCTCAAAGTCGACGTGTGCGAAAAAATCGGCGCGGTCGGCAAGAATTGCGAGTAACGTTCGCTACGGTTCGTTCGATCGCTCGCGAAATGCCGCGATCGGGTCAGCCGTACGTGAACTCCGGCTTGCTCTGCCCGACCTCGATGATATAGCCGTCGGGGTCGCGGATGTAGCAGCGCGTTTCGCCGTATTTGTCCTTCGGCTCGGTGATGAACTCGGCCCCCCGGCTTCGCCACAATTCATAGCACGCGTGAATATCCGCAACGCGGATATTCATGAAGCTGCTGAATGAGTTCGGGTCGGAGGGAACGTGGAGCGTGACCGTCGGTTTGTCGGGAGTGGGTCCGCCCCCGACGTTGACGATGAGCCACGTATTGGCGATCTGGATGTAGCCCGGCGCGCCTTTGCTGTCGCCGTTGCTCAGAATGCGGCCTCCGAAAACCCTTTCGTAAAATCGCAGCGATCGTTCGACATCGGCCACGATGAGAAAATGCGCGACGGTGAATCCGTCCTGCGGCGGCATCCGATACTCTTTTTGCCCGACGTGTACCTCGCTCATGGACGTCTCCTGTCCGGATGAAATCCGGGCAACGGTATACACCAAAGTCGGGCAGGCGGGGGGTGGAATTGTCCAGCCGGGAGGGGCGGCGACCCCATCGCCGGAGAATTCGTGTTGCGGCAAACGATACAAGGGAATTGTGTATCCTGTCGCCGTGATCTCTGGATACATCAAACGCGAATCTGCATGCGGCGGGAAAGTACAGACTTTCATGGCCCCAGGTTCTGGCCCGTTCGGTTGCCTGTCGCGAAGATCGAAGCGCAATGGTGCCCAGGGGCGGAATTGAACCACCGACACGCGGATTTTCAGTCCGCTGCTCTACCAACTGAGCTACCTGGGCGAAAGCGCAAAGGGACGCGTCTTTTAGAAGACGGGGCGGGCGGCTGTCCAGCGCGGATCGGGAGACTTGCGGCGCCCGGTCCCGGGTCGGCATTGCGGTGACTAACCCCTTCGTTCCAGCCGCAGCGGCAGGCTGTCGAAGCCGGCCCAATCCGGGCTGTCGGTCGGCCGCGCCTCTCCCGCCGGGTGGAGGGCGAAATCCCGCACCAGCCGCTCGATCAGCACGCGGGATTCCAGCCGCGCCAGCGCAACCCCGGCGCAGGTATGGGGGCCCGCGCCGAAGGATAGCGTGGGCGGCGATTTCCTCGCGGGGTCGAAGCGGTCCGGCTCGGCGTAGGCGTCGGGATCGCGCTGGGCGCATTCCAGATCGATGGCGATGTAGGCGCCGGCGGGAATCGTCGCGCCGTCGAGCGTGATGTCGCGCAGCGCTTTCCGCCCGATGATCCGCCTGAGCGGCGGCCAGCAGCGCAACGCCTCATTGACGAAACCCGGAATGAGCATCGGCTCATGGCGCAGGCGCTGCTGCAGCGGGAGGTGGCGCGCGAGATGATTGAGCGCGCTGCCGAAAAGGCCTGTGGTCGTGTCCACGCCTGCCATCGCAAGGAAAGCGATCCTTGCGAACGTCTCGCGCGGTTCGCCGCCCAGCCGCGCGGACAGAAGCTCCACGATGTTCGTCGCGGTTTCTTCCAGCGCGCGCAATTCGCGCAAGGCATGCGCCGGACGATGCCAGATGGACGACAACTCGCGCACCCACGTGCCGCAGCGCTCGATGTCATCGGGAGCAAGGCCGAGCGCATCGGAGATGATCGTCGTCGGAATGCGCCGCGCCAGCGCGGGAATCACGTCGTGCGCACGGCCGTCGGCCAGCGGCGCGAGCAGTTCGCCCGCGAGCGCATCCAGCCGCTCAACTGTCCAGCGGTGCTGGACATCGTTGACGAACGCCATCAGCGCATTTCGAATGGGCTCGTGGACGGGCGTATTCTGAAACGGATGCGAGTGGCCCAACAGCAGGATGATGTTGTCGAATTCGCCGCCCATGCGCGCCGACAACCGTCCGATCTGGGCCGACACTTCGACGATTGCTATATCCGTGTTCTTCAGCACCTGGGTGGCGTCGGCGTAGCGCGTGACGAGCCATATCCGCTCTTTTTCATCCCACTGCGGCGCGCGCGCCTCGAGCTGCTGGCGGGACGCATCGCTCACGCGACGTCGACCTTTTGCGGGAGTGCCATGGGGTATAGAACACCCGTGCGGCGCATCGTTTCGCGGTTCGGAAATTGGCCTACGAACATTTTCAATCGATTGTGGACATCATTCTGCATCATGCCCGGCAGCGGAGCATGCAGGACGCTATCATTTTCCTCGAGAGGGGTGAAACCGAAACCCGGCGGCTCTCCTATTCTGATCTCGCGGCGGGAATTGAGACGTTCTCCCGCGGGCTGAGCGAGGCAGGGCTGGCAGGAGATCCCGTCGTAATCGCGCTGCCGGCCGGGAGCGAGTTCGTCGCCGTGTTCCTGGCCTGCCTCCACGTCGGAGCCATCGCCATTCCGGCGCCGTTGCCCGATTCTGCAAGAAACGCGGACCGGCTGCGTTCGATCCTGCAGGATTCCCGTCCCGCAGCGATTATCACCGACGGCGCCGCGATGTCCCGCCTGCCGGACGTCGGCGCGGCGACGAGGGTTTTCACGGTTGCCGAGCTTGAATCCCGGCGCGCGCATTTGACCGTCGTGGCCGTACCTGCGAATCATCCGGCGCTTGTTCAGTATACGTCCGGTTCGACTCACGCGCCGAAAGGCATCGTGATCACGCATGCAAACCTCGTTG
Organism: Rhizomicrobium sp.; assembly: GCA_050010175.1. Lineage (GTDB taxonomy): Bacteria > Pseudomonadota > Alphaproteobacteria > Micropepsales > Micropepsaceae > Rhizomicrobium. Next base: position 196,441 of record JBEKLN010000003.1, read on the forward strand.
CCAACGAGCGCATGATTCAGTCGGCCTTCGGACACGACGACAAACTGGTCGGGGTGAACTGGCTGCCGCATTATCACGACATGGGATTGATCGGCGCCATTCTTCAGGCCTTGTTCGTCGGCGGCAAAGCAGTGCTCATGCCGCCGCGCGCGTTCATCCAGAAACCGATCCGCTGGTTGAAGGCGATCGGCACTTATGGCGGCAGGACAGCCGGTGGGCCGAGTTTCGCATTCGATCTCTGCACGCGCATGATTTCGCCGGAGAAGGCAGGCGCGCTCGATCTGTCGAGCTGGGACATCGCCTATTGCGGTTCGGAGCCGGTGCGCGCGGCCGTGCTGGAAAAATTCGCGCGTCATTTTCAGCCGGCGGGATTTCGCGGGGCAGCTTTCCTGCCGTGTTACGGGCTCGCCGAAGCAACCCTCATCGCCACATCAATTGCGCCGCATACGGGCATGACGACCCACAGCTTTGACGGACCGCGGTCTTTCGTGAGCTGCGGTCGTGCGGTGGAGAACAGTACGGTTCGCCTGCGTAACGAGGAGGGCCGCGTTCTTCCTGCCGACGGTGTGAGCGGCGAGATCTGCATCACCGGTCCCCATGTTTCGCCGGGGCGTTGGAATGGCGCGAACCGCTCTATCCAGCCGTTCGCCGATACGTTTACGCGGGATGGCGTCACCTGGCTCGCGACGGGAGACATCGGCCGCATGGTGAACGGCGAGCTCTACCCCGTAGACCGCATCAACGATCTCGTCATTGTCTACGGCGCGAAGATTCATGCCGCCGATGTAGAGGCCACCGTTCTCGACGCTGGAGAGCCTGTCGAGATTCGCGCCGCCGCGGCATTCGCGCTCGATGACGGCAGCCGGGAATCGCTGGTCGTTCTGTGCGAGGTCGATCGCGCCGCACTGAAGACCATTGATGAATCCGGCGCGGAAGAACTCTTCAGAAACCGCGTCGCAGACGCGCATGGCGTCGTCCCGCAATTGAGGTTTGTGGCCTTCGGCGCGTTGCCCAGAACCTCGAGCGGCAAGATCCAGCGTTCGGCCTGCAAAACTTATTTCTTGTCGGAAAATGGCGGCGTCTCTACAGTCGCATCCGAACCCGGCACTTCCGACGAGAATCCTCATGCAGGTTGAGAAGCACGACATCGATCCCGAGCAGCTGCGCGCGTGGATGGCGAATTACATCTGCGGCGTGCTCGGGCTCGATCGCGCGACATTTCCAACCGCTGCGCGGTTCGACACTTATGGGCTCGATTCCGTGGAAGCCGTCATCATGGCCGGCGTGATGGAAGAGGAGTTCCAGGTCATCGTCGACCCGAACCTGTTCTTCGATGCGCCCAGCGTCGACGAGTTCGTGACGCTGTTCACGTCGGGCGCCCAGGTCGGCTGAACGCTTGCGCCGGACCCGATGACACCGAAGGTTTCGCTGATCGTTATCTGCTACGAGATGGGCCGCGAGCTGCCGCGTACGCTTGCCTCGCTGGCACCGCAGTATCAGGGCCTCGAAGCGTGCGATTACGAAATCATCGTTGTCGACAACAATTCCCGCGAAGCCCCGCGGCAGGAATCGTTCGCCCATCTCCATGCCGGCCTCAAGGTCTTCAATTGTGCCTCTCCGTCTCCGTCGCCGGTCCGCGCCATCAATGAAGGGATTGCACGCGCACGCGGCGATCTGATCGGCGTGTGGATCGACGGCGCGCGCATGGCGTCGCCGGGACTCGTGAGAGCATGCATCGCCGCATCTGCGCTGCATCCGCGGCCCGTCGTTGCGACGTTGAACTATCAACTGGGGCCCGAGCTGCAGCGCTTCAGCAGCGACAAGGGATACGATCAGGCGGCGGAAGATGCGCTGCTCGATTCGATCGGCTGGCCCGCCGACGGTTACCGTCTGTTCGACATCGCGACGCCCGAAATTCGCGGCGGCCCTTTGGGCGCGATGCTGGAAAGCAATGCGCTGTTTCTGCTTCGCGCGATGTGGGACGAACTCGGCGGTTACGACGAACGCTTCGCCGAACCCGGCGGCAGCGTCGTCAATCCGGATACGTTGATCCGCGCCGTGGCGTTACCGGGCGCGCAACTCATCCGCATCCTGGGCGAGGGCACGTTCCATCAGATCCATGGTGGCCTAAGCACGAGCGCGCTCACCAAGGCGATGAACATGTTGAAGGAGGGCAGCAAGAGCTATCTGCGCCTGCGCGGCAAACCGCTGGCGCCGGTGCGGTTCGCTGGCTGGACCTATAATTCGAGGACCGGCGAGCTGACGCGTTAGCGGAGAGTGTGAACGTTCGTAAGACTGCGCGACGTTCAGCGCGGAACAGGGGAGATAACAGGGGCAATTTACAGCGGAAAAATCGATGACTGCACTGTTCCTGAAGATTGTGTATGTGAATCAACGACTTGCGTGCTTGAAGTTTGCCGATAACAGCGGATTTTTTGCCGATAACAGCGAAAGAGCGGCGAAAGTGCGGGCATCGCGCGTGTTCGCGTCGCGAGGACTATTCAATTCACGATGTCAAAGAGCGATGCGCGGGTCTCGCGCACACCACATCGCAGCACGATTGCGCGTTCCGGTCAAAGAAACATTAGGATGACGAATTGTGGCAGCGCTTGCTGGCAACGCGCGTCTCCAGGCGCGCAGCGCGCTGCGTTCAATCGGCAGGCTGGAGTTGAGTCATTTGCCGGCTGGGCTCGCCGGGAATCACAATGATGGTTGAACCGGCAGTTCGAAACTGGAGCTCGATCCCGAGTAATAAAACCCTTGTCGGAATACCTGCTTCTCAGCTGCCCGCGAGCCGCTCAAGCAGCGCGTCGAATGCGCCGTCGCCGATCATGTGGTCGACCACGTAGTGATCGGTCACACCGGGAATGGCGGTAACGATGACGCGGGGAAGTCCTTCGAGCCGGCGCGCCTGGCGCGCATCCTCCGTGGAATGTTCGCCGTAGAACTGGATGAACTGGGTGTGCGTGGCGTCGCCCAGAACCGGCACAAGATCGAGCGGCAATTCGCCTTCGCGTTCCAGCTGCGCCCGGATGAAGTAGTCCGGGTTCCAGACCGACACGCGCGTGTTGTCATAGTAGGACGTCATTGCTGTCGGGCCGGAAAACGACACGGCATAATCGGCCTTGAGCAGCGCGGCGTAACGCATGGCGGAGAACCCGCCGGAGGATGAACCCATCACGATTGTCCGGGGCGCGCCAAGGTCGCCCAATATTTGCTTGAGCGCGACGATGGTGTCGGCCTCCGTGGCGCCCAGCGTTGCGATGCCGCGCAGATAGGCGCGCTTGATGAAGTCGCGCAGATACACGACGTTCAATCCGTGATCGGCGAACAGCGTGTCTGCAAAAGAGAGCGGCAGGTTTCCGAACGCAATGCCGGTCGTCAGCACGATGGTTGCGCGCGCGTCGGACGCACGGGTGATCTGGACTTCCCGCGTGCGATCGTCGGCGAGGCGCGATCCTGAAATCCAGCGTTGTGGCGCGCGCGCGCGCAGCGCCTTCATGACCGGCGCGGCCATCCCCGCAATCGGTTCCTGAAAAGGGTGCTGCAGAAGCTCCAGCGCGCGGCCGATCTCGCCCACATGCAGGCACGCGAGCGCGAACCAGAAGCGGAAGCGGTCGTTCCTGTTTGCCGGCTCGTCGGCATTCTTCGAAATGACGCCAACGATGTCTTTCAATCGATCATGTTCGACAGGCAGGCGGTTCAGCCGGTAGAGCAGCATCCAGTCATGCGGCCAGCGCCGCACGGCCGCCTCGAACAGGTCGGCGGCACGCGCGAAATGTCCCGCCCGCTGCTGCAGCATGGTGAGCCGGCGGTGGAGATCGGCATGCTCGGGATGCTGGACGAGCAGGGATTCCAGAAGGTCGATCGCTTGGCTGAGCCGCCCGTCGAGTGTCAGCAGGTCCGACAACAGAAGATCGCCGTGCACGGACGATCGGCCCTCGGTGCGCGCTCGTTCGAGGATCGCGAGCGCGGATTGGAAGTCGCCGCTCTCCGCCCGGAAGATCGCGAGCTTGGATTCGTACCGGAATACCTTCGTCTCCTGCGCAAGATATTCGAGCAGCGGCTCACGCCTGGTTTCGTTCGTCGCATCGATGAGCCGGTCGAAAATCAGACCCTTGAGCTTGGCATCGGCCGGCCAATCCCGGATGCGGCGCGCCAGTTTGACAGCCGGTTTGATCTGCATCTTGTGATCGCGCAACAGCGTTAACAGGCGACCGCCGGCCCAGGTCGCAAGGCCCGGGTCGTCGAGCAGATTTGCGTAATGCAGTGCCGCCTGCGCGGGGCCCGCCGTGCGCGCCAGCACATCGCCCTTCAGCAGCCTGAGTTTCGAATTGGTGCGCCAGCGTTTGAAGGCCTGCCGGAACAGTTCGCCTGCCTGGTCGACTTCGCCGGATTCCAGGAGTGCAACGACGGCGTCATGCGCCTCCTGCGCCGAACTTGGCGCTTCCGTCGCGGAGGCCCGCTCCATATGATCCGGCATTGATCCCTGATACCCGACACGTGCGAACGACACGGATAGTAGAGACATGCCGGCCGACAGACAAAGCGATTTGCCGCACCGCGCATTTGTCACCGGCATGTTCGACATGCGCAATTTCGGCGATCTGATGTTTCCCCTGATCGCACGCCAGCGACTGGCGCGTATCGGCATTGACGTGGTGGCGGTCTCGCCGACCGGGAAAACCACGGGACTATCCGGCGCCGCCGATTCGATCTCCCTTGAGGAGATGCTGGCGGGAGGGGATCCCATCTGCGGCATGCTGATCGGCGGCGGATACGTGATCCATACCCACAAAATGCTTTTCCTGGCAGAATACCAGTCGGGCGATCTGCCCGAGTATGGCGGGCCCGGCATCTGGCTCGGCGCAACGCTCGGCGCAGCTATCCGGCAGGTTCCCGTCGCCTGGAATGCTCCGGGCGTGCCCCATCCCTTTCCCGGCAATCAGCGTGCATTGATCGATGCCGCACTTGCCGCGGCGGATTATGTGTCGGTTCGCGACGCGGGTAGTGCCGAATTGCTCGCAGCGCGGCCCGACCTGAGCGTCAAGGTCGTGCCGGATCCCGTCGCCTCGATCGCCGATCTGTGGCCGCGGGAGAGCTTGCGCGATCCATTCGAAAGGTTAATTGCGAGAAAGGGCGGCGGCGCAGCAGGTTACGTTGCGTTTCATTTTCGCAACCGGTCGCTTGCCGATGTGGGTGTCGCGGCGGCTGCGGAGCGGATCGACGCGTTCGCGCGGTCGCACACGCTTTGCCCCATCCTGATCGCCGTCGGACAAACGCATGCCGACGACATACTGGCGCGGGAGATTTCGTCGCAACTGAAGGCGACGCACATCGTGCTCGACGATCCGTCGAGTCTCGAAGAAATTGCTGCAGCCATTGCATTCAGCAAACTTTACATCGGCGCCTCCCTGCATGGATACGTCGCGGCGGCGGCCTATGGCGTGCCCGGCGTGCTCGTCGCGCTGCCGTCCTATCGCAAGTTTCAGGGATTTCTCGATCACACGGGACGGCGCGAAGACCTGGCGCACAACTGGCAAGAGGCCTTCGAGATCGCTGCCTCTCGTGCGGAGGAGGGACTAGCGGTGCGCATTCCCCAAACGGTGCTCGACGCGCTTGACACGCATTGGCAGAGGATCGGCGATGCATTCGCTCATCCCCAGCGAAACAGGATGAATCGCCAGACATTTCTGCAAAGCTGGTTTCGAGCCGGACTGGCCACTGGCGGTCCGATATGGGCTCATCTACCGTTCGTGCGGCGAAGCGCCGGAAGCAGGGCCGGCGGCGAAACGTAACCATAAGGACCAAGCGTGAAGCGCCTTGATCACCACCAGGTCGACACATTCAGGCGCGACGGCATCCTGTTTCCCATACCGTTGTGCGGGCCCGGCGAAGTTGCCGAATGGCTCGCACGGCTTGAACGGATCGAGGCGCAGCGCGCAGGGCGACTGCCGCCGGCAAGCAACGCCAAGCCGCATCTGCTGATCCCGTGGCTGTGGGACATCGTTCACGATCCCCGCATCGTCGATCCCGTCGAGGATCTTCTCGGACCGAACCTTCTGTGCTGGGGAACGAGCTTCATCATCAAGAACGCCCAGGATCCGCGGTATGTCGCCTGGCACCAGGATGCGACCTATTGGGGTTTATCGGAACCAAAGGCTGTAACGGTCTGGCTTGCGTTCACGCCCAGCACCGCGGAAAGCGGATGTGTGCGCATGCTTCCCGGAACGCATCGCGACACACTGGCGCACGCCAATACACGCGACCCGAACAACCTTCTCGGCCGCCGGGAAGAAGTGCTGGCGAAAATCGACGACCAGCTCGCGGTCGACGTCACGCTCGCGCCCGGTGAGGCGTCATTCCACGACGCGTTGATTCTGCATGGCTCCGACCCGAACAGGTCCGGTCACAGGCGGGTGGGATTTTCGATGCGGTTCATCCCCGCCGACATTCGTCATGTCGGCGCCATGCGCAATTCTGCCACGCTGGTGCGCGGGCAGGATTTCGGTCACTTCGATCTGGAACAAAAGCCGGAAGGCGAGTTTCATCCGGCCGCATCGGCGCGGCATTCGAAGGTGTTGCGCAGCGCTATGTCGACGATCTTCGCCACGGGCGAGCGGCCGTTGCCGCACGCCTCCCAAGCCGCCGGCGTCGACAGCGATCCAAAGGTCGAATGACGTGCCGAAACACCTGACGGACGAGCAAATCGAGACCTTTCGCCGAGACGGTGCGATCTTTCCCATTCCCGTCTTCGAGCCGGCTGACACTGCGGCCCGCTATGAGCGCCTCCAGGCCCTTGAAAACGAACGGGCGGGACGATTGCCGCCGCTCCTGAATTTCAAACCTCACCTGCTCATTCCCTGGCTGTGGGAATTGATTCGCGAACCGCGACTCCTCGATCCGGTCGAGGACATTCTGGGACCCGATCTTCTCTGCTGGGAGGCGAGCTTTTTCGTGAAAGCGCCGAGCGAGCAGGCGTTTGTTCCCTGGCACCAGGACTCGACCTATTGGGGCCTCACCGAAAACGAAGGTGTCACGGCGTGGCTGGCGTTCACACCCAGCGTACGTGAAAACGGCTGCATGCGGATCATTCCGGGGACGCATCGAAGCCAGGTCCCGCATGTCGAGGCTCATGACCGTTCCAGCATGCTTCCTCTGGGCGAAAAGGTAGCGATACCCGTTGCCGAAGGCGCGGCCATCGACGTCGTTCTCGCGCCGGGCGAAATGTCCATCCATCACCCGGTGATCATCCATGGCTCGGAGCACAACACGTCGGATATGCGCCGGGTGGGCTTCGTCATCCGCTACATACCCGCGCGGCTGAGCCAGCGTGGGACGGAGCGCGGAACGGCGACGCTGGTCCGCGGTCGCGATCACGGCACGTTCGACCTCGAACAGGCGCCTGAAGCGGAGCTTGATCCCGCGGCGCGCGCGCGTCACTCGGTGCTCCTGCGACGCTGGATGAAAATTGTGTCGGGAGAGGCCAAAGCCCCGATATGAGGTTGGGTTCGATCAGGAAACGATCGCCGGACGATTGTTCTGCGGGAATTCTCGGATATTCTGGGCTTGCCCAATTCAACCACTCGCCGGACAGATTGGCCACGATTGCGCCGGTTTCGCCCAACATCACCAGGTAGATCGAAACGCCATGCCGCCAGTTTCACGCATAGGTCTGGGACTCAAACCCCTGCGCCGCGACAATCCGTGGCCGGATTTCGGGTACGGCGAAATCGAGCCGTTCTATCTGCCACTGGACGGTGGCGGCCGCGGCGGCCGCGAACTCATCATCGACATCATCAAAGAGCGCAGCATCGAGCTGATGCTCGAAGTTGGATGCTTTCTCTGCGGCTCGACGTTGCAGTGGTTGCGGGCCTCCGAGAAGCTCACGGTGATCGGCGCGGATCCCTGGGACAGCAATTGGGCCGCCTATATCGAGGGCATGGCGCTCGATCCGATGCGCGCCCGCACAGTCTACCATCTGAGCGACGAACAGATTGCGAAAGTGGTGCATAACCTGAGGCGGTTCGGGAACTACTGCGTGGCAATGAACAATGTTCGCCTCTACAAAGACCGATTCATCCCTGTCCGCCGAAGGGCGCCGGAAGTCTTTCGCTATCTTCACGAGCGTGGCATCGAACCCGGACTGATCTATATCGACGCCGACAAGCAGCGGGAGGATCTCGATACCGCCTTCCAGCTTTTCCCAAAGGCTGTGCTGTGCGGTGACGACTGGTTGTGGCCGGACGAGAATGGCGTCATGCGGATGCAGGAACACGTGAAGGCCTTTGCACGCGAACACGGTCACGAGGTCAGCAATTCGCGTCAGACCTGGCTTCTCGTCGCGCCCGGTTAGCCGCCCTCCAGATCAGGCGCCGGCACCGCCGCCCGATCTGCCCGGTTCATTCTTGCGGTCATGGCTGACGATCGCCGCATTGATGGCTTCGAGCAGTTTAACCACCTCTGCGAAATCCCATTGGAAAAAGAGCGCGTCGTCGATGCCGACGCTGTCGGCCAGGAGCCACTCGCGATCCATCGAGAAGCGTTCGGCAAGATACTCCGACTCTTTCTCGAACACGGGTCTCATTCTCTGCAGGACGCTGTCGGGCAGCAGGAATTCCGCGTCCTGAATATCCTTCAGGATTGCGCGCAATTGGCGCGCGGAATCCCCGGTGCCCGCCGGACTCTGGTTCTGGGACTGGTTCAGGGCCAGCAGTGCCTTGGCGGCAAGCAGGCTGATCGATGGATTCAGGGTCCGTTCGTCTGAAGCGGGAAGTTCGACGGGGATGTTGAAGCGCTTCAGGACTTCGCGGAGCTGGCCGACGACATTGTCGCCATATTCTTCGAGTACGACATTCTCGCGTCCGAAATGCTCTACCCACGCATCGAGGCGCCGGTACTGAATGGCGACCTTATTGCGAAATCCCATGCCGAGTTCGCCGATGGCCAATGACGTCCGGCAGCGCTGCTGGGCAGCGCTACGCATGAACTCCGCGGGCGGGCGTATCAGGCACAGGATGCGTGTGTCGATGTCGCGCGCGCGCAGGAACTTCGCCAGCGTTTTGACGTCGGCCGGCGCCAGGGTCCAGAGCACTTCTGCCGAAACGAAACCCGTCTTTCCTCCGAGTCCCTTCAGAAATTGATTGAAGCTCGCCTTCAACCGCCCCGGCTCGGTCGCGGAGGGCAGGGCGTCGCGCTGGAACCACATCGTTCCCTTCGCCACGCGCTCCGGATCTACGAAGGCCAGAAACATCGGCTCGGAATGGTTTTCGGCGATCGACCAATAATCGAGACCGCCCTTCAGGGCCGCGGCGCGGTTCGCGGTCAGCCACCGTTGGATCGACGTCGTGCCCGCCTTGGGCATGCCGATATGAAGGACGAGCTGCGGGCGCCTTTCCTCGATCGGAGTGTCGGGATTGGCGGACTTCGCCTGAAGCGTCGAATCTGCGATTGATGCGGTGCCGGGCATCGCGTCTTCCGCCCTTACCCGGATGCGCCGGCTGCGCGGACGCTCATGCCTGAAAATCGAATGGCTGGATATCCCCGTCCAGGCTTCCTTCGGGATGGCAGCACGTTCGAGCTCGGGCGCCTCGAATAATTCGAGCGGCTCGATGTGGTGGCGTTCCTGCTGTCCCCAGACGGCGTCGAGCATTTCGGGGAGACTTTTCTGTCCGAAAATCCTGTAATGGTCCGCTTGGCCGAAAAGCTTCAGCCGCTGCTCGGGTGTCAGGTCGTCGGAGAGGTCTTCGCGCGTGACGTCGCCGCTGACAGGCACCGATAAAAAGTGTTGCCCCCCCGGTGCGAGAATGCGCTCGAACTCCCGCAGCACCTCAGACACGTCGCATCGGACATGTTCCAGCACATGGCTGTGAATGATGACGTCGAAGCTGCAGCTCGGAAGCTTCACCAGATCGCAGCAGAGATCCAGCGGTCGAATGAACGTGTAACGGCTCTTGTAGCGGGCGGCATCGGCGTCGCACGCGTAGTAACGCTCGCCCGACAGTTCGGAAAATCTCTTGGCCAGCGGCATCTCGGGCGCCAGGTGCATGATGCGCAGCCCCGGGCGGAACACGTCGAATTTCGCCAGCACGAGCCACAGCAGCCTTGTGCGTTCCATCGTGTGGCATCTGCCGCAACGCGCGTTCTTCCGCCCGTTGAACGCCAGGAACTGCGTCGATCTGCAGATCGGGCAGACATGGGGTGCGCCGGTATCATCGGAACTCTGCCTCGGAAGAATCGCGCTCATGCCAGCTTTCTGGTGACGAACGTGGCGTTGACGTAGCAGGGGTCGATGCCGGAATGCCGCCTGATCGCCCGGGTTTTCGAGTGCCCTTCGTCGATGATGTCGATCAAGTCGGCGCCGAAGTCGGTGTAGACGATGCAGGGCGTTCCGTCGCCTGCGGTGTGATAACGGGCCGGTTTGATGTGATGCTCGACTCCATCGATGATTTCCACGCGCTGCTCCGAGTGGTCGGGAAAAGGCCACGCGTTCGGGATGGAAAAGATATGCACGCCACCCGACTTCAGCACGCGCGTGATCTCCGCGAATGCCGATCTGAAATCGAAGATGTGTTCCATGACGTCGCTGGTGACAATAAGGTCGAAGCTGTTGTCCGCGAACGTCAGGTTTGTGAGATCCTCGCAGCGCACGCCGTTCTCGTCGACGCTGCCGTGTTCGCGATCCGGCCAGTAATAGGAGCGTGTGTAGCGAGGCAATTTCTTGAACTGATTGACGAAGGGCCCGTGCAGGGCCGGCTCGTAGACGTTGACTTCCGCCAGCTTTCCCGAGGCGACGAGGTTGGGCAGGGAAATCGATTGTCCTTTTGAAAATTCGTCCAGGATCAGGGCGGCCTGGTCGCGATAGCGCAGGCTCGCACGGCATTGCGGGCACGGATAGGATTCGCGCACCGAGCGACCCGTTCCGGCGACGAATTCGCCTTTCGTGCCGCACATGTTGCACAGACCCAGATAGGATTGAGGTGCGGTCACGCGGCAATCCCTTCGGAAGCCTGGTCGCCCGCTTCAAACGCGGTTCCGAGCCGGGCGAGAATCTGGGCTGCGCGGCTTTCCCAGGAATACGACGTCATCCTGTCTGCCGGTAGAAATTGTCGGCCGTTTATTCGCCGTTCCGCAAGGGCCGCCTCGAGCGAGGAAACGAATCCTGCCGGTGACTCCGCGACGCGAACGTCGCCGACGAAATCGTCGAGATTGGCGATGGCCGTCGAAACGACCGGGATTCCCAGTCCACGGTAAACATACAGCTTCAGCGGATTCATGTGCTCCGACAGACCTGACCTAGTATGCGGGATCATGGCCGCGTCGAACGCCGCAATATGACGCAAAGCCGTTTCATATGGCAGCACGCCCAGGGCGTGAACATTGTCCCGCGCCAGCGTCTGCTGGCACCGTCCATCCCTTGCCGGTTCGCCGATGAGCACGAACGACCAGCCTGGCCGTGCGGCGGATAATTCATCGATCAGTTCCCAATCGATACGATGGGCGAGATTTCCCGAGTAGCCGACGATCGGGCGCGGCAAATTGAGCAGGGCTGCGGGAACCTCCCAGCGTTCCACGTCGGTTCGGATATCCATGCCGTTGGGAACGACCAACGGATCGAGTCCCTGTTCGGCGAGCCATCGCGCAACCGGTTCGCAATTGGCGAAGGCGACATCCGTGCACGCGAACGTCTCCTGATAGTTCCTCTCTATCTGCGCGCGCCAGTCCGGATGCATGGGCCATTGGCGCTGATCGTCGATTACATCCGCCGCGATGAAGGAGAAACCCAGCCGCTTCTGCACCCTGGGGAAATGCGGAACTACCGGACACACCCACGCCAACACATTGTCGGTCATGTCGAGTTCGCGAAGCCAGGCTTCGACCGCATTCGGAAACGTGTCGATATCGGGCAGTTCTCTGCCGAGCAGATGGGTTTCCCTGCCGCGATACACGAAGGTGCGGCGGTGAATGCGTTCGTCGTCAATCGTTCCGAGAATCCGGTTGACGGTGTTGCTCGCGACCAGGCGACCGAGGCCAGGCGATGCAGATGAGCCTGCATTCGCCAGAGACGCCAGATGATCGGCGGAGATCGGCGCGTCGACATGCAGAATTTTGGCGATATTGGGCTGCGCTGCGAACTGCTTGAGGAGCATGTCCTGGCGGCGACCGAAGATGGACGAGTCATTCTGTTTCCAGAAGAACACAAGATTGACGCCATCGTGCAGCGATTTCAGTCGCCCGACTCTTGGCCCCGTGTGGAAAACGCCTTTGGTGAGAGCACTACATTCGGCTGGCAAGGCCCCGGGCATGAATTCATCGATATGCCGGAACAGCCGGCGGATTTCGTCCGGTATTGGTGCGTTGCGTTGCCGCGCCAGATTGATTGCCTCGAATGCGCGTACAGCGTTCACGTCCGTTGAGAACTCGGAGCGGAACAGCGCACGCCGGCCGTCCGCAGCCGCATTGTCCGCGCAACCGGCCGAGAGTGCGCGACGCAGCTCATCGGTCAGGGTCTCGTCGGTCACGGCGGTGACACGCCCGTCCCCAATCACGTCCAGGATGGGAGCGACCGCGGTTGCGAGGATGGTTGTTCCCGACGCCAGCGCATCGGTGAGTTTTGCGGGCGTCTGGGCGAGCGCGATCGGATCGGTGGGATCCTGCAGCATACAGACAAGGTCTGCCATCGCGTTAAGCTCGGCCAGTCGTGAGTAGGGCTGATCGGGAAAGAAAACGATCCGGACCCCGTAGATGTCATCGAGCTCCTTGCGGAGATTCTTGTCGAGCAGGGTTCCGATGACGCAAAACACGACGTCGGGATCGGCAAGTCTGCGAAGTGCGCGTGCTACATCGAGTACGCCTTTGTGCCGGCGTGGCGTGCCGAGAAAGAGCACGACCTTGTCCGATGGACGGAAGCCGAATTCCGAGCGGATTTTGTCGCGCATCGGGCGGGCCGCTTCGAACGGGCGCGGATCGCGCGCGTGCCTGATGAGAATTCCTCCGAACCGCTCCTGCAGAACCGGGTTGCAGACCGTGACCCCATCGGCGAACCCGATCAGCGAAGCCGCGAGTTGCGTCCATCGTCTCGAATACGGTTCTGTCCAGTCCGATGGGCTGTGTTCGGCGAGGAATTCGTCCAAGGTCAGAGGCGTTTCGCCGCGCACGATCGCGAGTTCGTCGTCGTCGATGTCGAGGAGGACGCTCGATCCATGAATGAGTTTGTAGAGATATCCGATCAGAAGGCTTGGCAGCCTCGCCTTCGAAACCCAGGCAACGTCGCAGGGCTTCTCGATGACAAGCCGCGTCGCACCCTCCATGAAACTCGCAAACGAGTCGGCCTCGAAACCCCGGATGCCCACCGTGTGCACGACGCCCTGCAGCGGAGGCCACAACTCGCGGCCATGGGCGGCGAACATCGGTCCGACAATTTCGCAATCTGCGTTCGCCGCTGCCAAGTCAGCGAGGATCATAGCCCTGCCGACAGGATTATGAGTCAAGTCCCAGGCGATGACATTGACGCGAGTACGCGGACTGCCGCCAGCCGGTCGCGCCGGCGAATTCGCAGCAATCGACAATTGGCGCACCTGCACGCCGCGCAAGCGCTCGCGCTCCAGCTCCTGCTTCCGGCGAAGCGACTGGATGCGGTCCCTCGTGCCCGCCATTGCCGGATTGCGTTGAAGCGCGGTCTCGAGAACCCTGACGGCCGCATCGATATCGCCTGCAGCTTCGAGAATCTCGGACTGTCGATTGTATGAAAACAGATAGTCTGGGTTCGCCGCGATGGCGCGGTCCAGGTAACTCATCGCCTCGTCGGCGCGGCCAAGCTCGCCTGCAATCCGGCCCAACTTGCACAGCAGGATGGCGCTGTCCTGATCCTCGTTCAGCAATTCACGGAATATCTTTTCTGCATCGGCAAGATTGCGCTTGTCGAGAAGATCATTGGCAAAATCGAAACGATGCTTGAACCGGGGCTGCGCGGTCGTCGCACCCGCCGATCTGCCGCCGCCGGCCAGCTCCTGTGCGATCCTGTGGATACGATCGCCGAGCCAGGGGACATCGGGTGCTGCGGCGTGTGCGCGTTGAAACAGAGCAAGCGCGTTCTGGAGATCGCCCAATTTTTCGGAAATCCTCGCCAGACCGATAAGCGCCCTGGACATCTCCGGACTTGCGGCAAGCGCACGCTCGAAACGATCCCTCGCGCCGGAAAGATCGCCCAGTTCATATCGGGATTCTCCCAGGCCGCACAGCACTCGGGGTGCCGCGGGGCGGAGCGCCAGTAGCGTGAGATAAACCTGTTCGGCATCGACAAACCGGCCTGCCCTGCGCAGCCGTTCCGCTTCGTCAAGTCGGCCACGGAAATCGTCCTCAGATATTGAACTCTCCGACACTGCGGACCTCTGATTTTTGCAGGAAGGCTGTCTTCGACGGGGGACGGCCGGCACACAAAGTATAATGCCAATCGCGGGCGATCAACGAGCAATCCGCCGGCGCTTTTCGCGCGTTCATCCGTAAACTGACGTTAAGCGTAACGCGCCGAGGTGCCTGTCCGGCGTCATTTTGCAGGGGGACCGGTTGAGCCAAGCGCATGCAGGAACGATTCGATCTCGTCAGCGGTAGCCATGTTCGCGAGTGCGGCAAGCAGGCAATCCCGCGCCGCAGCGGAATCGCCGTTTCGCAGGTACCTCTTTACCTCATCGACGACCTCGATGGCTGCTTTGTCCTGCCGCGGCGTCACACCGTCTTCGGTCTGGAGTTGCGCCGGAGGCAGTAGCTCGAACAGTTGTTGCAACGGTGGAAGTGCGGCGAGCACGTTCTTCTCATCCGCAACAATAAGGACGTCGTCTTGCAGGCAGGCGATGTCGGCGGCGAATGTGTTCTTGGCGTTTTCGAAACGGAACGCCTGACCGTCGTCCATGTCCACGTGGCAAATGATGTCAAGACGACTGCCGATCCTGCGCGCCAAGCTCAGGGGACGGCGTTTACCGTCTTTCCACGACAGAAGCGTCGCCACGATCCGATCATCCGCTCGCCGCGGGTTGGCGAACAGAAAATGCTCTGTCCCCGCGCCGAATACGCACACGGGTGAGCCGGAAGCGTCGACGCCGGTGGCCGGGTTGCGAACCTGAATGCGCATCGCCATCGCGTCACTGCAGAACCGAGAAAAGTCGAATTCAAATTGCCGCGGCGCGTCCGGATTTGCGGGCGCAGTCGTCAATGCCCACTCGACCTGATTGTCCACCGTGATTTCGACCGGGACATCGACGCTGACACCCGGCACTGCGCCGAGAAGCGTACCCCTCGCGTTGACGCGGCGAATTCTCGGCCGGAAGCTCGTTGCGGCAGTCTGGCGATGGATGGACTGGCTGAGGAGCAGCTTTCCGTCGCGCGCGATTTCGATGGCGGTGACTGCATCTGCCCGAAGCGACGTTGGCAAAGGCAGGGGAAATATCGTCCAGCCCGCGCGGCCATCATATTGATAGCGCGCGTCGACCGCGTCGTGGCCGTTCAGCACGACAGTGAGGGATTGCTCGGTCTGTGCGAACGTGCGGCGTCCCCACTGTGTCAGACCCCCGCCACCGAGGACGCCGACAAAGACCCGGCTGTCGAAGACGCAACACCTGGCAAGGGAGCCGACGGAGGTGGTGTCGACAATCCGTTGCGGATATTCGCCGAGCGGCCGCCACATGCCGGGATCATCGCCAGACCACGCGGCTGTGAAGCCGCTGGGCATTGCGGCGCGCGGGTCGATCGACGACATCGAGACAAGGTGGTCTGCGATCCGCCGATAAAGATCGGGCATCGGTGCCGCGGAATTCTCGCCAGAGGCAGCGGTCATAGCACGACATGATCCAGATCAAGCCCGGCACGCTTCGGCCCGCTCAAATCGATGGCATGCGCGCCAAGCGCCCAAGTGTGAGAAGTGTGTTCCGCGCGCCGGACCTGAAGGAAGTTGAACGGATCGCCGGCGTAAATGCGATCACCGCGCTCCTTCGCCAGATGGAGAAAGGCGCGATCTTCGCCGCCCCGTCCGTCTTCGGCGAAGTAGCGATTGGGGTTTTTCACAAGCAACGTGCCGCCTCCGACCTGGGAGACGAATCCGTCGCGCGCGTCGACGCTGCGAAGATAAACGCTGTCGTGTTCCTCGATATAGTTGAAGATGGCCGCCTTTCCGGCTATGTCGAAATCGACATATTTTCGTTGAAGCAGCTGGTCGCCCAGAAAATGTGGCCCATAAACGTCGTCGTCGTCCCATTTCGCCCAATAGTCCGCGGGTGCCTGATCGATGCCGAAATTCATGCAGTAGCCAAGAGTTTTGTCTGACGGAACGAAACAAAGCCGCGCATTGACCGTATCGCGAATGAGACGCGCCAACTCCTCCGGGATACCGTTGCCGTTGACGACGATCGTCAGACCGATGTTGTCGTACAACTGGTTGCAATACATCGCCAGAATGTACGGGATCTGCTGCGGACGCACGGTTGGTGCCACGATGTTCACGCTGGGATGGGCCGTTGCGTTGTACCGCGGCGTGATTCCGAGGTCCGAGAAGATCGCCTCGATGCGCTCGAACAGCGTGTGATGCGACACTGCGTTGCGCCAAGCCAAGTGCCCGATCGCCTCACGCGCGATCATGTCGGTTGAGAGGCGCCCCAGAATCTCTTCACCCCGGTCCGCGCCGGAAAAACCGATGAACCAATCATCGATCGTAGAGACTTGATCGACGAGAACTGGTGTCTTGCATACGGCGCTACGCCTGGCGAGTTGCCCAAAGCGAGCCGGTCTTTTCGACCGCAAGGTTGCTGGAAGGAACAGCGCGTGCGCGATCTTGACCAGCCATGCCTGGGCGGCGTCGGTCGGACAGCCGAGAAAGCGGGAACGCAAGGTCGAAGGCAATTTGATGTTGGCGCTCTGGAAGTAACGGTACGATGAATCCATCGCCCAGCTGTTGTATCCGAGGAACGGCCGCAGAAGTCTCGTTGCGGCATCATTCGACTCAGGTTGCGAGAGTTCGAATGCGCCATCGATCAGAAAGCGGAACGAGGGCGCGTCCTCGTTGCAGGAGTCGATATCCGGTCTGACGGGATTGAAGAGTTTGACATTGATGCCCGCATCCAATCGACGCGCGCCGTCGATTCCCGAATTTTCGGGCGCGAACACGGCGTCAACGGCGCCGATCAGATGGGCATATGCGGATGCCGTCTCGGCTTCGCCCGTGATCCAGAGCGCGGAGGGAATCCCCCGCGCTTTGAGCGCCGCTATCAGATCGCGCAGGCGGGCGACGGCTTCGGCCGAGAGATTGAGCAACGCTTCGCGCCACGGATCGCCTGCACGTGGCCAATCTCCCGCTATGAGCAACAGATCGGCAGCGACATCATCCGCATTGCTCAGCGAGTGAGGGTACAGCGGCTTCACATCGGCGAAAGCTGCGAGATCATCGCACAGATGGGGATCTCCCGCGAATGCGATGCGATTCATCAGCCGCAGGGAGCCTTGAGGGGGAGATGGACGGGAGTCGAGGTATTTTTGCAGGCCGGGAGCAAGGAAATCGGGTTGCAACTCCGGGCGGGCGTACCATGACATGTCCGCAGAGCTTCGCTGCTCGGTGATTTCCACGATAGCCCTTCGCCGTGCCCGTCTTCGGTGGTAAGCCCGCTGCGTCTGCTGCGGATCGACCAGACATGCTAGACGACAGGCGCGGTGATGGCCAAGCGATTCATGATTCAGACAAAGCGCCGGGAGGCTGACGCTCCCGATCGTGCCGGGGGATCGCGGTGACTGCCACAGAGGTCGACATAGCGGTCGTCGGCGCTGGCATCGCCGGTCTGTCGGCAGCGGCCGAGCTGGCACGATCACGACGCGTGGTTGTGCTCGAGAGCGAGCCCCAGCCTGGATATCACTCGACCGGAAGGTCTGCGGCAGTTTTCGCCGAAACATATGGTTCCGACCTGATTCGCAGCCTCACGCGCGCGAGCCGGCCGTTTTTTGAGCGTCCCCCTTTCGGCTTTTCACTGCAACCGCTGCTTGAGACGTGTGGCGCGCTTTTTATCGCCCGGCAGGATCAGCTTGAGAGCCTCGACAACTTTGCGGACGAGGAGGACATCATGCGGACCGGACGATTGGTCTCCGGCGAACAGGCCCTCGCGCACTGCCCTGTCCTGCGCAACGACTATGTTGCGGCGGCGCTCTGGGATCCTGCCCCAGCTGAAATCGATGTTGCGTCCCTTCTCGATGGTTACAGACGACAATTGCTCGAACGAGGCGGATCGCTCGTGACCGCAGCGACCGTGCTGGGGATGGCATCCTCGGGTGGGCGCTGGCGAACTGCGACCTCTGAAGGTGAGTTCGTATCCGCTGTCGTCGTGAATGCGGCTGGCGCGTGGGCGGACCAGATCGCCGCCCTCGCCGGAGTTCCCGGCATTGGACTCGAACCGCGCAGGCGCACGGCCGTCCTGGCGCGCGCAAGCGAAGCTCAAGTGTTGACGTCGCGAATGCTCGTGATTGACGTGGACGAGCAGTTCTATTTTCGTGCGGAAAGCGGTGATGTGTTCGTGTCGCCCGCGGATGAAACTCTCACGCCTCCTTGCGATGCTCAGCCCGAGGAGCTCGACGTTGCCATTGCCATCGACAGGCTGATGACTGCGACAACACTCCAAGTGCGTTCGGTGCGCTCAAAATGGGCGGGGCTGCGCTGCTTCGTTGCAGACCGGAACCCGGTTGTCGGCTTCGATTCGCACCAAGATGGGTTTTTCTGGCTTGCAGCGCAGGGCGGATACGGTATCCAGACCGCGCCGGCGATCGCGTCCCTTGCCGCAGCGATTTTGCTTGACGGACCGCTGCCAGACGGAATTGAAGACCACGATGTCGCTCGGCTCGCGCCGGGGAGGCTCACAAGGCGATGACATCGCCGGTCCGCTTGGAATTACACGTGTTCAGGTGACTATGTCGACAATCTCGGACCTGCAATCGATGTTAACGATCGGGTTTTTGGACCACATGGGCGGTGGGCTAGGCCACATGAGCGGGCATTTCCACAAAGCTGGCGGGATCATCTTCGGCGGAAAACTTCTCATCTTCGGTATGGTGATCATCGCGGCCTGCGCACTGGGCGCGATGGCATCGCTCTCGGGGTCGGATTGGGTCACCAATCAAACCCGGCGCGCAAGTTATGGCCGTGCTGCAGGTTGGGCGATTTTTCTCGTGGTCGCTGCTGTCGCCGGTATCGGCCTGGCGCGTTTGCTCTGACGGAGATCATCCTGCCGCGCACGAATGGTGCTGAGCACGGCGCATCCGGCATTGGGTGGGCGAATGTTGGAAGGGGACTCAAATTTCATAGGGTTACAGACAATGTGCCGAGGACCGTTCTTTCGATGGCGGGACCGGACGATTGCAGCTGAGAGGCAGAAAGAAGGTTTTGTCCCGAGAGCCCTATGGTTACCCGGTCGGACAGCCTGTAGCCGATGCGACCGTCGAGCCCAGCATAGCCTTCGACGGGCACCAGGGTTGACCCGGCCTCGAAGGGTCTCAGCCCGAAGGATTTCGACACGTATCGAAGGTAGCCGTCCAATTCCCATTTTGAGTCTGACCATCCCAGATTGGCCTTCAGGAGTTGGGCGGGTGTCGTGTGCTGAGGATCGATAAGGCCTGCGCCGTTCGAGGCAGAGGGAGTGAATGCATCGCGAACGAATTCTATCCTGTCGCCCATCCCCCATTGCCAGCCGCCAGTTAAATATCCGCTTGCTCCGACTTCAAATCCGTCTGCGTGCGAGTTTCCGACGTCGGAGGGAGTCAAGTAGACGGTCGGTGGAGCGGTTAAATAACCGCCGCCGATCGAAATAATGTCGTAAGTGTCCTGGTGAAAGATACTCGCTCGAATTTTCGTATCGAGAATATCCAGCTGTCGGTCCCAGTCCGCTTCATAGTTCATGACTTTGGTCAGGGCGAGTGACGGAATACCCGTGTCATTTACAAGGGGGGAAACCAGCAGAACCGCACCGGAGGCTGCGAGGCTCGGCGACTGCACGCCCCTGCTCGCCAGGATTCGAAACGTACCTGTATCGTCGGTCGTCCAGACAAGTCCGCTGTTGAAGCTCCCTTCAACACTTGTACGGTCCCAGTCCGAATTGCTGAGCGGGTATCCCTGCGGAACCGGCCCGCCGCGGCCCAGTGAAAACGAGTCCACGCGAATGGCGTTTGTAACAGACAATTCGGGCGCAATTTTCCAGTTCCACGTTCCGGATGTCGAATAAATCACGTAAGAGACAATTCCATTTCCGCTGGGTGCGGTGCTGACCGTGTCATTGCGGTATTCTGTGGCGATTCTCAGAGTATCGTCGTTGTCAAGTTGCAGCAGATCCTCCACCTGCAATACGGTGACCTCGCTCCTGAAGTCCGCTTCGTCGAACGGGTAGGCGAGCCGATAATCGGCCGCGAGCCAGTCGGCGTAAGCGTTGAACTTCACAAGACCAATGCCTGTGTCGGCGAGCAGTTTGACGTTTAGAGAGTCCGAAACATAGCGGACATAGTCAAAGCTGTAACCCGCATCCATCTCATTGAGTTGAGATACGGTGTGACTGGCGTCCAATCCAAGTTCCAGTCGGGAATTCAGCTGCACAAATCCGTAGAGATCGGCCGCGGCGCGGTCGTCATCTCCCCGCGGAACCATTGCCATCGACGGCGGAACGAACGTCGAAAAATCCTGGCTCGTGTTGCCACCCGCTGCGACGCGGAATGCGGCGTCGTCGCCAACTTTGAACGTCGCTACGGCGGAGCCCTGTCTGAGACCCTGAGTGCCCATGGTAGCAGACCCGGTGTTGATGTCGTCGTAGAGAGGATTGTAGGTGATGATGTTGATGACGCCCCCGACGGCGTTGAAACCGAACAATGCGCAATTCGGTCCCTTGACGATTTCGATCTGCCGAATGGCGCTCAGCTCAACGGGCAGCGTGGTCCAGGGGGTGAAGCCGTAGAAATCGGCATAGACCTGACGGCCGTCGATCAGTACGAGCAAACGGGAAGAATAGGACTGGTTGTAGCCGCGTACCGACACGTCAGCGTTGTCATTTGCCCACTGCGCTACATCGATCCCGGCGACATGCTGCAGGACACCAGGAATGTCCTTTGCTCCCGAGCGCCGGATTTCTTCTGCCGTCACGATCGTCATTTCGGCCGGCACTTCCGTTGCCCGCTGCGGCGAGCCCGTTGCGCTGGTCGTAACGGCTTCCCCGAAGAGCTGCTCGAGCGACCCATAGTCCATGGATTCCGCGTGGGCAGCCGTCGCTGCAAGCGAGATGAGGGCCGAGCACACGAGTTTTGCCCTCACGCGTCGACTGCGACGCTGATCTGGGTGAGAGGTCGGCGTCATTTGCGCTTCACCATCATTTGGAAGACCGAAGAGAATTGTGCGCCGACGGAATCGGCCAGCGTCGTGTCAAGCACGATCTCCACGCCATTCGCGGTGCGCACCATAAGCACGCAGCACCGTGCGCTCAGGCAGGCGACGTCATTGGAAATGCTGACGATTCGCCGGCGATGGACAAAGTCGGAAATCGTTGCCGCAGTGCTCGAAGAACCGGGCAGGAGGTACAATGCATCGAGCCTGCCCTGCGCCTGCTGCAATCCGGTTGCGGCAATCGCGTCCGCGCGCAGGGTTCTCGAATTAGGGCCCTGCATCGCGTTGAGAGCACCGGCGGTCTGTTGGGCCGCCGCTTTGTCTTCCGGCGAAGAAAGGGAATAGACGACGCCCACATGGATCGTGCCGTCGTGGGGCAAGCTGTCCAGAAAGCCAAGCGCCCGCATCGCTGCCTGCAGGTCCGAGCCGCTGACAACAGGCTCCGCCGAGGCAGCTTGGATCGCAATCCCCAAAGCACCGGCGAACAGGGCCGCGCGAAGTTGCGATAACAATCTCATTGCATGTTCTTCGCGCTGACGTTTCACGCAACCACGTTTGCCGGACAGCTATCACTCAATTCTGGCCGATTTGGCGCGAGGGGATGCTTGCACACGGGTATTCAGGAAGGTTTAAACCAAGAGTTCATAAGTATTGTCACGTATGCGAATGCATTGGGAATGAGTCGCCAAGTCCCGAACGACGCGATGACCGGCATCGCTCGGCCGTCCGCATCCCAGTGAAAATTCGTCATTGAAATGAACCCTTGCAAGGCGCAACCGTTTGCGCCGGAAGCCATTACGAGAGCGGTTCGATGAGTGCAGGGCAACTATCTCCGAAGCGATCCAATTCTGCGTTGGCGCTGGTGGGTGATTTTGGCGGAACGAATGTCCGGCTTGCGTTGGCGGACATCTCATCGCCGACGCCGGTGATCGCCAATGTGCGCCATTATCATTCGAAGGAATTCGCGCAAGCAGCCGACACCATCGAGGCCTATGTCCGGGACACCGCTCACAAGCCGACAGTCGCGGTGATCGCTGCGGCGGGGCCCGTCAAGGCGGGTACAGTGCGCTTCACGAATCTCGGTTGGTCGCTGAGCGAATCGGATTTGAAATCGCTGAGCTTCACGTCGGCCGCTATCGTCAACGATTTCGTAGCGGCGGCATTCGCGACCCGTCTGCTCGGTGAATCCGACCTCCATCGCATCGGACCTGCGGCGACGGGTGGGAGCGGCAATGTCGCCGTTATCGGGCCGGGGACCGGATTCGGTGCGTCTGCGTTGATCATCGATTCCGGCGTTCGACCAGTGGCCGTCGCCGCCGAGGGCGGGCATGCCTCATTCGCACCCGATGATCCCGTCGAGATCGACGTCCTGCGCATTTTGATGAGTCGCTTCGGTCACGTGTCGATCGAGCGGCTTCTTTCGGGATCCGGTCTCTGCAGTCTGCACGCCGCTCTGAACAGCATCGAAGGCGTTTCCGACCCCGTTGATGACGCCGAAGTGATTACCGCCCGCGCACTCGCCGATAATCCTCTCAGCCTGCGAACGGTCGACAGATTTTGCGCGATCCTAGGCGGAACAGCAGGCAACATCGCCCTGACATATGGCGCGCTTGGCGGTGTCTACATCGCCGGCGGGATTGCACCTGGCATCCTTCCCATTCTGGATCGCAGCCCTTTCCGGGCCCGGTTCGAAGCGAAGGGGCGCTTTGCAGATTATCTTCGTGCTATTCCTACGTCGGTCATCACGCGCCCGGACGCGGCATTCCTCGGAGCGGCGTATGTGGCGCGGACGTTGCCAGCAGCGTGAGCGGAACACATCCGAGCCAGCACTACGCAACCCGGGTGCATGCCGCTCCGGATTGCGGCAGCTCTACTTCACATTGCTCAACATGGTGACGACGGACGCGGCGTCCTTCTGCGCCGCCGCCAGATCGTTGGCGGCCAAGCCGGTCGTCGTCTTGTCCGCGGCCGCCTGAAGCGCCTGCTTCTTGCCCGCGTCCGGCTCGTCGGGAATGGCGCCGTTTCCGCTGCCCTTGCAGGGGTCAAGTTCCTTCGCATCGAATCCCGTGCCGTTCGGACCCACCAGGCAGTTGAGCGTGTGATGCAGATGGGTATGCACGGTGGCCACGTCGGCCCCCTGTGCGGCGAGTCCCGCATGCATGCGGGCGTTCATGATTTCGGAGTTCAAGTCGGCTGCATAGGCCACAAAAGGCGCGGTCGCCGCTGCGATGGCGATGGCGGCTACGAGGTTGATCTGTCGACAAATGCTCACGGAATCCTCCCCTGGTGTCCATTGTGCGCAACGGGGATGCCCCACACCCCTGCGCCGATTCCCGCGCAGACTACCCAATATCAGGCCGCGCCGTCAGCCGAAATCATTCCGCGGCCAAACGCGGCGAAGTCTCAAAATCTGCCGGGTTCGGCTTCAGCGTGGCATACCAGTAGTCGACGATCGGGAAGGGCCAGTTCTGGGATACACGACCTTTGTCGTTCTTGTACCAGCTGGTGACCTGCGGCACGCCCCAGGCCATGCCCGCATTGCCTGCGTCGACCTTTTCATTGAAGGCGTCGTGGACGTCCCGCCGCGGCTCGATCGCCGCGTGGCCGTTACGCAGCATCATCTCGATGGCGCCCAGGATGTAACGCATCTCGCATTCGGAAAAGAAAATGATGCTGCCGTTGACGACAATGTTCGTATTGGGCCCGTACATGAGAAACAGGTTGGGGAAACCAGGAATC
Organism: Rhizomicrobium sp.; assembly: GCA_050010175.1. GTDB lineage: Bacteria > Pseudomonadota > Alphaproteobacteria > Micropepsales > Micropepsaceae > Rhizomicrobium. The sequence goes on from JBEKLN010000003.1 coordinate 220,562, forward strand.
GTTATTCCGAGATAGGCCCGCGCGTCGCCCTGCCACTGCTCATGCAGATCCTTTCCGCCGCGCCCTTTGAATTTCATCGGAGACAGAAACTTGCTCGCCGTAAATCCTGTGCCATAGATCAGGATGTCTGCTGCATATTCCTTTCCATCTCTGGTCTTGACGCCGTCCCCGGTAATCTCGACGATTGGCTCGGTAATCAGATGGACATTGTCGCGCTTCAGCGCCGAGATCCAGACGCCGTTGTCGCGCACGGAACGTTTGCCGCCGAGCGGGTAATCGGGAATGACTTTTCTGAACAAGTCCGCGTCGTCGCCGGCCTGCTGCTGAATCAACGCGGTCAGCATCCCGCGCGCCTGCTCGTTCATCATGCTGACCGAATGCAGCGGCCCGTTCCACGCGGGGTCGGCCTGTACCATCGGATAGAGCCCGTCCGTCAGCATCCATATGAGCCAGAAGCGATACCATTGCGCATAGTATGGAACATGCTTGAGCAGCCATTTCTGCCCTTCGCCGACGGCGTCGTGATAATTCGGCGTAGGACCCAGCCACGGCGGTGTGCGTTGGAATACGAACATCTCCGCGACGTCCTGGGCGATGGCAGGAACGAATTGAAAGGCGCTCGCGCCGGTTCCGATCACAATAACGCGTTTGCCTTTGAGATCGACCGAGTGATCCCATCGCGCGGAATGGAACGCCGGGCCCTTGAAGGTGCCGACACCCTTGATGTCGGGAAGTTTCGGCCGGTTGAGTTGGCCAACGGCGCTGACGATGACGTTGGCGTCGATCGATGAGTTATGTCCGTCGCGGTCGCGCACATGCGCCGTCCAGACTGCACGCTTTTCGTCGTAGACGGATTCGACGACTTCGGTGTTGAAACGCACTTTGCTGCGGATGCCGTACTTGTCGGCGACACGCCGGAAATAGGCGAGAAGTGCGTCCTGCGTCGAATAATGGTGCGGCCAGTCATAATTGGGCTCGAAGGAATAGCAATACATATGGTTGGGATTGTCGACTCGGCAGCCGGGGTAGCTGTTCTCAAGCCATGTGCCGCCCACGTCAGCGTTCTTGTCCACGATCGTATACGGGATCCCCGCCTGATCCAGCCGAATGGCGGCGAGGAGACCGGACATTCCGGCACCGATAATCAGGGCATGAAAATTATTTTTCACGGGCGCGGGGATGTCTTCGCCCTTGTCGGCAATTCTGTCCTCGCCTTCGAGCGCGAGTTCCTCCAGCAGGAACGGGACGTATCGTTCGGGAATATCACCGCCCGCCACGAAGTTCATCGTGTGGCGGATCGTGCCGAGGGACGGCGGAGGGGGAATAAGCGCGCCTTCGCGGAGGCGCGCCAGCGCGCGGATGGCGTCGTCGTGAACAATTTGTTTCTGATCGTCGGTCAGCCCCCCCTGTCCGTCACCGAAGAAGTCGTAGACGGGCTTGATGCCGCCGCGCACCAAGGCTTCATCGCCGGTTACATGTACGAGCGCAGCGATCAGAGAGGGTAAGTGTGCGTCTGACAGATAGCGGCTTATGACATCGTCAGAGACGTCGACAGGCAGGGTAGAGGGCATTGCGGGCGGCTTCCTGAATGACAATTCAAGTCATTGTCCGCGCGCCGGAGCTTTGAATCAAGACAGGTCATCGCACTCAGTCCCAGGCGGCACGCTCTGGCCGATAGGGTAGTGCCCCGCCGCAGGGTGCGCAGCGGCCGATTGAAGCCTCTTCAACTCGCGTACCAGGAATAAAAGGCCAGCGTGAACGCAAACACGCTCATCGATCCAACCACGAGTGAGATAAATCCGGCGTCGAACATCACGGTCACCAGTTGCGTTGCAACGCAGGATCATCGTTTGGACATCGTTCGACTTCTCTGATAAAAATCAAGGGGCTGACGTAGATAACGGGGTTATCTACGTCAGCCCCAAAATCAAATCGAGTTCGCGAATGAATCGCAGGAAACCGGGGTGCGCTTACTTTCGCAAGTTTGATGCAGCGCAATGAGTGGAATCCGAGCTGCAGCCAAGTTCCCCCAAATTTCGGCTCCGCCGTCCAGCCATTCATCAATAGTTTGGGAGACAATCATGACCGACAAAGACAAATTCAGTGAAATCGCGAACCGGGAGCCAGGCGTTTCGCGGCGCAATTTGCTCAGGGGCGCTGCCATCGCAGCCGGAAGCATTGCGGTGACCGTCGCGGCAGCCGTGCCAGCGGAAGCGAAGATGCAGCAGAGCGCAGCGGGCTACCAGGACAAACCGAAGGGCGATCAGAGCTGCGCGAATTGCGCGTTGTTCAAGGCGCCGGCCTCGTGCACGCTGGTTGACGGAACAATCAGCCCGACAGGCTGGTGCCGCTTCTATTCAAAGAAGAGCAGCTGATACAGCGGACGCGGCAAAGCAGCCGACATCGCTTCACCTTCTGAGCAGAACCTTAGACGCATGGATGTCGCGCCCGGGACTTCCACAGCCTTTGGGAACCAATGCGGGCGCAAACGCCGATCGCTCCGGATGTGAAAGTTTTGAGGTGCACGAGAGTGGGCGTCGTCGAATCTGCCGTCGTCAGGCGGAGGTCAGCCCCCAATGAGCAATATTGAACAGTCCGACGCAGGCCGTTCTGTTACCAAAGCCCCAAACGGGTCAAATTCAATGCGCTATGCGAGCCGAACGCGGGACTGTTTCTTGGGGAGTGACACAATGGAACCTGGGCACAGGCACGCGCCCGGTTCGGACCGTTTAAGCGCCTCCTCTCCTCGTGTCCATCGAACATCGCCGGCCCTGGCGACGCAGTTGCACTTTCGTACTGGAACAATCCCAACCGGAGAGGCGCGTGTCCAAACGGTCTGAATCCCACTCCTCACTGCCGGATCAAGTTGGAGAACTGCCCGGTATCTCTCGTCGCCAGTTGCTGCAGGCCACGGCAACCGCTGTGGGTGGCGCGGCAATCCTTGTTGCGGCAGCCGTGCCAGCGGAAGCGAAGATGCAGCAGAGCGCAGCGGGCTACCAGGACAAACCGAAGGGCGATCAGAGCTGCGCGAATTGCGCGTTGTTCAAGGCACCGGCCTCGTGCACGCTGGTTGATGGAACAATCAGCCCGACAGGCTGGTGCCGCTTCTATTCAAAGAAATCGAGCTAGATCGCGGTTCATTCATTCGGCGGACGGATCGGTCAGTTTATGGCTACTCGTCAGGCCAAGTTGACGAAAGTCAGTGATCGCGGGTGCTGGGCGAGTACGGTTTTCGTGGGCAGGACCATAACTCGGCGAGAGGGCAGCATGTTTTCAGGGCGCAGTCAGGTCGCCATCAGGTTTGTCGCGACGGCGACAATCATGTTGTTTGCGGGCGTATTGGGAGCAGGGAGGGCGTTGGCCGTTCCAAGCTTCGCACGGCAGACGGGTCTCGCATGCGAGGCCTGCCACACGGTGTTTCCGCAACTCACCCCCTTCGGCAGGCTGTTCAAGGCCAGCGGCTACACGCTGTTCAACACCTTGAAGGTCCAAGACATCAACCAGATGAAGAAGAGCACGTTGTCACTCAGCGATTTCGCCCCCATCTCCGCCATGATCATGGCGTCGACGAGCGAAGAGGCTAAGGCCAACGATGCGAACTCGAGCAGGTCGTCGACGGACTTCCCGCAACAGGCGAGCCTGTTTTATGCCGGACGGATTTCAGACAATATCGGCGCGTTCTTTCAGCTCACTTATGACGATCAAAGCGGCACGGTCGGCATCGACAATACCGACATCCGATTTGCCGATGTCGGGCACATTGACAGTCACTCCGTTATTTACGGCGTCAGCCTGAACAACAATCCGACAGTGCAGGATTTGTGGAACAGCACGCCGGCATGGGGCCAGCCGTTCATCGGCTCGCCGGCCATGCAGGGGCCGGTTGCCATGCCCCAGATCGAGGGCGCGATGGCTCAATCGGTCGCGGGGCTCTCGGCTTATGCGTACGTCGATCAGACTTACTACGGCGAAGCGGGCGTTTATCGTTCCGCGCTGCAGGGCGCATCCGTCGCCAACAACGGCAACACGACGAACAACGTCATCGCCAATGCGGCGCCCTACTGGCGCTTCGCTTATGAAAATGACTGGGGAAAGAACTCGTGGCAGGTGGGTACGCTCGGTCTTTACGCTCAACTGAATAACCCAACGACGCCCGCGGGCAACGCGATCAACGGCTCGCTGCAAGGCGCCGCACACGACAGTTTTCTCGACGCAGGACTCGACAGTCAGTACGAATACATCGACGACGACAATCAGGTTTCGATCGATGGTTCCTGGATTCATGAAACCCAGCGGCTCAACGCGAGTTACATGGCGGGGTACGCCACAAACACAAACGATCACATCGATTTCTTCAATCTCGTCGGAACCTATTCGTGGCGGCGCGAGTTGGCCGGCACGATCGGCCTCTTCGATGTCTCGGGCTCCAACGATCCACTCTACTACGGAACACAAACCGGTACCCCGAACAGCACATGGAGCATGGTGGAGGTCGACTATCTGCCGTGGGAGAACGTCAAGCTTGGCCTGCAATATAACGCCTTCTTCACGTTCGACGGTCGCTCCTCGAACTATGACGGCGCGGGACGAAACGCGTCGGACAACAATCTGCTTTATGCTTTCGTTTGGCTCGCATTCTGAACGGGGGACTGGAGATGAGACGCGCTGCTGTGAAGCGACTTCTTTCGGGGAGCGCCGCAATCGTCATTACCTGCCTGATCTCGGCTCCGGCGATGTCTGATGAGACGCCTTCGCCGGCGGGCTCGGCGGAAGGTGCCGCCAAGACGATCAGTACGTCCTGCCAGAACTGCCATGGCTTGAACGGCGACAGCACCTCGCCGACGTTTCCGCGGCTGAACGGACAGCAGGCCGACTACATCTCCGCCCAGCTTAAGGCCTTTCGCGGTCATACGCGGGGGGATCCCCACGCCCAGGCGTATATGTGGGGCATGGCCGCAATGCTCGACGACGGACTGATCGGCGAGATCGCGAAATATTATTCGAAACAGAGCCCGGCACAGCCGCAATCGGGCGGATCGCTCGCAGCCGAAGGAAAAACGATATTCATGGACGGCGTGGAGAAGGATCATGTTCCTCCTTGCCAGGCATGCCACGGCGATCGCGGCCAGGGCGACGGAACGACGCCGCGGATTGCCGGCCAACACCGCGATTACCTCGTTAAGCAGCTGGAGGCATTTCGCTCGCTTTTGCGCACGAACGAAGTCATGCACGCGAACACCAAGGACATGACCGACAGCGAGATCGAAGCCGTCGTGTCTTATTTGGCCAACGATTAGGCTGAGTTGAAATCCTTGAGCGGACCGGGTCTTCCGGCCCGCAGGAGAGTGAGATAGATTCCGCCGCCATTCACGCGGTGGCCGCTGCACGCGGCCTGCGCTGCTACGAGAATCGGTGGAGTTCGTCGTGCGGTTACAAGCGGCCATTCGATCCAGTATCGTCTGTATTCTTATCGTGACTATTGCGCCGGGCATCGGTGCCGGTCGCGCGACGGCTTCGGATCTCTTCAATTCCTTCGAGCCGACGAGCGAAGGCAACGTCGCGTCGGGACAGAAAGCTTTCGACGATGGCCGCTATGCCGATGCGTTGAAGTGGCTCGTGGGTCCCGCCAAGGACGGCGATGCCGATGCACAGCTCACTGTTGGCCTGCTCTATTGGTACGGGCTGGGCGTGACGAAGGATTACGCCCTTGCGATGAAACTCTTCAACCTATCGGCCGCACAGGGCAACGGCCGGGCGATGAATGTCATCGGTTATTCCTACCACCACGGTATCGGCGTTCCTGCCGACCTCAATCAGGCCGTCGGTTGGTACCAGAAGGCGATGCAGGTCGGCGAAAGGCGGAGCTTCTACAATCTTGGAGTTCTCTACAGCGAAGGCGCGGGCGTCCCCCGCGACCTGGAAAAAGCCTGCGACCTCTGGCGCCAATCGGCTGCAAAAGGCGACGCGGCCGCGATGGTTCATCTTGGCGATGCGTACTGGTATGGCAAAGGCGTTTCTGCGGATCATGCCGCCGCAATCGACTGGTGGAACAAGGCGGCCGCAGATCCTCACACGACTCTTGTGCAGATCGGCGCGGACTACCTGCTGGGCAGGGACGTGCCGAAGGACACAGCGGTGGCGGCGCAGTTGTTTTCGCAGGCCATGTCGAGCAGCGACCCTGCCACTGAGGGCGCGCTCGGCTGGATGTACTATACGGGCGAGGGCGTGCCCAAGGACGTCGCCAAGGCGCAAGGCCTGGTCGAGGATGCGGCAGATGCGGGAAATGTCGACGCGATGCTTTATTCGACAATCGTCGACATGGCTGCCGGCAACACTGCCAGAGCCGTAGCATGGGCGCGGCGCGGCGCCGAGAACGGCAACGCGCGGGCGCAGGCGCTTTACGGAATCGCGCTGGAAGAAGGTTCCGGTACAGGACTCGATGTGAATGAGGCTGTCCTCTGGCTCAAGCGCTCGGCGGATCAGGGCGATGCAGTCGGCGAGTATTACCTGGGACGCGCGTACCAGGCCGGTCTCGGCGTGCTGGGTAAAGATGTCACTCGCGCGAATGGACTCATCATGAAATCCGCTACCCAGGGTTACGCTCTTGCCGAGCTGGCGCTCGCCGAGAACGTCGTCAACACGAACGGCATCGCAAAGGACTATGCGATTGCGGCGAAGTTGTTTCGTGCGGCTGCCGAGCAGGGTGACCCGCAGGCGATGAGCGAGTATGCGAAGCTGCTCGACGCAGGTCTCGGAGTGACGAAGGACACCACGCAGGCTGCCGCGTGGTACGAGCGCGCCGCGCAGTGCGGCGTAGCAACGGCGATGCAAAGTCTTGCCGGCTATCTCTATGCCGGTATCGGGACCGCACGCGAGCCGGCAAAGGCCTATTATTGGGCTCAGTTGGCGCTCCACTACTACCGCAACGACAGCATGGAGAGCCTCACGCGAGTGCCGGAACTGCGTAACCAGCTTCTTCCGGCCATCGACAAAATCGTTTCGCTCCAGGCGCGGCAACAGATGGACGGACAGATTGCGGTGTTCAAACCCAAATCTTGGTCGGTGCCGGCACCGCCCCTCGTCACGACGATCAATCAGCCTAAATCCGAGGCGAGTGCCGCGTCTTTTTGACCATCCGGTCAGACGACCGGGCCCAGGGGTCAAACCAATTCGTCGTCCAGAAAGTCGAACACGGACGCCTTGAACAGCCCGTGTGGTATGGCCGAAAAATGATCGCAGCCCGGTAACACCACGGATATTCCTGTTGGGAACGCCTTCGCAAGCACCTGTGGGTCTCCTGCGAGCACATCGCGTGCTCCGGCTACGACAAGGACCGGGGCCTTCACGCGAGTACATGCCGGAGCGACATCGTCGATCCGGAAGCTCGCGCGCGACAGCGCGGCCAATGCGCGTCTGTCTTCGCCCTGTTCGTCGGCGAAATGGCGGAAGCTGCGCAGGAGAGGGTCGGAAATATCGTCCGGGTTGTCCGCCTCCATTGCGGCTGCCATCGTGTTCTCGCCCCGCGGCGGCTCGAAGAGCCGGCCGCCAATCCCACCGAGCACGACGTGCGAAAATCGGTCCGGATGTGCGATCGCCGCCGTAAGAGCAAGCCGCGCACCCATGGAATATCCCATCAGATCTGCAGTCGGTATTCCCAGATGGTCCATCACCGCGACGATGTCGCCTGCCATCGCATCGCGCGAATACAGAGATGGATCAACCGGCTTGCCGCTCTCTCCGTGCCCGCGGCAGTCCAGCGCAATCACCCTGTATCCCTTGCGCTCGAATGCCCCGTACCAGCCGAGGCGTTGCCAGTTCTCCCGCCGATTGGTGGCGAACCCATGCACCAGCAGCACCGTTCCGTGTGAGCGTTCCGGCGTTATATCGTCATAGGCAATCGAGATGTTTCCGGCGTCGAACTGGGGCATTGTCAAGTCACCGGCCGGTAAAATCAGGCGCGCGCTTCTCGAGAAAAGCCTTCACGCCTTCGCGATGATCCTCGGTGGCAAAGAGGCGATAGATCGTCTCGATGGCCCAGCCACCGATCTGCCGCGGGTCGCCCCCCGTGGCACGCCGCAATCCCTCCTTCATGTAACGAAGTGCCAATGGCGAGTTGACTGCGATACGTGCCGCCAGTGCCCGCGCGCGTAACAGCAATTCGGCGTGTGGCGACACTTCGCTGACAAGCCCGATGCGTAATGCTTCGGCAGCGTCGATCGGATCGCCGGTGAACAACAACTCCGCGGCTTTGCCCGGGCCGACGATGGCGGGCAGCCTCCAGAGGCCGCCTATGTCGGCGATGAGCGCCCGCTTGATGAAGAGCTCGGCAAATACAGCACGCTCCGACGCAATCCGGATGTCAGCAAATAGTGCAAGTTCCATCCCCCAACCCACCGCTGGTCCGTTGACGGCGGCAATAACGGGCTTCTCGCAGTCTAGCGCTGCCATCGCGGCCGGTGTCGGTTGTCGCCTTACGACCGGCGTCTCCGGCCCCCGCTGCTCGCCCGTCATCATCTCCTTGATGTCTTCGCCGGAGCAGAATGCCGGGTCGGCGCCGGTGACGATTACGCAGCGGACGTCGTTGTCGCGGGTTGCGGCTGTGAATGCCTCCTCGATCTCGCCATAGGCGCGCTGGTTCAGCGCATTGCGCCTCTCGGGTCGGTTGAGAAGTATCTCCGCAACGTGGTCTTGGACACCGTAGCGAAGACAGGAGAAGTCGTCCGGGGAGATGGTCATGAGCCTTATGTGGGCGCCTGGCGTCGGGGACCATTCTTGCGTGCGCCGCGCCGGGTGCCAAGACGAAAGCACCCCCGGCATTCGGGCAAGACCGCTATTCGGTCACGGACTCAAAGGCTTGGTGCCATTCCTGGCCTCCGGGCGCTGCGAATTGGCGTTCTTTAAACGATATCCCATATAAGTCGTTCATCTCTCAGGCCTGGGCAAAATGGCCAGGAGGGTGGGGGTTGTTAGGAAGAGGCTCTTCAGATGGTTGCTTTCCTGCGTTGGGCTCAATCGATTATCGTCGGCATGCTGAATGGCGTGGCGATGTTTGCGCTGTTCATTGTCCTGTTCATCATGGTGATCATCCCCGTATTGGCTGGGATCGGCATGGCGGTTGGTGACGGTTTGCCATCTAAAATGGTGCTGAGCCTCGATCTGCGTAATCCCATCAAGGACTCCTCCAGCCCGAACATATTCGGCCTACAGCGAACGCCAACCGTTATGGACATCGTGCTGGCGCTCGACCATGCAGGTCGCGATGTCCGGGTAAAAGGCATGTACATGCGGCTGGGGAGCGGCGGGCTTTCCATCGCGCAGGCGGAGGAAATCGGAGCCGCCGTTGCCCGCTTCCGCAAGACTGGCAAATTCGTCATTGCGCACAGTCAGGGGTTCCTGAGCGAGGGACTTGGCGACTATCTGACAGCGGCGAGCGCCAGCGAAATCTGGATGCAGCCCAAAAGCCCGTTCACTGCAGCAGGCGAAGCGTGGGGAGGAATGTTCCTCAAGGGATTTTTCGACAAGATCCAGGCGATTCCGCAGATCGCCAAGCGCGCGGAGTTCAAGAGCGCGGCAGACACCTTCATGGAAAAGGACATGACGCCGGCCGATCGTGAACAGACGACCGCCATGGTGCAGTCCTGGTACGATACCGCAACGAGCGCCGTTGCCGCGGATCGCAACCTGAATGCGAGGGCGGTAGCGGCTTCGTTCGAATCCAGTCCGCAATTTGCCGACGACGCGTTGCGGAGCCACATGATCGACAAGCTCGGTTATGACGACGATGCGGCCGATGCTGCACGCGATCGCGGCGGCGATGCAAAATTGATTACACTAATGGAATACGAGCACGACACGGACGTTGTGGGCCACATCGGAAGCGGACGGGAAATCGCGCTGATCACCGGTGCGGGCGAGATCGTCGAAGGCACGGTGCGCCACAGCGGATTGTTCGACGATTCCAACGTGATAGCGGGCGATGATTTTGCCGATGCGATCCGCAAGGCGACCAGGGATTCGTCCATCAAGGCGATTTTGGTGCGCGTCGATTCTCCCGGCGGATCGGTGAGCGCCTCGGATCAGATTCTCGACGCGTTGAAGAA
>JBEKLN010000004.1:0-155391 GCA_050010175.1 Rhizomicrobium sp.
ACCGTGCTATGGTGACTCAAGGCTTGGTTCTCCGTTGTGAATCAATGGTGTGTCGCAACTCCATCGTATCACCAACGTGCGAACCAAGCCGTCTTTACTTCAATCCCTATGGGACAGCAGTGGGTCAGAGTGAATTAAAGGGCGCTTCGACAGACGAACGGCGTTTCGCAAAATCGGCTCCGACCACGTTTCTACGGTATTTCTGTATCTTGTCGAGGAATGCCGAAGACCCAAATCGCGACGCGGATTGCGAGAAAGAGAATCCCGAGTGTCATCGACAGCAAACTCGGGATGAAAAGAGCAGCCGCTCCAAGGTTTGTGTCAGGCACCATCCGCACCCCGATTGCGATCCAGCAGAACGCGGCGACCACAAGAATCCCACCTATGACGGCGAGAATATTAGACCACACATACTGTTTTTGGCTGACGCGCCATGTTCCCCGGCCAGCCGGGAACCGACGTAGGTAGCGGCGCGCAAAGATCAAAGCGATTGTTGCGATAACGGCCACGAGGAGCGGAGAGAGCGGCGCTGCTCCGACATATCTCTTCAGCGGCAAGAGGGCGACAAGCACCGCGATGAGAATAACGAACGCTATGATCCACCGAAGCAGATTTCGGTTCATCTCGCGGCCTTCCGATTAATTGCCACAATTGGGCAAGTTGGGATAAAGGCCCTTTGTAATAGCGTCAGCCATTTTATCTGCCGGACTCTGCCCAGGAGGAGATGGGGGCAATAGTGCACCGATGCCTTGCGATAGGGCAAAGCTTGCAAGCGGTTGCGGATTACCCTGAAACAGCAGGACCGTTCCCCCTATTGCCTGCCCACCTGGGCCTATCCCGCTTGCAGCGCCACCAACTGTAATGCCAGTTGCACCAGCGGCAACGATTTCAGGCTGAGCGGATATCGTTCCCAGGAATGCAGTAACTGTCCCTGTATTCTAGATCAGAGGCGGATTGTTGAGGCAATCTTCGCCCGGGCAAGTATCGTCGGTGTACCCGCTCGGATCGATGACATTAAGCGGGCTGTTCTCGACATAAGCGCAACACTCAACCCGTCGCCGGATTCTATACGCAAACTCTTCGCGAGGTGCTAGCCTTGGACTGTAGTGGTTTTTGGGAAGACCCATGCCTGTTGTATCTCGACAAAAATCGCTTGGTCTTACTGCAGTCATTGCTCTGGCTTCGACGCTGATGACGTCGGCCTTCGCACCAGCCTTAAGCGGCGAAAGGGTGCTCCACAAATTTCAAGGAGGCAGCGATGGCGCGACGCCCTCCGGCGGCCTGATTGCCGGTTCAAAGGGCCACCTCTATGGCACCACTGACGCTGGCGGCGGTGGAGTGGACTGCAGCAACGGAGGTGGCGGCTGCGGTGTCATTTTTCAGGTTGCTTCGCGTGGAGAAGAAAAGATCCTCTATGCGTTCAAGGGCGGCAGCGACGGTGCGTTTCCTTACGGTTCTCTTCTCTTGGACAATTCCGGCAATCTCTACGGGACCACGGAAGGCGGCGCGGGCACGGGCTGCAACGGCTATGGCTGCGGCACGGTCTTCAAGCTCGCGCCGGACGGAACGGAGAGCCTGCTGTATGCCTTCCAGGGCGGCAGCGACGGGTACATACCTTTAGGCAACCTGATCGCGGACGCGAACGGAAATCTTTACGGACTCACCGACGAAGGTGGAAATTATACTGGCACCGAATGCACACGAAACGACACCGGTTGCGGCACGGTGTTCGAAGTGCAGCCGAACGGGACAAAGATCACGCTTTACGCTTTTCAAGGCGGTAGCGATGGTGCGTTTCCTCTTGGCGGCCTGGTCGCGGACACCTCGGGCAACCTGTATGGTACAACGGGTTCTGGCGGTGCGGATGATCTAGGCACTGTTTTCAAACTGGCGTCTGATGGCACCGAGAGCGTTTTGTATGCATTTCAAGGAGGAACTGACGGCGAGGGACCGAGAGGCGGCGTAATTATCGATGGGGCGGGCAATCTCTACGGCACGACGTTTGACGGCGGCACGCAGGGCGCCGGCACCGTGTTCAAGATAACGCCCGGCGGCAGCGAATCGGTGCTCTATTCTTTCCAGGGAGGGAAAAGTGGCGCCAATCCCGATGCCGGGCTGGTCATGGACGCTGACGGCAATCTTTACGGCACCGCGTATGACGGTGGTAATTCCAAGTGCATAAAGAATGGAGTCGTAGGCTGCGGCATCGTTTTCGAGCTGACGGCGAACGGCGAAGAGAAAGTTCTTTGTACCTTCAATAAATCAAGAGGCGAAAATCCGGCAGCACCACTGTTGCTGTCCGGGCGTAACGAGCTTTACGGCACCACGACAACGGGGAACGGCAATTACGGCGTCGTGTTCGGCGTGAAGGCGAAGTAGGCACGTAGGGACTGCAGGGACACGAACTGCATTTCCCAATCCGTCGCTCCTTAAGAGGCAAAATGCAGCAACTGTCCCTGTATTCTGACCACAGCCGGTTTAATTCGTGCTATTCTTCAAAGTGGTCAGACGGGGGAAAGCCATGCCGACGACTTCTGGACTGCGTCTTACGACCGCGATTGTTTTAGGTGTCGCGGTACCTGTGTTGGGAACTGTTTCGGCGCATGGCGGCGAAAAAGTGCTGCACCAGTTTCATGGCGGCAACGACGGCGCCTCGCCCTCCGGCGGAGTGATTATTGATGCCAAAGCCAACTTCTATGGCACGACCAGTAACGGCGGAACGGGAACCAAATGCGACGACACCATTCCTGGTTGCGGCACCGTGTACGAGATCAAAAAGGGCGGTGGAGAAAAGGTGCTCTACTCGTTTCAGGACGGAAGTGACGGTGCGATCCCTTCAGGTTCGCTCCTGCTTGACAGCGCAGGCAATCTTTACGGAGCGGCAGAGGGCGGCGGCACGAGTGGCGACGGCGTGATCTTCAAGCTGGCCCCGAACGAAACATTGAGCGTTCTCTATACTTTCCAGGGCGGCAGTGACGGCTACTTTCCCAACGGAAGTTTGATCGCGGACGCAAGCGGCAATCTCTATGGTGAGACTTGGTACGGCGGAAACTACAATGGTTCCGCGTGCGCGGTAGATGACAGCGGATGCGGTACGGTGTTCGAACTGCAGCCCAATGGCACTAAAATCACGCTGTATGCCTTTCAGGGCGGCAGCGACGGCGACGTTCCGCGGGGCGGCCTGGTCGCGGACGCGTCCGGCAATCTTTATGGCACCACGGGCGGCGGCGGCACATGCAATGTCGAGATCTATGGCTGTGGAACGGTATTCAAGATAGCATCCGGTGGTACCGAGTCCGTGCTCTATGCATTTCAGGGCGGGACAGATGGTCAATGGCCTTATGGTGGCGTGATCATCGACGGGGCCGGCAATCTTTACGGCACGACAGAGTTGGGTGGCTCTCAGGGCGCCGGCACGATATTCAAGATCGCACCCAACGGCACGGAAACGGTGCTCTATTCCTTCAAGGGCGGTAAGGACGGCGTCGATCCCCAAGCCGGGCTCGTGACGGACGCCAACGGGACTCTCTACGGCACGACGGAATACGGCGGCAATTCCAAGTGCCTGAAGAACGGCGTTACGGGCTGCGGCACGGTTTTCGAGCTGACGGCGAACGGCGAAGAGAAAGTTCTTTATACCTTCAATAAATCAAGAGGCGAAAATCCGGCAGCACCACTGTTGCTGTCCGGACGTAACGAGCTTTACGGCACCACGACAACGGGGAACGGCAATTACGGCGTCGTGTTCAGCGTGAAGGCGAAGTAGGCACGTAGGAAATCCGGCGACAGGATACTGGACTGCACCCTTTGCATGAGACACGGAAATCGGGTGACAGGTTTTGCCGCTTGCGCGATTGCTCGCGAGGTGTTCGCGCCGGTTGAACCGCTGTATCGCGCCAGACCGGGGAGGATGATGCGGACAACGCACGGCGTGAACGCTGCCGCTGTCAAAGAAACAGCGTCAGAGTCGATTTACTTCACCGACGCCGGGATGCATTGAAAAACTGCTGTCGCACCTGCGGCGACGGACATTGCATCGGTTCGCACGCTCTCCAGATTCGCCTTGAGGCCAAGCTGCGTGCAGTAGTTGGATGCCGTAGAAAGCGCCTTGTCGAAGACTTCCGCGTCGCCCCCCTCGATATTGAGGACCTGGACGCTCACGGCATAACGCTCGCGGCCGATCTGTGCGACTTCGGCCGGTTCGATGCACGACGCGAGAAAGCTCGCGAGCGCGACGACGACAACGGCGCGACTCCCGGGACGCGATGCGTAAAGCGCTGTCATTTTATGGGCGATCCGGATTTGCGAATGGCGTCCCTGCACTCCTGCGCCACCCCAAGCCGTCCATCGCGGCAGCGTATGGACGTGCGAACGCTGGCGCACCCGACAGGATTCGAACCTGTGACCTCTGCCTTCGGAGGGCAGCGCTCTATCCAGCTGAGCTACGGGTGCGTGGCGCTGCTATAGCGCGTCAGTGTGTGACGCGCTACCGCTCCGCTGCCTGAGCGCGCGGGGTACGACGCGCTACCGCTTCGCTGCCTGAGCGCGCGGGGTACGACGCGCTACTGCTCCGCTGCCTGAGCGCGGGGGCGCAATCGGCGGCGCGGATAACAGGCGTCGCGCCTGTTCCCGGCCCTGTTCGCCTGTTGCCGGGCCCTGTTCTTTCGGCGCCCGATTTCGCTCAAGTGTCTGACGCGATTGCGCAATCGCGCCGGAGCAGGGCGCGGGGGGCGAACTCCTCCTGTAAATCGCCTGATAAACAGGAAAAGTCAGCCGAGCGCCGCGACCGCGCCGGCGACCGTTCTCTCCGCGTGGGCGAACACACTGGCCTTCCATTCGGACGTGTCCGGATAGAAGGCGGCCCTGATCTCCTGCTTGATCGGGCCGGCGAGCGAGTGGTCGAGCCGTCCATGGGCGTGCAGCCAGTTGTCGCGCTGCAGGGCCTGAAAGACCTGGCGCAGCGGCGCGGTGCCCACTTCGAGCGCGGCGAAGGTGAGCTGCTTGCCTTTCATCCACGCCATCATCGCCTGATCGATGGTGCCGGTCAGCGGCGCCGACAGCGACTCGCCCGCCTCGCTCGAGCGCACCAGCCCGCCCCACATCGACTTCGCTTTGGCGTATGCGGTCGTCGCGGGCAGATGCTCCGTGATCATTTCCGCGTCGCCGCAGTCGCCGAGGCCGGTGTGGAAATCGATCACCGTGAGCGTCTCCACGCCTGCAAGTTCTTCGCGGAAGACATCCTTCAACATCGCGGCAGACCAGCTCTCGCGCGCGCCGCCGAAATAGATGCCGTCGGCATGATTGTATTGTCCGCGGCTGATCGCTTCCTGCAGCGCAAACGCGCCGTGCCGTTCGGCGTAGGCGCGCAGCTTTTCGTTGGCGCGCTTCATGGTTTCGGCGGAGATGTCGCGCGGCGCGATTTCGTCGGCGAGCGAGTCATAGGCCGCGTTTTCCGGCGGACTTTCGTGATCGACAAAGTTGCGGTTGATGTCGGCGTTGTCCTCGTTCATGCGCCTGTTCCAGGAAAATCCGAACGGGTTGAGCGCGTGCAAAAGCACAATCTTCGCGTTCTTGAGCGCGCGGCCTGCCAGCCCTGTGCGCAGCAACCCCGTCTGCGCGCCCGATCCGAAATACCCCTCCACGCCGTGCGTTCCCGAGATCAGCAGCAGGGCCGTTTTCGCCGTGCGTTGACCGACGAACGCGGTGTCGAGAAACAGCGGCTTGCCGTCCATCCCTGTTGCGGCAGGGTGAACCCGGCTCGTCACGCCAAGACCTGCCTGGTCGCAGGCCCGCAAAAAGGCGTCCCGCCCGGACCGGTAATCGGTGGGGAAATGTTTGTCGGCGTCGTTTGTCATGGTGCGTTCGTGCGGTTCGACGGCAATGACTATACTCGAACGCGGCAAATCGTTCAGGGTTCTTCGATGTCGGCGTTTGGTGTTTTCGAGGCGTGGCGGCAAAGGCCGGTGCCCGATCAGGCGGAGGTCCGGCGGCGGCGCACCGGTTGCCGCGCCTGGCCCATCGACCGCGACGGCCCGCTCCATGGCGAGCCGATGGTGAATCTGGATACGTGCGGGATCGCGGGGGAAAATTACTACTGGTCCGACCGCAACCCGCCCTATTGGCAGCGCATCGAAGGTTCCGTTCCGGAGCTCTGGTCGCGCCGCTCCGTCGCCCGCCGGCTCGAGAACGTCAACGCGACGCTCGCGCGCGCCGGTCTCGAGCTGTTCGTGTTCGATGCCTGGCGGCCGCGCGCGGTGCAGGCGTATTTCCACGACGTCTGGATGCCGGCGCAACTGAAGAAACACCGCCCGGATCTGACGGGCGCGGCGTTGACGACCGAAATCGAGCGCTATTGGGCGGCGCCGACGAAAGACGAAAATTCCCCTGCACCGCATGCAACCGGCGCGGCGGTCGATCTGTCCATTCGCTGGATCGGCGGCGAGCTCTTGTGGATGGGATCGCTGTTCGACGACGTCACGCAGATCGCCCATCGCGACCATTTCGAGCGAAACGCGCCGGCGATGTGTTTCTCCGACAACGAGGCGCGCGCCAACCGCCGGCTGCTGCACTGGGCAATGAGCAAGCAGGGATTCTCCGGTCACGCCGAAGAGTGGTGGCACTTCTCATGGGGCGATCAGATGTGGGCGGCGGTGAACGGAGAAAAAGCGGCGTGCTATGGGCCGGCCGAACCGTAAGCGAGTAGTGAGTGGGGAAACGTCATTCACCACTGACCACTCACCACTCACTACCCACCTAAGTGATCGTCTGCCTGAACGCGCCGTCCCAGTCCGGTCCCGGCGGATTGGTCTCGAAATGCGCGATGCGCGCCAGATGCAGATCGTACATCTTCTGGCTGGCGCCGGAGAGCTTGCGGCATTGATCGATCAACTCGCGCGTCTTTTCCCATTGCTGCGCGCGCAGCGACTGGAAGATGTGCTCGTGGAATGTGGCCAGTGCGCGGAATTTCGGGCTGGCGCGCACCAACGGATTGCCGAGCATCGCATAGAGCTTTACCGGCTGCTCCTTGAGGCCGAGCGCCAGAAAATCCACTTCGAGAAACGCGTAGCCGCGGCTCGCCGCCTCGCGCGTGGCCTCGCTGACGACGACCGCCGGGCCGTATTGACCCGACAGCGCGCGAATGCGCCCCGCCAGAACCGTGCATTCGCCCGTCACGCAATAGTTTGTGCGGCCGCGCGAGGTCAGCCCGCCCGCAATCGCAGGGCCCGTCGAGATGCCGACGCCGACTTCCACGGGATCGAACGGCGTGCCGTCGAAGCGGCGCTCGCGCGACAATTGATCGTTGACCTCCGCGAGACTCATGGTCATGCGGCTGGCCGCCTCGCAGGCGTGCATCGCGTGTTCGGGATCGTCAAGCGGCGCGTTCCAGGTGGCAGTGAAGCTTTCGCCGTCGAACGTGCCGATCATGGCGCCGTGGCTCACCGCATCTTCGATAAGCGGCGCCATCGTCATGTTGATCAGCCGGGTGAAGCTCTGCGGATCGTCCGCGAAGGATTCCGCGAGCCTCGCGAAGCTGCGGACTCCGCACGAAAGACTCGTGACCACGCGGCGCTCCCCGTCCAGCCTGAGCAGGCCCGGCGCATGCGCGATCTCATCGATGGTGTTGCCCGGCAGAAGGTCGGAAAATGAGCCTTTGACTTCGGCGCGCGCGCGGGCGACCTCGACCATCCGCGTGGCTAGCCCGCCCAGGAAGACAAGCGCGAGAGCGGCGTTCGGCGCCGCCGCATCCAGCAGCACATGATTGCGCGTGAACAGCATCCACGAAAGCCCCTGGGCCGCACCGATCGCCGCGACCGCGAACGCGCCGGCCCACACTGCATTGGTGCGGGCGAGCAGGATGACGACGCCAAGGCCCGCAACCAGAAGGAACAGCAGGGATGCCGATCGCGATGCGACGGTCTTGAGGGGATTTCCCAGCAGAACGTTTTCCACCGCTTCGGCGCGCACGTCCGCGACCGGTTCCACACCGAGCGGCGTGACGACCCGCGAATTGGGTGACGCGATGATAACGATGGCGTTCTTAAGCGCCGCCGGCGCAAGCTGACCTTCGTCAAGGGCAGCCGCGGAGACGTTGCGCTCCTCGCGGGGTCCCGAAAAGTAGATTTCCAGCCCGCCGTCGGATCTCAGGGGGACATCAAGCGTGCCGGAGCTGATGCCGCTTATGGCTGCGTCACTGTCCAATCCGGGCAAGCCTGCGTCTTCTGTCCGCACGACGATGCCGGAGCCGCCGCCGGCAATTTTCATGATCACGGCTTCAAGCGAGGGAACGATCTGATCCTGAAGACGAAAGAGCATCGGTACGCTCCTCAGGATGCCATCGGGATCGTTCTTCAGGTTGAGCGCGCCCATGGCGGCGCTGGCCTGCGCAAGTTTGGGCAGCGGGGCCAAGGCGTCCTGAAAACGGGGAACGGCGTGCAGGGCGCCTGCGGCGCCGGCAAGGGAGACGCCGCTCTTGAACGCTGGTGCTGTTGCGCCGGCTTCGCCAAGTGTAACCGCCGTCACGGTCCTGATCTGGGCAACGGACTGCGCCAGCGCATCGTCCGGAGACGGCAGCCGGTGGAGCGCGGCGCGCGCCGCGTTGCCGTCGGCGGTTTGCGGTAAAATGGTTGCGATATGCTCGGGTGCGGCCGTATCGGCTTCGTCCAGCGGAAACGCCAGTACGACTGTCGCCGCGCCTGCACCTTTCAGTTCCGTCAGCAATCTCGCCAATACACCGTGCGGCCATGGCCATGGCCCGAACCGCGCGATGCTGGCGTCGTCGGCATCGAGAACGCGCACCGGGGAGCCCAGCCGTGCAGCAGTGTCTTCATACGGCCTGGGCTGTGCGTGCTGGTATGTGTCGTACTGCAAGCCGCGCACGCGGGCCGCAAGGTGGCCGAAATCCGTTGCAATCAGGCCGAGCGTTGCCGCCAGCACCGCCAGCGGCAATACCCAGATGGCGACCGATTTCGCCCCAACCCGCATCATTTCGCCCGAAACATATCAGCGTCGCCTGTCGTCATCCTATCACGCCAATCGCGCGCGAATGGAAGAAGGATTTACCGCGATTGATGAATTCCTTCAGCCCGTAAGGCGAACGACGACGTACAGAAGCGCGGCACCGGACAACGTGGTCAGCGTCGTGAGAATTTTGGGATGGGCATGGAAACTTTCCGGCAGGAGATCGCTCGCCCCGATATAGAGAAAGAATCCGCCGAACAGTGCCAGCACCTGCGCCAGGACTTCCTGAGGCAGATGAAACAGAAGGCTTGCCGCAGCTCCCGCGACGGGCGCCGCCGCATCCAGCAGAAGCCACTGCACGGCCTGCCGGCGCGAGCCGGCGTTCTTCAAAATAAGCCCCACGGTATTCATGCCGTCGGAGCAGTCATGCGCCAGCACGGCTATCGCGACGGCTATTCCAACGCTGGCGGAATCCTGAAAGGCCAGGCCGATGGCCAGACCGTCCATCAGACTATGGGCCGACAGGCTGGCGGCGCCCATCCATCCGCGGGCGACGTTGGGAGCGCCGTGCCCGCTGCCCTCGTGCGTATGGAGCAGGATCGAACGGTCGAGGATCGTGTAGGCGAAGAAGCCCAACGCCGCCGTCGACAGAATCGGGAAGGGGCCTTGACCGGTGAGTTTCAGCGCCTCGGGCAGCAAATCGAAAAACGACACTGCCACCACCGCACCGGCGCTGAAGCCGATCAGAAGGTGCAGCCGGTCGCTGAGACGCAACGCCAGCGCACCGCCGGCCAGCGTGGCGCAGAACGTAGCAAAGGCGATCCCCAGGACCAGAACAGCGTGCACGTTTCCCCCTGATTCCGTGGTCAATGCTGCCGGAAATACGGAAAGTCGACAATTTTAGATGACGGTACCGTCATTTTTCTTGCCCGCTGCAGCGCCGGAGCGTAGTCTTTGATCGAGATCAAAGACCAGAAACAGGGATGGCGCTCATGGACAACATCACCAAGGATCCCGCCTACAACGCGGTCGATCCCACCGATTTCCCCGCCATGCTGGACGTCAACCGCTACGGACAGCGCTCGGCTGCGTTCGACAAGATCATCTCGGCCACCCACGACCATTTCTGGGATCCGCTCGATCCGAAATACATCGATTTCTCGCAAGCCTTCGACATGGAGAACGAATACATCATCAATCCGTCGGCGAGCATGGACCTCAAGACCGCCATCGGCGACAAGCTCGACGAGAAAAACAAGATCAAGCTCGTCAATCACGATGTGTGGTGGTCGTTCTCCTCGATCCTGCATGGCGAGCAGGGTGCGTTGTCGCTGTCGGCTTCCCTTTGCCACATCCTGCGCGATCCCGGTGCGCAGGAATACGCCGCCAACCAGACGCGCGAAGAGGCACGTCACGTGACGGCGTTCACGCGTTACATCCATGCGCGCTGGAACAAGCCCGTGCAGGTCGGCCCTGCGCTTGGCGATCTCTTGAAGGAACTCGTCGGTTCGCCGCTGGTGTGGAAAAAGCTCGTCGGCATGCAGATGCTGGTCGAAGGTCTTGCGATGGGTGCGTTTGCGACGTTTTACAAAGAAGCGCGCGATCCCCTGATGCGCCAGGTCTGCCAGCTGGTGATGACCGACGAAGCCTTCCACCACAAATTCGGAAAAATCTGGGCCGACCGCACCATCCCGCACCTCTCCAACGCCGAGCACGAACTGATCGAAGACTGGGCGTGGCAGGTGTTCTCCGTGCTTCTCTACAATCTCGGCAGCCCGGACCAGAAAGCCTGGATCTACGAAGCGGTCGGCCTCGATCCCGTGTGGTGCCAGGGCGCGTTCATGGAGGCGATGACCGACGCCTCAATCCGCGAAGAGATGCAGGAAGCCACCAATATCTTCCGCGTGCTGATCAAGACGCTGCTCAAGGCCGGCATCATCACCGACCGCACCCGCGGAAATTACGCGGCCTATATCGACATGCAGGAACTCTATGCCGAAGGTGACCGCATGGTGGGTGACGACATCGCCGAAGAAGGCATCAAATACCTCATGAAACTGAACGGCGGCAAATCATTCGTCACGCCGACATCGATCGCAGCGGAGTAGGGACCGCTGTTCTCCCGAAAAAACTACGGTCGCCGCGAAAGGTTTGTTAGAGACTGTTCGGCCAGATTGGCGTGCCGATCCTGAACGAGGCGCGCATGAACCGGTTTAGCGGAAACTTCGCCCGGCGCCTGAGCAGAAGCGTAGCGGCGTTGGTGGTCATCGCGGTGGCCGGCCCTTCGCAGGCCGCGAACGTCCGCGTGCTGTACGCATTCCAGGGTGGCGGCGATGGTGCCGGTCCCATGCACGGCGTGATTGGCGACAAAGAGGGTAATCTCTACGGCACGACCAGTGAGGGTGGCGGCAGTGGTTGCGGCGGAAGCGGTTGCGGCACGCTCTTCAAGCTTGCGCCAGGCGGAACGGAGACCGTGCTCTACGCCTTTCAGGGCGGGAGCGACGGATCTTCGCCTTCCGCGCTCGTTCGCGACGAACACGGCAATCTCTACGGTATGACCCAAACTGGCGGTGATCTCACTTGCTACAGCCAGGGCTGCGGCACGGTATTTAAGCTCGAGCCAGATGGAACGAAGACGGTTCTTCACACCTTCGAAGGTGGAAGCGATGGAAGGAATCCGGATGCTGGCCTGCTTCGTTACAAGGGCAATCTTTACGGCATGACGGTAGCGGGCGGGACCTACGATGTGGGAACCATCTTCAAGCTCACACCGCAAGGATCAGAGTCGATCCTCTACTCTTTCGCCACAAACGGCGAATACGATGTAGGCTCTCCCCTGGACAGCCTGATCGCGGACAAACAAGGCTATCTTTATGGCACGGGATCGGGAGGAGGAACAAACCAAAGCGCCGGGGGCGTCTTCAAGCTGGCCCCGGACGGTACGGAAACGGTTCTTTACAATTTTTGTTCGCAGCCGGCCTGCGCAGACGGCAGGATTCCCTATTCCGCCCTTACATTGGACAAGGCGGGCAATCTCTATGGCACAACCATTGTCGGCGGAGTCGATTACGGAACGGTCTTCAGACTCGCTCCGGATGGAACGGAGACCGTGATCCACGACTTCGATCCAGGTGTCGATGGCAGCCTTCCGCAGCAGCGCCTGCTCGTGGACAAAGGCGGCAATCTCTGGGGCACAATTTTCAGCGATGCGCAGACCTGTCCGCAGGGTCTCGTGTACGAGCTTTCGCCAGGCGGAAGCGAAACGCTCATCTGCCTGCCGGCGCAGTCCACTGGAGCACTCGTGCGGCGCAATGGAATGATTCTGGGAACAGCCTCGGGCGGCGCACAATACGGGAACGGCGTCGTCTTCGCGCTGACAAAGTGAGAGCTTTGCACCATCGGCGCCCTACTCCCCTGCACGTTCTGCTTTATTGCGCAGGAGAGGAACGTTTCCGCACAAACGTGGCGCCGAGAAGCAACGCGCTTGCCGCCAGACAGATCCATCCGAACACATCGCCGATCCGGTCGTAGAGCGTATCGCCGCCGCGGCCGGCCAGCGGCAGATCGCCGATCAGCGTCGTGAACCCACCGACCGTGCGTTTCTCCGCGACGATGCGGCCGTAGCGATCATTGAGCGTCAGAAGTCCGTCGCGCGCGGTGCGGGCCATCGGCACGCCGTTCTCGACACTGCGCATCACGGCGACGCGCGCATGGCTCCAGTCGTCGGCGTCGAAATCCCAGGCCGGGACGGCCAGCAGCGCGGGACGCGTGGCCACTTCGTCCTCCCGGATCATGCCCTGGAAATCCATGTCCTTGCAGATTTCCAGACCGATGCCGTTCGATAGCGCGCGCGGTCCGGGCCCGGGCGTGTAGAAGGCCGTTTCAAGACCGGGAACCAGCCGCCGTTTTTCATAAATAACGGGCGTCATCGTACCCGGCGCGAACGCCCAGGAAACGTTGCGCTGCGCGCCGTCAACAAAAGAGTTGAACCCTGCGACCAGCGTCGCGCCCGTGGGCGCAGCCGCGGCAGCAAGTCGTGCCTGTGCATCTGCGCGCCATTCGGGCGCCACACGTGAAATGTTTTCCGGCAACACAATCAATTGCACATGCGCAGTGTCGAGCTTTGCGATCTCCGCGGCGTAGGCATCGACGGCCCCGAGCGTCGCGGTCCTGTCGTCGGTGCGGATTTTTCCGACGGTGTCATTGCTGTCGATCAGCGCGACGCGGATCGAGCCCGCGGGCGGCGCCGACATCCGCCAGTATCCGAACCCTGCGTTGGCGGCGAACAGTGCAATCGCCAGTGCAGCGGGCACAGGATCGCGCGAGCGTAAAGTGAGCGCGATTCCGGCGGAAAATGCGCCCAGCAGGAATGTCACGCCAAGATAGCTGACGAGCGATGCGATCTGGATCAGCATCGGCGCACCGACTTCGGCATTCGCGACCGATGCGACCGCACCTCCGGCGCGATCGAAAGAGGCAAGAAACTCCCACATCGCCCACAAGGCGGCAAACGCAACCATGGCCGGCACAAGACCGAGCGCACGCCGCACACGCCGGGCTCCCATAACGGAGGCGGCGAACATCAGCGCCGGGCCCGCGATGCCCAGAACCAGCACGAAGGGCGGCATCGTTCCGCCATAGGCACGCAGGATGCTCGTCGCGCCGAGCGCGCACGCAACGAACGCCGCGAGAAACGCGGTCCAGAATTTCGTGTCGCCGAATGCCAGCCAGAGAACGGGAATGGGCGCCAGCCACGCGAGCCACCATTGATCTCCGAGACCGATGGAAAAGTAAAATCCGATGGCGGTCAGCAATGCACAGACAATGGCGGTCATTCTGGTATCTCCGTCATGAAGGACAGTGTCGCCCGGCGTGTGGCGCGCCGGAACAGCGAGCGGAATTCGTCTTCGCCGCCGGCAATGCGTCCGGCGCGATAAAGCGTGACGAGGCCCTGGCTGAGCGCGGCGTTGGTCAGCATGATCTCGACGGGCGAACGCGCTTTGAGAATGCCGCGCGCGATCAGATCTGACAGAATCGGCATCTGTACATTGCCCGCGGGCGAGCGGCCTGCTTCGAAATCGTCCGGGTAGCGCCTTGCCTTCGTTGACGGCAGCAGGAACGCGGCTTCGAACCGCCGCGGCTCCGCGAGCGCGAATTCGAGAAACGCCTCGCCGATCTGCTCGAGCTTGGCCACGCCTTCGCATGGCGGCAACGCTTCCACGCGCCGCGACCATTCGTCGAGCCCATCCAGCACCAGCGCGTCTATCAGCGCCTGCTTGTCCTCGAAATGGCGATAGATCGCCATCGCCGTGATGCCCACTTTCTTCGCCACGCTGCGCAACGACATGGCTTCGATGCCCTTGTCGTCGAAAAGCTTTCGCGCAGCCCTGAAAATGCGGTCCCGGGTCTCCATGGTATACGGTGTATACACAATGAGTCGCGGCAATACAAGGAGCATGAACGACGAAAACGCGAAGACTGGATGGCGCAGCAGAGAAACTCGGCGGGCGACAGACCTGCCGTTCTGAAAAGTTCGACACGGAGCGGGCTGAGAGGAGATCGCTTTCAACACAAAGGACACAAAGATCACGAAGGCCACCAGGGGCGGCGTCGTCACGCGAACGAAGAGACCGGCGCGCGAAGTGCACACGGAATGTTCACCGGTGAGACGATGAGGCCATGAGATGGGCACACGCTCACCGTCTCATCGCCTCCCTGTGAAATATCTCGTTGCGCGATTCGAGCGCCGGCGCCAGCTGCTGGATGCAGGCGTCTTTCTTGGCTATTGTCGTCGCATGACACAAACAAAGATCGGCGAGTTCGTCACCATCGCGCGCAATGGCGCCGTTGCCACCGTCACCATGGATCGCGGCGACGGGCGCAATGCGCTGTCGCGGCAGCTGATCCTCGAATTGACGCAAGCCGCGAAATCTTTCGCAGACGACATCGAGACCCATGTCGTTATCCTCGTGGGCGCGGGCGCATTCACGGCCGGCGCGGATCTGAAGGATCCGGGGCTCGACCGCCGCCGCGCCGACGGGCTTCTGGAACGGCGGCGCATGGTGCGCATCGGCCCCGATCTCTGCGATGCGTGGGAGAGGATGGAGCAGGTCACCCTCTGCGCCATCGAGAAATACTGCATCGGCGGCGGCGTTGCACTCGCTGCCGCGTGCGATTTCCGCATCGTGGCGGCGGATGCCCATTTGAGGCTTCCGGAAGTGCCGCTCGGCATGAACATGAGCTGGCACGCCGTTCCGCGCCTGGTGTCGCTGATAGGTCCTGCGCGCACCAAGCAGTTCACGATGTTCGGCGAGAAGCTCGAGGCCGCCGCTGCGCTCGCGTGGGGCATGGTGGAAGAGGTCGCGCCGGCCGGCCAGGCGCTGGCGCGTGCGAAGGACTGGGCTGCGCGCCTCGCGAAGCTGCCGCCCAATGCCGTGCGCATGACCAAGCAGTCCGTCAACGCCGCGGCGAACGCGCTGCATCATGCCACGACGTTCATGGACGCCGACCAATACGCGCTCGCCACGACCAGTGAGGATTACCGCGAAGCCATCAAGGCCTTCACCGAAAAGCGCCCGCCGAAATTCACGGGGAAATGACCGGTTCCCGCGCCTCGCCAGAGTAAGGCGCAGGAAATTTCACCACAAAGCCACGAAGGACACAAAGGTGTTTCACAGGGTGGCGGTGAGACAGCGAAAGTTCTCTGCGCGCCTGCGGCGCGCGGCTATTAACTCACCGCCTCCCCGTGATTCTTCTTCGTGCTCTTTGTGGTTTCGTGGTGAAACACTATGTGCGTATCACGCGCCACAGTTCGCGGGGATGTCATGGGCACTTCAACGCACTACGCCGCAGTTCTGCCCGGTCGCGATTCCCCGCTCGGCTTGGCAAGTTGGGCGCGGGAACTGGCGTCCGTCGTGTCCGTCTCCGTCAATCCACCGCCGTATCCGGACCGGGACCTGCCGCGCGGCGACGGCGCGACCGTCCTGCTTCTGCCGGGATTTCTCGGCGGCGACTGGACCATGGGACGGTTACGCCATTTTCTCGAGAGCCTGGGTTATCGCGCCGAGCATGCGGGCATTGTCTTCAATCCCGGACCGACCGCGGCAACGCTCGCGCGCATCGACTCGACATTGTTGCGCCTCGGCGCCGAACGCGGCGCGATTCATCTGGTCGGACAGAGCATCGGCGGCGCGTTTGCGCTCGCACTGGCACACCGCCATCCGCAGCATGTGCGCTCGGTGGTGACGTTGTGTACGCCCCTTCGTTTTCCCGTCACCACGCCGCTCGCTCCGTTCGTGAGAGCCTGTGCTCCGCTGCACACCCGCGAATGGTCTGAGCAGGTGCAGCAGATTGCAAAACCGCCTGCCGTCGCGGTGACGGCGATCTACTCGCGTGACGACGGCATCGTGGACTGGCGGCAATGCCTGCAGGACGAAGCACTCCGCTGCCGAAACGTTCATGTGTCCGGTGCGCATTCCACGATGGGTTCCAATCCCGATGCGCAGATTGCTGTGGCACTGGCGCTGGAAACCGCTACCGCGTCGTCCTGACAACCACCTGCGCCAGCAACACGCGCGCGCCGGATTGCTTCAACGTCTGATCCGTGACGTGCTGCAGCCGGTCGGCGATCTCCACCACGTCCGGCTGCACCCACGGCCTGACGTGCGACCATGCAAAGGCCATCAGGTTGCGCACATACGCGTCGCGCAGAATCGGCATGGCGTGCGCGACGCTCGCGCGCAATACGGGATCGGGAATGTCGAGGCCGATGGCCACCATCAATGTTCCGCTTGGCCTGTCACCGTCGATGACCGTGGCATACATCGGCGCGAGCATCGTGTAGCTCTCGCTCTGCGTGATCTTGTGTTCGGGCGCGGGACTGTCTGCTGCGAGCGCAGAGGGCGCGAACAGGAATGATGCTGCAAAAACTATGACCGCGGATCGCATGGGCGCGCTCTGGCGTTTCACTGATCCATACGGCAAGTTGGTAAACCGGTCGCTAACGACGAGAGTGGATGGCAATGATCTGGAAGACTGCGGGTTTCGCGGCGGTGCTGTTGACGGGCGCGACGGCTATGGCGGCAGATGTGCCGGGCCAGCATTTTTCCATCAGTCCGGAGCAGATTCCCGCACCGTTTGCGACGCCGGCCGTCGATAATTCGTCACAAAAGATTGCACGCCCGCGCGGCGCCATGCCGGTCGCGCCGGCGGGATTTACGGTGTCGATCTTCGCGCGCGTGCCGCACGCCCGCCTGCTGGCCGTGGCGCCGAATGGGGACGTGTTCGTCGCGCAGTCGGACCTGGGAAAAGTCATCGCGCTCCGCCCGTCGCCGGACGGCACCAAAGCGCAACAGATTTCGACATTCGCGTCCGGCTTTGCGCAGCCCCACGGCATCGAATTCCATACCGACGTCCTATGGGCTGAAATAAGTGGCGTTCCGCCGCGTCCAGTCAGCCATCAAAGCAGCGCTGTTTATGTTGCGGATACGAAGTCGCTCTGGCGTTATTCGTACCGCGACGGTCAACTTGTAGCTCGCGGCAAACGCTTGCATGTCGCCGATACAACGCCGGGCGGGGCCGTGGGCCACTTCACGCGCGATATCGCGTTCGGTGAGGGCGGAGACCTCTTTCTAACGCTCGGCAGCAAGGACAATCTGGCGGAGGATCCACCGACCTATGCCACCGTGCAACAGGTCGGCGCAGGCGGCCAGCTCTCAACTTTTGCCAGTGGTTTGCGCAATCCTGTCGGCATTGCGGTTTATCCGAGTACGGGCGATCTCTATGTGACGGTCAATGAACGCGACGGTTTGGGCGACAACCTGCCGCCGGATTATTTCACGCGCATCCAGAGGGACGATTTCTTCGGCTGGCCCTATGCGTATACGGGAACCCATCCCGATCCGACGTTCGGCGCGAAGCGTCCCGATCTCGTCGCGAAAGCGAAGACCCCCGATGTGCTATTCCAACCGCACTCGGCGCCGCTGGGATTTGTCTTCTACGAAGGCGCTCAGTTTCCCGCCGAATACAAGGGCGATGCATTCGTGTGCCTGCACGGCTCGTGGAATTCATCGATGCCCACCGGCTACAAGGTCGTGCGCATCAAGTTTCAGAACGGCCGGCCGCAGAACGGTTACGACAATTTCCTCACCGGCTTCTGGGACGGTTCGACATCGCCCGCGAAGGTCTGGGGACGACCCGTCTGGCCGGCCGTCGCCAAGGACGGCAGCCTGCTCGTCTCCGACGACACCGGCGGCATCATCTGGCGCGTGGCGTTTACGGGGAAGTGAGGGAACAGTCACGATAGTCATCCCTGCGAAAGCGGGAATGACAATTTAGGGTGGATACGGGTTTCCCGCGTTGCCGCGCCACGCGTAACCCGACTGATCGAAGGATGGTGGAGCTGAGCGGAATCGAACCGCTGGCCTCCTCATTGCGAACGAGGCGCTCTCCCAACTGAGCTACAGCCCCATGATGCCTGCCAGACACTGCGGGCGGGGGCGGGTATCTAGAGTTTGGAGGTTGAAAGTGTCAAGGCGCGGCTTGGCCATGCCGATTTAGCCGGACTCCCTTGCCCGTCGTGCTTGCCGCTGCCACAAGTTCCACCTCCGATTCCCCTCTCAAGAGGCGGCACTCTTCATGTTTGGACCCCTCATCGATGTTTTTCTTCTGTTCTTCAACACCGTCGTCGGATTCTACGAGATCATCGTTATCGCAGCGGTCGTCGTCAGCTGGCTGATCGCGTTCGGCATCTTGAACACCTACAATCACATGGCCCGCTCGCTCGTAAATTTGCTCGATACGCTGACCGACCCGGTATTCCGGCGGATCCGCCGCGTCATTCCTCCCCTCGGCGGCTTGGACCTCTCGCCGTTGATCGTGCTTTTGCTCTTGCAGGCATTGCAGATTCTCGTGAACGACTACGTGCGAATGCTGGCGTGAGGCGTGCGGCGAGGTCCACAGACCGGCGGTTCGCGGGACCGGCTTTCGCTTTATGTCCGCCTCACGCCCAAGGGAGGCCGCGATGCAATCGACGGATGGACTGCGGCGGCGGACGGAAAAGACTATCTGAAGGTGCGGGTTGCTGCCGCGCCGGAAGACGGCAAGGCGAACACTGCGCTTGTGGCATTGATGGCCAAAACGCTGGGCGTGGCGAAATCTTCCGTGTCGATCGTGAGCGGGCACACCTCCCGCCTCAAGCATATTGAAATATCGGGTGACGCGGGCGAACTGCGTACCAGGCTCGCAGACATGGGAAAGGCGACATGACGGCAACGATCATCGACGGCAAGACCTTTGCTGCTGAGCTCAAGGCGCGGATCGCGCTGGAGGCGGCGCGGCTCAAGGCGGAACACGGGCTCGTGCCGGGGCTGGCGACGGTCCTCGTCGGCAACGATCCCGCAAGCGAAGTCTATGTCCGCAACAAGGGCAAGGCCGCCGAGGCGCTCGGCTTTCGCTCGTTTCATTTCTCGCTGCCCGAAAACGCCGCCGAAAGCGAAGTTCTGGCGCGCGTGGCCGCGCTCAACGCCGATCCGGACGTGCACGGCATTCTCGTCCAGCTTCCACTGCCGAAGCAGATTCGCGAAGCCGCCGTTCTCGACCTGCTCGATGCGCGCAAGGACGTCGATGCGCTGACGACAACCAATGCCGGCCTGCTTGTCGGCGGGCGCGCGACGCTCGTGTCCTGCACGCCCGCGGGCATGATGATGCTCTTGAAGAAATACGTCGGCGACATCGCCGGGATGAACGCGCTCGTGATCGGCCGTTCGCTTCTGTTCGGAAAGCCGGCTGCGCAGCTGCTGCTGGCTGCCAACGCGACGGTGACCATGGCGCATTCGAAGACGCGCGACCTTCCCGATGTGGCGCGGCGTGCCGACATTCTCGTCGCTGCGATCGGCCGGCCATCGTTCGTCAAGGGCGATTGGGTGAAGCCGGGTGCGACCGTGATCGATGTGGGGATCAATCGGGTCGACGCCGGTGACGGGAAATCAAGGATCGTCGGGGATGTCGACTATGACGAAGCGGCCAAGATCGCCGGCGCCATCACGCCCGTCCCCGGCGGCGTGGGAGCCATGACCATCGTCTGCCTGATGCGCAACACGCTGATTGCCGCTACCATGCAGGCGGGATTATCCCGGCCGCAGCTTTAGGAGCGCTCCGTGAGGGCACCGATCGTCTTCTTCGATATCGCCGGCCCCGACGCGGCGGCCTTGCGCACGTTTTATTCCCGCCTGTTCGGCTGGAGCATCGACGATCATCTCGCCATCGACACGGGCGGATTGCCGGGCACGCTGCGGCAGGATCCGGCGGAAAAAATCATCTACCTCGGCGTTGCCGACATCGATGCGACGCTGGCCTCGATCAACGCCGCGGGCGGCAAGACGGACGTGCCGCGCACGGTCATTCCCGGCGTCGTGACGTTTGCGTTGTTTTCGGACCCGGCCGGAAACCGCATGGGACTGGTCGAAACTAAAGCCGCGTCCTGAGGGCTGCGGCGAGCGCGTTCGAATCCGGAGTTGCGTCGAGCACCGTGACGAGCTTGCCGTCGGGTCCGAGCAGATAGAGCACGCTCGAGTGATCGACGGAATATCCGCCGCCCGGCGCGGGATGTTTGGCGAAGTACACGCGATAGCCGTGCGCCACGCGCGCGATCTCGGCAAGACTTCCCGTCAATCCCACGAAGCGCGGACCGAATTCGGAAAGGTATTTTTTCAGGACCGCAGGCGTGTCGCGCTCCGGATCGATGGTGATGAAGACCGGCGTCACACTTGCTCCCTGCGGTCCGAGTTTCGCCAGCGCATCCGCCATCGTCTGCAGCGTTGTCGGGCACACATCGGGACAAAACGTGTATCCGAAGTACAGCAGCGCGTAGTGGCCCCGCAGATCCCGATCGCTGCGCCGGTGTCCATCCTGATCGGTGAGCGTGAATGGTCCACCCACCGACACCCCCTCCTGATCCGCGGTCCCGGTTGGAGCGTTGGCCGTCACATACCAGATGAGGCCCGCGGACATGACCGCCAGGGCGGCGGCGAGTGCAAAGAGCACGGTCTGTATACGGATCATGGCGCGCGGGCGTCTGAAGTGGGCATGACGTTGATAATCCGGACGGAAAGGATGTTAAAAGGGCGAAATGGCGCAGACATGCAAACAGCGAAATGGTCACAAGCCAGTTGAATGAAACCGACACCCTGGGCACATGGGCGCGGCTGTGGCGTGATGTGCCGAGCGGATGGTCCGCGAACCCCAGTTCCATGCGCGGCCGGGTCAGGTTGCGCCGGCTCACAAACCTTCGCTGGCTTGCCATCGGAGGACAGTCGGCTGCGCTGTATATCGTTCATTTCGGGTTGAATTACCGCCTGCCGCTTCTGCCATGCGCGGCCGCAGTGGTCCTGAGCATCGCCCTCAACCTGTTTCTCGCCATTCGCTATCGCGCGACGCATCTTCTGACCAACCGCGAAGCAACAGCCCAGCTCGCCTTCGACGAACTGCAACTCGCGGCGCTGCTGTATCTGACCGGTGGAATCGAAAATCCGTTCACCTTCATGTTCTTGGCGCCGGTCGTGATCGCGGCGGCTTCGCTCAATCTCGGCAATACGATGCTGTTGGTCAGTCTGGCGCTCGCCTGCGTTTGCGTCATCGGCGTCTATCACGATCCGCTCCCCTGGGCGTTCAATGAAGCCCTGCATTTGCCCCCGCTCTATCAAGGCGGCATCTGGGCCTCCCTCGTAATCTGCATCGGGTTTACCTCCATGAATGCCTGGCGTATTGCCAGCGAGGCCTCGCGCATGCAGGCGGGCCTCGCTGCGACCCAGCTTGCACTGTCGCACGAGAATCGCCTGGCATCGCTCGGCGCGCTGGCGACCGCAGCAGCACACGAGTTGGGCACACCCTTGGGCACCATCGCGGTGGTCGCCCGGGAAGTGGAGCGGGCGCTGCCGCCCGATTCCCCGGAAGCCGAAGATATGCGCCTTCTCCGTGCCGAAGCCGAACGATGCCGCGGAATTCTCACGCGCCTGGCCCGCCCCGAAGAAAGTCTGCTGGGTGCGGCCGAGCGTCTTCCCTTGGGCGCGCTGCTCGACGAGATCGTTAACGAGTATCGCGGTGGCGACGTCGAAATTCACGTCGAGTTGAAGCAATTGATGGGCGGTGGGCCGGAGCCCAAGGTCTGGCGCATACCGGAACTGCTGCACGGGCTGGGGAACTTCGTGGCCAACGCGGCCGACTTCGCCACCTCCGAAGTCCGGGTACGGGCCGAATGGAGCAGCTCCGAGCTTTCGCTGTCCGTCGAAGACGATGGCCCGGGGTTCGCGCCGGAAATTCTCGAGCGGATCGGTGAGCCTTATGTGACCTCGCGTCCGGGCAGTTATGCGCTTGGGAACACGGAGATTTCCCCCACTGATGCCTTCACCGGGCAGCAAGGCATGGGCTTGGGGTTTTTCATCGCCAAGACACTGCTGGAGCAGACGGGCGGCATCGTTAATGCCAGCAACAGCGACTCGGGCGCTGCCGTCGAAGTCCGTTGGCCGCGTGGTGCCGTCGACGGCGAAAGGCGGCCCGGCGGCGGCATGGCGCGCGTCTGACGTCACACATTCGTATTGCCACCTGCTTGCTCCTCCCGCTCCCGCTGCGCTATCGACCCCCGGCTGGAGGAGAAACCAATGACTCAGCCGCTGCCGTCCGAAGATCGTTCGCTCCTGATCGTGGAGGACGACCGTCCGCTCCGCGAACGCCTGGCGCGCGCGATGGAAAGCCGCGGCTTTGACGTCGCCATCGCTGAGACTGTTGCGCAGGGCATGGCCCGGGCGCGCGAGTTGCCGCCCGCCTTCGCCGTTGTCGATTTGAAGCTGGACGACGGCAGCGGTCTCGACGTGGTTGAGACACTCCACAGCGTGCGCCCGGACGCCCGCGTCGTTGTCCTGACGGGATTTGGAAATATCGCAACCGCGGTCGCCGCCGTGAAATATGGCGCAATCGACTACATTCCGAAACCCGCCGATGCCGACGACATTCTCTCTGCGCTGCTCGCGCCGCCCGGTCATAAGCCGAAGCCGCCGGAGAACCCGATGTCGGCGGATCGCGTGCGCTGGGAGCACATCCAGCGGGTCTACGAACTTTGCGGCCACAACGTTTCGGAAACGGCGCGCCGGCTCAACATGCATCGCCGCACGCTGCAACGGATTCTGGCGAAGCGCAGCCCGAGATAGGGCAGTCGGCAGTAGGCAGTGATCCGGCACTATTGCCGACTGCCTATTGCCGACTGGCTTTTGATCCCGTGCGCTTTGCAGTTGGCCCGGAAGCTTCAGCCTGTAGCTTCTTCGGCGCCATCTTGCGCCAGCGGCGATCGAGCATCGCCTTCAGTCGCTCTGCGCTCAGCTTCTCCATGCGCACCAGCACGGACGGATAATTCCTGTAATGCTCGGTGATGTGAAACAGGGACGGCTCGCTTTCGAGCAGCATGTCGCGCTCGTCCATCGAGTCCAATATCAGCACGATGGAATTGTCTTCCTTGCGCAGGCGGGTGAAAAACTTCTTCGCGACAAGAAAGCTCGGCTGGCCGTAGGACGAGCCTTCGACGATGCCGGGAAATGACAGCGCGATGCGCTTGAGTTCGGCGGCGCTGACACCGCTTTTCGTAGCCGGCTTTTTTGCTTTTGCACTCATTGCGCACCCATCAGTTGCGCAGTGTTTGCCGCGAGCTCGAGCGTCAGCGCAAGACGCTCGGCGGCTACCTTCGCGAAGCGCAAGGTGACGGCCTTCCTGCGGCTTGCATGCAGCTGCGCGATGGGCGATGGCCGCACGATGGCGCCGCCATAGCGATCGGCAACGATCAGGCCCGTGTTGGACGGCACAAGCTCATCGGGAAAATCCGGCGGGATGGCAAAATAGAACAGCTCGCAGAAATCGAGATAGTCCGGCCATTTCATGTCGCCCTTGAGATCGGGGATCGCGACCTTGATCTCGACGCCTGCAACCGTACCGTCCGGCCCAAGCGCGGCCACATCGAGCCTGCGCCCGTTGGCGAGCGTGAACTCGAGGATCGGGCTGAACCCTTCCTGGATGAGAAGGCGCGAGACTCCGCGCGCCACATCGGCCGCCGTGATCATGCCGGCATGATAAGCACAAAAGGGGAACGGGGTTCAATCTCCGGGAGCGGTGACGAATGAATCTATCCCGATAGCATCAACAGCTTCACCTCCCCACAAAGGGGGAGGCGAGTGAACTTGTTCGGCTTGGTTTGTTCGGCGAGTGCTACTCCGCCGCGAGTTGCACCACTTTGGCATTGGCGCCGAAATTGATCGCCTGGAGGTATTTGATGCCCTCTTCGGCGATGTCGTCGCCCACCATGCGCTCGCCTTCGCGCTTCAGTTCGTCCATGTCGACATACATGCCGTAATAGGCGCGCGTGCGATCGGTGATGATGCCGGCGTTGAGCAGCGTCTTGATCAGCACACGGAAGATATTGGCCGACTGCTTCATCTGCTCGCGGCGGTGTTCGTCGCCGAAGGCTTCCAGGATCGCGTCGCGCGCGTCCTGCCAGTCGATGCCGACGCTGTCGTAGACGACCTTCATCTGTTCCGCATTGATCAGATTGAACAGCAAAGTCTGGAAGCAGGACGCCGCCCAGTCTTCGACAAGATTGTGCTCTTCGGGCGACAGCTTCGGGATCGTGCGGTCGGCCCAGATCTTTCCGAATTTGTGATGGAACGCTTCGTCCGTCATCACGAGCTGACACAGCTTCACGAGCAGCGGATCGTTGGATTTCTGGTAGAGTGTCGCGAAGGCGCCCATCGCGAGTCCTTCCACCAGCATCTGCATGCCGACGATTTTTTTGTAGACCTCCGGCGCCAGCACGAGCTCCGTCAAAAGGTTCTGCAGTGTAGGCCCGCAGGGAAGCGGCGAGCCCCAGCGCGCCTTGATGTAGGCGCCGAAGCCCGTGACGTGGCGGGCTTCTTCGCGCGTTTGATTGGCGGCGTATTCCTGCGCGCCGGGATCGCGCAGGATGTGGCACAGCGATGCCGACAGCGCGAGCGCGCCCTGTTCGCCGTGCAGGATCGACGACAACGACCAGCGGGCGGACTGATTGGCGAAGCGGATGTGCTGCTTCGGATCCATCCGTTCGCCGACGCGCGTCTGGAAGATCGGGAAGAACTCGTCGGGCAGGATTTGCTGCGTGTCCTGATCGTACGGTGTGGAGAAGTCGATGTATTTCCTGTCCAGCGGATCCCAGAAATGATCGTGGGTCGCGGAAATGATCTTGTCGAACGCGGTGGAGCGCCGGCCGTAACGCTCGACATCCAGCATCGACGGGAAATCGTCCGGCGCCACGGCGTCATAGGCATTGTCTTTGGTGATCTGGACCACGGGCGTCTCCCAAGTGTCGAATAGCGTCGAATATGCGCCGTATTCCTGAAAAGTCAATAAAAATGACGCAGGCGTCATAAATGTGACGGGGAGTCACACCGAAGTTCCGCCGCGTTTGGCCACAAGCAAAAACGGCGGCACCAGGCCGCCGTTTCTGTCTGCGTTGGAAGAGGGGAATGCTGTCAGTAGGCGCCGCTTCCGTTCGGCGTGCCCATACCCGTCGGGCCGTCATAGCCGACCTCCCCGGTGCAGAGATACGCGGGCGTGCACGTGCCGTTGTTGCCGGACGTCACGTCGTACAAATCTGACGGATTGGCGTAAATGGTGCTGGCCGCGTTCACGGTGCCGCCATTGACCGCGAAGATGCCGCCGACGAGCGGTGTCGCCACGCTGGTACCGCCCACGATGCCCCATCCCCCATCGTATATCGCGACGCCCGTGTTTGGATCCGCAACCGCGGCCGTGTCGCCAATCGTGCGCATGGAACAGCCGCTGTCGGTCTGCCATGCCGGTTTGCTGAACACTGCGCTGCAGCCGCTGCCGGTACCGCCCCAGACGGTCTCGCTCCAGCCGCGGGCGTTCTGCGCCGTGGTCAGCGTGGTGCCGCCGACTGCGATCACGGTGTTCATGTCGGCCGGGGCCGATACGCCGTAGCCGTCGTCTCCGTTGGCGACCGTTATCGCGACCCCGGCGTGGTCGTATGACGCTGCGAATTTCTGAGTGCGAGCGGTTTCAGCACCGCCGTAGCTGTTGCTGATGACATGCGCACCCAGCTTGGCGGCCTCGTCGACTGCGGCCGCCAGATTCTTGAGGTGATCCGACTTCGCCTGGATCAGGTAAATGGTGCACTTGGGACACATGGCGCTGGCCATATCGAGATCGAGCGCCTGCTCCGTGTCCCAACCGGAATTGGTCGGCGGATAGTTTTTCTCCTGACCTTTTTGATTGAGCTTCTCGAAGCAGCCGTTCTGGGTGGTGCAGGACGGCAAACCGAACTCCGAGCGGTAGGAGCCCATGTCGGATTCCGCATTCGGATAGCCATACGCATCGACGATTGCGATGATCGTGGAAGAGCTCCCCGAGTTCGCCGGGATGTTGTAGGCGCTGAGCAGATTGGCTGGCGTGTAACCGCCGATCGGCTCGCGTCCGCGAAGCGGATGCCCGTATTTGTCGGTGACGATATGGGCAAAGCAGCGGGCCCTCAGTCCGACGACTTTCGCGCAGACTGCGATGTGATAGGTGTTCCCCGAACGCTCCACGATTGGCTGGCCGGCGTTCGCCGACGCAACAAAACCCACGGCGGCGAATGCCGGCAGCAGCACGCCGATTAATGTTCTACGCATAGCGCTTTTACCCCTCGATTCATTCTGTTGGTTGACGATGGTGGCCATTGCCCCGGATCCCCCAGGCAAGCAGCAACCGTATGAACTTTTGGACGGGCGTGGAAGTCGAAAAGGCGCTTCGCGCGGGCTCCGGCGGCAAAAATTGCGGATCACGCCTCCCCCAACGTTCCCTTGGTGGAAGGAACTGCGCCCTCCAGCCGCTCATCCGGCGTGATCGCCTGGCGTAGCGCGCGGGCGGTTCCCTTGAAACACGATTCCACGATGTGATGGCTGTTCTGGCCGTAGAGATTTTCAATGTGCAGACAGAGTCCCGCGTGCTGCGCAAACGCCTGGAACCATTCCTTGAACAGCTCCGTGTCCATCTCGCCGAGCTTCGGCTTCGGCACGTCGACCTTCCAGATGAGATAGGGACGATTCGATACGTCGAGTGCGACGCGCGTGCAGGCTTCGTCCATGGGGATGAGGGCAGCGCCGAACCGCGTGATGCCCGAGAAGTCGCCCAATGCCTTCTTCACCGCCTCGCCGATGACGATAGCAGTGTCCTCCGTCGTGTGGTGATAGTCGACATGCAGATCGCCCAGCGCGCGCACCTTCAGGTCGATCATGGAGTGCCGGCTGAAACTCTCCAGCATGTGGTCGAGAAACCCGATGCCGGTATCGATATCGGCGTCACCCGATCCGTCCAGATCGAGCGAGACGGTCACCTCGGTTTCCCGAGTCTTGCGGTCGACGGTTGCGGTGCGCATGACGGGCTCCGGGCAGGTGAATCATTCGTACACCCCATTAGCACACCATCAAGCACGGTCTGAAATCCAGCCTGGCTCAAGGGGAAGATGGGATTTTCCGCCACTTCCTTACGTCGTCGCGGCGAGGTCGAAAACAGCAGTTGCCGGCCGCACACCCGCCGTTCCCAGAACCTGCAAGGCGCCCGTTCCCGCGTTGGCATTCACAACAAGCCGGCTGTTCACATTGGCGATGGGCGGTACGAACCAGGAAAAGCCTTGGTTGACGTCGTCCGGCGCAAGACCCCACGCAGCGCGCAGGCGTCCGGGGCTGTCGATGGGTCGCGCCAGCCAGCGTCCCTCGAGTCCCGAATCGAATTGATTGGTGGCGCAGACGCGGGTGCCGTTCAGTTCGCGCATGCCGCACAAGCTTTCGGTCCGCTCGATGACGCAGCCTTCATCGGGACTGACGCCAGTCAGAATAAAAATTGCCGGTGTTGCGATCGGTGTGGCGCACAACATTTCGCGGGCCCGCGCGTAGCTGGCCGCTTGCTCGAATGTTTGGCGCAATAGATGCGCGGCAGGCAACGCATTCGTCCCACGCACCGCAAGGCGATTGGTGAACCAGTCTCCGGCAAATCCTCTGCCGTGCTTTCGCATCGGCGCCTGGTTGATGGCCGCCGCAAAACGTCCATGCGCCATGCCCTGATACATGCCGCTCAGTCCCGGCCAGGTGACATTGTAGAATTCGCCCGCATCGCCGCTCTGATGCGCCACGACGACGCTTTCGCCCAACGCCGGAAACGGCCAGTCAAGCACGCGGTGCAGTGCAATGCCGTCGCGCGCAGCGAATGCGCCGCTGGTGCAGCCCCACTCGAAACAGACATTGAGAAAATATACGCCGTCGATATGCAGGGTCTCGGCGATCGCGCGGATTTCATCGAGATAGGGATTGGCGAAACGCTCAAGCCATGCGCGAGAGATGCGATCGCCGAGCGGCAGCCCTAGACTTCGCACGAGGTGCTTCGCCGGCCCGAACATCTCCGTGCTGGCATGCGCGAGCCCGGTGGCGCGACCGGCATAGGTTTCGGCGAGCTTGACGGGCGTGTGCCCGCGGATATCGGCGTATGGGATGGTCGCAAGGGGGGCAGGCGTCGCCATAGTTCGTTCCGGGTTGCGATGGGGCCTTGGCGGTCCTATGTGAGGCGACAGACCAAATACAGGCGACAACAGACATGGCCGACGCGGCCGAAAAAGACATCTGGCGTTCCACCACGATATTAGCGGTCCGCAAGGGCAAAGATGTGGTCATTGCCGGCGACGGGCAAGTGACGCTCGGCCAAACCATCATGAAATCCAATGCGCGCAAGGTGCGAAGGCTCGCCAAGGGCGATGCGATTGCGGGCTTTGCCGGCGCTACCGCGGACGCTTTTGCCCTGTTCGAGCGCCTGGAAGCCAAGATCGATCAGCACCCCGGCAATCTCGGTCGCGCCTGCGTGGAACTCGCCAAGGACTGGCGCACGGAAAAATTTCTCAGGCGCCTGGAAGCCATGATGGTGGTGGCGGATGCGAAGTCGACGTTGCTTGTCACCGGAACGGGCGATGTCGTCGAGCCGGAAGACGGCGTGGTTGGTATCGGCTCCGGCGGCAATTATGCGCTTGCAGCGGCGCGCGCGTTGTACGGCTTCGATCTCTCCGCGAAGGAAATTGCCGAACGCGCCATGAAGATCGCAGCCGAGATTTGCGTCTATACGAACAGCCAGATCGTCTTCGAGAGCGTCACGAACTCATGAGCTTTTTTACACCGCGCGAGATCGTGTCCGAGCTCGACCGCTACATCATCGGTCAGCACGACGCCAAGCGCGCCGTCGCCATCGCGCTGCGCAATCGCTGGCGCCGCCAGCAGCTGGTCCCCGAACTGCGCGAAGAAGTGCTGCCCAAGAACATCCTGATGATCGGACCCACCGGCGTGGGAAAGACGGAGATCTCGCGCCGTCTGGCGAAACTCGCACAGGCGCCGTTCATCAAGGTCGAAGCGACGAAGTTCACGGAAGTGGGCTATGTCGGCCGGGACGTCGAGCAGATCATCCGTGACCTTCTCGAAGTCAGCCTTACGCAGGTTCGCGACCGCCGCCGCCACGACGTGGAAGCGCAGGCCGAGGCGCGCGCGGAAGAGCGGCTGCTGGACGCGCTTGCGGGAGCCAATGCAAGTGCCGGCACGCGCGAGACGTTTCGCAAGCGCTTGCGCGCGGGCGAGCTGTCCGAAAAGGAAATCGAACTCGAACTGCGCGATCAGAGCGGCGGCGCGCCGATGTTCGAAATTCCCGGAATGCCGGGCGCGCAGATCGGCATGCTCAATCTCAACGACATGCTGGGCAAGGCGTTCGGCAACAAGGGCCGGGCGCGGCGCATGACCGTCGCCCAGGCACGCGATCCGCTCATTGCGGAAGAAGCGGACAAACTTCTCGACAATGACGCGATCCTGCGCGACGCCGTAGAGGCGGTCGAACAGAATGGTATCGTGTTCCTCGACGAGATCGACAAGATATGCGCCCGCAGCGACTACCGCGGCGGCGGCGATGTCAGCCGCGAAGGCGTGCAACGCGATCTCTTGCCGCTGATCGAAGGCACGACCGTTGCCACCAAGCACGGCAGCGTGAAGACGGATCACATTCTCTTCATTGCGTCCGGCGCCTTTCACCAGGCCAAACCCTCCGATCTGCTGCCGGAGCTGCAGGGACGGCTGCCCATTCGCGTCGAGTTAAAGGCACTGTCGCAATCCGATTTCGAGCGTATCCTCACCGAGCCGGAAGCCAGCCTGATGAAACAATATGTGGCGCTGCTGGATACCGAGAACGTGACGCTCTCGTTCACGGCCGACGGCATCGCCGCCATCGCCGAGATCGCCGCCCATGTGAACGCCACCGTGGAAAACATCGGCGCGCGGCGGCTTCAGACCGTGATGGAGCGGGTGCTCGACGAGATCAGCTTTTCCGCGACCGAGCGGGGCGGCGAGACCATCGCCATCGACGGCAGCTACGTCCGCGCCCGCGTCGAAGGCCTCTCCCGAGATCAGGATCTGTCGCGGTTTATCCTGTAAACCACCGGGCGCGCGCGTCTTCGCGCGGCGCGTGCGCGTGCAGCATTTCCCGCCCCGCTCCGTTGCGCCGGTTGCGCGTCTGGAGACGCGTGCTGCCGGTGCTAGAATAAGCTGTTGACCCAGCGGGACGTTCTTGTCAGGAGTGCGGCCCGCCAGCCCGCCGAGGAAGCCAGCATGTTCTTGTCCGATTACCTGTTCACCAGCGAGAGTGTTTCGGAAGGCCACCCGGACAAGGTGTGCGACCGCATCTCCGACGAGATCGTGGATCTGTTTTTCCGCGAAGGGCCGAAGCACGGATTTGCTCCGAAGGATCTGCGCGTCGCCTGCGAGACGATGGCGACAACCAACCGCGTCATCATCGCCGGCGAGACGCGCGGTCCCAGGGAAATCACGACCGATGCGGTGATCGAACGCGCGCGTGCCGCGATCAAGGACATCGGCTACGAGCAGGACGGGTTTCATTGGAAGACCGCGGAAGTCGAAGTGCTGCTGCACGCGCAGTCACCGCACATCGCGCAGGGCGTGGACGCGTCCGGCAACAAGGATGAAGGCGCGGGCGACCAGGGCATCATGTTCGGTTATGCCTGCCGCGAGACGCCGGAATTGATGCCGGCGCCGCTGCTCTACAGCCACAAGATTCTTCAGTTGCTCGCCACGGCACGCAAATCCGGCAAGGAACCAAAGCTGGGTCCCGACGCCAAAAGCCAGGTCACGCTGAGATATCAGAATGGCAAGCCGGTGGAAGTCATGCAGATCGTGGTCTCCACGCAGCACACCGACGAGAGCATGACGTCCAATGATGTGCGCGCGATCGTCGAGCCTTACGTTCTCGAAGCGCTGCCGGCGGACTGGATCGACGGCAAGACGACGTGGCACGTCAATCCGACCGGAACGTTCGTGGTCGGCGGACCCGACGGCGATTGCGGCTTGACCGGCCGCAAGATCATCGTCGACACGTATGGCGGCGCGGCCCCGCATGGCGGCGGCGCGTTTTCCGGCAAGGATCCGACCAAGGTCGACCGTTCGGCTGCCTACGCGGCGCGGTATCTGGCGAAGAACGTCGTAGCCGCGGGGTTGGCGGATCGCTGCACGATCCAGATTTCCTACGCCATCGGCGTGTCCGATCCCCTGTCGCTTTATGTCGACACGCACGGCACGGGCCGTGTGGACGAAGCGAAACTGTGCGCCGTGTTGCCGGAGCTCGTCAGCCTCAAGCCGCGGGGTATCCGCGAGCATCTGGGATTGAACCATCCGATCTATGCCCGCACGGCAGCGTATGGCCACTTCGGGCGCCATCCCGATGCAGACGGCGGATTTTCCTGGGAGCGTACCGATCAACTTGCCGCAGAGCTCAAGCGCGCGTTTTGATCTTCTCAATGTCATCCCAGCGCCACCGGTCGGCGCGAGAGCGCGCCCGGAGCGTAAACTCCAGCGGCCGGGCCCCCGCTTGCGCGGGAATGATAAGATTTTTCAGCTGAATGGAGACCTCTCGCACGCATCGAAACAAACTCTACGGCCGCCGCAAGGGGCCGAAGCTGTCGCAGTATCAGGCGTCGCTGTTCCAGACGCTGCTGCCGGCGCTCGAGCTGAAACTCGTATCCGGATGCGATCCGCGCGCCTATTTCGAAGCCGCAGTGGACGATGTGTGGCTCGAGATCGGTTTCGGCGGCGGCGAGCATCTGCAGTGGCAGGCCGCCCATCATCCGCACACCGGCATCATCGGCGCCGAGCCGTATGAGACGGGCGTTGCGAAGCTCCTTGCGAAATTGGCGGCAGCCTACTCCGCCGACGCTGCACATAGCATCCGCATCTATCGGAACGATGCGCGCGACATCGTCGAAGCGTTGCCGGACGCGAGTCTCGGCCGCGTGTTCATTCTCTTTCCCGATCCGTGGCCGAAGACGCGTCACCACAAGCGCCGCTTCATCCAGATGACGACGCTCGATGAACTTGCGCGCGTGTTGAAACCCGGCGCGGAGCTGCGCTTCGCCAGCGACGATACGGATTACGTCGCGTGGGTGCTGGAGCGCGTGCTGGCGCATCCGTCATTCGAATGGACTGCAACCTCTGCGGTTGACTGGAATATCCGTCCATCCGATTGGCCGCCGACGCGTTATGAAGAAAAAGCCCTGCACGGCGCGCCGATCTTTCTGAAGTTTCTTCGGACGTAGACCCTTCAAAGTGGACAAAAATCTATCCACGGACTTGCATTCCCGGGCTCAAGAGCGTACATCGCGGCCATCCCAGACAACAGAAACTTACTGTTGTGTGGCGGTCGCAAGACCGCCGCGGGGAACGGCTTTGCCCGGAAACCGGGCCACCGCACTTTAAGGAACCGGGCGTCATTCTCACGGCGATGTCCAATCTTGAGCCGATCATTGCTCCCGTCGTCGAGG
The DNA here is from genome assembly GCA_050010175.1 of Rhizomicrobium sp. Classification (GTDB taxonomy): domain Bacteria; phylum Pseudomonadota; class Alphaproteobacteria; order Micropepsales; family Micropepsaceae; genus Rhizomicrobium. Next base: position 32,879 of record JBEKLN010000004.1, read on the forward strand.
CGGCGGGCTTTTCGCTTGTGCGCCTGAGACTGATGGGTGGCGAGCGCAAAACGCTGCAGATCATGGCCGAGCGCGCCGATGGCCGCATGAACGTCGACGACTGCACGAAGCTGTCGCGTGCCCTGTCGGAGTTTCTCGACACGGAGGATGTGATCGAAGGCGAGTACGTCCTCGAAGTGTCCTCGCCGGGGATCGACCGTCCGTTGACGCGCATCACGGATTATTCCCGCTGGTCCGGCCACGAAGCGCGCATCGAACTCGTGGCGCCCGATTCGGCCGGCCGCAAGCGCTTCAAGGGAAAGCTTCTGGGACTGGACGGCAACGAGGTCGTGCTGGATGTGGATGGCGCGCGCAAAACCTTTGCATTTCGCGCCATCGCCGAGGCCAAGCTCGTGCTGACCGACGCATTGATCCAGGAAGATTTGAAAGCCCGGGAGAAAGCGAAATCGTGAGCTACGTCCTTGCCCTATCCCCCACTTGTCATGGCCCGCGAATGCGGGCCATCCAGGTGGAATACCTCTAGCACCAACTGGGTGGCCCGGATTTCGCTCGCGCGAAACCGGGCCATGACAGACAAGGAGAACATCATGGCTGCGATTGCCGCCAACAGAACAGAGCTCTTGCAGATCGCCGATGCTGTCGCGCGCGACAAATCGATCGACAAATCCGTCGTGCTGCACGCGATGGAAGAGGCCATGCAGCGCGCTGCGAAGGCCCGGTACGGCACGGAAAACGAGATCAGGGTCGATATCGATCCCAAGACCGGCGAAACGCATGTCTCGCGCTATCTGAACGTCGTCGAGCTGGTCGAGAACGACAAAATCGAAATTTCGCTGGAAGATGCCCGCGCGCGCAATCCGGCCGCTCAGGTGGGCGACATTATCGCCGAGACGCTGCCGCCGGTCGATTTCTCCCGCATCGCCGCTCAGGCCGCCAAACAGGTGATCGTGCAGAAAGTGCGCGACGCCGAGCGCGAGCGCCAATACGAAGAATACAAGGATCGCATCGGCGAAATCATTCACGGCATCGTCAAGCGCGTGGAGTTCGGTTCCGTGGTTGTCGACCTCGGCCGCGCCGAAGGCGTCGTGCGCCGCGACGAAATGATTCCGCGCGAAAATTTCCGGACGGGTGATCGCATCCGCGCCTACATCTACGACGTGCGCCGCGAAACCCGCGGGCCGCAGATATTCCTCTCGCGCAGCCATCCGCAGTTCATGGTGCGGCTGTTCGCCCAGGAAGTGCCGGAAATCTACGACGGAATCATCGAGATCCGGGCCGTGGCCCGCGATCCGGGATCGCGTGCCAAGATCGCCGTCATCTCGAAGGATTCCTCCATCGATCCGGTCGGCGCCTGTGTCGGCATGCGCGGCGTGCGGGTTCAGGCCGTCGTGCAGGAACTTCAGGGCGAGCGGATCGACATCATTCCCTGGTCGGGCGAAGCCGCGACGTTCATCGTCAATGCGCTGGCGCCCGCCGAAGTGTCGAAAGTGGTGCTCGACGAAGACACCCATCGCGTGGAAGTGGTCGTGCCCGACGAGCAGCTGTCGCTTGCGATCGGCCGGCGCGGGCAGAATGTGCGCCTCGCCTCGCAGCTGACCGGCTGGCAGATCGACATTCTCACCGAGCAGGAGGAATCCGAACGCCGGCAGAAGGAATTTGCCGAGCGCACGCAACTATTCATGGGCTCGCTCGATGTGGACGAGACGGTTGCGCAGCTTCTGGCCTCGGAAGGCTTCGCGACGGTGGAAGACGTCGCCTATGTCGATCTCGAAGATCTGGGCGCCATCGAAGGCTTCGACGAGGAAACCGCGCAGGAATTGCAACAGCGCGCATTGGAATTCATCGAAGCGCGCAACCGCGAACTCGACGATAAGCGCCGCGCATTGGGCGTTGAGGACGAGGTTGCGACCGTCGAAGGCATATCGCCGCCCATGCTCGTCGCTCTCGGCGAAGCCGGCGTTAAATCGCTTGAGGATCTCGCCGGTTGTGCAACCGATGATCTGCTCGGGTATTACGAGGAAAGCAAGGACAAGGAACGTGTCCGCGTTGCAGGCGCGCTCGAGAGTTTCAATCTTACGACGGATGACGCCAACGCCATCATCATGAAAGCAAGGGTAAAGGCCGGCTGGGTCGATGAGTTGCCCGAAGAGCCTGCGGCCGAAGAGGCGGGCGAGGAACAGGGGGATGAGTGACCTCAGCTGTCGCCCCAGAACCCGATGAGTGCGATGCGGTGCGCGAACGCCGTTGCATCGTTACCGGCGAGGTCATGCCCGACGAGCAGCTGATCCGCTTCGTCGCCGATCCCGATGGCCGCGTCGTTCCCGATATCGGGGCCAAGCTTCCCGGCCGGGGCATGTGGGTATCCGCCAATCGTGCTTCGCTTGAAATTGCCGTCGCGAAGAACCACTTCTCGCGGTCTGCGAAAGCCGCTCTGACGGCCTCGCCCGATCTTCCCGATCGGGTCGAAGCATTACTCATGCGTCGTATCGCGGACGATCTTGGGCTGGCCCGTCGCGCCGGCCAGCTGATTCAGGGGTTTGACGGGGTCAGCCGGGCGTTTGACACCAAAAGGCCGCCCAATCTTCTCATTGAAGCATCGGACGGGAGCGAGGATGGACGTCGCAAGATCGTGGCCGTGGCCCGGGCGCATGGACTGCAGCCGGACGTGGTCGATTGTCTGAATTCCCAGGAATTGAGCTTGGCCCTCGGCCGGGAGAATGTGGTACATGCAGCGCTTACTCCGGGGCGGCTTTCGGAACGGGTGAAACTTGAGGCGGGGCGGCTGCGAGGATTTCGGCCCGCGTCAGGCGGCATTGGGTAATTGAGGAATTCGCGGCCCGGTTCGAGACCTGGCCCGACAAAGGACAAGAATGAACGAGACGAATGATACAGCCGCGCGTTCCGGACGCCCCGGCAAAACGCTGTCCCTGAAGAAGACGGAGACATCAACCGTCAAGCAGAGCTTCAGCCATGGCCGCACCAAAGCGGTCGTGGTGGAAAAAAAGCGCGCCCGTGTCACGCCGGGCGGCGCGCCGGAGCCGGTCGAAAAAGTGCGGCCGACAACGGAAGCGAAGGCGGCACCAGCAGCTGCGCCTGCTCCAAGTGCTCCTCTCCGTGATGCCCATGCGCGCTCCGGCGTCGTTCTCAGGCAGCTGACGGACGAAGAAAAGGAAGCCCGATCGCGCGCGCTGTCCGATGCGCGTGTGCAGGAGGCTGAAGCCCGCAAGCGCGCCGACGAAGAAGCGCGCGTACGTGCCATCGAAGACGAGCGGCTGGCACGGGAGCGTTCCGCCGCCGAAAAGCGCAAGGCCGAAGAAGATGCACGCAAGGCGGCGGAGGAACAGGTCCGCCGCCACGCGGAAGAAGAAGCGACGCGCCGTCTCGACAAAAAAGATCCGACTGCTGTCGCAGCGAAGGCGCCCGTAGCGGTAACGCCTGCCCCGTTGACGCCCGAAGCAGGGCGCCGGGCGCGACCAGCGCTTGAGGAGGAGGAGGAGGCGGGGCCGAAGAAACCCGGAAAGGCGCCCGTCAAGGCCCCGGCGGCGCGCAAGACCACGGATGCTCGGCGCCGCGGAAAGCTCACGATCACCAAGGCGTTGTCGGACGACGACGAACGCACGCGTTCTCTTGCAGCCTTTCGCCGACATCTGCAGCGCGTCAATCGCGCAGGCCAGCAACAGGCGCCGGCGCCGGCGGGTCCGCGCGAAGTCACGATCCCGGAAACGATTGCGGTTTCCGAACTCGCCAACCGCATGGCGCGCCGCGCCGTGGACGTGATCAAGGTGCTGATGAAGAACGGCATCATGGCGCAAATCAACGACGTCATTGACGCCGATACTGCCGAACTCGTTGCGGCCGAATATGGCCACACGGTCAAACGCGTCGCAGAATCCGACGTGCTCGAAGGCTTGAAGGGTTCGGAAGATACAGAGACGAATCTGAAGTCGCGTCCGCCTGTCGTCACCGTGATGGGCCATGTCGACCACGGCAAGACATCGCTGCTCGATGCGTTGCGCAAGACCGACGTTGCCGGCGGCGAAGCCGGCGGCATCACGCAGCACATCGGCGCGTATCAGGTGCAGCTCAAAACCGGCCAGAGGATCACTTTCCTGGATACACCTGGCCACGCGGCGTTCACCGCCATGCGGGCGCGCGGCGCGAAGGTCACCGACATCGTCGTGCTGGTTGTCGCGGCGGATGACGGCGTGATGCCGCAAACCGTTGAAGCCATCAGCCATGCGAAAGCGGCGGGCGTGCCGATCATCGTGGCCATCAACAAGATCGACAAATCGGACGCGAATCCGACGCGGGTGAAGTCCGAACTTCTGCAGTACGAGATCCAGGTTGAAGACATGGGTGGCGAAACGCTTGCCATCGAAGTTTCCGCCACCAAGGGGACCAATCTCGACAGGCTCGAGGAAGCCATTCTGCTCCAGGCCGAACTTCTCGACCTGAAGGCCAATCCGGACCGCAGCGCCGAAGGCGCCGTGATCGAAGCCAAGCTCGACAAGGGCCGCGGCCCGGTGGCGACCGTGCTCGTTGAGCGCGGTACGCTGAAAGTCGGCGACATCCTTGTCGCCGGATCGGAGTGGGGACGCGTACGGCTGCTCATCAATGATCGCGGCGAGACCGTGGATACCGCCGGCCCGTCCGAGCCCGTTGAGGTTCTCGGCCTGTCAGCGGTCCCGGAGGCGGGCGACGAATTCGTCGTCGTCGAATCCGATTCGCGCGCCCGCGAGGTCACGGAATACCGCGCCCGCAAGCGACGGGAATCGCGTCAGTCCAGCAGTTCACGCCAGACGCTCGATCAACTGCTCAAGAGCCGCAAGGACGGTGAAAAGCGCCTGCTGCCGCTCGTCATCAAGGCGGACGTGCAGGGATCCGTCGAAGCCATTCAGGGCGCGCTGGCCAAACTCGGCAACGACGAAGTCGGCGCGCATGTCCTGCAGGCCGGCGTCGGCGGGATCACCGAGTCCGACGTCATCCTCGCACAGGCAAGCGGTGCCGCCATCATCGGCTTCAATGTCCGTGCCAACAATCAGGCGCGCGAACGCGCGCGCCGCGACGGCGTCGAGATCCGCTACTACAACATCATCTACAATGTCGTGGACGATGTGAAGGCGACGCTGTCCGGATTGCTGGCGCCGGAGACGCGCGAGAAATTCCTCGGAAACGCGGAAATCCTCGAAGTGTTCACGATCTCCAAGGTCGGGAAGGTCGCGGGTTGTCGCGTCACGGAGGGCGTGGTTCGCCGCGGCTCGAAGGTCAGGCTCATCCGCGATCATGTCGTCGTGCACGAAGGCGAGCTTTCGACGCTCAAGCGCTTCAAGGACGAAGTGCGCGAAGTGCAGACCGGTCAGGAATGCGGCATGTCCTTTGCGAACTATCAGGATATCCAGAAGGGCGATGTGATCGAGTGCTACGACGTCGAGACGATCAAGCGCGCCCTTTGAGTCTTGCGACGTAGCCGGCCATGACGAACGACACGCCCGCGTCACCGAACGCGCAGTTGCAGGCCTGTTTGCGCGAGGTCGAGAAAGCCCTGCGCGCGCAGGACTTGCCGCAGGCGCTCAAGATCGCCAACGAAGCGGTCGGCAAGGGAATCGAGAACGCGCATCTCATGGTGCTGGCAGCCCATTTCCAGCTGAATTCCGGTACGCTCGATCGCGCGCTGGACATCGCCGGCCGCGCGCGTGCCGAATATCACCATAACATCGACGTCCTGAATGTTTACGGTCTCGCGCTTGCTCGTCTCAATCGCGGGCGTGAAGCGCTGCCGGTGTTCGATGCCGCGCTGCGCCAGAAGCCGACCGCGGCCGTGCTGCGCTTCAACAAAGCCTGGACGTTGGAGCAGTTGCGCGAACTTTCCCGTGCGAAAGCGGAGTTCGAGCGGGTTCTCGATCACGATCCGGCGCATGTCGAGGCGCTGGTTCATCTTGCTCATCTCGCGGTCCAGCGTCGCGACCTGAAGACGGCGCGAGACTATGCCAACCGCGCGCTCAAACAGGATCCCAAGCAATTTGCCGCGGGCCTGGCGCTCGCCAATGCAGACATCCAGGACAAGGATTTCGCGGCCGCCGTTCCCAGGCTGGAGGCGTTGAGCAAAACGGCCAACGTCACGGCGATCAATCGCTCGATATCGCTCGGCTTGCTGGGCGATGCGCTTGAGGGGCTGGGGCGCAACGCGGACGCCTTCGCGGCCTGGACTGCGTCGCAGACGGTGCTGCGGGCCTTTTACGATCCGATCATGACGGCGAGAGGTCACGAACCGTCGCGCCTGCGTGCGCTGAGGCTCACAGGCTATTTTTCGAAGGGGGACGAGAGATTCCGGCGGAATGCACAGGACCCTTACAAGGGTCCGGTCCGCGAACACGTGTTTCTCGTCGGATTCCCGCGCTCCGGCACCACCCTGCTGGAACAGGTTCTGGCCGGGCATCCCGATGTCGAATCGCTGGAAGAACGCGACTGTCTCGACGATTCCGTCAATGCGTTCATCAAGCCGCTGGATGGGCTCGGCCGGCTGGCCGGACTGGCGGAACCGGAGCTCTCCGAGTTCCGCGAACTCTACTGGAAGCGGGTCGCCAAGGAAGGCGGTGTGCTGAAGCGGCCGGTGTTCATCGACAAGATGCCGCTCAACAGCGTGCCGCTCTGTGCGGTTGCCAAACTCTTTCCGCAGGCGAAGATACTCTTCGCATTGCGTGATCCGCGCGATGTGGTGTTCAGCTGCTTCAGGCGGCGCTTCGTCATTACACCGCAGATGTTCGAACTGACATCGCTTGAAAGCGCGGCCAATTACTACGACGCCGTTATGCGGCTGTGCGAAGCCTATCGCGGCACACTGGGATTCGAGTTCTGCGATTCACGGTATGAGGATCTGGTTACCGACTTCGACAATCAGTGCCGCCGGCTTTGTGCCTTTATCGGCCTGGACTGGAACGAATCGATGCGCGATTTCGCCGAGCGCGCGCGGGCCGGCACGATCAATACGCCCAGCGCGCCGCAGGTCGCCCGCGGCCTCTTCACCCAAGGCATGGGGCAGTGGCGCACCTGGCGCAACGAACTCGCGCCGGTGCTGCCGAAACTCGCGCCCTGGGTCGCGCGCTTCGGTTATTCTGAGGACTGACACAGATCATGCCGCGCCACCGCCCCTCGCCCCGCGACCACGGACCCTCGCAGCGCCAGCTGCGCGTCGGGGAAACGCTGCGTCACGCGCTGTCAGAGATCTTGTCGCGCGGAGAGATTCGCGATCCCGACCTCGATGGCGTGTCGGTGACGGTCACCCAGGTGAAACCGTCTCCGGACATGCGCCATGCGCTTGTTTTCTGCGAACCGCTCGGCGGCAGGAACGCGCGTAAAGTGATCGATGCGCTCAACCGGCATCGCGGTTTCGTCAGAGGCCTTATGGGGCGGATGATCGCGCTGAAATTCACGCCCGAATTGCGCTTCGAGGAAGACACCTCGTTCGCCGAAGCCGAAAAGATAGAAACGATCCTCAAATCTCCGCGCGTGCAGCGCGACTTGCAGGCGCAGGAGCCGGACGAGGGCGATGGCAAAGCATAAGGGCAACCCGGTTCATGGCTGGGTCGTCGTCGACAAGCCGTCCGGAATCACGTCCACAGACGTCGTCGGCATCGTCAAGCGCGTCTTCGATGCCCGCAAGGCGGGACACGCAGGAACGCTCGATCCCATGGCGACGGGCGTTCTCGCCGTGGCGCTCGGCGAGGCAACGAAGACCGTTCCCTTCGCGATGGATGCGGAAAAGATTTATCGCTTCACCGCCTGCTGGGGAGAGTCGCGCGACAGCGACGATGCCGAAGGTGCCGTCACCGCCACCTCCGCCGTCCGCCCCACGAAAGAGGATATCGAAGCCGCCCTGCCCCGCTTCGTGGGCGAGATCAAGCAGGTGCCTCCGATCTACTCCGCCATCAAGGTGGATGGCGAGCGGGCCTACGACCTGGCGCGGGAAGGCGAAGCCCCCAGGCTCGAAGCCCGGACAATCCTCGTGCGGGAGGTACGGCTGCTGGGCCAGCCGGATCCAGACCACGCCGAGTTCGAAATGCTTTGCGGTAAAGGGGCTTACGTCCGGGCCTGGGTGCGGGATCTGGCCCTGGCGCTGGGCGCCGTGGGCCATGTTTCGGCCCTCAGACGGTTGGCCGTGGGAGGCTTTTCGGCCGAGGACGCAATTCCGCTGGAAAAGCTGAAGTCATTTATGCATAGTCCCGCCGCTTTTGAGCACTTGAGACCCATCTCGACCGCGCTGGACGGCATCCCGGCACTGGCCGTGACGGGTCCGGATGCGGTTCGTCTGCGCAGCGGCAATCCGGTTCTCATGCGAGCGAATTTGTTCGCCCGCATCCGGGATATCGCTGATGACGGAGACGATCTTCAGGGGCTTACGGTTTTTCTCTCCACACAAGGAGGCGAGCCCGTTGCGCTGGCCGAACTTGCGGAAGGCGAGTTGAGACCGTTTCGTGTTTTTAACTTTGGAACTGGATGACCGAATGTCGATCACGCCTGAACGCAAACTCGCAGTCATTACCGAATATGCCGGCTCGCCCGGCGATACGGGCTCGCCGGAAGTGCAGGTGGCCGTGCTCTCCGAGCGCATCACCAATCTGACCGAGCACTTCAAGACACACGCCAAGGACAACCACTCCCGCCGCGGCCTCATCAAGATGGTCTCGCAGCGCCGTCGTCTCCTTGACTACGTCAAGGCCTCGGATCCCAAGCGTTACGAAACGCTGATCTCGAAGCTGGGACTGAGGCGCTGAGTCCGCAAGGGACCGAACGCGAGTTGTTCGCGTATCGCCTGTCGTCGTCTCGAACGTCACAACATTCGCGCGGGCGCCCTTCGCATGCGTCCGCGCACATCGGCATTTCTCCGGAACGCTCCGGGGAAATCCGGCCGGCGCGATGGTCGCGTCCGGCCCATGCGAAAGCTCTGCCGCAATCCGGCGGCAGATAAGGAAGGACTATCCGAATGTTTAATATCATCAGAGAAGAAATCGATTGGGGAGGGCGCAAGCTCGTACTGGAGACCGGAAAGGTTGCGCGCCAGGCCGATGGGGCCATCGTCGCCACCTACGGCGAAACCGTGGTGCTTGCCACTGTCGTCGGCGCCCACGAACAAAAGCCCGGAATCGATTTCTTCCCGCTCACCGTCAATTACCAGGAGAAGTATTTCGCAGCCGGCAAAATCCCCGGCGGTTATTTCAAGCGCGAAGGCAGGCCGACGGAGCGCGAGACGCTCACGTCCCGCCTGATCGACCGGCCGATCCGTCCGTTGTTCGCCGAAGGCTACCGCAACGAGACGCAGGTGATCGTCACCGTGCTCAGTCACGACATGGAGAACGATCCCGATATCGTCGGTATCGTTGCGGCGTCCGCCGCGCTCACCATCTCCGGCGTTCCCTTCATGGGCCCGATCGGCGCTGCGCGCGTGGGCTATTTCAACGGCGAATACAAACTCAATCCGCAGGTCGACGAGATGGCCGAAACGGCTCTCGATCTCGTCGTGGCCGGTACGGCCGACGCCGTGCTCATGGTCGAATCGGAAGCGAAGGAATTGTCCGAGCAGGTCATGCTCGGCGCGGTGATGTTCGGCCACCGGTCGATGCAGCCCGTGATCGATCTCATCATCAAGCTTGCCGAACGTGCCGCGAAAGAACCGCGCGATATTCCCGTGAACGAGTACGCGGCTCACGAGGAGAAACTGAAGGCGTTCGCCCAGTCGGAACTGATGGCCGCCTACCAGATCCCGCAGAAGGGTGCGCGCCACGATCGCATCGACGAAGTCAAACTGCGGGCGAAAGCGGAATTCGTGGGCGAAGGCGACGGCAAGGTCGCGGACGGCGTCTTCAAGGGTCTGTTCAAGGATCTCGAGGCGCATGTCATGCGGTCGGCGGTGCTTGATACGGGAACGCGCATCGACGGTCGCGACCTGAAGACCGTGCGGCCGATCGTGGCCGAAGTCGGCGTTCTGCCGCGCACGCATGGTTCGTCGCTCTTCACACGCGGCGAGACGCAGGCCGTCGTCGTTACCACGCTGGGTACGGGCGAAGACGAACAATATGTGGATTCGCTCGAAGGCACCTACAAGCAGCACTTCATGCTGCACTACAATTTCCCGCCTTACTCCGTCGGCGAAACCGGCCGCATGGGTGCGCCGGGCCGCCGCGAGATCGGTCACGGCAAGCTCGCGTGGCGCGCCATCCATCCGATGCTGCCGGGCAAGGAAGAGTTTCCCTACACGATCCGCGTCGTCTCGGAGATCACCGAATCCAATGGGTCGTCGTCGATGGCCACCGTCTGCGGCAGCTCGCTGGCGCTGATGGATGCGGGCGTGCCGCTGAAGCGGCCCGTCGCGGGCATTGCGATGGGTCTCATTCTCGAAGGCTCCCGCTTCGCGGTGTTGTCGGACATTCTGGGTGACGAAGATCATCTGGGCGACATGGATTTCAAGGTGGCCGGAACCGACACGGGCGTCACCTCGCTGCAGATGGACATCAAGATCGCCGGCATTACCGAAGAGATCATGCGCGTGGCGCTCGATCAGGCGAAGGACGGCCGTCTGCACATCCTGGGCGAGATGAGCAAGGCGATCACCCATGCCCGCGACCAGCTCGGCGAACACGCGCCGCGCATCGAAGTGATTCACATTCCCACCGACAAGATCCGCGAAGTGATCGGCTCGGGCGGCAAGGTGATTCGCGAGATCGTGGAGAAGACCGGCGCCAAGATCGATATTCAGGACGACGGCACCGTGAAGGTGGCCTCTGCGGACGGTGAGTCCATCCGCGCCGCGCTGAAGTGGATCAAGTCCATCGTGTCGGAGCCTGAGATCGGCGAAATCTACGACGGCAAGGTCGTCAAGGTGATGGATTTCGGCGCCTTCGTGAATTTCTTCGGACCGAAGGACGGACTGGTGCACATCTCCGAACTTGCACCCAAGCGCGTCAACAAAGTCACCGACGTCGTGAAAGAAGGCGACACGGTGAAAGTGAAGCTCCTGGGTTTCGACGATCGCGGCAAGGTCAGGCTGTCGATGAAGGTTGTCGACCAGCAGACGGGTGAAGACCTGAGCAAGAAGCAGGAACAGGCCGCAGCCGAAGGTCAACAACAGGCCGGCTGATCCTCGCTCGACATTTGAAAAAGTGACGGTACCCTCGGCTGAAAGGCCGGGGGTATTTTCATTTCGGCTCACGAGGAGGGAATACGCAATGCCCAGGATCGACATCGCGACTGTGCCTCGGCGCAAGGGTTCCGGCTATCCCGCACCATTTCACCTGAAGGCCGGCGAACGCGTGCGTCAGGCGTTGGGCGATGCGGCGGGGCTTTCGGATTTCGGCGTCAATCTGCTGCAGCTACCCCCCGGCGCCTGGTCGAGCCAGCGGCACTGGCATTCGCAGGAAGACGAATTCGTCTGGATACTCGACGGAGAGGTTGTCCTGATCTCCGAAGCGGGTGAGGAGATTCTGCGCGCCGGCGACTGCGCTGCGTTTCCCAAGGGCGCTCCGGATGGTCACCACCTCGTCAACCGAAGCGGCAGGATGGCGCTCTGCCTCGAGGTGGGGACGAGATCTGCGAACGACGTCTGCATCTATCCCGACATCGACATGCAGGTCGGCGGCGGCGACGATGTCTATCGGCACCGCGACGGCACGCCCTACCCGACACGCGACGAATAGAAGCCGGTTCCGGCATGAGCAGCGGCACGCTTGATCTGCTAGTTCTGGCTCTCGCAATTCTCGTCATGCCGGCCATGTCGGCGCGGGCGGGCGTCAGCCTTGCGCGCTCAATCCCAGAATCTCTGGTGCCGCGATACTGGTCTACGATCCTGCGCGGTTGGCTGGCTGCAATACTTCTCCTGATCGTGTGGTGGTTCGCGCACCGTCCGTTAAGCGATCTCGGACTGGACATGCCGATCGGCGTGCGTGGACGCTGGGCATTTGTCGTCGATCTGGTTTTGATCGTTTTCTTTCTCGTCCAGGAGATGCGTCTGTCCAGTCTCTCCGTGGAAGATTTCCAGACGCTGGCGGCGCGAGTCGCCGCGCTGAAGGTTTCGCCGCGCACGCCTGCGGAATTGTTTGTGTTCTTCCTTCTTTCCGTTACTGCGGGTGTCTGGGAAGAACTTCTCTACCGCGGGTTTTTGATCTGGTATCTGGCAGCCCGCGGGGGCACTCTCACTGCCGTCATCCTGTCGTCCATGATCTTCGGCCTCGGACACGTATATCAGGGGTGGCGCGGCGTCCTGAATACGGCGTTCGTGGGCCTCGCCTTCGGCACGTTATTCGTACTGACCCACAGCCTGTGGTGGCTCATGGCCGCACACGCCATAATCGATATCGCGGGCGGGATCGTGGCCTATCGCGTGACGACGCGCATGTCCGCAGTCAAGGTTAATACCAACTAACCATTGTTGTGCGCGTCATGTTGAAACGGTAATTTCGCAGAGCGCCGCAGGGGCGGCCGGGACAAGGCACGGGGTTGGCTGAAATGGCGGCCGTAATGAGATTTGTCAGCCTGATACTGATTGTGATCGCTCTGGGACTGATCGGCGCCGACTTTGTCACGTCGCTCGAGCGACACGGGCTGATCGTCGTTCGAAGCGTTGCGCAGGTCTGGTCGTTGTTCGACCGGGCAGGGCCGGCAAATTCCGTGGCCTGGGCACAGCACACCCTGCCTTATGCTGTCGCACACGTTTTCGAGATGCTGTTGAATTCGTGGTCGTGGGTGGTCGTGGGTATTCCGGGAATCATACTCGTGTTTCTGTTCGATCGCCGTCGTCCGGAGCAGGCGTGAATCGCCTTAGCGATTGGCGGCAGGAACCCACAGTACGTCGTTTGCCCCCTTTTCATTTGCATAACGGCTTGCCACGAACAGGTGATCCGAAAGACGGTTGGCATATTTGATTGCCGCGGCTCCGACTTTCTCCTGTCCGGCAAGTTCCACCATCAACCGCTCCGCTCGGCGCGCGATCGTGCGCGCCAGATGCAAATGTGCGGCCGCCGGCGTTCCTCCCGGCAACACGAAGGAGGCAAGCGGCGAAAGCTCCGCATTCATGACGTCGATTTCCCGCTCGAGGCGGTCCACCTGTGCGTCGACGATTCGCAACGCCTCACTGCCGCGTCTGCTGTCTTCCGGCACACACAGATCGGCGCCGAGATCGAAAAGGTCGTTCTGAATGCGCGCCAGCATCGCGTCGAGTTCGCCGTCCGTGTGCAGTCTTGCCAGACCAACGGCAGCGTTGGCCTCATCGACGGTGCCGTACGCAGCAATCCGCAACGCATGTTTGGACAGACGCGTCCCGTCACCGAGAGCGGTTTCGCCCTTGTCGCCGGTCTTCGTGTAGATGCGATTCAGCGTGACCATGGAGCAACTAGACCAGATGCCGTGCGCCGGGAAAAGCATTAACCGGCCGGCTGCGGCCTGCTGGTGATTCTGCTAATGATACGGCGTGCGCGGCCGGGCTGAGAGGGGTGGGAGCAGTGACAGATTCGAACAATCCCTGGACTCACCCTCCGCGACCGCCGCAGTCGCGATTCTGGCTTTGGCTCGCCCTCGTCGGAGTCGTCGGCGCCGGCCTGTTGGCGCTTTCCTCTTTGTTTCCGAACGCGCTGGGATCGTCGCTCGATCAGGCCTATTTCTTCCGGCTGCTGGGTTTTCTCGTGCTGATTTCAACAACGATCATATATTCCCGCCAGATTCGCGTCGGCGAAGCGATACGCAACGCCGTTCTGTGGTCCGCGGTCATCGCGGTTCTGGTGCTGGGCTACGCCTATCGCAATGAACTGACGGACGCGGGCTCCAGGATCAGGTCCGAGCTCGTACCGGGTTACGCGACCGAAACCGGTCCGCACACGATCTCGCTCGCAGCAGCGGAAGATGGCGGATATCACATCATGGGAACGGTCAACGGCGCACGCGTCGAATTCCTCATCGATACCGGCGCTTCCGACATCGTCCTCAGTCCCGCCGATGCGGCGCGCGCCGGCATCGATCTCAAGACGCTCGACTTTTCACACGAGTACGAGACGGCGCACGGTATCGGCAACGGCGCATCCGCGCGCGTAAAGTCGCTGACCGCCGGACCGATCACGCTTTCAGATGTCGATGTGTCGGTCAATCAAAGCGGAATGCGCAATTCACTTCTCGGTATGGCGTTCCTGAAGCGCCTCGATGCATTCTCGGTCACGCGCAACTTGATCGTCCTGCGCTGGAAGAACTAACCCTTGCGCGTGGCATCGATCGACAGCGGAAAATCCGGAACGGTTTCCAGCCCGGGAAGACTCCACGTCGACAGCGCCGCTCCCGTGCCGAAGCGGACACCGGCGCTGTAGGCCGAGCTGGTGTGGATGACTGAGTCGAGCCGGTCAACGAACGCAAATCCCTTCTGAGACGTCGCACGCTGAACGAGCTTCTCGCTCAGCGAATGCGCGAGGGCTGCGTCCGCGTTCGCGGGCATCGGACCGCCATAGCCGGCCGCCGCAATCATGACGTCCAGATCCCGTACGGCCGCCAGCGTCTGGAACTCGAGCACGAGCCGAAGATTGGGAAACCTCAGCATCGCCACCAGCTCCGCGATGCGCGATGACGGCGTGCCGGCCGGAATCTGCTCGATCTTCAACATGATCGGCGATGACGGCGGGACGCGAATTTTCTGCAGCGCCGTTACATAACGGATGCGCGTATTGAAGCCGGCAAGCGTCGCATAGCTCACGCCAACGCCGATCGCGCAGACCTTTTCGGTTTCCTGAATGCGAGTCGCGCACGCGGCGGCTGCATGCAGCAGCATGGTTTCAATGTCGGCGATCAGCGTGTCGGTCACGCCCTCAAGCGCGCGCCGGCCCATGATCGGCGCCCGGCCGCTGCTGGACCAGGGAAGCAGGAACAGCAGGCTGCTCGAGCTTTTGCGCAATTCCCAAACGGGGAACAGCGCCAGTTTGAGACCAAGCCGGCCGACAGCAACGCGGCCGTCGTCGATGATTTTGAGAGTCGGCAGGATCGGCGGCTGCACGGGTCCGGACATCGCGATGACCGGTTCGTCGGTGCCGGCATGCGCGCTCTGGGTGACGACACGCTCGATGCCGTTTTCCTCGAGCAGGGAGTCGAGCTTCTTTCCCCATTCGGCATTCGCCGACCCGACCGGAATGCAGATGGCTGCAACGAGACTGCGCACCGAGACTTCGTCGATCTCGTTGCCGAACAGCATGCGGCAGACGTCTTTGGCGATGGCGAGGCAGGCGAGATCGGTTTCTGCGGACGAAAGGTGAGAAAAAGTCACGACATAGGACAGTTCATCCACGGCGATGAAGTGGTCATTCGGCCCCTGGACGCGGGCAATCGCGGTCTCGACGAGCTTGTGCACCAGCCCCGAAAGTCTGTCCCAGCGGTGTCCCAATCGCCTCTTCAGCGGCGCGAGCCCCAGCACCTGCACCTTGGCGGCGCTCGTGCTCTCGGCAGCGGATGCAACTTTCAGCGTCTGTGCTCGTGCGTCCCTGCGATTCATTGACTCCGCCGTGTATGGATCAGTGCCGCAACCGTCCCCGACTGTGCCGGGAGGATTTGAACGATCCGGCAAAGAATATGTTGACGGCCGTTAACGGCGGGTGAAGCGACAGGGGATTTGCTGCAGGCCGCTGGCCCGCATTTCCCGCGTTTTGTGGTGAAAGCTCAGGAGAATGGCCGCACGTCGGTGCCGACCCGTCTATTTCCTGAGCATCGGCCGGCCTTCATGGGCGACGAGAAGGTCGTGCATATCGTTGGTGTGCTCTTCTTCGACCTTGAGGATACCCTCGAGCATGACGCGCGTGGCCGGATCGTCGTCGCCGAAATAGCGGATCAGTTCGCGGTAGTGATCCACGGCAATCCGCTCGGCGACCAGGTTTTCGCGGATCATGTCGATAAGGTTTTCGCCCTCGGCATACTGCGAAGCTGACCGCGTCGCGAGGCCGTCCGGATTGAAATTCGGCCTGCCGCCCAGCTGATTGATGCGCTCCGCGACTGCCAGCATATGCTCGCGCTCTTCCTTCGCGTGTTGTGCAAACTCTGCCTTCACGCTGTCGCTGGAAATGCCGGTCGCAGAAATGGCGTGCATCGTATAACGCAGCACGCAGACGATCTCGGTGGCGAGTACGGCCTGCAGAATCTCGATCGTCCTGTTGACGTCACCCGCGTAGGTGTCGGTCAGATTTCCCGTCTCGAGGTGTGCGCGGGCACGCCGCCGCAGTGTCTCAACGTCCGTCAGAAACGGTTTGTCGCTATGCTGGGTCACGAATTGCCTCCTGCTCTGAATGGTTCATGGGGTCGGATTGTGCGGGACACGCCTGCGGCGATCAATACGACACCGGGGGCGAGCGCGCCACCACTCGGCAGGGGCGGAATCGAATGCGGCGCCGTTTCGGTGGTCTGGAGTTTCAGATCGCCGAGTTTGGCGATATTCTTGGTGTCCTGCTTGGAGAAAACCGGAATCGCAAGTCGAACCGCGCCCAGAAAGAAGAGAACGATTCCTGCAAAGGCGAGAGCGTTGAGCGACGGTCCCAAGACCCCCGGTCAGGCGCGTCGTGCGAAAATGATGCCCAGGAACAATCCCAGCGCACCGAACGCGAACGCCGCACTGACGACGGGATGATCTTCAATCTCCCGAACGTACGGCGCGGTCTCTTGTTCGACGCCCTTCAGAAACCAGCGGCCTCTGGCGGACACTTCGTTCGTCAGATTGTCTCCCGCATGGTTTGCCGTGTCGCCGAGCAATTCTGCGATTTTGGAAACTTGCGCGCGCAACGTACTCATCTCGTGCGACAACGCTTCGACGTCGGTATCACTGATGACAGGCATAGAGTCCTCATCTTGTGCGCGCGTGTTCTTCCAGCGCCCTGCACACGATAACGCGAGCGTCGTACAAGCGGTTCCAGCAACTCACGAATTGATCGGCCGGGCTTCGAAGAAGGTCTTTCCGCCGCGAACAAATCCGGCGCGCTAGTAAAAGCGCAGTGTTTCCGGCTGTTGGGAGCCGGTTGCCAGCATCACCTTATAACAGGTGGCGGCCCACGCCCGGTCGAGTGCGGCCGCGACAACCGCGCTCGCCAGTCCCGCGCGGCGATGATCGGCATGAGTCACGACATTTTCGATCAATCCGTAAGGCCGGACGCCGCGGGTAACGTTGGGCACGATGATCAATGTGCACGAAGAGACGATTGCGCCCGCGCGCTCCAGCACGAGGACCTCCACGATCGGCGAGGCGATCAAAGCGTCCCAGGATATTCCTGCCCGTTCGATATCCGCCTCCGGATCGTCGGGATTGAGGTGCCGATAGAGCGCCAGCATGGCCACAAGATCGGCGCGACCGGCCATGCGTACATCGTGCGACATCGACCATGTCTAGCACGGAGACGCGCCGAATCCTCTACGGTGGGGCCCAGCGCGCCGCAGGGCCGCTTGCCAACCTCCATGGGGTGTCACATTGTCCCCGGCGGCGGCGGGCCGGTCGTCCGCCACTCGAAAAATCGAAATTCAAGATAGGGGAAAATCCATGTTTGCGTCACTGCGTTCTGCGGCCGCTCTTGCGACTGCCGCCACGATGACCGCTGCTGTCCTGGCGCTGGCGTCGCCTGCCCAGGCGGCCGGTCCCGACGAAGGCGCCTATCACATCTACCAGACGCCCGAGATGATGCAGAGGAGCGGACGCATTCCGCACATGCCGCCAGCCGGCGAAGTGCTCTACTTCGGCGGCACGGTGTTCACCAGCATGAAGGTCGTTTCGGTGATCTGGGGATCGAAAGTCAATCCGACATGGGTCGCCGGCCTTCCCGGCTTTCTGACCGCGCTGCCCAACAGCACGTTTGTGGACCAACTTTCGATCTACGACACAGCCGGCGCGCAGTCGCAGAACAAGCACAACTCAAATCAGACAATTTCGCGCGGCACGTTCGTGAGCCAGGTTCAGATTACGCCGCACGACACAAACACGAACCTTTCGGACAAGGACGTTCAGAAGGAACTGAAGTACCAGATCGGCCAGGGCGTGTTGCCGGCGAACGATTCCAACACGCTCTACATGGTCTATTTTCCGTCGGACATCACGATCGTCCTCGACAAGCTGGTGTCGTGCGAGGATTTCGGCGCCTATCACTTCGCAACGTCGAAGAAACCGAAATCGTCAAACATCTTCTACGGAGTAGAGCCCGACTGCGGCTACTCCTTCAACGACGAGACAATCGTGTCGTCGCACGAGTTCGCCGAGGCGACGACGGACAACATCCCGACGCCCGGATCGAATCCGAAATATCCGCAGGCATGGAATACGTCGGACGGCTACGAAATCGCCGATCTGTGCGAAGGCACAGAAGGTACGCTGACGGCGGGCGAAACCACCTACTATGTTCAGGAAGTCTGGCTGAACAACACCGGCGCCTGCGGCACCGGCAATTTTACCAGTCCATAGTGCGTTGCGTGACGGCCGGGGGCAGTCGCCCCTGGCCGCTCGCGTTCAGGCTATCCGCGCCAGCCGGGGCAGATCTGCAATCGCCGCACGCGGTTCACCGGTCGGGATGGTCACGCTCACTGTCGTACCGTAACCCAACCGGCTTTCGAGTTTCAGGTTGCCGTGATGGATCTCGGCGAGCGAACGGACCAGCGCCAGTCCGAGCCCGGTGCCCTCATGCGTCGAACCGGCGCTGCTTCTGACCTGCACAAACGGATTTCCCAGCCGGCTCAACTGGTCCGCAGCGATCCCGACGCCTGTATCGGTGACCTTCAGAACGATATTCGAGCCTTCATGCTTCGCACCGACCGTGACGCGGCCGCCTTCGCGGGTGAACTTCACCGCGTTGGACAGGAGATTGAGAAGGATCTGCTTGATCGCGCGTTGGTCCGCGTCGATCAGGAGCGGCTTGGCGGGAAGATCGTCGGCGAGTGTGACCTGCGCCTGACCGGCACGCGCGCTCATCAGATCGAGGCAGTCTCGAACGATGGAGCGCACGTCGAAGGCCTCGCGGTGCAGTTCGAACTTGCCGGCCTCGATCTTCGACATGTCGAGGATGTCATTGATGAGGCTTAGCAGATGACGGCCGGCATTCTGGATCAGGCCCGCATATTCCACATACCGCGGATCGCGGTGCGGACCGTAGATCTGAGAATGGATGAGTTCCGAGAATCCGATGATGGCGTTGAGCGGTGTGCGCAGTTCGTGGCTCATTGTAGCCAGGAACATCGATTTCATGCGGTTGGCGCGTTCGGCCGCATCGCGCGCCACGACGGCTTCTTCGCGCGAGGCCTCGGCGCGCACGATGGCGAAGGCGAGGCCATCCTCGAGCCTTCTGCGTTCGGCGAGTGCTGCGCCGACAAGGATGACGGAAAAGCCTGTCACTGCCATGTAGATCTGCACGATGATGATCTGCTGATGCAGCGAGTGCGCCTTCAGTGCGCCGGTGTCTCCGCCGGTGAGCACGGGCAGCATCAGATACGTGCCCGTCATCAGAACGCCGATGGCGCCGCCGGCAAAGCCGCGCCGGAAGGTGACAAGCAGCACGGCCGGAAAGAAGAGAAACGCCAGCGGCCAGCCCCTGGCGAGATAGTTCAGGAGCATCGTTGCCGCAATCACGCCCAGCAGCAGCAGCGTCGAGACCACTTCCTGGCGGCTGAACATTCTCCTCAGCGCATCGCCACGCACCGTCATCAGGATGGGAACCACGATGCTGTAACAGAGCGCGTCGGTGGCATACCAGTCGAACGCGGACGACAGATACTCCCGGCCGATCCAGAAGTGAAAATAGACCGCGGCCATCGCGCCGGCGATAACGGGCGCAGGCCCCAGCGCGAGCGCGTAGAACACATAGAGGGTTTTCGACCGCGAAAAGTCCTCGTGCAATTTGAGGTGGACGAGCGGCCAGGAAACGATGAGGACCCCGACGGCGTTGCAGAGCGTCAGATAGGCCGATGAGAACAGATCGTCGCCGCTGACGAGATCGCCTGCAATATTCGCGGCGAATCCGACAAGCATGACGATGGGCCAGTCGCGCCGTTCGCTGCGCAGCAGGAAGAACACGAGAAGCGCATTGGCGATCCAGATCGCGGTGAGCCGGCCGAGCACATCGGAGAGCCACAATCCGCCATAGGCCGACGCGAAGACCAGGCCCGCGATCAGGGCCAGGCGCTGAACCGCCGGATCGCGCAACGACAATCGCTTCTCGATCAGGGACGACGTGCCCATATCCAGCCCTTCGCTGCCGGACCAATGTCGCGTTCTGCGCTCCCCTGACACTCCGGCCGGTCCGACCCTAGTCAACCCGAGATAATACCCAGTTAAACAATCGCCGAGACGGGGCGGGAGTCAGTATTGTCCGCAATCGGGCTGCAGCGGACGCCCGGCAACAGGGGCGATAACAGGGCCGTTAAATTCGCCCCGCAAATCCGTCGCAGGCGAAACGCTTTCTTGAGCAATCCGGACGACTGCGCATTGGCGCGTGCGCAACAGGGCTCTTATAGTCCGCGCGCGATTGCTCGGACCCCGCTCTGCAGCGGAATTTTGCCATGAATGCGAAAAAACAGAGGCGGTTGATGTTCGCCGGCGCACTGGTTCTGGCCGGCGCAGTGGGTGCGGCCGGCGTCGTGGCGGCGCTGAAGAACAACGTGATGTATTTCTACGGTCCCTCGGATCTGGCCAGGGCCCACGTGCCGGCGGGCGTGGCGTTCCGAATCGGCGGCCTGGTCGAGAAGGGCACCGTGAAGCGCGGGCCGGGGGCGCAAGTGCGCTTCCTGGTGACGGATGGCCGCTCGGCCGTGCCCGTCAGCTACACCGGCGTTCTGCCAGATTTGTTCCGCGAGGGGCAGGGCGTGGTGGCGTCGGGCACGCTGGAGGGGAGCGGGACTTTCCAAGCCACCGAGATCCTGGCCAAGCATGACGAGCGTTACATGCCGCCCGAAGTGGTGGACGCCTTGAAGCGCGCCGGCCGCTGGAAAGAGGGCGGCTGAGCCTGCGTCCCCGGCACGCGGCGGGGAACAGGGGTGAGAACAGGGGCAATTTACAGCGGAAAAATCGAATTCTGCGCTGTTTTTGCATATTTCCAAGCGATTCCAATGGCTTGAGCGCGCGAATAATAGAGATAACAGCGGCATTTTTCGCCGATAACAGCGGCGGAACGGGAAAATGGCAGGGGAAACGTCGGGTTCGGGCGCGGTCCAGGCGATCGATCCGGCCACGTGAAGCAGCACGCGCCGGGCAATAAAACGACCTCCTGCCGGCTTCGCGGGGGAGCGTCTCGAGCTTCACACTGTCCAAAGAGCGGGGATGAACCGTAGCACCGGTATTGATTGATATCAACCGATTTGGTATATTGGATCAACGTCACGAGATCGCGCCCGTCATGGTCGGCGATGGCCTCGCAGGGTCTAGCCTGCAATTCTCGGCCTCGTTCACCCCCCCGCTTCTGTGCCGATCGCATCCAA
Source organism: Rhizomicrobium sp. (assembly GCA_050010175.1). GTDB lineage: Bacteria > Pseudomonadota > Alphaproteobacteria > Micropepsales > Micropepsaceae > Rhizomicrobium. The sequence continues at coordinate 54,323 of JBEKLN010000004.1, forward strand.
CCGCGCCAGTGCGTCGGGCGGCAGCTTGAGCGATGCGGCTGCGAGATTCTCCCGCAGATGGCCGCGCGAGGATGTGCCCGGAATGAGCAGAATGTTGGGCGCACGATGCAGAAGCCACGCGAGCGCCGTCTGCATCGGGGTTGAATCGAGTTCGCGTGCAACCGCCGACAGCGTGGAGGATTGCAGGGGCGTGAAGCCGCCCAGCGGAAAGAACGGCACATAGGCCGTGCCGCTTGCCGCCAGCTCTTCGATCAGCGCGTCGTCGTGGCGCTGGGCGACGTTGTAGTGGTTCTGCACGCAGACCACGGGCGCAATGGCGCGCGCCTCGGCGACCTGTTCGGACGTCACGTTGCTCAATCCCAGATGGCGGATCAGTCCCTGTCTCTGCAGGTCTGCGAGCGCTGTGAACGGTTCTTCGATCGAGCCTTCTCCCGGTTCGTGGATGCGGCCCATCACCCTCAGATTGACGACGTCGAGCGCGTCGAGGCCCAGATTCTCAAGATTGCCGTGTACGCCGCGCGCGAGATCGGCCGGCGTCATCGCCGGCTTCCATGAGGCGTCGTCTCCGCGCACTGCACCCAGCTTCGTCACGATCACAAGATTATCCGTGTACGGATGAAGCGCCTCGCGGATGATCCTGTTGGTGACATAGGGTCCGTAGTAATCGCTGGTGTCGATGTGATTGACCCCGGCGGCCACCGCTTCGCGCAGCACGGCGAGTGCTTCGCCGTGGTCCTTCGGCGGGCCGAACACGCCGGGCCCGGCCAGCTGCATGGCGCCATAACCCATGCGGTTCACGCTGCGGTCGCCCAATGTGAAAGTGCCGGCGGCGGCGATGTCGGTCATGTCTGGTCTCCGGGTTGGAACGGCGAGAATAGGGGTTTTTTGGCGGCGCGTCAGGTTCTGCGGAGCGGCGCGCGTTTTCCCTCATGACTCATCCGATCTCAGAGCGCGATCGACGGCGTCCTGAAGGTCGCTGACGCGGAAGGGCTTGCGCAGGATAAAGGTGCCGTCGTCGAGCAGGTTTTCGAGTGCGCTGGTTTCCGCATAGCCGCTCGCGAACATGATCGGCAGCCGGCTGCGCATCGCGCGCGCCTTTTGCGCGACGTCGGCGCCCGTCATGCCCGGCATGGCGTAGTCGAGAATGAGCAGGTCGGGCGACGTTCGCACCAGCATGGCGAGGCCGGTTTCCCCGTCTTCCGCCTGCAGTACCGAATACCCGAGAGATTCGAGCGAGTCCGACAGGAACTGCCGGACGCCGGAATCGTCGTCGATCACGAGGATTGTGGCGGCATGCCCGTTGTGCGGTCCCTCGCTTGCCGCGTGCGCGGCACCGCCGAGTGCGCGCTGATCGGTCGATCTCAAAAAGATACTGACGGTGGTTCCGTGGCCCGCGACGGAGCGGATGCGCGCGATGCCGCCGGCCTGCCTCGCCATTCCGTAAACCTGGCTCAATCCCAGACCCGTTCCCTTGCCCATGCTCTTCGTCGTGAAGAACGGATCGAAAGCACGCGAGACGATATCGGCGGACATTCCGCTGCCGCTGTCCGACACCGTCAGTTCCACATATTCGCCCGGCGCCAGTTCGGAATCGGATTGTATTGCCAGGCGCCGTGTGCCGACGACGAGGTCGCCCCCGCCGGGCATGGCGTCGCGCGCATTGATGGCGAGGTTGAGGATGGCCATTTCCAGCTGCGTTTGGTCTCCGAGAACCGCGCCTGTGCGACCGTCGATGTCGAACGCGATGCGCGTCGCCGGTCCCAGCGAGCGTGAGAGCAGCTCGTGCATGTCGCCGAGAAGGCCGGCCAGATCGACGGGCTGCACCTCGAGCCTTTGTGCGCGCGAGAACGCCAGCAACTGCGATGTGAGTTTGGCACCGCGTTCGGCGGAGTGAAGTCCTGCTTCCGCCCAGCGCCGCACCCGGTCCGCATCGTCGGGACGCCGCCGGATCAGGTCCAGACTGCCTGCAAGTCCCTGCAGAAGGTTGTTGAAGTCATGCGCGATGCCGCCGGTGAGGTTGCCGATCGCTTCCATTTTCTGGGCCTGCTGCAGCGCCTGCTCGGCCTTCAGTCTCGGCGTGATGTCCACCGCTTCCGGCACGATGGCCACGACACGGCCGCGGTCGTCCGTCACCGGCCGCATGGAAAAATCGAAGGTGCGTGTTCCGATCGGCAGATGAAGCGTGACCGTCATGTCTTCGGCACGGCCTTGGGCCACGCGAGTTACGGCCTCCTTCACCGCTTCCGGCGTTCCCGTTGTCGAGGCGAACCAGGGTCCCTCCCACAACGGCCGTCCGATCACATCGGCGAGTTCTGCGCCGACCGAATCAAGGGCGATCCGGTTGGCATAGAGTAGCGTCCCGTCTGCCGCCATCAGGCCCAGATAGAGATGTGACGTCTCGAAAATGGCTCGGAGCTTGGCCTCGCTTTGCTCGAGGGCCGCGGTGCGTTCGGCCACGCGCAGCTCGAGAGTCTGATTGAGTTCGTGAAGCTGGCGTTCGATCTCCTTGCGCGCGGTGATGTCCAGAATGATTCCCAGCATGCGAACGCAGCGGTTCTGCTCGTCAAAGAGCGCCCGGCCCTTCGCCGCCAACCAGCGCACGACTCCGTCGTTTTTCCCCACGGCGCGATATTCCACGTCATAGGGTGCGCGTATGTCGGGATCGCACGCGGCCAGAATGGCGCCGATGATGCGCTGCTTGTCCTCCGGATGCAGAGAGGCTCTGAATTCGTTCAGCGTCACGGGTACGTCCGGTGCCATGCCGAACATGGATTTCACGCGCTCCGGCCACCACACGATGCCGTTGACGATATCGATGTCCCAAAGGCCGACGTCGGCGTGCTCGGTGGCGAGGCGGAGCTGTTCCTCGTTGCGCCTGAGAGCCTCCTGAGTCTCGCGCTCCCGGGTGATGTCGATGGCGGTGCCGATCACTCGCACGCATCGTCCGTCTGCGGAGAAGACGCCTCGTCCCTTCGCGGCGACCCAGCGGACAATGCCGTCTTCCTTGCCGACGGTGCGGTACTCGACATCGTAGAGCGCACGCTTCTCCGGGTCGTTTGCGGCCGCATAGGCCGCGCTCACGGCGTCGCGGTCGTCGGGATGCAGTCCGGCGTAGAAATCATCCAGGGTGACGGCGACTGCCGGCGAAATCCCGAACATGGCCTTGACGCGCGCCGGCCAGTAGAGGGTGTTGCTGACATTGTCGACATCCCAGTGGCCGATTTCGGCGTGCTCGGTGGCAAGGCGAAGTTTCTCCTCGCTCTGGCGCAGCGCCTGCTCCGCTTCCTTGCGCTTCGTGATGTCGACGGCTGTGCCGCTCATGCGGATGCAGGTGCCGTCCGCGTCGAACACGCCGCGGCCCTTCACCGCCATCCAGCGCGCCGGAATGTCGCCCATCGCAAGCGTACGGTATTCGACATCGAGTGCGGCGCGCGTTTGGGGATCGCGCGCGGCGCCATACGCACTCAGCAGCGGGGCTGCGTCCTCGGGATGGACATGGGTGAAGAATTCCTCGGCCGGCGTTTTGCGGTCTTGCGGCATGCTGAAGGCGGACGGCGCGTAGTGGAAGCTGATGTTGCCGTCGCGGTCGATGTCCCACAGTCCGACCTCCGCGTTTTCCGTGGCAAGGCGCACGCGCTCCGTCGCTTCGGCCTGCGCGCGCTCGGCGATCACGCGGTTGGTCGTCTCCACGACGATCGCCATGACGCCGGCCGGCCGGCCGCTCTCGTCCGGGATCGGAGAATAGTCGAGATTCATCCACACCTGCTCGGGTTTGCCCGAGCGGTAGAGCGTCAGCTCCTGGTCGCGATAGGCGAGTGTCGAGCCCGACAGCCCCACCTTCATCACGTTGTCGTTGAAGTCGGCGACTTCGGGCCAACCCTCCCGTACCCGCGAGCCCAGAAGCAGCGGATGGCGGGCGCCCGCAAAGACCGAATAAGCGTCGTTGTAGATCATGATTCCGTCTTCGCCCCACAGCATCACGATGGGCACGGGCGAAAAAAGCACGATACCGACAGCGGTCTTCAGGCTCTGCGGCCACGCCGAGATCGGGCCGAGCGGCGTGGACGCCCAATCGTAACGGCGCACGCGATCGGCCATCTCGCCGGTGATGGCGGGAAACTCGCTGTCTCGGGAAATCCCCGGCATCTGGCCCCTGTCGCTGGGAAGGCCACGGCGCAGCCTTCTCTCCCCTACGCAACAATGCGCGGCAGCGTCCGCAGTTCCAAGGCGGGACATCGGTCGGCTGCCCAGCCGATTGACCGTCACCCCGACACGGGACCAACGATCGGGCCACCGCAAGACCTGCCGTATACCCCCTACTTTTCATACGCCCCGATATCTATCGTGCCGGCCTTCGTGCGGTTGCGGCCCGCGACGTCGCGGGTGCCGACGACGCCGGGCGCGAGCACCGCAGCGGCGTCGATTGCCGGCGAGGAGTTTTCGATGTCGAGATCGGGCGGTTTGCCGAGGCGCGCGAACTGCGGATCGAAGAAGGGCGGCGAGTTCGCGTCGTTGCCGGCGGCCGAACGATACGCGGCATAGCCCGTGTAAAGCGTGCCCCGCCAGACGAATTTCGCGCTGTCCGCGCCGATCCTCGAATACCAGAGATTGGAATCCACCATCGCCGGGCTGGGGCTGTCCGACGTGAAATCGTTGAGCATCAGCCCCTGCTTCGTCGCATAAGCGATGTTGTTCTCGAAGATGTTGTTCTCGAAGATGTTGTTGGTGGCGTAGTACTGGATCTGGAATTCGCCGCTGCCGGTCTTCCTGGTGCAGCACTGCAGCGGGGCCGAATTCTGCGCCGCGCGGCGCAGTCGTCAATGCCAACCAGTTCCTCCGCGTACCATGGAGAGGGATCTCCTACCGCGCCAGATTCGGATTGATCAGATATTTCTCGCCCGTGGCGCGTTTGTTGTAGGCGGCGATGATGTCGGGCTGGAGCGCATCGGCGAGCGAAATGACCCGCGTGTAGTGGCTGGCAAATGTCGTCTTGATTTCCCGCGCCACGCGCTGACGGAGTTTCTCGATCAGCGCCGGATCGCTTTTCATGAGGAACGGCGTCAACAGCCAGCCGCCAATGCCCCACGCCATGCCGAAACTGCGGTTGAGCTCGGTCGGACCGGTATCGAGCCCGCCATAGATGTAAACCTGCTTGTAGACGGACGATCCGTAACGGCTGAAGGTCTTCGTCTTCGAATTCGCGGCAGCTTCCATCGCAGTGAGAATCTGGCCCGCCAGTTTGCCGCCGCCGATCGCGTCGAACGCGAGCGTCGCGCCGGTTTCGCTGAGTGCTGCGATCAATTCCTCCATGAAAGCGGGCGAACTGGAATCGCAGATATGTTTCGCGCCGATCGCGCGCAGGATGTCGGCTTGCGCCTGGCTTCTCACGATGTTCACCAGTGCGATGCCGTCGGCGATGCACGCTTTGTTCAGCATCTGGCCGAGATTGGAAGCCGCTGCGGTATGCGCGAGCGCGGTATGGCCTTCGCGGCGCATCGTCTCGATCATCCCAAGCGCGGTCAACGGATTGACGAAACACGATGCGCCCTCCGCTGCTGTGGTGCCTTCGGGCAGCACGAGGCAATCGGCCCCGCGGATGCCGCGATACTGCGCATACATCGCGCCGCCCACCATGGCCACGATCCTGCCCTTGAGATGTTGCGCGTTTGCACCCGCCTTGATCACTTCTCCTGCGCCCTCATTGCCCACGGGGAGCGACTCGCCTGCACGCGCCGCCATCGCACGCATCCCTGCAGGCGGAATGGTCGCGGTGACGACGGGGTTCTCGCGCGTGCCGGAGAGTTTCGCCGTGCGCATGTCGGCTGCGCCGAACAAGAGGCCGATGTCCGACGGATTGATCGGCGTCGCATCGATGCGCACGACGACTTCGTCCGCGCCGGGATCGGGCACCACCACGCGCTGCAGCGACAGTTCGAGCGTGCCGTCTTTGGTCACGAGCGAGCGAAGTTGAAGTCCGTCCATGGGTGTCTCCCGGTTTGAAGTGTTTGATGAATGGCAAGGCAAGCCTAGTGTCCCAGGACGGTGATGCGCAACTCAGGCGGCGAGAAGATAGTCACTTCCGGAAAGTTTCCGATATTCTGGCAAGGATTGAAGAGGGGGAGTTCGCACGAGCGGCGAAATCACAGACATGAGGCGGGCGTTTGGGGCAGCATTTATGATCGCCGGGCTGTTGCCGCTGGCTTCCGGTGCGGGCTTTGGCAACCGGCATTTATTTGCTGATCGGTCCGCGCAGAAATCCAGACTGACCCCTCAGCGCACGTAAAATGCCCTGTGACGGTGCTCTGTTTGCCGATTATGGTCGGCCAGGGACACAAGAAGGAACCGAACCATGCACATCAAGGGTAAAATCGTCGTGGTCACGGGTGCGGCGAGCGGCATCGGTAAGGCGCTGGCGAAGCGCTTCGCCGCGGAAGGCGCGACGCTTGTCGTCTGTTCGGACCTAAACGGCGAAGGCGCCTCGGCCACCGCGAAAGAGATCGGCGGCATCGCCTTCACCACCAATGTCGCCAAAGAACCCGACATCCAGCATCTGATCGAAACCGTGGAGAAGAACAACGGTCCCATCGATCTGTTCTGTTCCAATGCCGGCATCGGGATCGGCGGCGGCGCGGACGCCGCCAACGAAGCCTGGCAGCGCATCTGGGACATCAATGTGATGGCCCATGTCTGGGCGGCGCGCCATCTGGTACCGCGCATGATCGCGCGCGGCGGCGGATATCTTCTCAACACAGCGTCGGCCGCGGGACTTCTCTCGCAGATCGGCTCGGCGCCTTACGCCGTCACCAAACACGCGGCAGTGGGACTGGCCGAATGGCTCGCCATCACCCACGGCGATCAGGGCATCAAGGTTTCCGTTCTCTGTCCGCAGGCGGTTCGCACGGCGATGACGGCCGGCAATCCCGACGGCGTCGCCAGCGTCGACGGCATGATCGAACCCGAAGCGGTGGCCGATGCGTGCGTGCGCGCCATCGAAGCGGAGGATTTTCTCATCCTGCCGCACGCGGAAGTGCTCGACTACATGCGGCGCAAGACCGCCGACTACAACCGCTGGATCGGCGGCATGCGCAAGCTGAACCGGCGGTTTGCGGGATAGGCGAAAAGCCAGCCGGCGCCCCCATCCTGCGCGACCGAATGGCCGGCGCGTTCGGCAATCTCGCACAACGACGACTGCCCCATGCGGCTCCCTCGAATATCCCCGGCTCCCCCAGGTCTGTGGTACGATTACGCATAGAGACTGTCGCGGCATTTGCGGGGGAAGCGCATGCATTCGAGACTGAGTGCCCTATTGATCCTCATCGCGCTGCAGGTGCCCGCGCCGGCGGACGCCGACACCGCGGCGGCCGAGCCGGTGAATTGTTACGTGGTCTTCGGCGAGATCTGCTTTCCGTCGTCCGATATCACGTCACAGAGCATCACCTATCCGGTCGATTTCGCGGTGGACGAAATCAATCTCGAAGGCGGCGCACACATCGCGATCTACGAAGGCATCGGCCTCGGCGAGCAGGACGACGTCACCGCTCTCGCGAAATCGCGGCAAGTTCGGGGTCAGAGTGGAAACTGGCCAATCGCCGCTTCCGTTACGTACGGTCGGCAGCCAATACGCAGCGAGTTTCCACTCTGACCCCGAACTTCGTCATCATCCCGACCCTGGGCGATCGTGGGGATCTAGTCCGCGCTTGACATGAGATACTTCACAAGCATGGCGTGCAACTCCGATCGCACGATGCGATCGCTGATCGTCAACGTCCGCGCCACGGCGGTCAATGTCGCGACAGCGAATTCGATGGCGCGCTCCTTGTTCGGACGCATTATTTCCGACGCACGCTCCCGCAGCGCGCCCTTTGCAAAGTCGACCCATGTACCGCGCGCCCGTTCAAAAGCGGCCTGCAGAGTGGGGCTCGAAGAATTCGCCGCGGTTTCCCGCAGTGCCTCGATCAAGCGCCCCTCGTTGCGTCGTCCATCGACGGCACTGTCCACCAACGCCTTCAGTCGCGACGAAAGGTCCGGATGGCGCAGGCCGAAAGCCCGAAGACGGGCGTCGCTGCCTGCCGGCGCGCGTTCGAGAAGGCGCTCGATGACGGCTTCGATCATCCCCTCCTTGTCGCCGAAGCGGCGATAGACGCTGCCCGGCGATCGCCCGGAGCGCGCGGCGACCTCCTGGATCGTGCAGCGGGCAAGGCCACCCTCGCGCAGCAGCGCCTCGGCCGCGTCGCACAGCAAATCCTGCGTGCGCGCGCTGCGATCCTGTTGGGCGGCCGGGCGTTCGGACCTGTCTGGCATGAGGCACAGCTTGACCTTGACTTAATGTAAATGCAAATTTACATTTACAATAGGGACGATCGGGCGCCTGCTCCATGCCGCATCCATTCACATCGCTGGACCTTGTGGTCTTCGGCGTCGCGATTGCCATCCAGGCGCGATCGGCAATCCTGGGCAGTCGCATGGGTCGAAAGCCGCGCGGCGAGCGCAATGTGGTGCGCTTGTACTGGCTGACCGCGGCCAGCGCCGTTTTGATTTCAGCTCTGGTGCTCTTCGCGTGGTACTCATCGGGACGGCCGTTTTCCGCACTTGGCCTCGATCTTCCGGTCGGCATTGCAGGGCGCATCGGCTTTGGCCTCGATGCAATGCTCGTTTGCTATTTCGGCTACAAATTGTTCCTCGAAAAACGCTCCGCAGAGCGCAATGCAGCTACGCGACGGCGACTGGACGAGCTGCACATCGTGCCGCAAACGCGGGCCGAGTTCCTGCTCTGGCCAATCATGGTGCTCGCGGCGAGCCCGTTCGAGGAACTGTTGTTCCGCGGATTTTTGATGTGGTTCTCCGCGGGCTTTGCCGGACTGTCGGGCGCGGTGCTGCTGTCTTCGCTCCTGTTCGGTCTGGGACATGCCTATCAAGGCTGGCGCGGAACCCTGCGCACGGCGCTGGTCGGGCTCTCCTTCGGTATCGCCTATGCGCTGACGCAAAGCTTATGGTGGCTGATGGTGGCCCATATCGTGCTCAACCTCTTTACGGGTCTTCTGGCATCGAAGCTCATGCGCCTGTCTCCGGGTGATTCAGGGACAGCGAACGCAACTCCCAATTGATCAGGCGGCGGGGCGAACAATAGGAGGTTCGGGGTCAGAGTGGAAACTGGCCAATCGCCGCTTCCGTTACGTACTGTCGGCAGCCAATGCGCAGCAAGTATCCGCCCAGATCCCGAGCGTCGTCGTCTGTGAAGAAGCTCCTGTCGTTGCCGCGCTGGATGACATGCAGCGGCTGGCCCGCGATGAAGTAGCGTCCCAGCCGCGCCATATCCGCCGTCCCTGAAAACCGGACCACCGTTACGCGTTGTCCGGCAGAGTTTCCACTCTGACCCCGAACTTGCTGACCCCGAACTTCTTGCGTATCCTGTCGCCAGATCCAAATCGTCGTTCATGTCGGGCTGTTCCTAGGCTTGGCAGGGCAATAAAACAAGCTCCGCGTCAGTCCAACAATAACTCTGAAATGCGCAGGCACGACAGCAAAGGTACGTCTCGAACGAGTCAATCTGACATCTATTTTCGCGACGATCATGCACCGTGCGATGCGCGCAGTGATGCTGCTCTCCTGACATGAAAAAGGACGCAGGGTCGACGCTACGCGCCAAAATAGGCAAAGTCCCTGCATTCTCATGCGCGTCGGAACATACTGCCCAGCTATGGAACGCGCACCCCTCAACGCTTGGCGTCTCTGTCAGGTAATGGGAATTCGTTCCGCAAACCAGCAGATATTCGTTCGGTTTTGGCCGAAATGCTCTGAGAAGCCGACCCTTGCCGTCACTCGGACCGCCGCCGCCGAGATTTTCCGCGGGATCTTTTGCCAGAACAGAATCAAAACCCGAGAAATCCGCAACATCGGAAAGCACAATGTTTCCGCCTAGCGTGGCGTTAAGTGTATCTAGCAACCTGTCCGATGCAGCACTCACCTCATTGATATGTGCCGAAAGGTCTTCGCGCCTATGTGGCAGAATGTGTGGCGAGCCCTGATCGAGTACCGTCACCAGTACGCGGTCGCTTCTCTCGACGACAAGAGCCGGATAGAGGAAGATTTGCGGACGAACCGCGAAGTGGGCGCCTTCCGCGCTGCGGCTCACCCACAGTGCCCGATAGGCTTTGACTATCCCGACAAGATTTGCATACGAAGTTATTTGAGTTGGACGTATGTAGGGCGGCACGCGTCCGATCACAAATTCCCGCGAAAGACTCTCATAGATTTCATCGGAGTTAACGACAAGACCAGCTTGGCCTTCCGAACCCTCAAAAACCACTATCTCAATCGGCGCCGTCGGATCGGGCGACAGAAGCGTATTAGCCAGGTCTTTGAAAATGACCATCCACCGACCCGAAGTAATCGCAAAGCTACTCACGACCTGCCCGCTCTGGGCATGGACATTGGCTACGTACTCGCGTGCCTTGGCGATCCATTTCGCCCAAATTTCGATGACGGGAGATGTTTCGACGTCGCCACCGCTTCGACTATGCATCACCCCCAACGCGATCACATCCCGCGCGTGCGCACCGATTTGGGGACCATGCTTGTCGGCTCCGGTGCGGGACATTGACACCATTGGAAGAGCCCAAGCTTTCGCCTCGACTATCATTGCCGGTATGCGCGCCTCTGGATGCACTCCGAGATAATCAAGAAAAAGTGTCGTCTCTCCCTTGGTCCTCGCTTCCTCGATCAGGTCCTGACCGGTGGATAGATCCCACCCTAGCGCGGTGAGAATGCGGTCAATGCAGTGACGACGCGTATTGTGCTCGAGCGGGTTGCCAGACTGCGCTCCCGCAAAATCCGGCTTACCGACGCCGCTTGTATCCACAAATTCCTTCAGGATTCCGTCCAGCGCCTTCTTAAAATCATCTTTGCGCTTTTGCGCGCTCACTGGAGCAATTCCGGCAGGCTGTAAAGAATCCGCCGTGCGGACGGCCAGCCGACTTCGATAAATACGTCCAAGCAGGCTACGAGAAGAGTTCGGCGGTGTTCATCTTCGAACAACCGCCGGTGATCGGCCAGCAATCGCCCTACGATGCTCGCAAACGTATCCGCACCCAGTGACTCGAATTGATATCCTTGCTGCTTACCCGCCGTTAGAAGTGCATGCGCAACGAGATCGAAACCCAATTCGGGATCGGCGGGCAACAGGTGGTCGAGCAATCCGACTAAGTGAAAGATTGTGGCAGGTGTTCCGACATCCCCAATCCGCCGCAAGGAACTTTGGACGTCGATCAGGAAAGCTTTCTTTTGAGGAAGCGTCAAAAGTCCAACTTGATTGGCTGGCGATCCCTGAAACGCACCCGCAGCGAAGTAGAGTTGATCGCAGGCATTATTGAGGAGTTTGGCGTAGACGGTAATATGGTCCGTACTATCGGTCTGTTCTGGCTTTCCTAGGCTTTTGAAGTAGAGTTCGAGTTTGTCAGCACAAACGTCGACGATCTCTTCAACAAAGGCCTGACATCGACGTCTGATATTGATGTCGTTTTCGGTCCCGTCGGAATAGCCGAGCACCAGCCCTGTACGAACCGATACCAGCCCGTGGTTCAATTCGTCTTCGTGACTGGGCATGTCGGCCAACCAGGTATCGAGAACCTGTCGCGAAAGCCGACGTTCATGGCTTACCCAGAGAAGGGTCGTCAGGCTTCCGAATGCGTCAAACAGATCGTTGCTTAGTCTGCCGCCACCTCCGCGAAGCGCTCGTTCGCGGACGATGGTTAGAAGACGTTCCGTATACTCCGGGTCGGCGTGAAGCACGCTCGATAGGAATTCAAGAAAAAATCGCAGGACGCCACGATTCTGCTCGTCGTTCGCGACTTTCGTGGCAAGCTGCCACATCAGCTCGCGGTCTGTTGTCCACAGAAGACTCAACCGCTGCTCCACAACTAGGCGCACGGCCGGGTGCGGATCCATAAGCGCATTTTCAACGGTGCGGCGAAGAGAGGTCACTGTGGCGGCGTCAACTTGGCAGAGGATTATTGCCGCTTCCGCTGCATCGATGCGTGGCGCTGGTGAACCCCAAGAGGCGTTCTCCTCGAACTTATCCTCTATGTTGGGAGTGACCTGCGGTTCAGGGTTTGTTGAATAGCGCATTGCGAGGTCCGCAAGCCGTCTAACGATGTCCGGCGACTGTCTGAGAACCCTGACGTCTGTCATGGCGCCACGCGCGATCCCCTGCGCGATGACGCCGTCAGCATAGGTCACGACAAGAGGAACCGCTGATGAGGTTTCGGTCCGCGCGACGAGCTGATCGACGAGTTCGAGCGTCTCGGAGAGTGAAGCACCCTTTGCGGGCCTTCCTTCCAACCCGAGCACGGTCTTCACTCGATCCACTTCCTCAAGAAGCTCTCTGTTTCCAGCGGCATTTACATCGACGCCCGCTTCCGTCAGCCACCACCATTTTTCGGGTTCAGAATACCCGCTAGTGATCTCAAAGGGGCGCCGATTTATGCGTTCCTTCGGCCTTTCGGCAAGTACGGTGTCGGCTATCGTTTTCGCAGCCTCCGTAACGAGAGCGCTTGACCCGATAGTGCCGAATATTGTCTCGGTGAGATGCTGTCGCATTCCCTCCGGATTCGTAAAGTCCGAGTAGTCGAAATTCGCGAGCGATTTTTCAAAACGCTCCCGATCGGACGGCGGCTCGCTCAGGTAACGCGCCGCAATAAAATCAATCGCGTATTTTCGGGTATCTGTGCAAACTAAAAGCGGCTCCTGTATTACAAAATCCCAGAGCAACGACCCGAGGACATCCGGCTTTCGCGCTGCGACAATCAGTAGGCGCGACCACAAAACCGCCAAGCGTCCTTGGGTAATGATGTTGATCGCTAATTCTACTGTCTCTTGCGGCGTGGCGCGCTCCAAATATGAAACGAGTGTCATGAGGAGTCCGGCTCTATTATTTGCGTGCCGTTCGGAAGGGTTCCATGCCCACACGTAACTTCCGTCAGCGATAAGCGTGGCCTGCAGGCCGCCACCAGTTAGTGTCCACGTCTTCTGAGCATCCCGGTCCTCTCTCGCTTCTTTCTCGAATGCCGTAGTGAGCACGCGGAGTGCCATCAGTGGATGCTTTTCGATGAAGCGAGGAAAAAACTCTTTCACTTGAAACCGCGCCATATCGTAGTCTTGGCGACGATTGCTCGTGAGCGGCAGGATTCGGCTCCTGCCTATTGGCGTGGCACCCTCGTCGCTTATTTCATGGGAAAAGATGAATTGCATGATCTCGGCTGCGAATTCGGCGTCACTCTCGCTTATGGATCCGAGACTTCGAGCAAGCCACGGAAGGTCACTGTGGCCGTTGAGCTCAAACCTCTCCGGCGACATGAGCTTCCTTAACAAAAGTTTTGAAGCGACGGGGTCTGTGGAATATGTATCGGCAACAAACCCGGTCGCAATTACAGCCATCTCCGGACCGTACGTACCACTAAGCGCCGTACTCAGCAGAGCCCTCGCAGCAATACCAAGTTTCGTGCGGTGCTGTGCGTTGCTGCTTCGCCCGATGAGCAAGAACAACAAGGTTCGCATGGCCCACGGATAGTCATCACTTCGGCCACTAATGCCTTCAACTAGGTGGGCCCATGGCTCGATTTCCAGAGGTAGTTTGTCGTCGGCACGGACAGCCAGAGATCCAACTATTTGACTAATGGTCGAAATAGCTGGTGCGGCGGGTGGTGCCTGCTCAACGAGTTTCTCGATCAATGCCGAAACGTCCTCGCCACATTTCGGTAATTCCGACGCTACGCGCGCCGCCACACTTCTCGCGATTGGATCAACGTCCAAGTTTCCCGCCAGGGCGAAGACCGCACGCCAAAACTGCGATCTCTTGGTTTTATCGGTGGCCCACTGCTCTTGAAGCGCAAAGTTGAGTGCAGGAGCCAACATAAACCCAAGGCCACGATCCGCTCGCGCGATACTCACGGTCTCGGCGACATCACCGGGGTTCAGATAAACCCGGCTCGCGGAATAGTCGAACAATATGTGGTGTCTAAAACCAATGAACCTGTCGCTGTCGACAGAGACAAGCACATTGTCGCGCATCAGCAGATCAAGGGCGTCGGCTGGCACGATGTTCGAGGCAATCCGATCTGCCCGTAGCTGTTTGTTCTGCACCATTGCCGCGACGACTTGTCGAAGCACTAACGCAGCGCCGGTTCCGTGGCGAGCGACCCGCCACTGCCAGTAAGCGTCAAGTAGTTCGACCTGCGACCCAACGTTGCCAAATGCATCAGGGGTGACACCGGCGTCGAGTAGGTCTGCGAGCAAACGAGTATTAAATGGCACGAGGGCAAGGTCCCTCAGCCTCGATCCACCTCGTTCAATTGCAATCGCGAGCTTCGGTTGCACCGCTAAGAGGTGCCGAAGCTCGTCTGAAGACCAGGAAGGAACGAGAAGGTGTCGCACATTCGAAATCCCACCGTCGACAAATCTCTCTGACGGAGGTTGTCCCTTGAACAAATCCCGATATTGGACGCCCAGTTTTAGGTCGAAAGAGCGGATTGAAGCGACTACTCTGCAACGCTCCTGCCCCAGCTCCAGCGCGTCCTTTATCAGCGCGCGAAAAACGGCCTCGCTGGGGCCGCCACGCGTGGCGTCAAGCGCGTCAATAAAGAGGATGATCGCATCATTGCCTGGCCAGTTCGCGAGCACGTCTCTGAGAGGGTGTTGTAGCCCCAACTGGTCCTTCAAGCCCTCTTGGGACTGGACAGGCAATCGGTCTACGGCCAGTTGAATTACTTCATGGCCAGACGCTGCCAACTCCGTTGCCGCCGAATTCAGGACGGCGCTTTTCCCGGCGCCCGGCTCGCCTACGAGCAGAAAGGACTCGCGTGCGGCAGCTTCCACGACGGCGACCGTACAGTCGCGTTCAATACGCGATGCCGATCCGTCGATGCTAATCTCTTCATAGGCACTTAGTTGGCTGCGGGTACGCGCCGTATATGCGCGAAGCGCATTGACGTCGTCGACATAACTCGGGGATGCGGTGAGCACCACTCCCGCTGTCGAGAGTGCAGTCCGAAGCCCTTGTGCGTCAAGACCAGCACGTCGCTGAGTAAGGCCAAGGCTAATGCGTTCGAGGGCGATAAGCGCTCCCTCGGCAGAGTCGGATGCCGGCAAACGCGTCTTTAACGCGGTGATTGCGCCGATGCGATCGGCACCTTCCGGATCGAAGGAAATGACGCTTATGATCCGCAAGAGACGATCGATTGAACCTGCATCCGCCTCGGCACCGGTCGACCGCTTCCATGCGACGGACAACTGGCCGGTCAAGTGCTCCAGAGCCCTTGTTTGCTTTTGATTTAGCGGCGCGTCAGGTGACAATCTTCGCGTTTCAAGCGCTGTCGACAGGTCGACCTTGACTGACTCAGGAGTCTGCGGACCCACGGCAATTAATATACGATCGAGATCGTTCTGGAATGGCCTATCCCACCCCCGTTCGCCTGATCCTTGATCGCACGCGAGCCATTGACGAACGAGTTGATCCGCTACTCTTGCAAACTCGCTTTCGGGAGAGGACGAAAGTCGAAGGTTCGTCTTTGCCTGAATGAAGACGTACCCGTTCGCGGTTGTCTTGACGAGAATGTCGTCGACGGGTGCTTCAGTCTCGAAGCGAATTGATCGAGGTACCGCATCTAAGCCGCGCTTTGGGTCGATTCGCAACTCGCTCAGCATTTCTGCGAAGTAGAAAGCGCCGACGAACGCTTCGAAATTCATACCCGCGGCAGTGGCATGGCCACCGCCTTTTGCGAGCATAGTATTGGACGTTTTGGGTGGTTTTGATTTGGGCATATGAGATAGTTTAGTGTAGCATTACTCTGGGAAGGAAACTCGCAAACGGATTCTACCCTATTGGTCGGGCTTTATCCCAATGCATTTAAGCAAGAAATTTTGCGAATTGTTCTAACCCCCCATTCGCCATATTAGCCCGTTCCGTGCTAACCCCCTGGCGCGTGCGGTAAACTCCGCCCCCACGGAGCAAAGACCATGACCGGTGAAATCGGCCAGCTGGCGTTGTGCCTGGCGCTCGCGCTGGCGGTGGTGCAGGCCGTCGCGGGGCTCTGGGGTGCGCGCGAAGGCGCCGGCCTCGCCCGCTCTGTCGCGTTCTCCAGCGCCACGGGATTCTTCGTCTTCATCGCGCTTGCGTTCGGCGCGTTGATGGTGGGTTTCGTCACGTCGGATTTTTCGATCCTGAACGTGGCGCAGAATTCGCACACGCTGAAACCCCTCATTTATAAAATCACCGGCGTGTGGGGGAACCACGAAGGCTCCATGCTTTTGTGGATGATGGTGCTGGGCGTCTACACCGTGCTCATCGCGATCCTGCGGCTCGGCGGTGATCGCCTCGCCGCCACCGCGCTCGGCGTGATGGGGCTGCTCGCGGTCTCGTTCCTCGTGTTCATTCTCTTCACGTCCGATCCGTTCATCCGGCTCGATCCGCCGCCGTTCGAAGGCAATGGATTGAATCCGCTGCTGCAGGATCCCGGTCTCGCGTTCCATCCGCCCATGCTCTACATGGGCTATGTCGGCCTCTCCGCGACGTTTGCGTATGCGGCGGCCGCCATGATTGTCGGCAACGCCGACGCCGCCTGGGCGCGGGCCTCGCGGCCTTTCATGCTGGTGGCCTGGATCGCGCTCACGCTCGGCATCACGGGCGGCAGCTGGTGGGCCTATTATGTGCTGGGCTGGGGCGGGTTCTGGTTCTGGGATCCGGTGGAGAATGCCGCGCTGATGCCGTGGCTGGTGGCGACCGCGCTGCTCCATTCCGCGCTCGCGACCGAACGCACCGGTGCGTTCCGCACCTGGACGTTGCTGCTCTCCATCGCCGCGTTTTCGCTGTCGCTGATCGGGACGTTTCTGGTGCGCTCGGGCGTGCTCACCTCCGTGCATGCCTTCGCCAACGATCCGGAGCGGGGCAAATTCATTCTCTACATGATCTTCGGCTCGATCTCGGGCGCGCTGGCGCTGTTCGCCTGGCGCGCGCCGAAACTGCAGAGCGGGGCGGAGTTCGATCTGGTGAGCCGCGAAACGCTGCTCGTCGCCAACAATCTTCTGCTCTGTTTCGCCGTGTTCGTCGTGTTCACCGGCACGCTCTATCCCATCATCGACCGGCGCATTTCCGTCGGCGCGCCCTATTACGAAATGTTCTTCGCGCCGATTTTCGTGGTGCTGATGCTGCTCGTGCCGTTCGGGCCGCGCATCGCGTGGAAGACGGGGGATCTCAAACTCGCGTTGCATCAACTCGCGCCGGGACTCGGCGTGGCGGCGGTCGCGGCCGTGTGCACGTTTGCGTTCATGGCGCCGCATTCGCTGGCGGCGGCCGGCGCCTTTGCGCTGGCGGGCTGGGTGATCAGCGCCAGCGTGATCGATGTGCGCACGCGAGCGAAGCTGCGGGCGGTGTCGTTCTCCTCGCTCGCCTCGGCCATCGCCCATGCGGGCCTCGGCGTCACGCTGATCGGCATCGCCGCGGTGGCGTGGCGCAGCGAAGTGGTCACCGTCCTGGGGCCGGGCCAGTCGATTCATCTCGCCGGATACGCGCTCACCTTCAAGGATGTGGGCCTCGTCAACGGTCCCAATTACCAGGCCGCGCGCGCCATCGTCGATGTCAGCCGCGGCGGCAGCTTCGTCACCACGATGACGCCGGAGAAGCGCTATTACCCTGCGGAAGGCCAGTCGATCTCCGACACCGCGATCCGCACCACGGGCTTCTCCGATCTCTACGTGGCCATCGGCGACGACCGCGGCGGCGGGCGCTGGACGGTGCGGGCGCTGTTCAATCCGCTGGCGCCGTTCATCTGGCTGGGGGGAGGCATCATGGCGCTGGCGGGGATGGCGAGTTTGCTGGGGCGGCTGAAGCTCAGATCGCTGCTGGCCTGGCGGGCGAAGACCGAAGGGACCGAGGCGAGCCGGGTCTGACGGGTTGATGCGTCCTGAGCCCGACATTGGGCGACACGACTGCGGCATCGAGGCGTCCTGGACCGGACCGCGTGGGACACCTGAACCCGACACGAAAACGCGCCTTCGAGGGTACATCGATGCGACGTTTGCGCGCCTGGCGCGCGGCGGGCGCCGATGGACAAAGCCTTGGGAACGCTCCACAAAGTCAATTCGCGCTGAGTCGGACGGGAACGTATCGGACACGCCATGATTCTCGTCACCGGAGCGGCCGGGTTCATCGGGTTTCATGTCTCGCGCGCGCTATTGGCCCGCGGCGAACCCGTCATCGGCATCGACAACCTCAATGCCTATTACGACGTCGCGCTGAAAGAGGCCCGGCTCGCGCAACTGACGGCGAACGCGGCTTTTTCGTTTCGCGCCCTCGATGTGTCGGACCGCGATGCGATCCTCGCTCTCGCCGCCGAATTTCCCCGCATCGGCCGCATCGTCCATCTCGCCGCGCAGGCGGGCGTGCGGCATTCGCTGTCCGATCCCTTTGTCTACGTCACCTCCAACGTGATGGGGCAGGTGGTGATGCTGGAATTGGCCCGAAAGCTGCCGGCGCTCGAACATATCGTCTATGCAAGTTCATCGAGCGTCTATGGCGGCAACACCAAGCTGCCGTTCGCGGTTTCCGATCCGGTCGAGCAGCCGAATTCGCTCTACGCCGCCACCAAGCGCGCCGATGAGCTGATCGGCCACACCTACGCGCATCTCTACGGGATTCCCGCGACGGGGCTGCGTTTCTTTACGGTCTATGGTCCTTGGGGCCGGCCGGACATGGCCGCGTTCATCTTCACCCGGGCCATACTCAACGGCGAACCAATCAAGGTGTTCAATCGCGGCGAGATGTGGCGCGATTTCACCTATATCGACGATATCGTCGACGGCGTGTTGCGCGCGGTCGCCCACCGGCCCACGGCGACGCCGCCGCACGCGGTCTACAATCTCGGCAATCATCGAAGCGAGAAGTTGACGGATTTCATCGCCATCATCGAAGCCGCGCTCGGAAAGAAGGCCCAGTTCGAGATGGAGCCGCTGCAGCCCGGTGACGTTCCCTCAACCTACGCCGATATCGACGCCAGCCGCCGCGACCTCGGCTTCGAGCCGAAAACGCCCATTGCCGTGGGCGTACCCCGCTTCATCGAGTGGTACCGCAAGTTCTATCGCGTCTGACTGGTGCGTGCTCTCATGCCGTGGATGCCCGCGCCAGGTGGCTCCGCCAGGCACCATAGAACAGATAAATCACCAACCCGAATCCGTTCCAAAGCAGGAACCATTCCTGCGTGTACGATTGCAGGCCGGTAACAAACAGATACAGACAGCCCGCGATGCATAAGGGCGCAACGACAAACGCCAGCGGCACACGGAAGACTCGTATCCGCGCCGGCTCCCGCAAGCGGAGAACAATCAGCGAGAGCGCGACCGCGATGAAAGCGGCGAGTGTGCCGGCGTTGGCGAGAAGCGCGATCTTGTCGAGCGGCAGCGTCGCCGCCAGCAAGAGCACGAAAAATCCCGCCACGAGCGTCATCGCTACCGGCGTGCCGCGGGAACGATGCAATGTTGCGAGCGATTCGGGAAACAGCCCGTCGCGTGCCATGACAAACCAGATTCGGCTCTGCCCGTACAGCAACACCAGAATGACGGTTGGGAGTGCCACAATGGCGGCAGATGCGACAAGCTGCGCCGCGAGAGGATGATGCAGCAACTGCATTACATGCACGAGAGGCGCTCCGGTGCGCGCGATATTCAGGTAGGACGATGCGCCGAGCGCCGCACCCGCCACGGCAATGTAGATCACGGTGCAGATGACCATCGATCCGATGATGCCGATCGTGAGGTCGCGTTTTGGATTTTTGGTTTCCTCGGCAGCCGTGGAGACAGCATCGAAGCCGTAAAACGCAAAGAAAACAAGTCCTGCCGCGGCCAGCACGCCGCGCTTGGTCCCGTCCGGGTCGAGGTGCGCGCTGTAACCAAACGGTGCGAACGGGTGGAAGTGACTGACACTGAAGGAAGTCGACGCAAGCGCAACGAACAATATCAGCGCGGCCATTTTGATCACGACCAGAATGATATTCACGGTCGCGCTTTCCCGCGTTCCGACGATAAGCAACACGACAACGACGGCGCCGATGAGGACCGCAGGGAGATCGAACGCCCCGCACGCAAACAGTCCATGTCCCAGTGACTCCGGCAGCGGAATGCCGTGGCTGCAGGCCATCGCCCCATGGCTGAGCGCATCGGGTAGCGTCCATCCCATTGCCGAAAGAAATTCGCGGAAGTGTGACGACCAGCCCACCGCAACGGCCGCCGCGCCAACCGTGTATTCGAGGATGAGACTCCAGCCAACGATCCACGCCAGAAGCTCTCCCATCACGGCATAGCTGTAGGTGTAGGCGCTCCCCGCGACGGGGATCATCGTCGACATCTCGGCATAGCAAAGCGCGGCGAATCCGCAGATCACGCCGCACAGGGCGAAGGACAGGATCACGGCCGGGCCGGCAAGACCGGCGCCGATTCCCGTCAGCGTGTAGATGCCGGTTCCCACGATGGCGCCGACGCCGAGCGCCACCAGATGCGGCCAGGAGAGAGTCGGCTTCAGGCGCGCATGGCCCTCCACCATCGCGTCGATCGATTTTCTTCGTGTGATGAAGCTCATAGCCGTCCCCTCGCCGCAGCGTTCGCAGGTTAGGGATTGTTTGTCGCGATTGCCATGGGGACGGCGAGGCAGAGGATGGCACGGCAGCTTCTTCTGTTGAAAAGCGCGCGGTTGCGGCGATGCCACCATCGCGCGAGACATCGAGACGGATAAAATCCTTAAGGGCGCATGATCGCAGGCTGGACCTGCGCCGACTTCTGAACCATCGGCCTCGCGCCGCGCATCGACATCAGATAGGCGCGCGCATCGATGTCGGGCGGCGATGCCGCGCCCTTGCCAGGACCCGGCGTTCGCAATTCATCGAGGGTGAAATCCATCTCGGCGTCGTAAGTGCGGTCGATCTGGTTGCGCAGATTCTGCTCGGCCGCATACCAGGACTGCTTCGTTGTGCCATCCCTGCAGGTCGACAATTCGCGCGGATCGCTCGCCGCCCAGCGCCGCTCGATGCAGTGATAGGGATCGAACGACATCTTGAAGAGTCTGAGCCTTGCCTCTTCGTAACCCATCGTGATCACGGAGCCGTCGCTGCGGGCGTAACTGATCTTGCACACGGCCGCCTCGCGATCGTAGGTGGCGATCAGATCGGCGACGAGGTCCCGGCCTTTGTAGACGAGTTTCGGATCCCCGGCCAGATACATGCGTACGAACCGTTCGGCCTTGTCGCGCAATTCCTTGAACGCGGTTTTGAGTCGCGCATCGCGCGACGGCGTCGAGTACGTTTCCCAGTCGCCGTCCGTGCCGTAAATGTTCGGCGGCAGACGGTCCGGTTCGGGTTGGTTCTGAATACCTGCTGCGATGGCGAGCGCCACGGCATCGGCGCGATAGTGCAGGTCGTTGCAGTTGGACTCGACCATGTCATGCACTTCCTTGACGGGGTCGAATTCGAGCTTGCCGCCGGCCAGCTCCGCGCGCACGTAGTCGTAGTAATCCATCGGCACACCGTTGAGCACGAACGTGCCCTTGGCCCAGTCGCCGTCGTCGTCGGGCCGCGGGCCGGTGCCGTAAAACTGCACATCCGAATAATCGGAAATCTCGTCGTTGGACGCCAGCTCCACTTGGCCTCCGATATAGACGCCATCGGCACGGCGCGTGGCGCCGACAAGGCGGATTGGCCGCCAGTTCTTGAAACCTGCACCCATGCCGGGTCGCGAACGGACGAAACGCTCGTCGTAAAAGCCGCGCGTCACGGAGCTGTCAGGGTGCGCGTCGATGTAATTGACGCGGCCGTCCGGATCGACTCTGTAAATGGTCGCCACATGTCCGTTCGGATCGTAGATGATGGTGCCGGGGTGAATCGATTTGGCGTCGATCGCCGGCGAATAGAGGTCCGGTTCTTCGGGATCTTCGATATCGGGATGGATGCGGTAACTCGCCGACGAAATCATGTCGCGCACGGTAGCCAGCAACGCATATCCGGAAACCGAATACGACAGGACATCCGTGCGCGCCGCGACTTCGTTGCCGTTCTTTGTGTAGCGGATATCGCGCGTATGCCCGCGGGGCTCGACATCCTGTTCGTATGAAAATGGCAGGCCGCGTTTCCAGGCATAATAGGCGCGCAATACGTAAGGCAGGTCCGCGCAGTCCGATTTGAATTCGACATCGGGCGGATCGCTGGCGCGGAAGGGATTGCCCACACCGTGCAGGCAGCTGTTCACGGTATGGCACTGCGATTCACCGATCGCGGTAATAATCTCGTCGAATCCGCGTTCGTCTTCCGGCGTCCAATGATCGTAGCGCACAATGTAGAGACCGCTGCGCGAGCCGGCCTCGACATGGTGAATCGGTGCCGTTGTGTCGCCGAACGCCGGAGCGATCGCCCAAAGCAACGCACCGGCAGCGATCAGCGCCCCGCGCATGTCCCCTCGTCAACACCGTTCCCGACCAAAGCCTAACGGCGAAGTCCAGCGGGTCAACCCGGCGGATGCGTCCAGTGTCGGAATTGCGGGTTTCGTGGTATCCCGATAACGGTCGAAAAGGGGCAATTTCGTTGCGAAAATGGAGTAGACGCCTCGACAGTCAGGCCTTGACGGGCAATCTGCCCGCGGCCGGATCCGCAGGTGACTCGTGTTGACGCCTGCCGAATTCCAGGCTCTCGCATTGAGCGTCCGGGTGTCGCTCACCGGCGTGGGTTGTGCGTTGCCGTTCGCGCTAATCTTCGCCGTGCTGCTCTCGCGGCGCCACGTCCCGGGAAAATCTCTGCTGGAAGGCGCGCTGAGCCTGCCGCTGATCCTTCCACCCGTCGTCATGGGTTATCTTCTGCTGATCGCGTTCGGCACCCATGAGCCGCTTGGGCGGTGGCTTGAGACGCATCTCGGTCTGACATTCGCGTTCTCGTGGCGGGGCGCCGCGCTGGCAGCCGGCGTAATCACGCTTCCCCTGCAGTTGCGGGCAATCCGGCTTTCGTTGCAGGGCATCGACAAAGGGCTGATCGAAGCAGCGCAGACGTTGGGCGCCCGCCCGCTCGATTGTTTCCTCAGCGTCACGTTGCCTCTCGCGCTGCCCGGGCTCATCGCCGGCGCAATCACTGCATTCTCGGCGGCGTTGGGCGAATTCGGCGCAATCATCACCTTCGTTTCCAACATTCCCGGTGAAACCCAGACATTGCCGCTCGCCATCTACAGCGCTCTGCAGCAACCGGGAGGCGAAGTTGAAGCTGCGCGACTGTCGGGATTGTCCATCGCGCTGGCGCTTATCGGCATCCTGCTGGCGCAGCTTGCCGACCGACGCGCGCGCGTACTTCTGACCGCATGAGCATCGAAGCGCGCATCAGGCACAAAGTCGGTGCGTTCACGCTCGATGTTGCATTCAGCATCGAACGGCCCGGCATTACTGTCCTGTTCGGGGCATCGGGATCGGGGAAAACGACCACGATCAATGCGCTGGCAGGCCTGTTGAAACCCAGTGAAGGCCGTATCGTGATCGGCGGCCGCGCGGTCCTCGACACGCAGGCGGGTGTGTTCGTGCCGCCGCGAGACCGGCGCATCGGCTATGTGTTTCAGGAGCAGCGACTCTTTCCCCATATGACGGTGCACGACAATCTTTTGTTCGGCTGGCAGCGCACCGGACGGTCGATGGCGCACACACCGACGGACATCGTTTCGCTGCTGGGTCTGGAATCGTTGCTTGCCCGCAGGCCAGCCCGGCTCTCCGGCGGCGAGAAGAGCCGCGTCGCGTTGGGCCGGGCTCTGCTGTCCGATCCGCTGCTTCTGTTGCTGGACGAGCCTCTCGCGGCGCTCGACGCCGCCAGGCGCGAGGAAATCGTCCCCTATCTCGAGCGACTGCGCGACGAAGCCAAGGTTCCCATGTTTTATGTGACTCATTCTGTCGAAGAACTGTCGCGGTTGGCGGACGATGTGATCGTGCTCAATGCCGGACGCATCGCCAGAACCGGCGATGTGTTCGAACTCCTGTCTGATCCGGAATTTTCCTCGCTAACCGGCGTTGCGGCCTATGGGGCCGTCATTCCCGTCGTCGTGTCGGGTCACAGGCAGGCCGAGGGGCTGACCGTTCTCTCCTTCGACGGTGGAACTTTGGCGGTGCCGCACATCGGCCATTGCGAAGGCACGCCGTTGCGCATCAGGGTGCGCGCAGAGGATGTTTTGCTGGCATTGGAATCGCCTGCCTGCATCAGCGCCAACAACGTCTTGCCGGCCAAGGTTACTGCCGTCCGCACCGTGGACAACATTTACGCTGATGTACAACTGAACTGCGGCGGCGCCAGGCTTCTGGCGCGCATCACCCGGGCATCGCTCGTCCGGTTGCACATTGTTGAGGCAATGGCGGTGTTCGCCATTATCAAATCCGTGACGATCGATCCCCGCGCGCAGGAAACCGGCAATGCGATCCGCTGAAAACGCCGGTTAGATCTCCTTAATTCGGTTCGTACCGGTTGCGTGTCGGCCGCCTCTTCGGCCATGCTGGCGGTCCCGATCTGCCCCAGGAGGGTATCGTGGCTCTCTTGCCCTATGCGGACATCGCCAATGCGCCCGAAGAAGTGCGCGATGCGATGGCGCGGTTGCCTCGAAAACTCAACATTTTCCGGATGTGGGCCAACGCCGCTACCTGCTTTGTACCGGCGCTTCGACTGGGCGGCGCGATCCTCTCACGTCAAAAACTCAAGCCCGCATATCGTGAACTTGTCATTCTGTGGACCGCGCATCTCGAAGGCGGCAAGTACGAATGGGCGCAGCATGTGCCGATTGCCGAGAGCGCCGGCTGCAGCAAGGCGCAGATCGCAGCGCTTGCAGCCGGCGACATGGACGATGTGGTGTTCTCACTGCGGGAAAAATTGCTGCTCGCGTTCGTGAAGGAGGTCGTCGAAAACGTCCGGGCAAGCGAAGATCTCGTCAAGAAGGTCGGGGCGCAGTTCTCGCCGCAGGAGGCGGTCGAGGTCATCCTGACAGCGGGCTACTACATGATGCTGGCGCGGCTGACGGAAACCACGCGCATCGACGTCGACCCGCCGGGTGGCCCCGCAATGATCGAGGAGTTAGCGCGACTTCGCTGAGCGATCGCGGAAGACGAAATGCTTCGAGGCGGTGTAATTGAACACCAGGCCGACAAGCGTGCCAATCGCGACCGCGAACACTGGATCGGCGAACGGCCACGGTAAAAAAGTGACGAACACGAAGTAGGTTGCGAAATTTGCCGCAGCGCCGAGACTGTTGGCAGCGACAAACGTCGCCCATTCGGCCAGGAGCCGATTGCCCGCGGCGGTATCGCGAAACGTCAGCGTGCGATTGCCCCACCAGGTGAATGTCACGGCGACCATGAACGCGGCGAACCAGGCCGTATATTTGTCCAGATGCGCAATGCGCATGACGCAAATCAGGGCGACTTCATTCACGGCGAAGCCCGCGCCGCCCACCACGGCAAAGCGTAAGAATCGGGATCGAACCAGACGCTCGATTCTCGTCACGGCAATTTCAGGTCGTGCGGGCCGGGAATGGCCAGATAGGCAGTACGCTTCACTTCCCAGCGTCCACGCGTCACGGTGTCGAGGATCAGTCCGCTGGCGAGCGACAGGAACGCCAACACCATCAGGCCCATCGCCAGCACGGCAGTGGGCAGGCGCGGCACAAGCCCTGTGTGGACGTATTCGAGCACGACAGGTGTGCCGATCAGCAGCGACAGTGCGGCCAGCACCACAAAAAGTCCGGTGAAGAACACGAGCGGGCGCTCTTCGCGCACCAGGGCCAGAATCGTGAACAGGATCCGAAAGCCGTCGCGCCAGGTGTTGAGCTTGCTGACGGAACCAGCCGGCCGTTCCTTGTAATCCGTGTCGATTTCCGTCATCGGCATCAGCAGCCGCACGGCATGCACTGTCAATTCCGTTTCGATGCCGAAGCCCTCGGCCGTGAACGGAAACGATTTTACGAAGCGGCGCGACAGCACGCGATACCCGGTCAAAAGATCGCCGAGCTTCACGCGGAACATGGACGCGGTCAAACCCGTCAGAATCCGGTTTCCGAGGACGTGGCCGGCACGGTAGGCGGCCTGAGCGACTGCAACGCGGCGGCCGGAAACGAGATCCAGACCTTGATCGACCAGCGCCCTGACAAGCCCGGGCGCTGCAGCCGCGTCATAAGTGTCGTCACCATCGACCAACACGTAGATGTCGGCTTCGATATCGGCGAACATCCGGCGCACGACACTGCCCTTGCCCTGATTGTATTCGTGCCGGACAAGGGCACCGGCCTCCGTCGCGCGTGCAACTGTCGCGTCCTTCGAGTTATTGTCGTAGACGTAGATGGCTGCTGCCGGGAGCGCAGCGCGAAAATCATGCACCACCTTGGCGATCGTCGCTTCTTCATTGTAGCAGGGCACCAGAACGGCGATGCGCGCGGTTTCAGTCATGCATGAGTGCTCTGAATACGGACGACCGGGCAGAATCGATAAGCCCCGCCGAGATTGGAAATGATATTTCGGCATTTCGGCGCGTCGATGGCAAGCCCATAGAGCTCGAGCGCATCGCGATTGCGCGCCGCCTCAAAACTGTTGAACACGACGTAGAGGTCGCCCGTGTAGGCATCAACCCGCTTGCGCGTTTCGATGGTCAGTTTCGAGCCATCGGTGGGCTGAATCATCCAGCCGTCGATCCGGACTATGGGAATTTGCGGTGGAAATGACGGCGCCAGATAGCCCATCGGCGTTTCGCCCGTCATGAGGATCATGGATTTCTCCGGTTCCGCGATGGGCGGAATCGAAACCTGGATGTAGGGATCGGTTGCAGGCATGCGGCCGGCGATACTCGTTCTCATGGTGCCAACGGCGGTCAGCAGAAGGGCGGCGCAGATGACGTAGCGCCATCGCTGCGGCAGCGGCCACAGCGCGACGCAGGCCGCGATGATCATCGGCGCCAGAATCTCGAGCAGGAGAATATAGCGATAGATGGCGAACACCTTGAGCCACGCGACATAGGACACCGCAGCGAATACGATCAGCGCTGCAGCGACGTCGGTGGAAACAAGAAGCGTCGACGGGCGCCGGCCGAACGGCAGAATGAACAGCGTCGCAATGACCACAACATACGCGATCCCGACCCGGATGTCCCAGAACGGCAGATCGTCGGCTACGCCCCAGTTGGCGGAAAACAGCAGCGGGAACAGCAACTGGTTCGCGAGGCCTTTCGGAAGGAAGCGCATGTCCCGGTATGATGCATGCAGGGCCAGCGGCGAGTTGAAATACTGGTTGAAATAAGGAAACAGCGGATTGCCGGTGAGGAGCGCCATCTTGTGCATCCAGTAGCCCGCAAAGAGCGCAACACCCACGACACCGCCCAAGCCACCCGCGAGAAGACGTGTGGCGCGATGCGACACGTCGCCCGGGAGAATGACGAGCGCGGCTGCAAATCCGAGCGCGAAGGGCGCTTCGGGAAGCTTCAGACCGACGGCGCTTCCAACCGCAACACCTGCGAGCCCTGCGATCAGGGCGCCGCGCGCCAGCGATCCTCGTTGCAGCTGTTCGCGCCGTGTGATGATGACTGCAAGACCCGTCAGCACGAACACACTCATCACATTATCGTAGTAGGTCGTTCCGGCGAGATGAATTGTCAGGCTGCCGGTCATGCAGAGGAAGGACAAAATCGCCGCAACGATTCGTTTTTCGGCGGTCGCGATCAACGCACGCATGATCGCGTACAGCGGGACGATGTTCGAACCCTGCGCCGCGCCGAGTACGCCGAGCGCGAACCACGCATGGGTATGCGTCGCCACCAGATAAAACGGAATGTCGAGAAACGGATTGTAGTAGGTCGCCTGGTGGGCGACCGCGACATCGATCGCCATCCGGTTGTTGAGAAACGCGTAGGGAATGTACCAGTGATAATTCTTGAAATCCCACGCCCCGTCCTTGCCGGCGACCGCCACCATCACTGCCCAGCCGAGAATCACGACCGCGAGAAAGGCGTATTCGGCCGGCGTGAATCGGCACTCACGGGCAGCGGGTTGACTGGCAGACATGGAAATCCGGGAAAGCAGATCGGGCGCAGAGTTCAACTTCGCGAGTCGCGCCGCCCGATCATACCGGCGTGCCGCCGGGTGCGCGATAGGCTGAAACGGCGCTTGCTGTCTACGGCGCGGATCGGCGCGGCCGGGCGAGCGGAACAACGGAGCCGTCGGCGGCCGGCTGCGTGGCCGAGGGAAGGTTGGACAGGAACTGCTCGGTACACGCGCGCCATGACCGGCTGAGCGCGAAGGCTCGGCAGGCGTCCCGCGGGATGGTGAGTGCGTGCAGGCAGGCCGTTCTCAAATCCTCGTGCAGAGACGCGACGGCGGCATCTCCGACCACATCCTGCGGGCCCTGAACGGGAAATGCCGAGACCGGCACGCCGCAGGCCAGAGCCTCCAGCATCACCAGGCCGAACGTGTCGGTCTTGCTGGGGAAGACGAATACGTCGCTGGCACTATAATGCCTGACGAGCTCCTCGCCGATCCTGGGGCCGAGGAACCGCGATTCGGGGTAAGCCTTTTCGAGCCTGCTGCGTGCGGGCCCCTCTCCGATCACCACCTTTGTGCCGGGAAGATCAAGCGCCAGGAACGCCTCGATGTTTTTCTCGACGGCGACACGTCCGACATAAAGCCAGATGGGCCGGGGGTAGGGCAGCTCGAAGCCGGGGATGGGCCTGAAAGCGTTCACATCGACGCCACGCGACCAGATGCGCACGTTCTGGAAGCCGTGCGCCTCAAGCTCGTTCTTGAGGGAAGGTGTGGCCACCATCATCGTCTTCGCCGGGCCGTGAAACCAGCGCAGAAAGCGGTACACGAAATCCCTGGAAATGAAGGGAAATCGCGCGTTCACGTATTCGGGGAAGCGCGTGTGGAAGGATGTGGTGAAAGGAATGTTGCGTCTGAGGCAGATGGCGCGAGCGCTGAGTCCGATTGTGCCTTCGGTGGCGATATGAATGGCGTCGGGCGCGAAGTCGCGAATCATCCGCTCAAGGCTGCGGCGGGGAAAAATGGCGAGCCGGATTTCCCGGTAGGTGGGAAGCGGCAGCGTGAAGCGGCCTTCGGGCGTGCCGTAGCGCACCTCATGGCCCATTGCCGCCAGATCCTTGCCGAGCGTCTCCAGCGTGCGCACCACGCCGTTTACCTGCGGCGCCCAAGCGTCCGTCAGGATCAGCAAGCGACGTGCGGACTTGGGCGGCGACTCCAGTTGCGCAGCCGGGGCAGGCTCCGCCGTCACGGACATGGTCTCAGGCAGGAATGGAGACCGGGACGTCGTCGGAAGTGGCGACAGGCAAGTCGCGTCGTTGAGCGGATTGGTCTGCCCAGCAGAGAATCTCCAATTGGCCGCTTCTATCTTCGACAAGGGCGGTGCAGCTTTCAACCCAGTCGCCATCGTTGAGGTAGAGGATCCCGTCGATGGTCTTGTGGGCCGCGTGATGAATATGGCCGCACACGACGCCGTCGAGGCCGCGCGCGCGAACTTCTCCAGCCACGGCATTCTCGAAACAGCAAATGTATTCGAGTGCATTCTTCACCTTTTGCTTGAGAAACGCCGCCAGCGACCAGTATTCCAGCCGCAGCAGCCGTCTCAGTCCGTGGCACCACTCGTTCAGTTCGATGATCAGGCTGTAGGCCCAGTCGCCCAGCAGCGCGAGCCATTTGGCGTAGGCGATTACCGCGTCGAACTGGTCGCCGTGCAACACAAGCAATTGCCTGCCATCCGCCGTGACATGCACGGTCTCACGCATGATCTCCACGCCTGCGATCTGGCGGCCGCAATAATCGCGGAATACCTCATCGTGGTTGCCGGGAACGTAGATGACACGCGTTCCGGTATCGATCTTGTGCAGCAGGGCGTGCAGCACGCGGTTATGGGCTTCCGGCCAAATCCAGCGCCGCCGCAGACGCCAGCCATCGACGATATCGCCGACCAGGAACAGCGTGTCGCACGTGTTGTGCGCGAGGAAATCGGCCAGGCGTTCGGCCTTGCAGGCGCGGGTTCCCAGATGCACGTCGGAAATGAAGATGGTTCTGTGGTGGCGCTGGGGGCGCACTCGCTCCTGGGGCGGCGCCTTTCCGAGGATCCGCCTCAGCGAATTGGCCTTTTGCGAATCTCCCCCGTCGCGCACTGCGTTTTCGCGGAACCAGGCGATCTCAGCCATGCAGCGCTCCCTTGGCCGAACATTCGAGGAAGAGCTCCGCGAATCAGTCCGACGCATCGCGCTTCACTGCCTGCCCGCGAAAGACGACGGGCGTGTTGCAGTGCCGTCATCGTTTCGTGACTCCGATTCACGTGCGGGTGGTTTGGGTGCCTTGTTGCATTGCACAATAATTGGGCAAGCCGCCCTCGGAAAGTCAAAAAAAATCTATGATTTTGCTGCGAAAATTCGCCTCGGCGAGCGTCATTTTTCTATTGCGGCGCAATGGTGGTTCGTCCATATTGTTGCAGCGCGGCATTACGAAGTCCTTCGCGATGCCGCCGCCCTTCCTGGGCGTTTCCTCCCTGAACTTGGCCGCTCCCCGGAGCGGCCTTTTTCTTGAGGCTATTCGGCTGCTTGGATGGCGTCCGGACGGCCCGCCAGCAATGATCCCAAATTTGCGATTTCGCGCAACGCCGTCGCGATACGGGATTCGATCTCCACGAAATTGGGGGTTTTTGCCACGCGCTCTTCATCGAGATAGAGGCCGCGGTTGATTTCGATTTGCAGGGCGTGAACCCCCCGTGCGGGCCTGCCGTGAAGCTGGGTCGTGTATCCGCCCGCATAGGGAAGGTTGCGCGCCACACGAAAGCCCTGCGCTTCGAACGCGCGTTCCGCGCAGCGGGTGATCAACGGTGCGGCGGCGAGGCCGTAGCGATCGCCGATCACGATATCCGGCGCAGCGGCTGCAGACGGCATCGAGTGGCAGTCGATCAGCACGGCAGCTCCAAACCGTTCGTACGTCTTGTGCACGAGCTGCCCCAAGGCGGCATGGTAGGGGTGGTAAAACAACGCCAGCCGTTCCTCCGCTTCTCTCGCGCGCAGCTTTCCGCGATAGATTTCCGCCCCATCGCGCACGATACGGGGAATGACACCGAGACCGGCGGTGACCCGCGGGCTTGAGGCATCAACGGGCATCTCCAGCGGACCATCGAACATCGCTGCGTCCAGCTCGGTGGGACCGCGATTGACGTCGAGAAACGCCCGCGGGAATTGGACTGCGATAAGCGGCGCACCGACGTCCAGTGCGTCCGCAAAGAGTTCATCGACGAACGCATCCTCCGAACGCCGGAGATTGAGCGGGCTTAGCCGGCTGCTGCGCACAAACGACAGCGGATAATCCCGTCCGGAGTGCGGTGACGCGAACACGAAAGGAATGGCTTGCCGATCAGGCTCCCGCAGCCTGAACGGCGCAGCCAGAAGGGCATTGAACAGGGTGTCTGTGTGCTCTGGGCCTATCGTTAATGGACGCGCCGGCTCGGGCATGGTGGTTTCCCGCAAGGGCGGTCTCCGCGTTCGCCCGGTGCCCAATGGATCACCAAGTTCGCCTTACGATCAACCGAAATCGAATAGTGAGGATTCGGAAACCAAAGTTGGTGCACCATACGCCAGGCAGAATTCGGACATGGAGCGTTCGACGGCCTTGATGCCGGGTGGCTGAATTCTGTTATGGTCGTGCCAGGGGAGGCACATGGCGCAGATCCTTTTGGCGGAAGACGATGAATCGCTGCGCAGGTTTCTGGCGCAGGCGCTGGTGAAGGCTGGCCATGACGTCACTGATTTCGGCGACGGCGCCGAGGCCTTCGAATGTCTCAAGGGTTTCCGGTTCGATCTCTTGCTCACGGACATCGTGATGCCGGGTATGGACGGGATCGAACTGGCAAAGCGTGCCGCGGAAATCGATGCAGCCCTGAAGATCATGTTCATCACGGGATTCGCTGCAGTGGCGCTGCATCCGTCTTCGCATGCGCCCAAACAAGCCAAAGTCCTGTCGAAGCCGTTCCATCTGCGCGAGATTGTGCAGGAAGTGGAACGGATGATGGCGGCTTAGATTCTTCACGACAAATTCTGCGTCTGCGCGTGGCGTGCCGAGCAGTAACCTTTCACCGCTCCGGGAGTGAAGGGTGGTGGGCGCGACAGGGATCGAACCTGTGACCCCTACGATGTCAACGTAGTGCTCTCCCGCTGAGCTACGCGCCCGATTGCCAACGTGGCGCCGCCATGACCGGTCGGCGCCAGTAGGTTCTTCGAAGGGTCGAGACCTATAGCGCGCCGGTACCCGCGCGCAAAGGCGAATTTTCAGGTATGTCCTGGCCGCCGCTAATGGGTGCGGATGTACAGCGTCCAGATATGGGCGATCATCGCGTCGTTGGCGTTGCCCTTCGACACCGCATTGAATGCCGCCAGAGCGTCAGCCTTCTGGCCGGCCCCGAAATAGGCCATGCCGAGCCGAAGCTGTGCGTCGTCCGTGTCAGTGACGCCCTTCTTGAGGCCGGCCTGGATCGCATTGACTGCATCCTGGTAGCGGCCCATGCCCCAATAGGTTTCTCCCAGCGTCACCAGCAAATCGCCTGTCTTCGCAGAGTTGGCCGCCGCAACTGTCCGGGGCAGGCCGGCAGCGTCGGACGCTGCCTGAGCTTTGGCGGTTGCCAGGAGCCGCTGATCCCGCGCGCCGGAGAGTACTTTGGCATCCAGGCCCTTCTGGACGATGGTCTGCGCCTCCGTCGACGATTTGAACTCGATGGCCAACTCGGCGCTGGTTTCGTAGTCGTCAGCCGTCTTCAAGGAATTCGTGAGGACCCGCAGGCGGTAAATGTCGAGCAGCTGATGGTCTTTCAGGCCCTTGGAACCTTCAGCCGTCTGCAACAGATCGGACCAGTATTGCGGCTTGTTGTAGGATTGTACGAGCCGTTCCAGCGCCGAGCGCATCGCATCGTTATCCTGGCATTTGTAGGCTGCGCTGTAGAGCACCGACAAAACCTGCTCCGAGGCGTGCGCGCCGGAGGAGAGATCCTTCAGCATCGGAATCGACTGCTCGCAGCGTCCCATAAGGTAATAGGCCTGCGCGACGACGATTTGCTGGTCGTAGCCGTAATGCCCGCTTTTGCGCAATTCGTCCGCGTCCTGGCCCACCACCGCGCCATAGCGGCCTGCAGTGTAGTCGTCGGCGAATTTGGTCAGCGGGCCCGTGGAATTCTTGGCCTCCACATATGACCTTACCTGCGCGATCGCCTGATTGTCGCCTGCAGTCAGGCCACCCACGCCTTCCGCAGCGCGCAGTTTCTCCTCGGCGGCATTGATGTTGCCTTCTTTGGCAAGAGAAATCGCCTGATTCAGCAGATTTCCGACCTGTGGCCGCGCTGCGGCTTCTGCGCTGACGGTCGTTGCGACCACGGTGGCGCCAACGCCGGCCGTGGTCAGCAGGAGTACCGCAGCTGCGGCGCGCATCGAGTTGGAAAGCATGCGAGACCTCTTCAATCGTCAAAATTCAGCGCGCGGGTCTCGTACACATGCAACTGCATGTTCGGTCCCCGCGGTCGCCCCTCACATCAGTGTACGTACTGTTCTTCGCCAGAGAATCCGATCTTTTTGACCCCGATATTCTGGGCGTCGGAGAGGATCTTGGCGATGGTGTCGTATTTGGCGAGCCGATTGGGCTGGAGGTGAATTTCGTCCTGGTCCGGCTCGTTCGCCACTTCCGTAAAATAACCGTCGAGCGCCGCCATATTGGGAACGGGGGTATTGTCCCAGGTGATCGAGCCGTCGAAATCCACGACCAATGTGTGGATGGGCGGGGTTACCGTGGGCGGCGGTGCGTTGGGATTCGGCATGTTCAGTTTCACGGCATTCGTCTGAATGGGAATGGTGATGATGAGCATGACGAGGAGAACGAGCATGACGTCGATGAGCGGCGTGGTGTTCATTTCCACCATCACTTCATTGTCGCCACTGCTCGGTCCGACATTCATTGCCATGTGCGAATACCCTTGATCCTAAACACAAACGTCATTGCGCTTCGTCGTTACGCGGCTCGGTGATGAACCCGACTTTCGGGACACCGGCTTGCTGGGCAGCCAGAATGACGCGTCCGATCGCCTGAAACCGTGTTTCTTTGTCGCCGCGAATATGTACTTCCGGCAGCGAACTGCCGTGCGCCTGCGCCCGAAGCAGCGCCTGACCAAACCGGGGACGCAACTCGCTGAAGTCGACCGGCGCATTGTTCCAATACACGTTGCCTTCCTTGTCCACCGCGATGACGATATTCTCCGGTTTCGTGATGGTGGGAATGCTGTGCGCGTTCGGCAGGACCAGCTGCACCTGCTTGAGCACGACAGGAACCGTGATCAGGAAGATGATGAGCAGCACCAGCATCACGTCCACGAGCGGCGTGGTGTTGATGGCCGTGTTCAGTTCGGCATCATCCGCGTCGGCTGAGTGAACCATCATTGCCATATGAAAAATCCTTCCGCGTACGCGCGCAAACGCCCTATTTCTTGTTGGTGATCAGGTAGGTTTGCAGGTCGCTCGCGAAGCTGCGCAGCTTCTCGTTGATGACCTTATTGCGGCGGACGAGGTAGTTGTAGCAAAGCACTGCGGGAACGGCGACCGCCAGACCAAGCGCGGTTGCGATCAGCGCCTGGCCGACCGGTCCGGCCACCTTGTCGATGGAAGCCTGTCCCGCAAGGCCGATTTGGATCAGTGCGTTCAGAATGCCCCAAACCGTGCCGAACAGACCCACAAACGGGGCCGTCGAACCGGTCGATGCGAGGAAGGCAATTCCGCCCTGCATCTTGCCGTTGGCTTCTTCGAGCTGACGGTTGAGCGACATCGAAATCCAGTCGTTCAGGTTCACGAGGCCGGTGCCCTGGCCCGAGGCCGCACGCACGCCGCCCTCGGCGACGGACCGGAACAGGCTGTTCTTCGGCAGCTTGTCGATGCCTTCATTGAGATTCGCCGAACTCCAGAACCGGCGATCCACAACGCGGCTCTGGCCGAGCACGCGGGACTGGTCCCAGTACTTCGTGAAGAAGATGTACCACGTACCGATGGACATGATGCCGAGGATCAGCAGCACCGCCCGCAACACCCAGTCGCTGTTCTTCACAAACGCCGTGAAGCCATACGGATTCTCTGCCGGAGCGGCTGCCGGCTTGCTCGTGTCCGTCGCGGCCGGTGGCGGAGTTGCCGGCGCCGAGGGAGCGGCGGCGGGCTGCTGGCCCGGTGCTGCCATGCTGCCTGCGCCAGGTGCTCCTGCCGGCGCACCGGACGGCTGGGCCGTCGTGGAGGCCGGAGGCGGCGTTTGGGCAAGAACCTCGCTGGCGCCTGCGCCGGCAAGGAAGATGATGGCGGCTGCAATCGCCAGATGCTTCGTGATCATGTGTTCCCTACTCCGTAAATAGAATTTGAACTCGCCTTTCGGCCCCCAAGCAGAACTAATCCTGTAGCTGCCACTTGATTGCATACTTCATCGTCGTCGCAACCGGCTGGCCGTTTTGGATGGCCGGCTTGTAGCGCCAGGAACCGGATATGCATTTGACCGCGGCCTGATCCAGAGAATCGTGGCCGCTCGATTCAATAATGTCCGCACTTTCGACGGATCCATCGGCTCCGATGTGCACGGCGACAGTCGTCGTGCCCGTCTGATTGAGGCGGATCGCGATCGGCGGATAGTAGGTCGACTGGCACTTACCGGCTCCGCCGGCAATCAGCGCGGGTTGGCTGATCGCTGGCGAAGGTGTCACCTTCGGCGGCGTCGGCGGCGGCGGCGTCTTGGTGACCGTTATGGTGTTCGTCGGCGCCGGCTCATTCGCGATGACGATATCCGGTGGCGGCACGAATGGCGGTGGCGGCTTTTGCAGTTCAGGCGGCGGCGGCGGCGGCGGTTTCACCACCTCCTGCTTCGGCGGAATTACTTCCGCCTTAAATTCCTGGGCGGCCTTTTTGTACAGATTTTGCGCCAGGCCTGTGGCAAGTGCGTAAATCGCGCCCACATGAATGAGTGCGACGAGCGCAATAGCGAACGCGCGCTGCGGCGTGGCTTGCGCGCCGCCGGCGAAGGGCCTGAGGTCGTGTTCTGGTTGTTCCATGGCGTCAGTTTGACCACACAAAACTAAACCCGGCGCAAATACGCCGGGCATGGCTATCGCGGATAAGGCTCACGCGTTCCCCCGTCCCCTGGGCCGCTGGTGCGGTGCCCCGTGTATGCCTCTTTTCATATATCGTAGTCATGGTCCTTGGCTCGGTCTAGCGTGTCTGTTGGTAAATTCACGACGAGGTGACACTGTCATGCGAACGCTTGGCTTGTCGCAAGGGCTGCCGGCCGGAACAGATGGCAGCAAGCGATGAATTGGGGATACTGCCAAAGAACCTTGGCAGCACAGGCGGATAGCAATTAGTCCCGATTCGTGACGGCCCTCGTACGATGTGTTGTGCGATCACAGGTTTCGCCTCTGCGGCGAATCGTTCCACCTGCTGCGCTGCGGTGAACCCGCCAGCGAAGGAACGGTCGTGACGAAACTTAGTTTCAATACAGCCGACGGTTCGATCACACTCGCTCACGCGCTTTCCTTCCAGCGTTATCGTTTTATGGTTGACCCTCCCGACGCAACACCTTTAGCGTTCAAATCAACGCGAGGTTCCCGCAAGGGATTTAAAGGGAACGCGGTGTAACACCGCGGCTGCCCCCGCAACTGTGATCGGCGAGCAATCGTCCAGACGCCACTGAAGCGATCGCTTTGGGAAGGCGGGCGAGAGCGAGGACCCGAGAGCCAGGAGACCTGCCTCGCGCGTCGTCCAGTTGCCGGTCGGGGTGCGCCGGGAACGCGGGTTCAACCGCCGCGACGACAGAGTTGGAGTCGTCGCGGGGGCTTGGTTTTGACGCCGAATTCTTCATTGCAGGCTTTTGCGGTCCGACTCCTGGAACCCAAACCAGGAGGTCCTTATGCGCATTGTGCAATTCATCTGTATCACGGGACTGAGTCTTGCCGCGGCGGCAAACGCGGCAGCCGGCAGCGACGCGCCTGAAACCATCGTCGTTACCGCTACGCGGCTCCCGACGCCGGAGTCGCAGGTCGCAAGCAGCATAACCGTCATCACCGCAGCCGACATAGCTGCCAAAGACGTTCAAACATTGCCGGACATTCTGCAGGACGTTCCGGGCCTGAATGTCGTTCAGACCGGCGGCCCGGGCGGGCAGACGTCGGTTTTCATGCGGGGTACAAATTCGAACCACGTCAAGGTTCTCGTCGACGGCATCGACGTGAGCGACCCGAGCAGTCCGACGGACACGTTCGATTTCGGTCAGTTTCTGACGCCTGACATCCAGCGCATTGAAGTCCTGCGTGGTCCCCAGAGCGGACTCTATGGGTCTGACGCGATCGGCGGCGTCATCAATATCATCACAAAGAGCGGCGAGGGACCGGCGCAGTTCTCGGTCGCAGCAGAGGGCGGGTCGTTCGATACGTTCAACCAAACCGGCAGCGTCAGCGGATCCGACGACGCGTTCCATTACGTGGCGAATATCGAACACGTCTACTCCGGCGCCACGCCGGTGACTCCGCAGGGCCTTCTAACGCCGGGCGAACCGCGTCACGACGACAGTTACGACAACGTCACGCTGTCGACCAAACTCGGTTACGACGTCACCGAGAATTTCGATCTCGGATTCGTGGGCCGCTACACGAACTCGCAGCTCATGTTCACCGGCGACGACTATCTAACCGGCGCGCCCGACGCGGCGCAGAGCGAGAGCGATGTGCTTGAGTATTTCACGCGTGCGACGGCACACCTCGTGTTGTTCAATGGGTTTTTCGAGCAGACACTGGGATTTGCCTACAGCAGCACGATTTCGGACGACGTAAGTCCGGATGGTCCGACAACAAGTTACTATGCCGGCGATCGCACGAAAATTGACTGGCAGGGGAACTTGCGGTTTTCGAGCGACGAGATTCTGATCGTCGGCGCCGAGCACGAGCGCGACGAGATAAGTCTGCCGATCTCCGCCGGCATGGATATAGATTCCGGTTACGCCGAGTTGCAGTCGACCTTCATCCCGGATTTGTTCAACTCACTTGCCGTTCGATACGACAGCAACAGCAACTTCGGCGACAAATTCACCTTTCGCGAAGCGCCCGCCTACCTGATCGAGGCGACCGGTACCAAGTTGAAAGCAAGCGTCGGGACAGGTTTCAAGGCGCCGACGTTGAGCGACCTGTACGAGAGTTTCCCCTCCTATGGCTTCTACGCGAACCCTAAACTCAAGCCGGAATCCAGCACCGGTTATGACGCCGGCTTTGAACAGTCGCTGTTCGCCGATCAAATCCAGTTCGGCGCGACCTATTTTTACAACCGGATCAAGAATCTGATCGACGATAATGCGACGTTCACGCAAGACATCAACATCGACACGGCCAAAACGGACGGCGTGGAAACGTTCGCGGCATATCAGCCCATCCAGTCCGTCAATTTACGCGCCGACTATACCTATACCGAAGCGACGGGGACCCAACCGAACAACGGAATTTTCAACCAGCAGCTTCTGCGCAGACCGAAGAATAAACTGTCGGTGGACGCCAGATGGCAGGCGACCGGCGCGCTTTCGTTCGACGCGAATGTTCTCTACGTGAGTTCGTGGGAAGATGTGGGCCGGGAGACCTTCGTGGATTTGAAGCAGCCGGGATACACGACCGCCAATGTGGCCATCAATTACGACGTCAACGACCAGTTCACGGTCTATGGTCGCATCACCAATCTTTTGGACGAGCAGTATCAGGACCCGAACGGGTTTCTGCGTCCCGGTCGCGGCTTTTTTGCGGGTATAAAGGCCAGAATTTGATCGCGAAGAGACAGTTCCGGGTGGCGATTCACGAAGCCGTCATTGCTTCGTGAAAACGCCGCGCGGGCCACTCGGGGTCATGAACGGCAGCGCCTTGGCCGCGCTGCCTTCAGCCTCGCCCAGCACCAGACACCCATCCGCAGCAAGTATCCTTGCCATCTTCCCCACGATCCCAGGTTTTTCTTCGGGCGCGAGATAGAGAAAGACGTTTCTGCAGACGATCACATCCATCCCGGCAAGCCAGCCAAAATGATCAAGGAGATTAAACGTGCGGAATGCGATTGCGCGACGCAGCCGTTCGATGGCGCGCCATCCGCACCGGTCTTCGACGAAATAGCGGGAAACCAATTCCGGCGCGAGACCGCGTTGAATTTCATATGACGAGTACAGGCCATCCTTCGCGCGTGCGATCGCATCGCCGCTGAGATCGGTCGCGATCAGGTCGATCATCCAACCGCCGGACGCGAGATTCAGCTCGTCCAGAATCATGGCAAGCGAATAGGCTTCCTGGCCTGTCGCGCAACCCGCCGACCAGATGCGAATGCGTCGCGACTGTCGGCGCGCGTCGATCAGCTCCGGCAAGATCGCGGTCTTGACATGCTGAAAAATGAGAGGGTCGCGGAAGAATGACGTATCCTGCACCGTTACGGCTTCGGTAACGGCCTGCGCCAGCTCTTCGCGCGGATGGGCGAGTTCCGCCAACAGCGACGCACTGTCGCTAAACCCAAACATCCGTGCGACCGGAGCCAGCCGCCGAATTGTTGCGTGCGATTTTTCCGCCGGAAGCGCTATTCCGGCGCGGTTGCGAACCAGTTCGGCAAGATGTGCAAACCCGCTCTGATCCATGCGAGTCCTCCCGAAGGGGTCAGACCACGCCCGCTTGGGTCAATTTCTCGGTGAGGCTCTCGCCGTCGAACGGCTTCATGAGGTACTGGTCGGCGCCGGCATTCAGCGCTTCGGTCAGTCGCTGAATGTCGTTTTCCGTCGTGCACAGCAACACGTAGGGGTGTTGGCCCAGCGCCTGGCGTCTGAGACTGCGAAGAAACTCAACGCCGCTCATGCTGGGCATCTGCAGGTCCAGCAGAATCACATCGGGCATGCTGGTACGGCATGCATCCAGCGCCGCGGCGCCGTCTTCGGCTTCGGCAGTTTCGAAATTCAGCCCGCTCAGGATCGTGCAGGCGACTCTTCGAATGACGCGGCTATCGTCGACAACGAGGCAATGCTTCAAGTCCCACTCCCCTGCTCAAATTCGAGCGTGACATACGAGCAGCTCAATATTGCGCGCGCATGGTAAACGCCATGTAAACGACAATGCGGCGGCTTAACCGGCGACCAGTTCGATTGTGCCTTCGCGGCAAGTGACCGTGAGCCCTGCGTTCAGCGCCCGCGCGAGCTTGTGAGTCAGATAGGGCTGAATGCTGCGGCCATCGAGCGGGCCCGCCGGTTCGCCCCGCAGGGCTTTTTCGGCTTCTTCCAGAATGCGAGCGCCTTGTCCGGCTGCACGAACAGCAAAGCTCGGCGCGGACGTGTCCGACGAAGTCTCCACGATCACACGGCCTCCGCGCGGCAGGCTGTCGGCGGCGAGCAAGGTCGCGTTCATCACCAGTTTCGCCCAATCCTTCGGCCAATTGACCTTCGCGGCGCGCCAGTCGATCTCAATCTTGCTGCCTTTCAGAAGTCCCGTCACGATGCGGCCCACCTCGCTCAGATCGAGCTCTGCGCCGGCCGAACCCGCAGCGCCGAATGCGATGCGGGCAAATTGAAGCCGGGATGCGGCCATTTCGGCGCTGGATGTCACGAGTTTGAGCGCATCGGCGCGCATGGCTGCATCGCGTTCGTCTTCCAGGACTTCCAGCCCATTGACGACGGCGCCGACCGGACT
Source organism: Rhizomicrobium sp. (assembly GCA_050010175.1). GTDB lineage: Bacteria > Pseudomonadota > Alphaproteobacteria > Micropepsales > Micropepsaceae > Rhizomicrobium. The sequence goes on from JBEKLN010000004.1 coordinate 95,085, forward strand.
GACGAGGTCGTGGCAAACACGGGAGACGAGCAGCGCCGCGAATTCCAAATCGTTCATTCTTCTCTCCGTTTGCCGTCCGCCCGCATGGTTGATATTCGGTCACCTTGGCGTCTGCTTCTTAAGGAAAGCTTAAGGGGCGGCAGTGGGTGGTGAATGCGTCCTGCCCGACGATGCAAAGGATAATTCATGACGGCGAAACCTTCGGATGAACTGATCGCGCTGGCGGACATTGCATGGAACGCGGGGGAAATCGTTCTGACGCATTACGCCAACGTGGACATTGCACACAGCCGGAAGGATGACCGTTCGCCTGTAACGGCCGCCGATCTCGACGCAGAGTCATTCATTCTTGCCCGGCTTGCCGAGCTTTACCCAGGGCTCGCCGTAATCGCCGAGGAGGAAGCTGCGGCCGGACGGATGCAGCAGATCGGCGCTCGTTTTTTTCTGGTCGACCCTCTCGACGGCACCAAGGAGTTTCTCAGTCGCAATGGCGAATTCACCGTCAACATCGGCGAAATCGAGAGCGGCGTTCCCGTTCGCGGGGTGGTGTTCGCGCCCGCCAAGAATCGCCTCTTCTTCGGGGACGTTGCTGCCGGCGCCTACGAAATCGCAACTGAGGCAGGGCGAAAGCCCGACTATTGGCGCGCGCAACCGATCAGGGCCCGAGTTCCCGCGGCCGACGGCCTGGTGGCTGTCGCGAGCCGTTCGCATCGCGATACGAAGACCGACGAATATCTCGCACACTACCGGATCAAGGATTTCGTAAGTGCGGGTTCGTCGCTGAAGTTCTGCCTGGTGGCTGCGGGCGAGGCCGACATCTATCCGCGCCATGGCCGTACCATGGAATGGGATACTGCAGCAGGGCACGCCGTGCTCTCTGCGGCGGGCGGCAGCGTCACCAGGCTCGACGGCAAGCCCTTTGTTTACGGCAAGATTGCAGAACAGTTCGCCAATCCATTCTTCGTCGCGCGCGGACGGCTCTGAGCAGCTTGATCAGAAATCCCTGCCTTTGCGGCTCGAATAAAACAGAAGCCCCATCAGGCCGGCGCCGACGGCAAATGTGAACACGACACCGAGCACGAGGAACACCCAGCCCGTTGGTGAGATGCCGACATTGCCCATGGTCCCCCAGCCCGACACGGAATACCAAAGCGCCCAGCCGAGCAGGCCGAAAAGAATGACGAGCGCGACCCAGCCTGCGGAGCCCAGCCGAGCGTTTGGGATCTGTTGCCGATGGCCATTGTGAATTTGCGCCATGTCGCCTTCTTTCCGTCGCCCTTCGGTTGGCGACTCGCATAAGGTAGGTATTCCGATGCTTTGCGTCATCGCCTCTCCGTTGCGGCGAATGGGCGAGACCTTTCGAGGAGACTCACATGTTCCTTCCACGCATGCTTACTGCCGTCATGATGGCCGTTGCGATCGTTTGTTGCGCAGCGGAATCGACCGCGGCGCAAGACGCAGATCAACAATTCTCCGAGAATGAAATCGTTCAGGCAGCCTCGGGTTTCTTCGGTATGACGACGGAAGTCGTTGCCAAGGCCGTCGAACGCATCTTTCGCGATCAGGGCCTCCCGGACGGCTATATCAAAGGCGACGAGGGTTCGGGCGCGTTCGTTGTGGGGCTGCGCTACGGCTCGGGCTGGCTGATTCAGAAGGGCCGCGAGCCGGTCAAGGTGTATTGGCAGGGTCCCTCCGTCGGACTCGACGTGGGCGGCAATGCCTCGAAGAATTTCACGCTCATCTACCACCTCAGGGATCCCGAGCGGTTGTTCCAGCGTTTTCCCGGCATCGAGGGCAGTTATTATTTCGTCGCGGGCATCGGGGTGAACTACCAGCGCTCAGGCCATATCACGCTGGCGCCGATGCGCACGGGCGTCGGCCTGCGTGCAGGCGTCAACGCCGGCTACCTGAGCTACACGCGCGAACGGACGTTCAATCCCTTCTGACCGACGTCGACCGTGTCGGCGCCGGGCGGGCCCTGCGTGCCCGCCGGCGCGGGCAGGTAGAGCAGCAGTGCCGCGGCCACGTAGGTCGACGAGAATGTGCCGACGAGGATGCCGAACAGGATCGAGGCGCTGAATCCGAACAGCTCCGGTCCGCCGAAGAGCAGCAGCGGAAACATGCTGAGCGCGGTCGCGAATGAGACGAGTGTCGTGCGTGTCGCGATCTGATTGGTCGAAAGATTGATCAATTGCGTAAGCGGCATGCGCTTGAACTTGCGCCGGTTCTCGCGAAGCCGGTCGAACACGACGACCGTGTCGTTGATCGAATAGCCTGCGAGCAGCAGCAGGGCCGCGACGGAGTTGAGCGAGAATTCCATGTGGCAGACGGAAAACAGGCCCGCCGTCACCAGAACGTCGTGACCGGTGGCGAATAACGCCCCGACGCCGTATTGCCATTCGAACCGGAACGCGACGTAGATCGAAATGAGAATGATCGCCAACACTGTCGCCTTCACCCCGTCCTGGAACAACTCATGACTGACTTGCGGTCCGACAAAGGAATTGCGCCGATACGTGTAGCCATGCCCCAGAGTATTTTTGAGGGTTTCCAGGATGGCCTGGCCGCTATGTGAGGCGTTGGGTTGAACGCGGATCAGGACGCAGGAGTTCACAGGCGTGTTGCAGGCGCCGCCGCCCGTGTATTGCAGCTGTGCCTGTCCAAAGCCGAGGCCGTTCACCGTATTGCGCATCTTGCCGAGGTCGATGGCTTGCTGCGACTTCGCTTCCAGCAGAACGCCGCCCGTGAAATCGATACCCAGATTGAACCCCTGAACCGTGATCGAAACGATGGCGATCAGGAGCAGCAAGCCGTCGAGGGCGAAGGCGTAATATCGCCAGCCGATGAAATCGATATTGGTTTCGTCCGGGAGAAATCTGAGGTGGCGCATCGGGTTATGGTTCTTTCGGCGACGGGCGAGACATAGCCGTAACAATCGGGCCGAACAAGGCGAGCGAGGAAGGAGGGATTTTCGGCGACTGACCGAGACCGGGTTTGCCGCGTTATCGCTGCCTGCCGATCAGGTCGAAGTCGCCTCCGAGCACCGCGTCGGGACGCCCGGAGCGCCACCCGGCCCGGAGGTCGCGCACCAGCGGGGCCGGCGTTTCGCAGTACCGGCGGACAATTCCGCCCGGCTGCACAGCCTGAGACAGCCGTTGCGCAAACACGTGATACGCGGACTCCGGCGCGGGCTCCTCTACAGGCCCCGCCACGACGGAGACCCGGGCGACCAGGCGCTCGCTTTCATCTTCGAGAACATGAAGCCCTGCTTCGTTCGTCAGCGTGCGAAATGCGCCGAATCCCGACACCTGGAGGATATCGGGGCCGCGACCGGATGGCGGCGCGAGTCTTTCCAACTGCATGTGGCGGTGATCCGACCAGGAGCGATACATTTTCAGCAATCTGTCGCACCAGATGCGGCGGCGCTGCTGGGATTCCGCCTCGAATACGGGCTCGACCATGAGAAGCGCATCGACCGGGGCGTCCTCCAGCACGTCGGTTATGCCCTGCTCCACGAGGAACAGCTGAAGTGCGAGGCGAGACACGATGGCACGGGACGCGTGTCCGTCGCGCTCGTGTCCCGTGTCGAGACGATGCTGCAACCGCTCCACCGTCCTCGCCGCTTCCTCGACCCGATCCATCAGGCTGAAACGGGTGAACAGCGTGTGCCTGTCCGGCTGTGTCCACAGATGCGGATCAGCGAAGCGGCCCTGCAATTGCTCTTTGAGCGTATGCCACTCATCCGACGACAACCGTGCGACGATCGCCGCGCCGGATGCAGCGAGGCTTTCACGCTCGCGGCGGTCGCCCAGCGGATTGAGAATCATGCCGGGTAACGACGCGGGCAGTTTGGTGTCTTCGCCGGGCTCTGCGGTATCGCCGTCTTCCGTGTCGGGGTCGACGAACTCCACCTCGATGGCGCTGCCGTTGCTGCGAACGAAAAGAAATTGATCGCCTTCCGGAAATCGGTGTTCTGCAAGCGTCGACGCGAGCGGCGCCAGAAGGTGGTGGTCGATCGCCCGCTTGAGAGGCCGCGCGCCCATATCGGGCGAGAACCCCTTGTCGAGCAGGAATTCGATTGCCGAGGGTTCCCATTCCACGGCCCAGTCGCGGTTGCGCAGACCGCGGCGATCCAGAATGCGGTTCAGTTCCTTGCGAAGTATGTCGCGCATAAAGCCGCGCGACAGCGGTTTGAAGACGATAATTTTGTCGATGCGGTTTACGAACTCGGGCCGGAATGCCTTTCCGACCGCTCGCATCACCTGACCCTCAGAATAGGCGCTGCCGTCAGGAAGAAAGCCGAGACCCATGCTCACATGCGATGTCGCACCCAGATTCGAAGTGAGCACGACGATACTGTGGCGGAAATCCGCCGTTCGCCCGTTGGCGTCTGTCAATCGGCCGTCGTCGAACATCTGCAGGAACAAGTCCCAGACGTTGGCATGGGCCTTTTCGAATTCGTCGAGCAGGATAACGCAGAACGGCTGTTTGCGGACCCGTTCGATCAGCGAGTCGGAATAGTCGGCATAGCCGCGCTCGCCGAGTATCTTGCTCGTCGAGTCCGAGTTCTGAAACTCGCTCATGTCGAGCCGGATCATTCGTTCGGCGGCTCCGAACAGGAACTCGGCCAGAGTCTTGGCCAGTTCCGTCTTGCCGGTGCCGGTCGGTCCGGCAAACAGGAATACACCGATCGGCCGGGAGGAATCGGTCAATCCCGCCTTCAGCATCGCGATGCGGTCGACGACCGCCGATACCGCCTCATCCTGCCCCACCACGCGTTGCGTGAAAAACTCGCGGACGTCGGTCAGATTGATGCGCTCGCTGTCGTCCAGGATGGAGCGCGGGAGGCCGGTCAGCTGGGAGAGCGTTGCCAGTACGCCGTCTGGGGCGAGTTGCGTTTCGCCGCCGGCCAGTGCGCGATTTGCCGAGACCTTGAGCAGGTCGAGCGCACTTCCCGGAAACGGATTGGCGCCCAGATAGTGTTGAGACAGATGCAGAACTGCATCGACCGCAGCAGAGCCGATGGCGAGACCGGATACGTCCTGCATGCGTGCCGCCACCGCCCCCGCGAGCCGTGCCGCTTCGGGTTCGTTCATCGGCTCGCGCCGGTAGACTTCGATCAGGCTTCTGACCGATGGCCGCATCTGAAGCAGCCGGCTCACCCCCGCCGGACTGGCCTCGGCGAAGATCACCAGGCGGCCTGCGGCGATGGCGGGCAATATCTGGTCGAAGATGCTGGCGGACTGCCCCTTGTGCGTCCCGCTTTGCGCGATCTGAAGAAGGTCGCTGACATACCAGGCGACGCGCTTGCGTGAATCGAGTTGCGTCGCAAGCTGACGGATGCGCTCTTCCAGCTGCCCGATATAGATCTGGCCGGCCATCAGTTCCGCGCCGCTCGCTTCAAACACCGACCAGCCCTGCGCGGCAATCCGCATCCAGAGCAGTTTGAGGAACGATGTCTTGCCGATGCGGGGCAGCCCGCTCACCAGAACCGAGTGTGGCGGGCTGTGCAGCACGGCATCGGCGGCGAGCGAAAGATCCTCCTGCCACGCCTGGGGTTCGACGAGAAGCTCTTCGGTATCGTCCATCGTCCAGAAACGTCCGAACGATTCCAGAAATCGGCGGTCAAGCCGCGTTTCACGCCAGCGCGTCAGAATGTCAAGCAACCTGTCCGACGTCGGGTGCATGACGCATTTCAGGAAAGGCTCGATGTGCTCGAGAGATGCGTCTGCTGCAGTGTCGAGAGCGCCGCCGAAGCCGGGAACATCGCCGGCAACCGCCCGGCGATCGAAATACTCCGCGTACAGCAGGGGCAGGATCGGATTGCGGGCCCACCATTGCTGCGCGCAGGCAAGCGGAGCGCCCACCGCAGGAGGCGTGGAAACAGTTTCGAGATATAGCAGCGCAAAATGCTGCGGATACGGCCACATGTTGCTCAGGCGCGACAGAATCGTCGCCAGCGGCTTGTCGCGTTCGGGATGTTCGGGCAGGGCCGCGAAGGCCGCACAGGCGAGGTTGACGTTGGTGCCGATCGCGTATTGCACGACGACATCCAGTGCGATGCCGGGTTCGCTGAACAGCGCGACGGCTTCATTGAATTCCGGACAACTGCTCATTTCGCGTGGGTGCGCGGAGCTATTGATGAATTCCTCGATCTTCTGTCCCAGGCGATGCAGGCGCTGGTTGAAGGTTTCGGCAGCACCTGCCGTCGGCGGCGGAATGGCGTCCTCCGAGTCGGGAGGGGCCGGCAGCGCTGCAACCGCGTCCGGGAGCGGGCCCTTTGCCGCGGCTTTCCAGGGATGATTGGGCGCGTGGTTACTTCTGAAGCGCGCAGCGACAAGCAGCGCGGCGACAATCGCGATCAGCAGAAGCGAGGGCCAGAGTGTCATGCGTTGCCTGGTTCAGCGTCGTTGGCGGAGACCGTGTAGGTGGCGCCAACGTCAGGAAAAAATGGCGAGGCGCAAGTTCTAAAACGATCCGGCTGAGGCGTTGGCGCCCCCACGGGGCGCATCGCACTTAAGGCAATTCAAGGGCTTAGCAGAAGGTGGGGCTGACGATTTTCCCCAAAGCTGCCCGATGTTCCAGCGCGGTCAGCCCAACGGCGGTCGCTTCACCTTCGATCCGGTGGCCCATCGCGGAACTGGCGGCGATAGAGGTCGGCATACAATCCGTTGCGCGCCAGAAGGTCGGTGTGCGTGCCGCGTTCGGCGATGCGGCCCTCCTCGATCACCAGAATCTGGTCGGCCTTCAGGATGGTGGACAGGCGATGCGCGATGACGATGGAGGTGCGTCCCGCCAGCGCGATTTCGAACGCTTGCTGGATGGCGGCTTCCGATTCCGAATCCAGATGCGCGGTGGCCTCGTCCAGGATCACGATGCCGGGCGCCTTCAGAAGCAGCCGCGCGATCGACAGGCGCTGCTTCTCGCCACCCGAAAAGCGATAGCCGCGCTCGCCCACCAGCGTCTCGAGCGTCTCGGGAAGGCTTGATATCAGCGGCCAGATTTGCGCGGCACGGAGCGCGCTCTCAAGTTCGGCTTCGTTCGCATCGGGCCTAGCGAACAGCAGGTTGGCGCGAATCGTGTCGTTGAACAGGTGGGTGTCCTGCGCCACGATTCCGATGCGTGCGTGCAGCGATGCGAGCGTTGCATCGCGCACGTCCATGCCGTTGATCGCGACCGCGCCGTCCCGCACGTCGTAAAGCCGCGGCACGAGTTGGGTGATGGTCGTTTTGCCGGCGCCGGAGGGTCCCACCAGTGCGGTCAGCGTGCCGGGTTGAATCGCGAAGTCGATGTCGCGCAGCACGGTCGGTTCCTGCCGGTTTCTTTCCGCGACCGCGATGGATTCGAGCGATGCCAGCGAAACTTCGTCCGCCGTCGGATAGCGGAAGGAGACATGGGAAAATTCGATTCGCGCGGGTCCGGAAGGCAAGGGCTTCGCGTCCGGTTTTTCGACGATCATCGGCTTGAGATCGAGAACCTCGAACACGCGCTCGAACGAAACCAGCGCCGTCATCACCGTGACCTGCACGTTGGAGAGGCCCGTGAGCGGCCCGTAGAGCCGGCCGAGATAGGAAACCAGCGCCACGAGCGTGCCCAGATCGATGGCATGGCGGATCGTCAGCACGCCGCCCCAGCCATAGGCGGCGGCTGTTGCGAGCGCGCCCAGCAATGTCATCGACGTCACGAAATACCTGAGCACCTGCGTGCGCTGCACGTCGTTGTCGGCGACGAGCGCGGCGCGCCTGCGGAATCGCGCGGTTTCCTCCTCGGGGCGTCCGTAGAGTTTCGACAATTGCGCGCCGGCCACGTTGAAGCGCTCGAACATCGTGCTGCTCATGCGGGCGTTGAGGGTCATCCCTTCGCGCGCCAGCGCCTGGAGCCTGCGGCCGAGGCGGCGGGCGGGCAGCACGAACACGGGCGCCAGCACCAGCGAAATCAGCGTGATCCGCCACGACAGCACCGACATCGCCGCCAGCACAAGGGCGACGGAGATGATGTTGCCGACGACCGACGACAGCACGTCCGTGAACGCGCTCTGCGCGCCGGCCACGTCGCGGTCGAGCCGGCTGACCAGTGCGCCCGTCTGAACCCGGATGAAGAAGGCGAGCGGCATGCGCTGGATATGGTCGAACAGCGCCGTGCGAACGGAGAGCACGATGCGGTTGCCGATCGCGGCGGCGAGCCAGGATTGCGCCACGCCCAGCCCGGCATCGGCCAGCAGGACGACCGCCGCCAGCAGCGCCAGTTCGATCACCAGCGCCGCGTTGGCCTTCAGGATGCCGTTGTTGACGAGATCGCGGTAGAGCAGCGGCGGGATCACGCCCGTAACCGCAGCGGCGCACACCACGATCAGGAAAAGTCCGAGCATGCCGGCGAACGGTTTCGCAAAACGCAGGATGCGCGCAGTGGTGCCCGGTTTGATCGTGTGGCCGAGGACGGACGCGTCCTTGAACAGCGACGCAACGCCGCCTCCGATTCCACCCATGGGGCACCTCTTGGCTTGCCGTCTGCGCGGGCAAAGTCTGCGCACGGAAGATCGATTGCAATTCTTGACCGGAAACTATTTGTGAGCAGAATGGATGGAGCGGGGTGTATCCCGTCGATTGGCCGCCGGCGAACGCGTTTTGTCGTGTGCGTGCCGGCGTGTCTTTGTGTGTAGACAGCGATATCAATTCGTCTACACACGGTGGCGACATGGCATTGAATATCAGGAACGAAGACGTAAACCGGCTGGCGGAAAGGCTTGCTGCGCGCAAACGCGTCAACAAAACCGAGGCCGTGAAACTCGCGCTTGAAAACGAGCTTAAGCGACTGGACGAAGCCATACCTTTGCGGGAGCGCCTCCGTCCGCTCCAGGATCGCGTGCTCGCGCGCCCGGCGACCGGGCTGAAAGCGGACAAGGCTTACTTCGACGCGTTGAATGGCGACGACTGATGTTTGTCGACGCCTCGGCTATCATCGCAATTCTGGCCCGCGAACCTGAAGCCGACGAATTCTCCGATATCCTCGAAAAAGCAGACCGGCGGATCACGTCGCCCATCGCGGTTTTCGAGGCGACGCTGGGGCTTCTCCGGATCCGGACCACCGGCGTCGAGCAGGCGGCCCGCGATGTGAATGATTTTCTGGCGATTGCGGGAATCGAGTGCACCGACATCGCGTCTGGTGACGGGGCTGCAGCGATCGCGGCGTTTTCGAAATACGGCACGGGCCGCGATCATCCTGCACGCCTCAATATGGGCGATTGCTTCGCCTACGCGGTCGCGAAAAATCGGGGCATGTCGCTCCTGTTCAAAGGTGACGATTTCGCCAGGACCGACATCAGACGCGCTGCGCGGGTAAAGCGGTGACGGGGAACGGGAGTGCTCCCCCGAAAGTGAGACAGGATAAATGGCCATCAGTTCTCCGGAGGAGGACTGATGGCCAGCAGAACTTGGAGGGACAGTTACTCCCAGTTCTCCGGAGGAGGACTGAGACAGAGAGGATCGGAGAGGATCGGGGTCAGAGTGGAAACTCGCTGCATATTGGCTGCCGATGGTACGTAACGGAAGCGGCGACCAGCCAGTTTCCACTCTGACCCCGAACATCATGACCCAGAACGTCACTGACCCCGAACGTCACGGGAAGTGTTCGTTTGACGCCAGAATCGATTCGATCCCGCGTGGCATCGGTAGTAGATTTGGCAGACCCTCGGGGGTTTTGGCCATGTACCATTCGGGAAATCGTGCGCTGCAGGATCGTTTCGGGAGCCGCGCACTGGCCGACCGCCTTGTCGAAAAAACCCATCGCACCCGATTCACGGATGACGACAAGACGTTCATCGAAAGCGTGTCATTCTTCTTTCTTGCAACCGCCGATGCGGAAGGCCGCCCGGATTGTTCGTTCAAGGGAGGCGCGCCGGGATTCGTGAAGATCGTGGCGCCCGATCAGCTGGTATTCCCCGATTACGACGGCAACGGCATGTTCAAAAGTCTCGGCAATCTCGGGGTCAACGCCCATGTCGGCCTCCTCTTCATGCGCGTCGGCGAAAAGCGCGGCCGCCTGCGCGTCAACGGCCGCGCGGCGCTGTCGTTCGACGCTCCCGCGATGGCGGAACTGCCGGGCGCGCAGGCGCTGGTGCGCGTGACGGCCGAACATATCTTCCCCAACTGTCCGCGTTACATTCCCCAACTCGCGGTGGTCGAGGACTCCATCTATGTGCCGCGCGAGGGATGCGACCCGGTCGAACCTGCGTGGAAAGGCTTCGAGGTCTTCAAGGACGTCGTCCCGCCGCGCAGGCGGCCTTAGCCCCGACGTCCACCGTGGGCTCTCTCCCTGACGTCATAATTCGTACACGGAAGGTTTAATTTGAAGCGCGCGGACCGCTGTGCTGGAATCGGGTTCGCAGATTTCTGCGACGTTCTTTGACAGTGTGAATCGACAACACGCCGGCGCGAAACGCGTCGCGCTGCGAGCACTCGCGAAACGTCAGGCATTCCCAGGGTCTTACATCCGCGCGCCGCTGTTCTGCCGCTGATCCGCGGCTGTTATTTCGGAGCGCGGGTTTTCCAAACGCCTGATTGTAAAGACAAATCGGCGATACAGCGCCGCAGCCGATTTTTCCGCTGTATTTTGCCCCTGTTATGACCCCTGTTATCCGCTGATCGCGAACAGCGCCTGAAGGAAACAGTCCCCTTCAGTCAGCGTCCGCCCGTCAAGGGTTGGCGCTCCCACGGGGAATCGAACCCCGGTTTCAGCCTTGAGAGGGCCGCGTCCTGACCGCTAGACGATGGGAGCATCGAGGCGGGCGGGTCTTATACCGGGCGGCCGCGCCCGCGATCAAGCAGCGGCAGCGACCAGCGCGATCCGCCGGTGGCCGTCGGCCCGCAATTCGAATGCGCCGATCTCTGCTTTTCCTTCGGCGCTCTCCAGGGCGATGATGAGCCAGAGGAAATCGTCACCCAAAGCGTAGTCCCGATCGCGTGCCGAGGGTTCGGCGCGGCCATTCGGGTGCGAGTGATAGCAGCCGATGATGTCGCGTCCGGTTCCCCGCAAGCTCTTCAGCAGGCGTATGTGGTCCGCCGGATCGATCTCGAAGCGATCGGGCTCCACGGCGATATTTGTTGTCGAATGAATTTGCGCGACGCGCAGTTTGTTTCCGTCTCGGGCGCCTTCAATCAGGCCGCAGCACTCGCGGGGAAATGCCGCCAGTGCCTCGTCGGCAAGGCGATTCCGCAATGTCGCTGCGAGCTCGACCTGCTCGATCATGGTCCGGGCGGCGCGAACTTGAAGCGGGCGACAAGCGTGCCGTCATTGGTGTCCACGATGTCCACCTCTTCCGACTCGCCCTCGCGCAGGCGCAGGATCAGCCTGTCACCGGCAGTTTCCATGGCGATCAGTCTGGCGCCCGGAGGCGGTTGATAGGACAGAGCAGCGGATGCTGGTACACGGTGGCCCAGATGCAGGAAGATGCCGCCGGCCAGTGCGCCGAGCGCGACGATGATCAGCACGCCTAATGTGATGACGACAGCCAGCATCGCGCGGTAGGTTGTCGTTTGTTTGATATCAATCTGGGGCGCCGTGGCGGAATCCGAAAACTCAGTCAATGACAGTCACTCCGTGGACGGACAAATCCGGTCCGCAACCGTGATCGCCGATCAGACCGGCTTTCGTCTCGACCGGTTTCTGGCTGCGGCGCTGCCGGATGTGAGCCGCTCGCGGCTGAAATCGCTGATCGAAACAGGCGCGGTGTGTCGTGGGGCCGCGACGATAGGTGACGCCAGCACAAGGGTCAAACCGGGTGAAATCTACGACGTGAGAATCCCGCCGCCGCTGCCGGCACAACCGCAGGGGCAGGACATTCCCTTAACCGTCGTCTACGAGGACCAGGATCTCATCGTCATCGACAAACCGTCGGGTCTCGTCGTCCATCCGGCCGCCGGCAATCCGGATGGCACCCTGGTCAATGCACTGATCGCGCATTGCGGCGCGTCGCTGCAGGGCGTGGGCGGGGTGGTGCGTCCGGGCATCGTGCATCGTCTCGACAAGGACACGAGCGGTCTGCTGGTCGCTGCGAAGAACGAGCGCGCCATGCGCAGTCTCGGCAAACAGTTCGCCGCACACACGATCGAACGCGCCTACAATGCGATCGTGTGGGGCAGCCCGCGCATCGGGGACGGGGTGATCGAAGGCGACATCGGCCGCAATCCGTTCGATCGCAAGCGCATGGCCGTGCTGCGCGGCCGCGGCAAGCCGGCGCGTACGCGCTATCACGTGGTCGAACGGTTCGGCGATCGGGAGCGCCCGTTCGCCAGCCTTCTCGAGTGCCGTCTGGAGACGGGCCGCACGCACCAGATCCGGGTCCATCTGACCCATCTGGGCCATCCCCTCATCGGCGATCCGACCTATGGCCGCGCACGCCAGCCGCCACGGGCGAAAACCGACGTGGAAACGAAGGCCTTTTCGTCTGCCGCAAATTTTCCACGCCAGGCGCTGCATGCCTGGCTTCTGGGATTTTACCATCCGTCGCTGCACAAGCCGATGCGTTTCGAGTCGAAGTGGCCGGCAGATTTCACACGGCTGGTTGAGGACTTAAGGGCGCTGTCCGGGTCGAGTTGACCATTTCTGCCATCATTTGGCGGTTTTCCGCCCTTGCAAATGTATTACTGAATCCTAAATACCCAATTCGGCCATATTCGCCTATTAGGGTTCGTCCGAGAGCGGACATTCTGCGTTTTTCTCAGGAGAGACGCGGGGCAACCGGAACCTTTGTCGGCGTCTGAATTCGGCCAGTGGGGCCAGACATATGAGCAGTCGCGGAGTGCCGGCGCTTCAGGGCGAAGGCGGATTATCACGCTACCTTTCGGAAATTCGGAAGTTCCCGCTTCTGACGCCGGAAGAGGAGTACATGCTGGCCAAGCGATGGCGCGAACATGAGGAACCGGAAGCAGCCCGGAAACTCGTGACCAGCCATTTGCGGCTGGTCGCCAAGATCGCCATGGGCTACCGCGGTTACGGCCTGCCGGTGTCCGAAATCGTCGCGGAGGGCAATGTCGGCCTGATGCAGGCCGTCAAGCGCTTCGAACCGGAACGCGGCTTCCGTCTCGCGACCTACGCCATGTGGTGGATCCGGGCCGCGATCCAGGAATACATCCTGCGCTCGTGGAGCCTCGTGAAGATGGGCACCACCGCGGCGCAGAAGAAGCTGTTCTTCAATCTGCGCAAGGCGAAGAGCAAGATCAACGCGCTGGAGGAAGGCGATCTCAGGCCCGAACAGGTCACCGAAATCGCAACCAAGCTCGCCGTCCCCGAAGAGGAAGTGGTGAACATGAACCGGCGCCTCTCGGCACCGGATTCGTCGCTCAACGCGCCGCTGCGTTCGGATTCGGAATCCGAATGGCAGGACTGGCTGGCCGACGACACCATCGATCAGGAAACTCGCCTGGCGGAAGCCGAAGAGATGGGCGAACGCCACGAGCTTCTCTCGACGGCGCTGGGAGAATTGACGGAGCGCGAACGCGACATCATCGAAGCGCGCCGCCTGCGCGACGACCCCGTGACGCTCGAGGAGTTGTCGCAGAAATACGGCGTCAGCCGCGAGCGCGTGCGCCAGATAGAAGTGCGCGCCTTCGAGAAGCTGCAGCATCAGATGCAGCGCGCGCTGGTCGAAAAGCGCCGGCATACGCTGCAGCCGGCGGGGTAGAGGCGCATCAAAAAAATCACGCGGAGAGAGGGAGACGCGGAGATTTTTTCCTGCGGCGCAATCTCGGAGGCGATTTCGGAGATGCGCGGTCGTCAATCGGCACGCGGCGCATGCCGGTACGGTTTCAACATTTAATGCATTCGCCGAGATTTATTGGCATGGCGCATCCTCCGCGCCTCCCGCTGTCCGCGTGCGTCATTTTCCAGAGAGTGCTCCATGCAGCACTGCGCGGGCTGGTATGCGCACGCGACCATTCATGAAGCCCGCACACACGCGATATGAGTCGCATCGACACGCACGATGCGAGGCAGCGATGCAACTCAAGCTCTGGCAAGTCGATTCATTTGCCGAGAAGCCGCTTGAAGGCAATCCGGCGGCCATCGTGCCGCTGGCGTCGTGGCTCGACGACAAACTGATGCAGCGCATCGCCAACGAGAACAATCTCGCCGAGACGGCATTTCTTGTGCGCGAAGGAGACGGCAAATACGCGCTGCGCTGGTTCACGCCGGAAGCCGAAGTCGATCTCTGCGGTCATGCGACGCTTGCGAGCGCGTGGCTGCTTTTCGAAGAGCTCGATCGCGAATTGAAACGCATCGATTTCTCGACTCGGTCGGGGATACTGACTGTCGAACGGGGCCGCGACGGCCGCCATGTGATGTCACTGCCGTCGGATGCTGTCGCGCCATTCGAGGGTCCCGACGGGTTTGCAGCCGCCGTCGGAGCCGCGTTGGGAATTGCGCCGCCCGCGGAGGTTTTCAAAGGCCGGTACGTGCTCGGTCTGTGGGACGATCCGAAACAGATCCGCAGCATCAAGGATTGCGGCGACATCGCGCGCGTTTTGCGCTCCGTGAATTCCTGGGGCTTCATCGCGACGGCAAAGGGCGACGAGGGCTACGATTTCATTTCGCGCTTCTTCGCGCCGGACAAGGGCGTGCCGGAAGACCCTGTGACGGGCTCGGCGCATTGCGCGCTGACGCCATTCTGGTCAGCGCGATTGAACATAAAGACGATGAAAGCACGGCAGGTCAGCCCGCGCGGCGGAACGCTTGTGTGCACGAACGACGGCGACCGCACGGTGCTGTCGGGACCGTGCGCGCTCTACCTCCGCGGCGAGATCAGCGTTTAAGCGTCCTTCTTGCGGTTCAGCGCGCGAATGCGCGCAAGAAAAATCTACCACGAAGAACACGAAGGTCACAAAGAGAAAAGCTGGCGCTTCGCGCCGAAACAATTTCTTCATGCACTTTGTGCCCTTTGTGGTGAATCTCTTCTCCGCGTCACTGCGCGACTTTTTCTGGATCACACGTTCGGCGGCGTTGTGCTTCCCTCGCCAAGCGTGCGGGTCATGAACACCGTGTCGACCCAGCGGCCGTGTTTCCATCCCACCGCTGGCAGCACGCCGGCATGCACAAAACCGAGCGCTCCATGCAATCCTATGGACGACGCATTGCCGCTGTCGCCGATCACTGCGATCATCAAACGAAATCCCTGCGCCTCGCAGCGTTCGATCACGGGTGACAGCAGCGCGCGGCCGATCCCTCTGCGCGCCGTCTCCGGCGCCACGTACACGGAGTTCTCGCACGAATAGCGATAGCCACGCCGCGGACGGTAGGGGCTGGCATAAGCATATCCCAGCACCGCGCCGTTCTGTTCGGCAACAAGATAGGGGAATTTGCCGGTGAGAATGACGTCGCGACGCTGCGCGATCTCCGCGACCGAGGGAGGATCGTATTCGAAGGTCCCGAAGCCGTTGGTGACCCAATAGCCGTAAATGCGGGCGATGGAATCAACATCCGCGTCGCGGCTGTCGCGAATGATGACGTCTTCCCGCTTCGAACTGCCCACGTCGCGTGTGCATCCCCTTGACGCGTCGATGACGGTATCCGATAAGAGACGAAATGTCAATTATCGTGGACGAACCCTCCGGACAGATTGCGGCGCGTATCGCAGCGGAGCGCGAGCATCGCGGCTGGTCTCTCGCCGAGCTTGCCGAACGCTCCGGCGTCTCCAAAGCGATGTTGAGCAAAATCCAGCGCGAGGAAGTGAGTCCTACGGCCACGCTCCTGTCGCGCATTGCGACCGCGTTCGGACTCACGCTCGCCGGCTTGCTGGAGCCAACGAGCCCACCGCCGGCCTCGCTCCTGCGCAAACGCGATCAGCCGCGCTGGCAGGATCCGGCGACGGGCTATGTTCGCCGGCAGGTCTTTCAGAGCGCGCTGAATCCGCTCGAACTTGTCGAAGTCAATCTTCCAGCCGGATCGCGCGTGGCGCTTCCGGCGTCATCTTATGCGTTCATCCGGCAGGTCGTGTGGCTGCTGAGCGGGCGCCTCGACATCCGCGAAGGTGCAAAGCTCTCGTCGCTCGAACCCGGCGACAGACTCGAATTCGGCCCGCCCGCCGACAGCGAATTCCACAATCCCGGCGACAAGACGTGCCGCTATCTCGTGGCCCTGGTGCGGCAATGAGCGAAGTCATCGCGGTCAGCGAACTCGATGCGCCGGGCGCGCGCCGAAACATCGATATGCTCGCCGATATCCTGCACGATTGTGTCGACGGCGGTGCATCGGTTTCGTTCATGTGGCCGTTTGACAAATCGCACTCGCATTCCTTCTGGGATGGCGTCGTCGTTGCGCTCACGGAGAAGCGGCTTCGCCTGTTCGTCGCGTCTGTGGACTCCAGGATCTGGGGAACAGTGCAGCTGTGGCTGGACGGCCCGTGCAATCAGAGACACCGCGGCGATATCCGTAAACTGCTGGTGCATCGAACGTTTCGCAGGCTGGGCCTCGCGCGCGCACTGATGCGCCATGTCGAGACAGAGGCCGTCGAAAATGGTTTGTCGCTGCTGACTCTGGACACGGCAACGGGCGGCGCCGCGGAGCAGCTGTACGACGCGCTCGGATGGCAAAGGTGCGGGATCATCCCGCGCTACGCAAAATGGCCGGACGGCCGCTTCTGCGATACGACAATCTTCTACAAGGCGATCGCCTGAAGGCCGTTGAGGGAAGTTGTCATCGAATCGTGCGCATGCCGGCAATCAATTCTTCGGCATATAGCGGGCTTGCGATTGTCCGCTGCGGCACCGAGGTTCATTGTGCTGGTCAAGCGGTCCTATCCCCCATGTCGGGACCGTGGCCCCCCTAAGAGCGGCTGCCCCGTCTGGCAGCCGCTTTTTCTTTGGGGAGGTTCGCTAGACGGTGATGTCGAGCTGCGAACCGGGCCGCTGAAGTCTTTGCGGCGTGCCTGAATTCGACGCCGGGCTTGAAGATGCGACCGTCGACGCATTCGCCGCCGGACGCTGGGGCGCCGGCTTGAAATCGATCGGTGCGAATTCGGTATCGGCGGTGTTTTGCGAAGTCGCGGGCGGCGGAGCCTGTTGCGCGGATCGAATTGTCTGTTGTCCCGCAACGAGAAGATTGGCGCCGCTGATCTGCAAGGTCCGGATTCTCCGATAGCGGAGCAGGGTCGCAGCTTATGGTTAGGAAACCCTCAACGTCAGTTAGACGCCCTGGCCTGTGCGATGGCCGGGAGGATGATGTTGTTCAGCGCATCGCCGATCGCGGGCCCGGCATAACGCAGCCGCACGATGCCCTTGCCGTCGATGACGAACGTTTCCGGCACACCCGTGATGCCCCAGTCGATCCCGGCATGGCCGTCGGCATCGATATCGATGCGCGCAAAAGGATTGCCGACATCGCCGAGAAAGGCGCGCGCCTTGTCCGGCGTGTCCTTGTAGACGATGCCGTACAGCGCGACACCCTGCTGACGCGCGATCTCCTGCAAACCAGGCGCTTCGGCGTGGCATGGCACGCACCAGGACGCAAAAAGATTGACCACGGTGACATGGCCGGATTTCAGATCGGCGGACGTAAAACCTTTTGTCTGTGCATCGAGCGGCGGCAATGAAACGGCCGGCGCCGGTTTATCGATCAGAACCGACGGCAACTGATCGGGTGGCGGGCTGTTCAGGCTGCGCATGAAAACATACCCGAGCACGGCGAGCGCCACGATCGGCAGAATGTAGAGCGCGCGCGTCATCATCACGCTACCGGCTCCCGTTCGATGTCGGCCTCGATGCTTTCAAGGTATGCCTTCGCGCGCGCGTAGGCGCGCAGAGTGAGAACGACGGCTGCTGCGATTCCCACAAAACTGGCGCCATAGGCAGGCCAGACGTAAGCAGCGTAACCGCCCATCGCGAAGAAGTGACTCATCGGCCGGCCCCGCGGGCAAGCAGCGTGCGTGCGCGGCGCTCGAGAATTTCCGTGCGAATGCGCACCATCCACAGCGTGAAGAACAGGAGGGTGTATCCGAGCGCCATCAATCCCAGCGGCCAGAGAAACACCGGCGCAATCGTCGGTCCGCCGGCGCGGAAGATGCTCTCGCCCTGATGCAGCGTATTCCACCAGTCGACGGAAAACTTGACGATGACGACATCGACGACGCCGACCAGCGCGAGGATGGCAGCAGCGCGTCCGGCGCGCACCTCGTCTTCGATCGCATTCCAGAGTGCGATGTATCCCAGATAGAGAAAGAACAGGATGAGGAACGATGTCAGCCGCGCATCCCACACCCAATAGGCACCCCACATGGGCTTGCCCCAGAGCGATCCCGTGATCAGGGCGAGTGCCGTGAATAATGCGCCCAGCGGCGCGGCGCTCCTGGCTGCTACGTCCGCCAATGGATGGCGCCACACCAGCCCGAACAGGGATGCGCCCGCCATCAGTCCGTACGCCATCATGGCGATCCAGGTCGCGGGCACATGCACGAACATGATGCGCACGGTATCGCCCTGCTGATAGTCGGTGGGCGAAATGAACAATCCGAGATAAAGCCCGACCGCGAGACAGACGCCAGCCGCCGCCGCGAACCAGGGCAGCAGCATGCCGCTCACATCCATGAATCTCTTCGGATTGGCGAATTCGAACATTGCGGCCCGTCTATGCTTTCGAAGTCATGTCGGCAAGCTCCGTCATGCCGCAAGATGCAGGCGCAAGGCGGCTGCGATCGCGAACGGCGCCAGCAGCAGCGATCCCAGAGAGAAAGCGGCAAGCAGCGGCAGCGCGCCGTTCGAGACGTGATCGAGTGTCGCCAGCACAGCGCCGGCGCCGAAAATGACAACCGGGCTCAGGAGCGGAAGCACGATGAGCGGCAATATCAGCCCGCCGCGCCGTACACTCACCGTCAGTCCCGCACCGATCGCGCCGATGGCGCTGATAGCGGGCGTTCCGGCCAGAAGTGAAATCGCCAGCATCTCCGTTCCTTCCGCAGGCAGCTGATACAAAAGCGCCAACAAGGGTGAAACAATCGTAAGCGGCAAGCCGGTCGTCAGCCAGTGCGCGACGATCTTTGCGAGCGAAAGGTTTTCCAGCGACGCGGGGCCAAGCGCGAGTAGGTCCAGCGTTCCGTCTTCGTAATCGGCCTGAAACAGGCGATCCAACGACAACAGACAGGCGAGCACCGCAGCCACCCACACCACGCCGGCGGCGATGCGAAACAGAAACGCGGGATTGACGCCGACACCGAGCGGAAACAACGACACGGTCGCGGCAAAAAACGAGATGGCAAGTACGGCGTTGCCGCCGGCGCGGGACGCAAGCGTCACATCGCGGCCGATCACGGCGAGAAGCGGCGTCACGCTGCACCCAATCGCAAGTGACGGCAGACGGTGCCGATCGGATCGTGCGTTGCCGCGACGACAAGTCCGCCGCTGCTGCAATGCTGCGCGATCAATTCGGCGGCGAGCGAGCGCCCTGCGGCATCGAGCGCCGACAGCGGTTCGTCGAGCAGCCATAAGGGCCGCGCACACAACAGCAGACGCGCGAAGGCGAGACGTTTCTTCTGGCCGGCGGAGAGATAATGAACCGGCAGTTCGCGCACGCGCCGCAGGCCGAGACGGTCGAGCGTTGCGTCGGCCTTGCCGCCGCTGCGATAGAAACGCGCGAAGAATGTGAGATTTTCGACCGGCGTGAGTTGAGTCTTGAGACCATCGTGATGCCCGAGCCAGCCGACGAACTTCGCGCGCTCTTCGGGATCGGCAATCGAAATCGCACCGCTCTTCAGCGTCAATGTTCCCGCGTGCTGTTCGAGGAACCCTGCGATCAGACGCAGAAGCGACGTCTTGCCGGCACCGTTGGGCCCTTCGACGGACAGGACTTCTCCGGCCGCAATCTCGAAGCTCAGGTCGCGGAACAGCAGATGCTCGCCGCGGGTGAGCGTGAGTGTGTCGCCGACAAGTCCCCCCAGCGCCGTCACGCCTAATACATATGCTGGCCGCCGTTGATCGACAGCGTTGAGCCGGTGACGAAACCGGCGTCGTCGGAGATGAGGAACAATACGCCGCGCGCAATCTCGCCGGCCTTGCCGAGACGGCCGACGGGGATCTTCGCGACGATCTTTTCAAGAACATTCGGAGGTACGGCCGCCACCATGTCGGTGTCGATGTATCCCGGCGCGATGGCGTTGACGGTGATGCCCTTCGGCGCGCCTTCCTGTGCGAGAGCTTTTGTGAATCCGTGAATGCCGGATTTCGCGGCGGCGTAGTTCACCTGGCCGTATTGTCCGGCCTGGCCGTTGATCGAGCCGATGTTGACGACGCGCCCGAAGCCGCGCTCCAGCATGCCGTCCCAGCAGGCTTTGCACAGGTTGAAGCAGCCGCCGAGATTCGTATCCATCACCTCGTCCCAGCCGGCGCGGCTCATCTTGCGCATCGTCGCGTCGCGCGTGATGCCGGCATTGTTGACGATGATCTCGACGGGACCGAGATCGGCCACGACTTTCGCGATACCGGCCACGCAGTCATCGAAGCTCGACACGTCCCATTTGTAGGCGGGAATACCGGTGCGCTCGGTGAACGATTTGGCGCGCTCGTCATTGCCGCAATAGTTCGCGGCGACCCTGTAACCCGCCGCCTTCAGAGCGATCGATATTGCCTCACCGATACCTCTTGTTCCACCTGTGACGATCGCGACGCGCGCCATCGGTTTCTCCCGTTTTATGGTTATGGCCTATTCATGCCGCCCTTTGCGCAGACGCCGCAAGGGCCTCCTAACGCTCCACGCACATGGCGATGCCCATGCCGCCGCCGATGCACAGCGTGGCGAGGCCCTTCTTGGCGTTGCGCTTCTGCATCTCGAACAAGAGCGTCACGAGCACGCGTGCGCCCGATGCGCCGATGGGATGGCCGATGGCAATGGCGCCGCCGTTCACGTTCACTTTTGACGTATCCCAGCCCATGTCCTTGTTCACGGCGCAGGCCTGGGCCGCAAAGGCTTCGTTGGCTTCGACGAGATCGAGATCGGCAGCGCTCCAGCCCGCTTTCTTGAGCGCGGCGCGCGAGGCCGGGATCGGTCCTGTTCCCATCAGGGCCGGATCGACGCCGGCATGCGCCCAGGAGACGATGCGCGCGAGCGGCTTCAACCCGCGCGCCTGGGCGTCTTTGCCGGTCATCAACACAAGCGCGGCTGCGCCATCATTGATGCCCGAGGCGTTCGCCGCGGTGACGGTTCCGTCCTTCTGGAAGGCGGGTTTCAGTCCGGAGATTCCTTCATAGGTGACGCCGTCGCGGATGAATTCGTCGGTGTCGACGATCTTTTCGCCCTTGCGTTCCTTGATGGTGACGGGCGCGATTTCATCCTTGAAGCGGCCGGATTTCCGGGCCGCTTCCGCCTTGTTCTGCGAGGCGACAGCGAAATGGTCCTGCGCGTCGCGGGTGATCTGCCATTCGCGGGCGACGTTCTCGGCGGTCACGCCCATATGGTAGCCGTGAAAGGCATCCCACAGCCCGTCCTTCAGCATGGTGTCGGCAAACTCGAGCGCGCCCATTTTCTGTCCGGCGCGCAGATAGGCCGCGTGCGGCGCCTGGCTCATGGATTCCTGGCCGCCGGCGACGACGACGGTGGCGTCGCCGTTGAGGATTGCCTGATAGCCGAGTGCGACCGCCCTGAGACCCGAACCGCACAGCTGGTTGACCAGCCAGGCCGGGGTCTCGAAGGGAATGCCGGCGTTCACGGAGGCCTGCCGGCCCGGATTCTGGCCCTGGGAAGCGGTGAGGATCTGGCCGAGGATCACTTCCGACACGTCCTTCGGCGCGACATCGGCGCGGGCCAGCGCGGCCTGGATGGCGGTTTTGCCGAGCTCATGGGCGGGGACGCTCGCGAAGGCGCCGTTAAAGCTTCCCACGGCCGTTCGGGCTCCGGATACGATGACCACGTCTGTCATGGAAAGCCTCCTGATATTGTTGTTGTTGCGAGCGCACAATTAGCCGCGAATGGGGGCTAAGGTAAACCTCCAGGCTCCGCCCTGATCATGCTCAAAACAGCAGCCTTGGTCGTGCCGCGCTGCGAGATACTCCGCGGAAAACACTGGACATCCCCGGGTCTTGAGTGGTGTGCTACTGCCGCAAAATGCGGCAACAGCGAACAGAAGCTTCAACGGGTTTGATGTGAACGACACCACCGCGGACGGCCCGGTCATCATCAAGAAATACGCCAACCGGCGCCTCTACAACACCCAGACGTCGAGCTATGTGACGCTCGACCATCTCTGCGAGATGGTGAAGGAGGGGGTGGAATTCGAGGTGCGCGACGCGCGCAGCGGCGACGACATCACCCGCTCGGTGCTGACCCAGATCATTTTCGAGGAAGAGGCCAAGGGCCAGAACCTCCTGCCGATCCGCTTTTTGCGCCAGCTGATCCGCATGTATGGCGATTCGCTGCAGAGTTTTGTGCCGGGCTATCTCGACATGTCCATGGAAAGCTTCACGAAAAACCAGGAGGCGATCCGCAGCCGGATGGCCGAGGCGTTCGGCGGCGGCGGCCAGGCGCTGGAGGCGATGACACGCCAGAACCTCCAGATGTTTGAGCGCGCCATGCGGATGTTCACCCCGTTCGGGCTCCAGGCCGGGCGGGCGGAAGCCGAAGCGGCCGCGAAGCATCCCGCCAACGGAGCGGCGGAGCCGAGGGCCAAGCCGTCGGAAGACATCACCGAACTCAAGAGCGAGATCGAGGCGATGCGACGCCAGCTCGCCGAACTGGCGCGCGAGCGCAAATAATCCGTACACGGAACGAAATGTCGGCGGATGGTTCGCGCGAAACAGAGTGTCGAACTACGGCGACCGGATACATATTTCCGCAGCCCTCGCGCGACAGACGCTCCGACAGGTCTTATTCCAACTTCGAATTTAATGTGGTTGATCGAGCCGCGTCGCTGAGTTGCGCTGGACCATGTATCTCGTGTCGCCGCGATTCATCGGCAGCGGGTTCGCCCTACTTCCCGGCCGCCGGCTCTGGAAATTCGCCCGACAGGCCCGACGCGACGGTCGCTGCATCGAGCATGGCTCGCGCCGGAATGCCTGGCTCGCCGGGATTGCCGAAGCGGACGAATGCGGTGTCGAGCCGGTTGCGGACGGGATAGAGCACGAAGCCCGCCTTGCCTTCCGATTTCGCCACCAGCGCGCAATGCATCAGCAGCGCATCGCCGGTTGCGATTCCGTTGGGCCGCCGCATGAGGACGAGATCGCCGGTGTAGGTTTCCTTGCCGGTCTTCGGCGGAAAGAAGGGCGAACTGGCGGTCTTGCGAATGTCGTCGTTCCAGTAGGCATAGTCGTGCGGCGTCATCGGCGGACGGATCGCCGCATAAAGCGCCTTGTCGTCATCCGTGGCGTTGGTAATCGAGGCAAGTTTGGTCTGGAGGGCGCTTGCGCGAATCTCCGCCGGATCGTGCTGCAGCGGGCCCGTCAGGTCGGCCGGCTTCGCCCCTTTGCGCAGCCGCGCGGTCAAATCGGCGATTGCCGCGGGCGATGCGATTACCCAGCGCGACCGGCCTGTAAATGCGGCGCGGGCCTGTGCGGTCTTTCCGCTTCCCAGTTCGACGACGATCGCCTCGAAATCGATCAGTTCTCCCGCGTTGCCGATCGCAGCCTGCGCGGAGAGCGCTTTGCCGTTCTGCGTCATGTCGTCGATGATCTTCTGCGTCTTCGCCGCCTCCGCGTCCGCTCGTTTGAAATCGCCGCTCATCGCCAGTGCAACGGCAAGTCTCGCCTGCACTTCCGGAAGCGGCACGGCCGGCGTGGCCGCAGTGGCAAATCCGTTCTCGATATCCAGGAATGCGTCGAAGTCTGCAGCGGAGGCGGCATAATCGCCGGCCCATTCGCTCGCGTAGGCGTGCATGAACAAGCCCATGGGCGTCATGCGCGCGTAACGGTCGAGATAGGCGCTCTTCGCCGGAGACAGTGTCGCCGTCAGGCCCACATAGCGCGTCGCGCGCTCCTGGGCGATCAGGTCGTAGGGCGATGCGGCCGCCATGTTGAGCGCGGCCGCTTCCGCTTCGGCCGGACGATTGAGGCGTGCCAGTGCGGCGGCCTGCAGTTCGAGCGACGACAGCATGAGGCTGTGCTGGAATCCGATATCCGACGCGCCCGCGCCTGCCAGACCCGGCGCGCTTGTTGCGTCCGCCAGCGCCGCGTCGAACTGCTTGGCTTCGATGTGATGGACCGCGCGGGCGAGTGTGAGCTGGATTTTCCGGGTCGGATCGGTTTCCCCCGCGATGGCTGCGTCGCAGGCCGCCACGGCGTCGGCCCCGGTCAGCCGCTTGCTGGTGTCCGCCCGTTCGCCCGGTCCGGCCAATCCTGCGGTCGCCATGATGAGCAGAACCCGCGCCGCGATCTCCGCGCCCGAATGATGGGCCGGAAACCCGTCGCAGCGTACATAGACAGAGCCATGCCTGAAATCGTATCCGGGATCCTGCTCCGCCGGCGAGTCGCTCGATTGCGCCATCGCGTTCGCCGTCATTGCCAGCGCAACGAGCGCCGCACAAAGTCCCGTTCTCGTCTTCATCGATGCCCCCGCTCGCGCTCGTATCGGTCCGAATCGCGGCCGATGCCGGACTCGAATACCGCCCCGGCGCCATCTTAATGCAATTGCAGCGGCGCGGTACACATCTCCGATCGTTGCGCGCGCGGCGGTCCGTCCCCGGTATTTCCTACGGCCCGATCACGCCGATCATGGCCTCCCTGACCTTCGCCAGCGCGACGTTGCCGACCGTCCCCAGGTCGAAATGGGGGAGGTTCGGGAGTTCGTCGGCCGCAACGACGGCATCGACGATGGCGGGGCCTTCGCAGGCGAGCGCGTCGCGAATGGCGGCATGCAACTCGTCGGGTTTCGAGGCCTTGAAGCCCTGTCCGCCGCAGGCGCGCGCGAACGCGGCAAAATCCGGATTGGGAAATTCGATGCCTTCGTGGAACGCCGGCAACCCGATCGATTCCGCTTCCAGCGTGATCAGCCCGAACGCCGAATTGTTGTAGATCACCGCTTTCACCGGCAGCTTGTGATGCACCGCGGTGAGGAATTCGCACATCAGCATGTTGAAGCCGCCATCGCCGCACAACGCGATCACCTGACGTTTGCGATCGAGCGCCTGGATGCCGTTGGCCTGGCCCAGCGCCGTGCCCACGGCGGCGTTGTTGAACGAGCCGATGATGCGTTGTGCGCCGCTCTGCCGGATCCAGTTCGCCGACCACAGCGTGTTGAGACCGGTATCGAGCGTGAACACGGCGTCGTGCGCCGCGAGGTCGCCCACCATGCGCGCCACCGCTTGCGGATGGATGCGATCCTTGCTCCGCGCGGGATCGGCCTGCCTGTCCAGCATCGCGTCCCATGCGTGGCGCTCTTTTGTCACCTTGTCCCAGAAACTCGTATCGCTTTTGGCCGCGACAAGCGCGAGCAGCGCCTTCAATGTCGGCCGCGCGGAACCCACGACGCCCAGTGCCGTCGGCGTGCGCCGGCCGAGTACTTCCGGCCGCTCGTCGATCTGGATGACGTGGCCTTTCTTCGGCAGGAATTCCGGATAGGGATAATCCGTGCCCACCATCACGAGCAGGTCGCAACGCATGATGGCGTGGTAGTCGGCCTTCGTGCCGATCATGCCGATGCCGCCCATCCAGTGCGGATCGTCATAGGCCATGATGTCCTTGCCCTTGACCGAATGGATCAGCGGCGCCTTGAGTCGATCCGACAGCGCCCGCAGTTCATCGGCTGCGCCGTGGCAACCAGCGCCGCACATAATGACGATATTGCCGACGCGATCGATGCGACTTGCGATATCGCGGATGTCTGCGTCGCTCGCGGCCCGTTCCGGCGCAGGCTTCAGGGTCGAGACACTCGACGCATGGCCGTCGGCTTTGGCCCCGATAACGTCCTGCGGCAGCGTCAGGTGCGCGACACCGCGCCTTGCATACGCCGCGCCGATCGCCTGGTGAAAGACGGCGGGCGCCTGCGCCGGTGACGAGACGGTCGCCGTATAAAGCGCGACGTCGCGAAACAGAAGATCGGGCGCCGTGGTCTGGATGTAATCCGTGCCCTGAAACTTGCGCGCCATGTCGCCCGACAAGGCCAGTACCGGCGCGTGATCGCGGCTTGCTTCATAAAGACCGGCCACGAGATGCGTGCTGCCGGGACCGGTGGTGCCGCAGCAGACACCGAGGTTTCCCGTCAGCTTCGCCTGGCCTGCGGCCGCAAGCGCCGCACCTTCCTCATGGCGCACGCCGATCCATTCGATTTTGCTCCGGTGGACGGCATCGGCAAGCGGGTTGAGGGAATCGCCGATCAGCCCGAAAATCTGTTTGACGCCAACCTGTTCGAGAACGCCGACCAGACCATCTGCAACCGTTTGCGACATCTCCCGTCTCCTTGTGGTTGTTCAGATTGTTTGCACCCCTTCGGAATCGACATCCAAGGCAACTCTCATAAAGCCATTTTCGCCGCTCGGTCCGGCCGAACTTTCGTTCAAGGGCGCGGCTGCATCGATGCCCGTCTCAGCCTACAGCCAGCGCGCGACGCCGCCGTGGCCCGAGCAGGCGCCCGTGCGGCCCTTGGATGTCGTGTATGTGCCGTCCTTGCACTGGCCGGTCGCGCCGGCGGGAGGCATGGCGGTCACGCCTTTCTTCAGGCAGTTCGATGAAAAGGCCTTGTATGTCGTCTTCGCCTTGTCGGCGCTCGACATCGCGTTCCAGGCGGTCACGCAATTCTTCATCGTGTCCGCATGAGCAGACGCCCCGAGCAGGCCCGTAAAGACGAGGGCCGCGATCCAGTTGCGCATGGCATGTGTTCCCCCTTGCTCCTGGCCCGTATACCACGCGTCGCCGCTGGTTCGCATCAAGCCTTGGCCAGCGCCATCGCATTCCTCCGCATGCGCACCATCGCATACGCCAGCACCGCGAGGACGATCGCGCCGGCGCTCCAGACGAGCAGGTCGGGATCGGATGCCCTGATCAGCCAGGCGCAGAAGACCGCGGCGCAGACGCCGAGCACGCGCGCCCAGATGCGCTGTCTCTGCGGCAGCGACCCGCTGAGCCGGATGAGGGCGAGGCTTCCTGCCGTGTAGGCCAGCACGGACAAGACGACGGAGACGTTCGTCACCATCGTGAACTGGCGCGCGAGGGTCGGGCTCACGGAGACGATCACGAGCAGACTGGCGAGCACACCGGTAAAGAGCAGGTTGGCGGTCGAGGCCCTGCCCGCAGCAGGCGTCATGTGCTTCGCGATCTGTCCCATCACGGATTCGCTCTCTGCGGTCTCCACAGTCAACAGGACTGCCGTGGCGAGTGTGCCCGATGCCTTGATCATGGCGCAGAGCGCAACCGCGCCGGCCGCGAACGCGCCCAGCATCGGCACCACGGCGTCTGCGAACGGCGCGGTAGACTTTGCGAGCGCTGCGGCGGGCAGGATGCCCATGATCGCCGCACTGGCGGACATGTAGACCACCGCCGACAGGGCGAGACCGCCCAGGGTGCCGATCGGGACATCGCGCGACGGCTTCTTCACCCGCACGGCCAGAACGCTTGCGCCTTCGAGCCCCAGAAACGCCCAGAACACCATCACGGTGGTGCGCGGCAAAACACCGAGATCGGTCTGGCCGCTCACGTTCCACGAGGCGGCAAATGTCGCGCCGTGGAAGATGAACCAGCCGCCGATCGCCACCAGAAACACCGGCACAAGACCGAGGCCCAGCGACCAGCCCTGCGTGCCCGCGATGAAGCGCGGGCCGATCAGATTGGCGCCGGTCAAAAGCCAGATGATGACGATCGTGACGAGCGCGGTGTTCGACGGTTTGCCGACGGCAGGAATGAAGACGGCGAGATAACCCGTCACTCCCAGCGCGATGGCCACGCAGCCGACCAGGCATGACGCCCAGTATAATGCCCCCGTCACGAACGCAGGGCCGGGGCCGAACGCCTCGCGCACATAGGAGAACAGACCGGCGCACTTCGGTCGCGCAACGGCGAGCCAGGCGAAGACGCCGCCGATCAGTGCGGCGCCGGCCGTAGCCATCACCCAGGCGATGATCGAAATGGAGCCGACCGCTCCGAGACTGGCGGGCAAGAGGAAGATGCCCGAACCGATCATGCTGCTCGCGACCACAAAAATCGCCAGCACGGGCCCGAGTTTCTTGTCCGTGTTCATGAGCGCCGCTCCGCCACATGCACATTCATGCGTGAAGCTGCATGGCGCAGCGCGCCTGCGAGATGATTCATGGCCCTGATCCCCCATCGATGAACCGACCCTAGCCCATGCGCACCCGTTCACCGAATGCTCATTTGCGGGCCTGCGGCTCAAAGACTGCCGGGCGGCACGACGTGACGAATGACAGGTGATCGCGGTGGATGGCGATCTCTTACGGACGCAGCGCCGAAGCTTCGGATCGTTCAGTGCGCGGGTAAATCCGATCGCGCCGGAATGATGAAATTCGGGATCAGCTCATCGCGCCATTTGTTCCAGATGAGGCCCTGGCCGTAATTGCCCCCGGTGAAGACAACTGCCAGGTCGGCCGCCGGGACGACAACCAGCAGCTGGCCGCCGTTTCCACTGGCGCCGTAAGCGGGGTAATCGCGCGCCGGCGTATGCAGCACAGTCAGATGCCAAGCGTAACCATCAGCGCCGGGGATGTAGACGTTGCTGAAATCGTCTGCGCTCAATGCTGTCGTTTGCGGCGTGACCGCGATGCGTGACACTGTCGATTGTGCAACCCACGACGCATCGACGATGCGGCGGCCGCTCCACACGCCGCCGTCGAGATACGCCTGGCCGAGCTTCAACAGATCGCGCGGGCGTATAAAGGCGCCGCCGCCAAGATACCCTTCTCCGTTCGGCATCATGTTCCAGTAATAAGGCCCAAACTGCAGTGGTTGCGCGACGTCGCGGTCGAACAGTTCGGGCAGGGAGGTCTTCGACGCCGTGACGAGTGCCGCCCCCATCAGATTCATGCCTGCCGAGCAATAGGCGTACAGCGTACCGGGATCGTGCGCCACCGGCAGGTCGAGGGTGTATTTCCACCAGTCTGACTGAGTGCGCTGCGATTGCAGTGTGTCTTCGTTGCCGGGCGAGTCGTCGTCATTGTCGTCGCAGGCGAGGCCCGACGTGTGGGTCATCAGCTGGGCGAGCGTGATCGCGGCCTTGCGTGAATCGGGATGGGCAAACGGTCCCATGCCGGCCACCAGCGGAAAGAGTCGCGTGTCCGGAGAAATTGCCAGGCCCTGGTGCATGAGGGCGCCCAGCATCACCGAAGCAAACGTCTTTCCCGCCGAGCGCAGATCATGTTGCCGGTCAGGCGTGGCGCCTTCGAAATATTCGTCGAGCACCAGCTTGCCGGCCCGCGCGATCGACAGCGAATGAATGAGACTGGGGTGCGCCGCCGCGGGGTCGACGTCGACGATGCTCTGCACAAGCTGCGTGAGCCTGTTTTCATCCATCCCCACATCGCGGGCTCGCGCCACCGACCAGCCATCGTGCACATCCTCGGGTTCGCGATAAACGTAGTGGGCAAGCTCCGGGCCGCGCGGATAGAATCCTGACGCCTGCTGCGCGGTCGCGCGGCTGAGCGTGAGCGTACTGCCGAGAATGGGCCAGCGGATATGGATGCGGTTCAGTTGCGCATCAATCGTTGCGGGAAGATGCGTGGTGCCGGCCGTGAAGGCGAGGGCCTGTCCGTCGCGGGTCAACTGGAACTGCGCCGCGCCGCCGCGCATGTTGGCTTCGGGATTGCGGAATGCGGCGGTCAATGCGCCGTCGCTGCCGCGGAAAACTTTGAGATAGAGCGTGAAGGTGTCGCGCAGTGGCGCGACCGTGCCGCGCCAATCGCCGTTCGCCGTGGGTATCAAGACGAGCGGCGATGCGAAGGTCTGGCCCGCACCATCGGGATCTCGCGGATCATTGTCCGCAGAATGAGGCTGAATCCAGAAGCCGGAAATTCTCCGTGGGTTTCCTTCAAGAGCGCCGCGAAACGTGCCGCGGTGGCCGGGAAATTCGAATGCGACGGTCGCGTCTTTGATGGGAATTTCCGTCTGCATATCCCCAAGCGCGGCGTGCCAGCCATGTTTGTCGAGTGACAGCGTGAGCTCGCCGGACGGCCCGGGATCCCAGGCGCTTTCGCTCACCCACAGACCCACGAGTGCATCGTCCGGTTTCGCCGGAGTCTGCGCCTGTGCATCGCGGGCCGACAGTGCGAGCGCGGCGCATGCGGCGATGACCGCGTAGCGCAAGCAGACAGGCATGAGTTCAATCCTTCCGGTTGACGTGCCCGCGTTCCCTGAGCCAGGCGGTGATCGGCTCGCGGCCGCTTTGAAGGTTGTGCTTCAGGGCCGCGCACGCGCCCGGCAGATCGCGCCGCTTCAGTGCAGCCATGATCGCTTTGTGATCGAAGCTTGCGTTGAGCACGTTGCCCCGCTCGCTCATCAGCGCGAGTTCGTAGCGCCGCGTGCGCCGGATGAATTGTTCGATGAGTTCGATCAGCAGCTTATTGGGACAATCGGCGATCAGCCTGAGGTGCCATGCATCGTCGAGCGCAATCGCGGCTTCGGCGCGGCGCGCCCGCTCGATCTTCGCATTGAGATCTCGGAGGTCTTCGAGCCGTTGGGGCGTGGGCAGCCCCGCGAGCTTGAGCGCTTCGGGATCGAGCAAGGGCCTGATGGCGCAAACCTCCTCGAATTCCTCCAGCGTCAGCGGCCGCACGGACCAGCCGATGCGCGGCGTGCTGGCGAGCGCGCCCTCCTGTGCCAGCCGCCCCAACGCTTCGCGCAGCGGCGTGCGGCTCACGCCCAACGCCTGCGCCAGATGGACTTCGTTGATGCGGGCTCCGGCCTGGAGCCTGCCGTCCATGATCATCTGTCGGAGCGACGTCACCAGCGAGTCGGCGATGTTGTCCCTGGAAACAAAGAGGTCGTCAGACTGCATACTGTATACAGTATACAAATATCCGGTGTTGTCAACCCGAACCTCGGGGTTCCGCCGGCACTTTGCTCAGCACCGTGGTCCGCGCATAGGCTCGACACCGTGATTTATGCATCCACCTTGCCGCTCTGGCGAATTCCCGGCGCGGACGCTAGCGTGCGCCCGGGACAGGGCATCGTTCGGGGGGCAAGTGGCCATTGCTGCGGAAGGCGCATCGCGCCCGCTGGTGACCATCGGCGCGGGCGTCGTGCCCTTGCTCGCGTTCTCCATCTTCATCAATTACGTCGACCGCGGAAATCTTGCGACTGCGGCGCCGTTGATGAAGGGCGAGCTGCATCTGTCGGCCACGCAATTCGGCCTTCTGCTGTCGGCGTTTTTCTGGACCTACACGCCCTGCCAGATTCTTGCCGGCTGGCTTGCCGAACGCATCAACGCCTACCGCACGCTGGCGCTGGGTCTCGCCATCTGGTCCATCGCCACGGCGCTGACGGGTCTGGCGAGCGGATTTGTGGTGCTCATCGCATTGCGGCTGTTGCTCGGCCTCGGCGAAAGCGCGGCGTTCCCATGCAGCTCGAAACTGCTCGCGCAGCACCTGCCGCTGGACAAACTCGGCAATGCCAACGGCATGATCGCAGTGGGACTTGCGCTCGGCCCTGCGTTCGGCACCTTCGTGGGCGGCATGCTGATGGCGCGCTGGGGTTGGCGGCCCGTATTTCTCGTGTTCGGGCTCGCGTCGCTGTGCTGGCTGCTGCCGTGGCTGTGGGTGACGCGTGAAGCCTCGCGCGAGGCGGATACCATTGCCGACACGCATGCGCCTTCCTTTCTCGATATCATTCTTTGCCGCGATGCGTGGGGCGCGTGCCTAGGACACTTCGCCAGCAATTACGTGTTCTATTTCGTGATCTCGTGGCTGCCGCTCTATCTGGTGAAGGATCGGGGCTTCTCCGAAGCGCAGATGGCGGAGATCGGCGGGCTGATCTATCTCGTCTATGCCGCGAGCGCTTCGGCGAGCGGCTGGGCCGCCGATCGCTGGATGGCGGCGGGCGCCAGCGCCAATCGCGTGCGCAAAACGGCGATGTGCGTGAGCCTTGGCGGCGTTGCGCTCGCCATGCTGGGCTGCGCTTTCGGCGGCACGACGCTCGCCGTGGTCAGCCTGTTTGCGGCGGGACTCTTCTTCGGTCCGGGAACGGCGACGATCTATGCCGTGGGACAGACGCTGGCGGGTCCGCGCGCGGCGGGCAAATGGATCGGCGTGCAGAACTGTGTCGGCAATATCGCCGGGATCGTGGCGCCGGTCATCACCGGGCAGGTGATCGACCGCACGGGACAGTTCTTCTGGGCCTTTGCCATCGCGTGCGCGATCACCGTCGCCGGAATGGCGGCGTGGGGCCTCGTCATCCGCCGCGTCGCGCCGCTGACCTGGCCGGTCAGGGCGCCGGAACGATGAACGGGGAAGTCAATCGGCCGGCTCAGCCGGGAATATCGTTCGGGTTCACGATGATGACGACGTTACCCTTTTTGTGCCCCGCCTCCACGTAGCGATGCGCTTCGGCGATCTCGTCCAGCGCATAACGCTGGTCGATCACGGGCTTCAGCTGCCGGCGTTCGACAAGCGTCATGAGGAACGAGAGGTCGGACGCGCCGGTCCTGGCAATGCCGCTCACGAGTTTGCCTGCTCCCGTCAACGATGCCCAAATCCGGCCCAGTGTCGGCGACAGCAAACCCGACGCCGCGAATGCAAAGACGCCGCCGCGCCTGAGCGCCCGCATGCTGCGCCGGTAACCGGCCTTGCCCACCGTATCGAACACGACGTCGTAGATATGGCCGGATTCGGAGAAATCGGTCGTGGTGTAATCGACGACGTCGGCGGTGCCGAGCGATCCGACCAGTCCGATATTGGCCGTGCTGCACACCCCCGTGACACGAGCGCCGAGATGTTTCGCCAATTGCACGGCATAGGTGCCGACGCTGCCGGATGCGCCGTAGATCAGCACGCGCTGCCCCGGTCCGACACCCGACCGTCTGAGAAATGACAGAGCGGATATTCCGCCAAAGGGAATCGCCGCCGCCTGTTCGAAGGACACGTTGATCGGAATCGCGGCGAGCAACGGGCTGTCGGGGACGCAGACATACTCGGCATAGGTGCCGAATTTGAGTCCGGCCGAACCGAACACCCGGTCTCCGGGGCTCAATCGGGTAACATTGCTGCCTGTCTGCTCGACCGTGCCTGCGAACTCCATGCCCAGGATCGGAATCCGCTTCGGGCGTCCGAGGCCGTTGAGCAGACGCAGAAAGAACGGGTCGGCCTTTCTGAACCTCACGTCGCCCGCGCATACGGTTGTCGCGTGCACGCGCACAAGCAGTTCGCTATCCGCAGGAACTGGTTTTGCGACATCCTCGATGTGCAGAACGTCCGGCGGTCCATAGTGTCGGTAGACAGCAGCTTTCAATTGCTTCGATCCTACGCGACTGCGGGCGCGTTGCTGATCCAGTTCGTCAGCCGCACGCGCAGCAGCCAGACGATCAACACGACCAACGGCGCCAACGCCGGAATGAGCAGCGGCCATCCGTGCAGGATCGCCGGCATGATCCTCTGCTGGCCGAGAAAGAAGAACGATGTCGCGAAGAAAAACGCAAAGCACATGCGCCACAGATGACGCGCGATGCGCGCCGCGCCGGAAATTCCGCCACGCAGGATGACCTTCAGGTCGAGCATGGCCGAAAACGCTGCGAAGCCGGCGAAGGTGTAGTACCGCGCGGGAAAGCCGTGCAGCCGTTGGAAGGCATTGCCTGCCGAGTGCAGGCCGAAAATCAGCATGGCCGCTGCCACGCCGAGCACCGCCAGCAATGCGGCAATCTCAGGGGCTCCGGTGCCCGGGCTTGATCGCCGGACGGTCATCCAGCCTGTGGCGACAAAGTAGAAGGTGAGAATTGCCACGGGGACCGACGCACTGGGCGGCGTAGGGATCGCGGCCAGTGAGGGCACGAACAGGGCCAGATAGACCGCGAGCACCGACAGAATCATCATGGACAAGGCGAAGGCCGTTCCGAACGCGCGATGCAGCCGCTCGCCCTTGGCGACGGAAACCGCCGCGAAGCCGGAGACGATTCCGAGGCATCCCGCGCCGATGTGAACTATCAAGACAGGTGTCATATGCTCAATATGGTGAGCGCCATCCGGATAAACATGACGCGACGCATCAAAGGCATGACCGCAGGTAACAGGAAGCGCGCAAACCATGGCTGATCAGTCGATTGCGGCGGGCTTCGCACGCGCCTTGATGGATCTGGCCGTGTCGAAAGGTGCCGACCGGCAGCTGCTGATCGCGCGTTCGGGAATCGATCCCAAGATTTTGCAGGACCAGGACAGCCGGGTTCCCTTCGTCCAATACATCGCGCTGATGAGAGCTGGGCAGGTGCTGTCCGGCGATCCCGCGCTTGCGCTTCATTTCGGGCAGGCCTTCGACATAGACGAATTGTCGATTGTCGGCCTGATCGGCCAGGCGAGCGAGACGTTCGCCGATGCTCTTGCGCAACTCAATCGATATAGCCGGTTGATCGCAGATATCGATGGCCTTGCGGACGGCGACCGCCTTGTTCTGAAGCGCGAGAAAGGCCAGGTCTGGCTGATCGATACGCGTGACGGTGCCAACGACTTTCCCGAACTCACCGAATCGTCATTCGCGCGCATGGTCTGCAGATCGCGCGCCGCGGGCCAGACCCAGTTTGTCAAGGCAGTCCATGTCACGCACGCCGCGCCGGCGTACCGGGAGGAATATGAGGCCGTCTTTCAGTTGCCCGTCGTATTCGGGAGCGACAGGAACGCATTGCTGATGACCGGCGATTCCTGGCTGACGCTCAAGACCTCCGTTCCGTCGCGCTATGTTTTCGGCATTCTCAGCGAGCGTGCCGAAGCGCTGCTCAAGGAGCTGGAAAACGCGAAGACCATTCGAGGCCGCGTCGAAAGCCTGCTCATGCCGGTCCTTCACCGGGGCGATGCAGGAATGGACGCGGTTGCGCGGCGAATGGGTGTCAGCCGCCAGACACTGTTCCGCAAACTCAAGGCCGAGGGCACCACGTTCGAGAAAGTGCTCGACGAACTCCGCCACCAGATGGCGCTCAACTATCTGAGCGGCAAGAAAGTGTCGGTGAACGAGACGGCCTATCTGGTCGGTTTCTCCGAACCCGCGGCGTTCTCCCGCGCCTTCAAACGCTGGACGGGCACAAGCCCGCGTGCGCTGCGCAGTGCATAGCAGCCCTCATGCCGCCGCGACCGGGCTTAAATCGGGCGTCTTCTGCGCCTCCGATCTGAGCCAGCGCCAGACCGTGTCGATGGAGCGGGGACGCTTTCTGCTGTGCGTCGAAGCGATGCGATAGCCGCCGCGCAATCGTGCCGCCGGCAGGGGCAAACGTACCAGTCGCCCCGAGTGAAGATAGGGCCAAACCGTCGGGCTGGCGCCGATCGCTATTCCCTGTCCGCATGCAGCGCTTTCGTACATTGCCTGAAGCATTTCGAAGCGCGCGGGCGTCGCGAGGGCGTCGTTGCGTCCCGTGCGTTCGCTCCACTGATTCCAGATATCCGGCGGCCAGGTCACCGAGAGCAACGACAGGCCCGACAGCGGGTGAGCCGACCGGCTGCAGCGCGCAACGACCGACGGCGCGGCGACCGGTGCTGCCACGATGCCGAAGAGCCGCTCGCACGCAAATCCGGAGAGATCGACATCGCTGAAGCAGATGCCGATGTCAGCGTCTCCACGCCTCAACGCGGATGCGTCGCGCCGGGTGACCAGTTCGACCGAAATGCCCGGATGCGCCGCGCTGAACTCCTCGAGTCGCGGAATAAGCCAGCCCACCGCCAACGAATGCGACAGGGACACGGTTACGCGCGCGCCGGCCGGGTCGCGGCTGGCGACGTCTGCGGCCGCCCGGCGCAGCGCAAGATAGGCCGGCTCGAGTTCTTTCAGGCATTCGAGGCCCGTGCGGCTGAGACGGAGCCGCGTTCCGTCGCGCACAAAAAGGGGAACTCCGACATGCGAGGAGAACGCCTGGATGCGGCGCGTGAAGGCCGCCGGACTGAGCGCGCATCGCTCGGCGGCCGCGCGAAAGCTGGGACCGCGCGCGGCTTCGAGGAAGGCTTCAATCTGCTCCATGGGCGGCAGGCGCCTGCGCATGGCTTCGCCTCTTTCGAACGGCAACTCTTACATACCACGGACCCGCTTACACATCAGCACCCGTATCAACGGCCTGTCTGGGTCCTGAATGTCGCGGTCGCGCGGGCGATGACGCCGTCGTTCGCGAAGACGATTGCGTCGGCGATCGCCGAACTGGCGCCGGCATGAAGGACGCGCGGACGGATCTCCATCCAGCCTGTCTCCGCTTTGCCGATGTAATCGACGGCAAGGTGCGTCGTCAGAAGTCCTTTCGTCTCGGAATTCCGCAGCAGGACGGCGAGCGCGCACGAATGGCCCATGGCAATGTCGCAGAGGGTTGCGATGACACCGCCATGCAAAAGACCCCGGCGGTTGCGGGTTGCGTCGCGCATAAACATGCCGATGAAAACCGCGTCGTCTTGTGGCCGTTCGAAAATCGGTTCCCATGGCGCGGTGACGGCGCTGCCGCCCTTCGTCCAGGGGATAAATCCGTCCGGAGGAGTCCGATCCATGACCATCACCGTAACCCGGAGCGGGCACAGCAAACGTTGCAACGTGCGCAACGCGCATTGCGTGGTTTGAGACGGTCTCGGACTGGCGTTCATGGCGATCCTGCGCAATCATCGCCGCGTGCATGCAAGGGAGCCGTGCTTGCCCGCCACCGAACACACCGTGAAGTCCGCCCGCCACACGACGTTTTATCTCGCAGACGGCCCGGAGGACGGCACACCCATCATCTTCGTGCATGGCTGGCCGGAACTTTCCATCAGCTGGCGCCATCAATTGCCCTGTTTTGCGGCGCTCGGGTTTCGCGCCATTGCTCCCGACATGCGCGGCTATGGCCGCTCGAGCGTCCATCCGCGCCATGAGGACTATGCGCTGGCGCACATCGTAGCGGACATGCTGGAGCTGCTCGACTCGCTCGGCCGCGAGAAGGCGATCTGGGTCGGGCATGATTGGGGAAGCCCCGTCGCCTGGAGCATGGCGAGCCATCATCCCGAGCGGTGTCACGGTGTCGTCAATCTCTGCGTGCCCTATTTTTCCAAGGGCTTTGCGCCGCAGAACCGCATCGAGCTGGTCGATCGCTCGATTTATCCCGAATCGCAATTTCCCGCCGGGCAGTGGGAATACATGCTGTTCTACGAAGAGAATTTCGAGGTCGCGCGCGCCGGATTCGAAGCCGACGTGAAAGCGACCGTGAAGGCGATGTTCCGCGCCGGCAACCCGGACGGCAAGGGCAAGCCCGCCGTCACTGCACATGTGCGCAACAACAAGGGTTGGTTCGGCCCGCTCGCCAAGGCGCCGGACCTGCCGCGCGATGCTTCGATCCTCTCCGAAGAAGACCTGTACAGTTACGTCTCCGCGCTGGAGCGCAACGGATTTTTCGGACCCGATTCCTGGTACATGAATGCCGCCCGCAATATCGAATATGCCAAGAACGCCAAACAGAACGGGCGTATCGCGCTGCCGGCGCTGTTCCTGCATGCGGCATACGACTATATCTGCGCGACCGTCGATACGCGGCTCGCCGATCCCATGCGCGAGACATGCACCGATCTCAGCGAGGCGGTCGTGTGCTCAGGTCACTGGATGGCCCAGGAAAAACCCGCCGACGTGAATTCGGCGCTGGCGAAATGGCTGGCGGCGAAATTTCCCGCACTGTGGCTGCGGTAGCGTCCGCTAATCCTTCATCCATGCCGGCTCGAGTACCGGTTCGCCAAAGTGGAAGCCCTGGAAATAGTCGATGCCGAAACTCAGCAGCAATTCGGCTTCTTCCGCCGAGCCGACCCACTCGGCCACGGTCTTCAGATCGAAGTTCTTGGCCAAGTCCACCAGCGTGCGCACGAAGATCTGGTTGTCGGGGGATTGCGTCAGTCCCTTCACATAGGCGCCGTCGATCTTGACCATGTCCACGCGCAGCATCTGCAGATTGCGGAACGACGTGAACCCGGCGCCGAAATCGTCGATGGCGACCTTGCAGCCCATGTCGCGCAGCTTGGAGATGAATTGCGTGCTCTTCTCGAAGTCTTCGAGAGCCGCGGTTTCCGTCAACTCGACGATCAGCCGGCCGGCAACTTTGCGGTTCTCGTAGATGTAGTTGATGAAGGATTGCAGCCACGACGGATCGCCGGCCGTGGTGCCCGACACATTGACCGCCAGCGAAATGTCGTTGTGTGCGTGCAGCTGGGCGATCGTCATCTCCAGCGCGCGGCGGTCGACCAGACGGATGATGCCGAGCTGCTCCGCCGCGGGAATGAACTGGCCCGCCGCAACGATGCTGCCGTCATGCCTCTTCATCCGCAGAAGACATTCATGATGCTCGGGCCGGTGCGTACCGGCGCTGACGATCGGCTGATAGGCGAAGACCAGGCGCCGGTCGTTGAGGGCGGCCACCACCTCGTCGGCGATGGACATCAGTCTGAGGCGCGCCATCTCGCGTTGCGGCGATTTTGCGTAGACCGAGAATCCGTCGCGGCCGGCGGCACGCGCGCGGTCGAGCGCCTCTTCGGCGCGCAGCATCGCTTCCTGGCTCGACGTGGCGCCCGAAGGCAGCCACACTGCGCCCACGCTGACCGTGGCGGACACCGTTCCGCCGCGCGTCGAAATCACTTCGCCGCGCACCATGGCGCGCAGCCGGTCCGCCACCAGCGTCATTTCGCGCGCATTGCAGTCGCCCAGGATGACGCCGAGCTTGTTGCCGGCCGTGCGCCCGACGATGTCGGTGCCTTTCAGATTTGTTGCGATGCGCTCTCCGACCGTGACGATCACCTCGTCCGCGGCGCCGAAGCCGTAGGCTTCGTTGATCATCGCCAGACGGTCGATGGCAGCCACGAGATAGCCGCAGGTGCGCTCTTCGGCCTTGGCTGCTTCGATCGCCCGCGCCAGTTCGCCGCGCAGGCTGGTGCGGTTGAGATGACCGGTGAGTTCGTCGCGCGTTGCGAGATAGGTCAGCCGCTGTGCTTCGCGCTTCCTCTCGGTGATGATCTGCAGCGTTCCTGCCAGCCTCTCCGCGTCGCCGGATTCATTGGGCACGCGCACGCCGCGCATGTCGAACCACACGGCTCCCATGGCGGATGCCGCTTCGAATTCGACTTCGAACAGCCGCTCCTTGAAATGGGTTTCGCGCACGATGATGTCGAGCTGTTCGCGACCGCCGCGACTCATCCACGTGCGCAGTGTGGTGCCGTATGTCAGGGCATCGGGATCTGAGTGCAGCGACAGGATGTCGAGGGCGCCGTCCCAGGCGATGCGGTCGTCGCCCATTGTCCAGTCGAACACCGCGGCGCCCGCGCCCGTGACGGCCAGGCGCAGCCGTTCGATGTCTTCCTGGGCCGCGAGCGCGGCAATGCGCTCGACCGGCTTCCTGTGAAGCGATCCACTCACCAAAACCCACCATCCCCGGCCTTTTCCGGCCTTTCGTGGATGATGCGCTGCGGGAAATTAAAAATGTCGAAATTTTCGACTGATGTACGTGTTCGGCACCGCTCGGCCCGATGATTGCGTTAACAGCCCGTTATGACGAGCGCTCGCGAGTTGACGATTGTGTCGGGCGCGCAGGCCCCGGTCCCGCGCGTGCGCGTGACGCGTGTCGAAAAACCCAATCCGTCCAGCACCCTGCACAGAAATCCTGCGTCGCCGGACGCAGAGTCGGCGAATCCGGCGCGACCGCACCGTGTGTCGCCTGTGTCCCGTTTTGAAACAGATGAGTTCGCGCCGCTTTGGTACGGGCCCCGATTGCGACCAGCCTTCGTCGCCCAGGTGTTGGGACAGGTGTTTGCGGGGGCCGATTCTCGACCGTCGAACTCGCTCGCGGCGTATCGCGCCGACGGCATCCCGAGCGGGCTGCTGCTGGACGAAAAGGTTTGAACCTGACTGTCATCCCCGACAAGCGTCGAGTTTGCGCTCAAGTAGCGAAGCGGTAGCGCTTCGCAAAGGCGACGCGCAGATCGGGGACCCAGCGCGGCGCGCGTCTGCGCGCCGAGTGAACTTCTGCGGTGATCGCGGCTGTGCAGATCAGTTGCGCTCGCAGACGCTCGCGCGCTGGGTCCCGGGTCTTCGCCGCGTAAGCGCGGCTCGCCCGGGATGACAACGGGGGTTATTTCTCGCTCCGTAGATCCAGCAGCATCGATTTGATGTCCGCCAGTTCGCGTTCGATGCGCACGAGACGCGCATTCATCTCGGACACCGCATCCGACTCTGCCGCAACACGCTCCGGCACGGGCGTCGAAATGCCGGCATGCGTTGCGATATCGGCCGGTGCCACGCCAAGAAGTGCCGCAAGAACGGCGACGTCGCGCGCCGATACTTCGCGCTGATCTTTCCAGACAAGTGCGAGTTCCTGTTCGTCGATCCCGAGCGCCTGGGCGACATGGGCGCGGCCAAGCCCCAACGACCGAAGCTTGGCGTCGAACCAGGTCGCATCGAAGAACAGCGCCATGCCTGAGCTGCCTACTGCGCGCTCAACATGGCGGCGCCGACGATGCGGCCAAAGCCGTTCTCCTGCACGATCACGGCAAAGGCATCGTGCGGTTCGCTCGTCATGTCCTGGCGCGGCAGATCGAGCGCAACGGGTTGACCCTTCCACATGCCGATCGCCCTGATGTCGCGCACGATGTTGCGATAGGTCATCGTGCGGCCTTCGTTTTCACCGGCGTGAATGGCGACGGTCGCTCTCGCCTGCACGGCCAGCATCCAGATCGTTGCATCGTCGCCACGCTCGCCGCCTGCGCCCACATTCACCTTGAACTCGTGTGGCGTCGCGCTGAGCGTCACAGGTACGTCGCGCAGGTCGGCCGCGCGCGCGTCGATCGCCGCATCCACCGCAGGTTCGCGGCTGCCGACGACGTCGTTGGCGCCGTCGACGATCATCTGTGGCGTATAGACGCCGCCATGCCCCATGAGCTGCGCATAGGCTTTCTGGCGCCGCGTGTTGTTCTCGCTGGCAAACGTGTCCTTCCAGCCCAGCATGTCCCAATAGGTCACGGGCAGACTGAGCGCGATGAGATCCTTGCGGTCTGCGAGCTTGGCGAGGAACAGGTCGGCCGGCGGGCAGGAATCGCACCCCTGACTCGTATAGAGTTCGACCACGACAGGACGTTTCCCGCCGGCCCACGCGTGGGGCGCCGTCGCGAGCAGCACGGCCGCCAACGCCAGGATTGCACGACAATGTCTCATTCGCCCGGAAGATTAGGTCCGCGACCGGTCCCCCTCCAGTCACTTCGGCTTGAGATGATAGCCGGACTGCTATGCGCCCGCGAGATGTTCACCGTTTGCGGGGCTTTTCCGGCGGTTTTGTCGCGGCGGCGAGCAGGACCTGGGCCCTGCGGCTGCTTGGGACAACGACGCCCGTCTTGCCGAAAACGCCGAGCGTGGTGCTCAGCGCCAGCCCGAAAAAGCTCGAGCGGCTCATGCCGAGTTCCGCGGCGCGCTTGTCGGCGCGCGTGATCAAGCTCTTGGGCAGATAGACGTTAACCCTTTCCGACGGGTCCGGCGCCTCCACGCTGACGGCAAAGAACGCGACGAAGTGGCAGCCCTTCGGCAGTTCGATCGCCCCGAACGCCGTAGGCTCCGGAAGCGGCCGATCCTTTTCGGCGCGCTCATAGACGGCCTGGGCCAGCACATGCTGCGCTTTCTCGATCGCCTGCTCCGGCGACGTTCCGCCCGCCACGCAATCCGGAAAATCCGGAAACCAGGCGCCGAATGTGTTCTTCGCGCCCCGCTCGAGCACAGCGGGATAAATCAGTCCGGGCATATGGCGTTACCAAAGCGTGTGTGATATCACACACTTCAATAGTGTGCGTATTCGCACAACGTATAGCCCAATCGACCCTCGAGGGAAAGACCGCGCCATGACCGAGGACGAACTGAAGATCGTACGGCGCGCCTATGCGATGCAGATACTGGCGGCCGTGGGCGTGACGGACAAACGTATCGAGGATGCCTTCGCGAGCGTTCGCCGCGAGGATTTCCTCGGGCCCGGGCCGTGGCAGATCTTCCGCTGGGGCCAGGCCTACCGGCCCACGCCCAGCGCCGATCCGGTTTATCTTTATACGGATGATCTCGTCGGCATCGTGCCGGAGCGGCGCATTAATAACGGCCAGCCTCAGCTCCATGCCCATCTCATCAACCATGCGCTCCCGCGTGCAGGCGAACACGTCGTGCATGTGGGGACGGGTACGGGCTACTATACCGCGATCATGGCGCAGATGGTGGGGCCGGCGGGCCGCGTCACGGGAATCGAGTTCGACCCGGATCTGGCCGCGACGGCAAAAGCGAACTTCGCAAACTGGCCGGCTGTGACGATCGTCGACGGCGACGGGGCCATTGCGGATTTCGATGCGGCAGACGTCATTTACGTCAACGCCGGCGCGACACGGCCGGCGGACACCTGGCTCGATCGCCTGAACGACGGCGGCCGGTTCATCCTGCCGCTCACCACCGATAAGGCCTTCGGCGATCTCGGGAGAAAGCCGAGCGAGATGGTCAACCAGGGCGCGGTGTTGCGCATCGCGCGCCGTGGCGACGCATTCGACGCCAAATGGATTTCGGCCGTTGCGATTTTCCCTTGCGCGGGAGCCCGCGACGACGCATCGGAGCATGCGCTCGCCGCAGCATTGGCCAAAGGCCGGTTGAACGAAGTCACGCGACTTTATCGCCACACCGACGTCGCCGACGACGATTGCTGGCTGCGCGGCGATGGCTGGTGCCTGGCATACCGGTGAGCGCGTCTGACATTCCAGGATTGTCGTCCTCGCGAAAGCGAGGACCCGGCCGGCGTGCGTCTGCGCGGCGAATGAACCTGTCGGTCGATCGATGCATGTCCCGTCGCTTGCACTCGCGGGCGCTCGCGCACCGGGTTACCGCTTTCGCGGGAATGACAGTGTGAACTCTACGCCGCCAGCAGGTTCCGCAGCACGTACGGCAATATCCCGCCGTTCTCGAAATAGGCGACTTCGTCGGCCGTATCGATGCGCAGGATGAGCGGCAGATCGCGGGTCGTCATGTCGGGATAGGTGATTTTCGCCGTCACCGTCATGCCCGGCTGGATGCGCCCCGACAATCCGGGAATGTCGATCCGTTCGCGGCCCGTCAGCGCGTAGTCGCGCCGGGTCTTGGCGCCGGCGAACACGAACGGCGCGATGCCCATGCCGATCAGGTTCGAGCGGTGGATGCGCTCGAAGCTTTCCGTGATCACGGCGCGGACGCCGAGCAATTTCGGTCCCTTCGCGGCCCAGTCGCGCGACGACCCGGTGCCGTATTCCTTGCCGCCGATGACGATCGTGGGAACGCCGTCCTTTCGATAGTGCATCGCCGCGTCGTAGATCGACATTTCCTCGCCGGACGGCGCGTTCTCGGAATAATGGATCGTGTTGCCGCCTTCGCGCCCACCCATCATCTCGTTTTTGATGCGGATATTGGCGAAGGTTCCGCGCACCATCACTTCGTCATTGCCGCGACGCGAGCCGTAGGAATTGAAATCGGCGAACGCCACGCCGTGCTCGATGAGATATTTGCCGGCCGGCCCGTCCTTCTTGATCGAGCCTGCGGGCGAGATGTGATCGGTGGTGATGGAATCGCCGAACAGCGCGAGAATCCGAGCGCCC
Source organism: Rhizomicrobium sp. (assembly GCA_050010175.1). Classification (GTDB taxonomy): domain Bacteria; phylum Pseudomonadota; class Alphaproteobacteria; order Micropepsales; family Micropepsaceae; genus Rhizomicrobium. The sequence goes on from JBEKLN010000004.1 coordinate 138,730, forward strand.
GTGATATCGCCCACTCGGGACGGCGTTCTCTGCATCCCCTCGAAGTACGGCGGAAGCTTCACGTAGGTCGATTTCGCGTCCCACCCGTAGGTCTCGCTCTTCTTCACCTTCACCTTTTTCCAGTTTGTGCCGCCCCGGAACACATCGGCGTAGCGCCGGCGGAAACTCGCAGGCGTCACGGCCCTGCGGATGGTCTCCGCGATTTCCCTCGGAGACGGCCAGATGTCCTTCAGGAACACCGGCTTGCCCTTTTTGTCCGTGCCGATCGGGTTTTTGGTCAGGTCCATCGTGATCGAGCCGGCCAGCGCATACGCGACCACAAGCATCGGCGAGGCGAGATAGTTCGCGCGCACCTGCGGATGCACGCGGCCTTCGAAATTACGATTGCCGGACAGCACTGCCGCCGCGACCAGGTCGCCGCTCGTCACTGCTTCCGCCACCGGTTCGGGCAAAGGCCCCGAATTGCCGATGCAGGTGGTGCAGCCGTAGCCCACGAGCTGGAAGCCGAGCTTGTCGAGCGCCTTGTCGACGCCGGCTTTCGCGAGATAATCCGTCACCACCTGGCTTCCCGGCGCCAGCGACGTCTTTACCCACGGCTTCACCTTGAGCCCGCGCTCGATTGCATTCTTCGCGAGAAGCCCCGCGCCGATCATCACGCTGGGATTGGACGTGTTGGTGCAGGACGTGATTGCGGCGATCACCACATCGCCATGCGCGATGGAATAATTCTCGCCCTTGACCGCGATGCGGCCGTCGCCGTCCTTCTTGAACGTATCATGCAGCGCCTTGCCGAACTCCTCGGCGGCATGCGACAGCGCCACGCGATCCTGAGGCCGGCGCGGTCCCGCGAGACTCGGTTCGACGCTCGCCAGATCGAGCGCCAGCGTATCGGTGAATTCGGGCTCTTCGCTCTTGGGCGTGCGGAAAAGACCTTGCGTCTTGGCATACTTCTCGACAAGTGCAACTCGCGCCGTCTTGCGCCCCGTCGCCTTCAGATAGCGCAGCGTCTCCGCATCGACGGGAAAGAAGCCGCAGGTCGCGCCATATTCCGGCGACATGTTGGCGATGGTGGCGCGGTCCTCCAGCGTCATCTCGTCGAGACCGGGGCCGTAGAATTCCACGAATTTTCCGACCACGCCCTTCTTGCGGAGCATTTCGGTGACTGTGAGCACGAGATCGGTGGCCGTCACGCCTTCGCGCAACTTGCCGGTGACGCGAAATCCGATCACTTCGGGAATGAGCATCGAAATCGGCTGTCCCAGCATCGCGGCTTCCGCTTCGATGCCGCCCACGCCCCAGCCGAGTACGGCGAGGCCGTTGATCATCGTGGTGTGGCTGTCGGTGCCGACCAGCGTGTCGGGGAAGGCGTATTCGATGACGCGTTTGGTCTTGGGATCCTTGCCTTTGCGCGTCCACACCGTCTGGCCGAGATATTCGAGATTGACCTGGTGGCAAATGCCGGTGCCCGGCGGCACCACGCGAAAGTTTGCGAATGCTTCCTGTCCCCAGCGCAGGAATCCGTAACGCTCCATATTGCGTTCGTATTCGATCGCCACGTTCTTCTTGAACGAATCCCTATGTCCGAAATTGTCCACCATCACGGAGTGATCGATGACGAGATCGACTTCCGCCAGCGGGTTGATCTTCTGTACATCGCCTTTCAGCGTCTTCATCGCGTCGCGCATGGCGGCGAGGTCGACGACGGCAGGAACGCCGGTCAGATCCTGCATCAGCACGCGCGCCGGGCGGAACGCAATCTCCCGATCCGAGCGCTTCTTCTTCAGCCATTGCGCTACCGCCTTGATATCGTCTGCGGTAACGGTCTTGCCGTCTTCGTACCGAAGGAGATTTTCCAGCAACACCTTCAGCGAGTAGGGCAGACGGGAAATGCCCGCAAGGCCGTTCTTCTCGGCCGCGGGCAGGCTGAAATAGACGAAGCTTTTGCCGCCGACCGTAAGGGTCTTGCGGGATTTGAAACTGTCGGGATGGGTCACGGGGATCTCGCGTTAGATGAGGGGGGACGCGCGCGCGTGGTGTAGTCAGATTTGTTGCCCGTGTCATGCGATTTGTCGTCGCTTGTCCTAAAGTTCTTGCTTAGGTGTGCTGGTGGTGACGCAATCGCCTTTGAACAGGACGAGAGGCCCAGAATGAGCAGCGAAGCCGTGCGGATCGAACGCGACGGACCGGTGACGACGGTCATCCTGCACAGGCCGCAAGCGCGCAATGCTGTCGACAGGCCCACAGCCGAGGCGCTGGCGGAAGCATTCCTGGCCTTCGAACAGGACCCGACAGCCTCGGTTGCCGTGTTGTGGGGCGATGGTGGGACTTTCTGCGCGGGGGCGGATCTCAAGGCGGTGGCCACCGGCAAGGGCAATCGCACCGTTCCCGTGAAGACGGGAGTCCAGGCCGACCGCCTGGCCGATGACGGCCCGATGGGCCCGTCGCGCATGCAACTCTCCAAACCGGTGATCGCGGCGGTCTCGGGTCATGCGGTCGCAGGCGGGCTGGAACTCGCGCTGTGGTGCGATCTGCGCGTGGCGGAAGAGGATGCGGTGTTCGGCGTTTTCTGCCGCCGCTGGGGCGTGCCCCTGATCGACGGCGGCACGATCCGCCTGCCGCGGCTGATCGGCCAGTCGCGCGCCCTCGATATGATCCTCACCGGCAGGCCCGTCGGCGCGCGGGAAGCCTTCGCGATCGGTCTTGCGAACCGAATCGTCGCGAACGGAAAGGCCCGCGAAGAAGCCGAAACGCTGGCGCACGAGATCGCCAAGATGCCGCAGATCTGCCTGAGGAGCGACATGCGATCCGTATACGAACAATTCGGTCTCGACGTGCAACACGCGCTGGCGCGCGAATTCGAACTCGGCCTCGAAACATTAAGAAGCGGTGAATCGCGTGCCGGCGCCGAACGATTCGCGACGGGCAAAGGCCGCGGCGGCCGTTTCGACGATATCTGATGTGGTCCTATTCTTGCCCCATTCCCCCGGCATAACGCAGAAAGCCCGAATGGCCGCGAGGGGCAGTTCAGGGTGCGAAATACAAAAAGATCAATCATGCGTCGTCTGCTGTGGCTTCCGTTTGTGTTGATGTTTGCATTTCCGCCGCCGGCGCCCGCACAGGATTCGTTGCAGGACAGGCTGAGCGCGGATCGCGTCGGCTATATCGCGCCGGGCGTCTATCTTGCGGGCGACAGAGTGGGATTCAGTCTCGATCCGGCCGGAACCAATTATCTGTTGCGCGTCCAGGGTTCGCCCGAGATTTTCGTGCTCTATCAGGATCGCGCGGCGATGGGCGGCCGCGTGCTCAAATACGATTCGGGCGAAATGGCCATCAGCGTGTCGGGTTTCGGCGGCGTGACGCTTTATGTGTCGTCGGTGCCGCAGGGTCTGCCTGCGGAACGCACCGGCGAATCGATGCCGCCGTCGCTGTCGCCGGTATCGCTGCAGGAGGTACAGGGCGCCGCTGCCGACGAAGCGCAGCATCTCTCCTACACCCGCCGGCTCAACGTGAATTTCACGGCGAACTGGGGCATGCTGGCGGGCGATCCGCCGGCACGCGCCTTTGCTCTGGATACGATCGGCAACACGGCGCGGGGCATCGACAGATTTGCCGCATCGCCTGCCGGTCACGATGCATTCGCGCGCCGCGTCGATATGGTTTCGTTCGAAGAAAACAGCCGGCCCACGCTCACGCTCAACGGCCGCACTCTGATTGTCACGTTCAATCCCGCGCGCGGATTCATCGGGCGGGCGTCCTCGCGCGCAATCGCGAGCGGTCTGGCGCGCGTATTGTAGGCCCGGCGCAAATCAATCGAATTGGTCTTGCAGCCATTCGCTCACTGGGAGCGCAGTCGTCCAGGCGATATGCCGGCTGGAAACCGGCGCGCGGTATCATATCATCGGATATGTATCGCGCTTAATCCCCGATCGCCGCTACGGTATCCGGAACTCTCCCACCGGCGTCCAGCGGACCTTGCGGCGCGCCTGTCGTGCGGGCACGTCTTCGGCGTCGAAATTCACCGGCACGATGGGAAAGTCGGCGGCCGGCGGCGGCTTGAATGCATTGACGTTCACCGTCATCCAGCGCCGGTCGCCGTCCTGCATCATCGCGCCGATATAGACACCGCAACCGGCGCAGACAAGAAAGTCGGCGGTCTTCAGTCCGAATTGATACCGCGACAGCTTGGCGGAGTCGCGCGCGCTGACATGGATGATGCCGTTCGGATCGCTGGTATTCCGCGCATGGTGCGCGCGGCAGAAACTGCATTGGTCGGCGCGCAGCCCCAGCACCTGGAGGTCCGCACTCGTCTCGAAGACGAATGCAAGATTGCCGCAATGGCAACCGCCTTCGAAGCGATGGCCGGTCATGGTTTCACTCCGCAGCCTTTGTCGTTTTGGCGGCTTCCTGCTCGTGATGCTTCTGGATCGTCTGCATGGCGGCGTTCATAGCCGCGCCGATGAAGCGCTCGCGATGCTCGCGCGCCCAGTTGAACGCGGTCTCGCGCGCGTGATTGGCGTTATTGACCACCGGCGTCACGTGGCGCTGCCAGAGTTCGTAGGACTTTTTCGTCGCTTCGAAATTCGCCCAGTTGTGCGCGAGCTGCAGGAAACAGCCGAAATCGCCCTGCTTGGCCTGGAGTCTGCGGATTTGCGCAATCGCGTCGTCGGGCGTTCCCACCACGATCACGCCTTGTTTCACCAGCTCTTCCGGGGATTGCGTGTTGGCCGCTTCGCGTCCGGCGATGTTGCCGGTGATGCCGGAGAAATAATCCTGCCATTGCCTGAAGCCGAACTTGATATTGGCGAAGGCTTCCTCGCGCGTCTCCGCAATGTGGACGGGGCCGACAAGCCGCAGCCGTTCCGGGTCCATCGTCTTGCCGTGTTCGGCGGCAACGTCGTTGGCGATCTTCCAGTTGATACCGAGCGCGTCGTAGCCGCCCTCTTGCGTCGCGGCCACGCACAGCATGCCGAAGCCATGTTTGCCCGCGAGCTTGCCGCCAGACGGCGTCACGCTCGACGCCACGCAGATTTCCGGGTGCGGCGAGGTATAGGGGCGCAGTTGGCAGGTCGCATCGACCAGCGTGAACCAGTCGGCCTTGTGCGTCACGCGCTCGCCCGCAAACAGTTTCAGGATCACTTCGATGGATTCCACCATGCGTTCGCGCTGCGTGTTGGGATCGATGCCCATCTGGAACGCGTCCGACGGCAACAGCCCCGGCCCCACGCCGAACATCACGCGGCCCTTCGTCTGGTGGTCGAGCTGCAGGATGCGGTTCGCCGCCATCAACGGCTGGTGATAGGGCAGCGACACCACGCCGGTGCCGAGTTTAATGCGCCTGGTGCGTTCTGCCGCGGCCGCAATGAACACTTCCGGGCTCGCGATGATCTCATAGCCCGCGGAATGATGCTCGCCGACCCACGCCTCTTCGTAGCCCAGCCGGTCGAGATGTTCGATCAGTTCCAGGTCGCGCTGGATGCACAGCGTCGGATCCTCGTTGACGGGATGAAAGGGCGCGAGAAAGATTCCGTTGCGGAGTCTCATGGGGTGTTTCCTCGTATGAAATAGCGTTGCCCGCCTTATGGCATGTTGTCAGTGGTGTGTCGCGGGAATTTGCCTTTATCTGTCATCCCGGCCAAGCGTCGCTCGCGACGCGCAGAGCCGGGATGACAATGCGCTCACACCGCCGGTGCGTTGAACCCGCCGAGGTCTTCCTCCAGCACTGCTGCGAAATCGAACAGCCGGTCTTCGCGATGCCACGGTCCGATCACCTGCACGCCGATGGGAAGTCCGCCCCCATTTCGTCCGGCCGGAACGGCCATGGCCGGCAGATGCAGCGCCGTGGCAAGTGCGATCCAGGTGAGCAGGCTCATATACGGAACGGTCCTCCCGTCGACGTCGATCGTGCGCTCGGTCGGCGGCAGGTCCTGCGTATGCGGGAACGCTGGAACAGGCCCCAGCGGACTGAGGATCGCGTCGACGCCGGATGCGAAGACCGCCGCCATCCTGTCCTTCAGCGCCTGTCGTCTTGTCATGGCGCGCAGCACGTCGCGATGGCGCGCGATCGACCGCAGACGGAACCGTGCGCCGGTGAGATCGCCCGAGCCTTCACGCACCGCGCGAAGGTCCGCCTCGCGACTCGAAATGAAGCTTTCGTACAGTGCCTCGGGATAGCCCGACGCGATGATGGGAATGAGCAGTTCGAGATAGGCGTCCATAAGCTCGCCGCCGCCGACCGGCAGCTTCACGTGCTCGACGACGGCGCCGCGACGCTGAAGTGCGTCAGCGGCGCGTTGCACCTGCGTGCGCACGTCCCTGGACAACGGAAACGACGGCTCCTCATCCCACACGATCACGCGCGCGCCTTTGACGGAGCCGCGGTCTTTCGCAGCGCTGCCGCTCAGGATGGTCCACAACAACTGCAGATCGTCTGCAGTGCGGGCCATGGGTCCCACGACATTCAGATCGATATCGCAGAACTGTTCGGGCAATGGCGGCGCATGCCCGCGTTGCGAGAGCGCGCCCCAGGTGGGTTTGAGCGAAAACACGCCGCAGAAATTGGCCGGATGCCTCAGCGAGCCGCCGATGTCGGAACCGATTTCCAGCGATGTGATTCCGGTCGCCAACGCAACAGCCGCGCCGCCCGACGACCCACCCGGCGTTCGCGAAACATCGTAGGGATTGTTCGTGGTGCCGTAGACGCTGTTGTAGCTCTGGAAATCTCCTGCCATCAGCGGCACGTTGGTCTTGCCCCAGATGACGGCGCCTTCGCCTTTCAGGCGCGCCACGAGATCGGCATCACTGCAGGCTTTCGGCCGATCCTTCAGCATGGGATTGCCGACCACGGCCGGCATGCCGTCGACGTCGAACACATCTTTCACCGTCATGGGCAATCCGGCCAATGCGCCGGGCGCACGCCCGCGTGCGCGTGCGTCGTCGATGGCCAGAGCGGCTTTCTGCGCCCGTTCGGGATCGCTCGCGACGACGCAATTGAGCGTGCCCGCCACCTCGGCATTGCGCGCCATCGCGTCATCGAGCAACTCGCGCGCGGATATCGTCTTCGCGGCAAGCGCTGCGATCAGGGCGCGCGCGCTGCCGGCGTTGGTCTGGCTCACATATCCTCCCCCACGGCGATTTCCGCCGCTTGCTGCTCCCGCTGAATGGCATACAGTCGCTGCGATTGCCATTGCCAAGGAACCTTCATGCGCGCCGCCGTCTTCCGCGAAATGTCCAAGCCGCTCGCGATCGAAACCGTGCCCGACCCCGTGCCGGGACCGCACGACATCATTCTCAAGATACACAATTGCGGCATCTGCGGCTCCGACCTGCACATGACCGAACCGACATCCATCATGCCGCTGCCGGCTGGCGCCATCATGGGGCACGAATTTGCAGGCGAAGTGGTGGAGGTGGGAAGTGCTGCGAACGGCATCTGGAAAACAGGTGATCGCCTGGCGGGATTTCCTTTTATCTGCTGCGGCGAACATTCTCCCTGTCTCAACGTCGGCCTCGGCCGCGGCATGTGCGCGAAGGGGACGCCGGTCGGCCTGGGCCAAAGTCCCGGCGCCTATGCGCAATATGTCCGCGTCGGCGCGGGCAGCGGCCATCGCCTGCCCGACGCCGTGTCGTTCCGCGAAGGCGCGATGGTCGAGCCGCTCGCGGTGGGTTTGCACGCCGTCGACATGGCGAAGATGGCGCGCGGTGCAACCGTGCTCGTGGTGGGGGCGGGTCCCGTCGGATTGTCCGTGATGCTGTGGGCGAATTTTCTCGGCGCGCGCCATGTCATCGTCAGCGAGAAAACGGAGGTCCGCCGCAAGATGGCCGCGCGCTTCGGCGCGACGGATGCGATCGATCCGTCTCAGCCGATGACGCCGCAGGTGGAAAAGATCGCCGGCCGCGCGCCGGACGTGATCTTCGAATGCGTCGGCGCGCCAGGCATCATCGGCACCGCGATGATGGAAGCGCCGCGCGGCGCCCGCATCGTCGTGGCCGGCGTCTGCCAGCAGCCCGATACGATCATGCCGCTGATGGGCATCATGAAGGAACTCGAGCTGCAGTTCGTGCTCGGCTATCGCGCCGAGGATTTCGACTACGTCATCGCAATGATCGCGTCGGACCGCGTCGATGTCGCCCACATGGTGACGGATATCGTCACGCTCGATGCTCTGCCCGATGCGTTCGAGGCGCTGCGCCATCCCGCGCATCAGTGCAAGGTGATGCTGGAGAATTAGGGTCTCACGGCCCCAGCTTGCGTTCGGGGAAATCGTCCCAGGGGCGCAGGCGCTCGGGCGACGGGACGCTTGCGACATGCGGCGCGCCGTCGCCGAAGATCATCGTGTCGCGGGACTCTCCATAAACCGGCCAGGTGCCGGATGCAGCCGTCGACGGATTGCCGGTGCGCGCAAACGCCGCCCAGCAGTCCATCATTGCGCTCGAGAGCGACTCCGCGACCGGTCCTGAACCGAAGAACGCATTCGCCAGCCTCTGGCCATGCGTGCCGAACACGAAGCCCAATTCGAGTGCATGGCACGAGCCCATGATTCCGCCGAGCAGGGGAGAGCGCCAGTCGAAGCGGTAGACATGAACCGGCGCCGTGCGGCTCTGCGCGTCCGCAAGCCGGATCATGGGAATCGTGAAATTCTTGTCCGTCATGTAGGCGTTGAACCGCTCGAACGGCGAGCCTTCGCCGTAGGCATCGAGAAACGCCGGTGCGAATTCATGCGCGATGTGCGTGACGCGTTGCGTCAATCCCTTCGCCGACATGAACCGCAGCCGCGGATCGGCGGCCGTGAACAGTTTCCATTCCTCGCGCGTCGTGCCGGTCAGCACGGGAATGCCGTTCGCCGCACCTTTGCGGATCGCGTCGATGGGACGCTCCGGCAATATCGTGCCGTCGATGGTCGGCTGGAACGCCAACGCGCCGAGCTTGCGGGGATCGCGGCCGCCGCGCGCGGCGCTCAGCAGCGACACCTGCGCCTTCAGGATCGCGTCGGCCGGCAGCGCCTGCAGTCGCGCGGCATCGGCGGAATCCAGTCCCAGCGTATCGAGCAAGGCCCGCGTCACGCGGGCGGAGCGGTCGCGATCGTGTCCGATATGGCCTGCGCCGGACTGCGGGATCGCTTTGTGAAAGAGCCCGCGCGCGGCGGGACTGGCCAGAAGCGCGTTCACGCTCATGCCGCCGGCCGATTCGCCGAAGATGGTGACGTTGTCGGGATCGCCGCCGAACGCCGCGATGTTGGCCTTCACCCAGTCCAGTGCAAGAATCTGGTCGCCCAATCCTTCCGCGCCGGTGCCCAGCTCGTTCGCGCCGGCCGTGTCGCGCAATGCGAGGAACCCGAATGCGCCCAGCCGGTAATTGATCGTCACCACGACGACATCGCGCGACGCGAGGTGCCGGCCGTCATACGTGCTCTGGCTGCCCGCGCCGATGGCGAAGGCGCCGCCGTGAATCCACACCATCACCGGGCGCTTTGCGCCGTCGCAGCCCGGCGTCCAGACGTTGAGATACAGGCAGTCTTCGGACTGCTCGCCCAGCATGCCGCCGGTCAAGGCCTCGATCTGGCTCACGGCCTGCGGGCATGACGGCGCATAGCGGCTCGCGTCGCGTACGCCGATCCAGGGCGGGCAGGGCTCGGCCATGCGCCAGCGCAGCCGCCCGGCCGGCGGTTTGGCGAAGGGGATGCCCCTGAACGCGAGGATAGAGCCTTTGCGAACGCCGGCGAGCTTGCCCGCCGCGGGTTCGGCGACGATCGTTTCCTCTTCGTCCGTGCGGCGGTCCATTGGTCTGCAGTCCGATCGCTCCGCCGAATCGTTGCAAATGGTGCGGCTTCTGACAACGGTGAACGGATATTAACGAAATCTCGACCATGTCTGCGCTATTGCAACGCATGGTCGTGCGCACAATCCAGTCCGTGGCAGACGCATTCAACGCCAGAGCCAGGGATGGCGGCTGGGGATCGTTCTGCGATCCGGTGCTGGCCTTCGAGACTCCGGGCCTGACCACGGTCCTCGCGCTCTGGCGGGAAAAAGCCGGCACCAGAGCCGTTCCGTCCCGCAGCGATTTCTCGCTCCGGGCGCTCAAGGAATTCCTGCAGGATATTGCCATTTATGAACGCGTTCCTGCGGGGAGCGGGTCGCGTTACCGCGTACGCCTGATGGGAACCGCGTTCGCCGAAACCATGGGCGATCTCACGGGCAAGTTCCTCGACGACGCCGTGCCGGAGCCCTTCCTGCAGCGCTGGTATGCAGCCCTCGATGCCGCGTTCGAGGCGTGCGCGCCGCTGCGCTTCGTTGCGCGCAGCAACACCTTCAACAAGAGCTTCCTCATCGCGGAATATTTCCAGGCGCCGTTGCTGGACGACAGCGGCGAGGCCACGCTCGTTCTCGCCGCCTCGCATTTTGGTGCAGGCGGTCCCGGTTAGCGCTTCAGGCAGCGGTCACCGTGAAGCCCGCACGCGGAAAGTGCACGACCACGTCGCCGGCCTGCGGATCCGTGCGGCGTATCGCGATCTCGTGCGCATTCGAGAAAACGACCTGGCCCGCCACCGGATCGCGGCCGTAATCGTCGGCGGACACCTTCACGTTATCGCCCGGCCTGCGGCGGTTGGGATCGTGTGAATCCGCTGCGGTTTGGGCCTCCGGCGTGGCGTCGAGCGCGATGCGCAATGCCTCCTTCGAATCCATCGGCGTGCGATGGCCATGGCCGATCGCATTCACCCGCGCGAACCAGGCATCGATGGCGGGAAATTCCTCGAGCAATGTTTCCGTCGTGGCCGCGATGGCGCCTTTCATGAACCAGAAGTTCATGTGGCAGTGCAGGTCCGCCGCGCTTGGCTTATCGCCGAGCACAAACGTGCGGCCGTCGGCGAGCTGGTCGGCGACGAATGCCGCGTGGGCGCGCCATTGATCGCGCATGAAGGGCGAAGCCGCCTTCATCGCCTCGACCGAGAACGCGTTTGCCGACATCGCCTCGCGGTCCTTCTTGAACGCGTCGGGCACCATGTCGCCGATCTCGCCGAAGATGACCGGCACGCTTGCCATGAAGAACAGGCGATCCGTCCAGAATCCGAGGCCGTACGCAAGGCCTGCGCCATTGGGGAACAGCGTCGGCGTGGGAAAGCGGCGCTCCAGCTCGCGCAGAATGATCTGGGTGTCGCAGAAAATGTCCGCGCCGATCTGCATCACCGGCGTCTTGCGATAGCCGCCCGTGAGCGGAATGAGATCCGGCTTCGGCAGCATCGACGGAATTTCCACCGACCGCCAGGCGAGCTTTTTGATACCGAACGCAAGCCGCACTTTTTCCGAGAAGGGCGACGTCGCGAAATTGTGGAGGATGATCTCGTGGGGCATGGTGGTTACCTCAAGGGAGTTACGATGGAGTTCAACAGCGAAGCGACGCGGCAGATTCTTTCCTCCCCCGTTCGCGACAGCGAATGGGGGAGGTGGATCGCACGGACGCACGTCCGTGCGAGACGGAGGGGGCACGCAGCGTCAGAGAATGATCTGCGCGCGTCGTCACGGCCCCCTCCACCGCTTCGCGGTCCCCCTCCCCCACGCGTTCGCGCGGGGGAGGAAAGAGTGGTGCCCTCTGTGCAGAGTCACTAACTCAGCTCGTTGGAAAACCGGATGGTGCCGCTGTTCATGCCTTCCAGCACGACGTCGAGGCCGCCGGAGCGGATCATCCATTCCAGCCGATGATCGCGGTATTCGCGCTTGAAGAGACGCTGCTTCACCGCGTCGGCCACCATCGACAGGCCGGCGATGGAGTCTGCGGCGGCCTTCGCCGTCTTTTTTACCGAAGCGCGTTCGTTTGCCCGGGCGAGCCAGTGCGCCAGCGCCGATCCCGATTGCGGCCCCACGCCCAATCCGCCCGCGCCGTTGAGATAGGGAACCACGCTGAGATCGGCCCAGCCGAACGTCTCGCCGCAGAACCATGGCTTGTCGCCGAGCGCGCGGGTGAGCCATTCGTAGAGTCCGCGCGCCTGGCCGGCGGCGCGCGCCTCGATGACACGCGCCGTCTCGCCTTCGGCGCGCTTGAACCAGCGCAGTTCGCCCAGGCCCCAGTTGATCGGCTCGAACGCGGTATCCATGACATCTTCGATGGTGCGTGAGCGCGCGCGCGCCGCCGGATCCTTCGGGAGCAGCGCCGGCATGGGCCATTTGTCCTCGATATATTCGAGAATGATGGTGGAATCGAAAATCGCCACATCGCCGTCGATCAGCGCGGGCACTTCGCCGCGCGGATTGGCCAGGAGGAATGCCTGGTCGGCGTGGCCGGTGCCGATGGCCGCGGGCATCTTCGTCTCGTAGGCGATGCCTTTTTCGTCGAGCGCGATCTTCACTTTCTGCGCATACGGCGACAGCGGATGTTCGTAGACGATCAGGCTCATGCGCGTTTGTCCTTCCACAATTGCGCCATCCAGCCGAACAGGGTGGCGGCGTCGCTCGGGGCTTTCGTGTCGCCGAATTCGCGATAGGCGGTGGCGACGTTCACCGCGATGCGTTCGGCATCGCCCCAGCCGGCGAAATCGTCGAGCGCGATGGAACGCGCCGCTTCGAACGCGCCGAGGCCCGCATCGTAGCGTTTGCGCGCTTCGTCGCGCACGTAAGAGAGATAGCGCCGCACCTGTTCCACGCCTTTTGCGTCGGTGAGCGGTCCGTGTCCGGGGACGATCGTCTGCGCATCGAGGCTCGCGATCATCTCGCAGGCCGCGATCCAGTTGCCGATGGGCCCGGCCCACACGATGGGATGGCCGCCGATGAAGAGGATGTCGCCCGTGAAGACGGTGCGGTCGTCCGGCACCCACACGATCGCATCGCCGCCGGTATGCGCAGGGCCCACCTCGATGAGTTCGACGCTCTTGGTGCCCACGCGTCTTGTGAGTTTTCCGCTGAACGTCGTATCGGGCAGCTTGTGCGCCGGGTGCGCGAAATCGAAGCGCCCGAAACAATGCACGACAAACTCGCCCGTCAGCCCCAGGCCGGGTGCGGCCTTCATGAATCCGTCGAGCAGCGCCGGCGTCTCGTGCGCCATGGCGGACGCCGCGCGTTCCGTGGCGATGATCTCGGCCCCGTCGACCAGCGCATTGCCGAACCAGTGGTCGCCGTTCTGGTGCGTGTTGACGAGCGTGCCGATCTTCGCCGTCGTAGCGCGGCGAAAGGCTTCGAGCATGGCCTGCGTGTGCGGGCCATCGAACATGGTGTCGACCAGCAGCGCCTCGCCGGAATCGGTAACGAGCCCGGAATTCGACAGTCCCCAGCCGCCGTCGGGCTGCAGATAGGCGAAAGCGCCGTTGCCGACATCGCGCACGCCGAGATCATACGAGTGTGTCGTCATGCCGGTTCAGCCCGAAATTGAATCGCTCCGTCGAAAACATTTCACCACAGAGACACGGAGGACACGGAAAAGAAAGCGTTCAACGCGGAGGTCGCAGAGGTTTCGCGGCGGTCGCCGGGGATTTTCTGCGCGCGAGCGCGCGCAAAGTCACTCTGCGTCCCCTGCGTGCCCACTGCGCCCTCTGCGCTAAAATAATTCTCCGTGTCCTCCGTGTCTCCGTGGTGCAAATGAATTGTCTTCACCGCAAGCTGCTCAGGCCGCCGTCGACGGTGAGGATCTGGCCGGTGATGTAGGCGCTTTCGTCCGACAGGAGGAACAGCGCCGCATAGGCCGTTTCCCAGCCCGTGCCCTGGCGGCCGAGCGGTACGGGCGTGGTGGCGCGATTGGGCCGCCCGCGCGAGGCGAGCCTGCCGATCGAGGTATCCATCAATCCCGGCGCGATCACATTGGCGCGGATGGCGCGGCGCGATCCTTCCATCGCCACATGGCGGCTTAAGCCGAACAATCCGGCTTTCGATGCGTCATAGGCCGGCAGGCGGCTGCCGGGTTTCAAGCCGGCGACCGATGAAATGAACACGATGCTGGCCGCATCGCTCAACCTCGGCATCGCGGCGCGCACGGTCAGCATGTGGCTCCTCAAGTTCACCGCGAACACGCGATCCCACATCTCCGCCGTGGTTCCTTCGAGCCAAGGTCCGCCCGCGCCGATGCCGACATTGAGCACGATGCCGTCGAGGTGGCCGAGCCGGTCATGGGCTTCGCTCACCATGCCCTCGATGTCGGTTTCCTTCGTCACGTCGGCGGTGATGGCGATGGCAGCGCCGTGCTCGCCTTCGATCATGTCGACGGTGGCGTCTGCGCTCTTCGCGTCGCGATCCGCCACGGCGACCTTTGCGCCTTCGCGCGCGCAGAGAATGCCGATGGCGCGGCCGTTGCCGATGGGCGTATCCGCATCGCCGATATCCATCTGCCCGCCGCCGACGACGAGAATGGCGCGGCCCTGCAGGCGCCCGCGCGATGGCGCAATGCCCTTCGATTCATCCGGCGTGTGAACAACCTGTTCGCTCATGGGCGTCCCGCGTTCCCTGCCGGTATCAGAACCCCGTCCCGCGCGGCTGTCCACCCGATATTTCGATCCGCCCTGGTAATGGCCACACACAGAGCCACAGAGACACAGAGGTGACGTCACTTGGAGCCAGGAGCGCGGGCTGACACCCAGCGCCGCATGTCTTTCGGCGCGCAGCGCCAGAGAGTTATTTCACAGGGAGACGGTGAGACAGTGAGACAGTGAGAGTGCGCGCATCTCATCGCCTCACCGTCTCCCTGTGGACATTCTATCTGCGCTTTGCGCGGCTCATCACGTGGGGCGAGGGCCCAATCGCCTCTGTGGCTCTGTGTGAGAACCGTCCCATCCGCCCCGCAATGCCCGGCCTCCTCCTCTTGACGCTTGCGCGGCCGGCTGGTTGTTCTGCAACAGACATATGAAGGAGCTTCAATGGCGATCGAGGCGGTGATCTGGGATTTCGGCGGCGTCTTCACGTCCTCGCCGTTCGAAGCGTTCGCGGCTTACGAGCGCGCGCGCGGCATTCCCGAAGGCTTCATCCGCCGCGTCAACAGCACCAATCACCTCGACAATGCCTGGGCGAAATTCGAGCGCGCCGAACTCGATCTCGACGGATTCGATGAAGCCTTCGGCGCGGAAGCGCGCGCGCTGGGGTTCGACGTGCCGGGCAGGGATGTCATCCCGCTGCTGCGCGGCGCGATCCGGCCCGACATGGTGGAGGCGCTGCGCCGCATCAAACTGCGCCACAAGACGGGCTGCATCACCAACAATGTCCCGGCGATGCAGGCGGGAAACGCTGATCCCGGTGCGTTCTACGCGCGCGAGATCATGGACCTGTTCGATCACGTGATCGAATCCTCGAAGGCCGGAATCCGCAAACCCGATCCCCGCATCTATCGGATGATGTGCGAGACGCTGGACGTGGCGCCCGAGGCCTGCGTCTATCTCGACGATCTCGGCGGCAACCTCAAACCGGCCCGCGCCATGGGCATGACGACGATCAAGGTCGAGAACGGTCCGCAGGCCATCGCGGAGCTGGAAGACGCGCTGGGAATGAAGCTGGGGTGAGACGCGGTCGCTCGTAAGGAATAATGGAGGCCGAGTCGATTCCCGAACGGTCCGGGCAGAGACTGGTCCGGGCGACACGGGCAATCCCACCGTTGACGATGCATCGAGCCCCAATCCTCCCTACTACAATTCCGGTGGGCCAAACTTCTTTGACACTCCCGGAAGGTATACAGATGCAACTTGGCAATCACAGCTATCTCTCGTGCAAACGAACGTAGGCGGCGGTTATACGACCCTCTATACGTTCTAGTCTGGCTTTACGACTTCTGGAAATACGGTGACCTTGATGCCGCTTAGAATGACCGGGCCGTAGGACTTGCTGAATCGCACTTAAGCGGAGTCCGCAATGAAATCTCTCTCTTGGGTTCTTGCATTTTCTTGGTTGCTCACATCTCCTGCGACGACAGCTGTTGCATCGTCTAGCTATCCCTCGTTGCCGCGAGACATCGTGTATGGCACGCCGCCGGCAAAAAACATTGAGAATTGGGTGAGGTTGAACGTACTTGGTGAGCGGAATGCACCTTGGCCGATCATCTGGTTCTCTCCGCAGAGATTTTATAGATCGTTTCCGGAGACCGTAATTGCCTTGTCGCGACGCGAGTACAGGGCGCTTGAGGCATTTGCTCTCACCAACGAGTGCCCGGTCATCGAAAGCAGCTATCCAAGTTGGGGGATGCTTCAGGTCACTGACTACTCCAGCGGCCGCGAGCATACGCTCTGTATTATGCCGCGTGAAAAGGCTTGCGGCTATTTATCGAATCTAGTTG
Source organism: Rhizomicrobium sp. (assembly GCA_050010175.1). Classification (GTDB taxonomy): domain Bacteria; phylum Pseudomonadota; class Alphaproteobacteria; order Micropepsales; family Micropepsaceae; genus Rhizomicrobium. The sequence continues at coordinate 154,961 of JBEKLN010000004.1, forward strand.
CTAATACTCGCATCGGGCTAGTGGGAGAAAAGTTGGAACCGGTTCGCGAGCTACGCAGAGGACTTTCCTGCTCAAGCAATTAGGCAAGCTGCCTGCTCGTCCAACCTCCTGATTGTTCTGGACACGGACGACGGATGCCACCGTTTGCCTTCGCGGGAGGGGACGGCGTGGTCGTTCAGATAGGCGGCGATGGCGGTGAGCGTCTTTGCACCCGATGCGCGCGCAGCGTCCATGTGTTCCCGAACCGTGGCAGCCCATGCGACGGCTTCGGCGTGATTGGCGGCGGCGAGACGTGCACCGTTGATGCCGAGCTTGACGCCACGGGCTTTTGCGGCCGCGAGTGCGGCCTTGGTCCTCTGCGAGATCATCTCGCGCACATGTTCGGCGAAGGCGGCCATGACGTGCAGCACCAAGCGGCTCGCATGGGGCAT
>JBEKLN010000005.1:0-136349 GCA_050010175.1 Rhizomicrobium sp.
CTCACGGATCACGGCCAATCTCGTGCTCGCAAATCCGACCGAAAACGCGGATCGTTACTTTGCCTTCCTGCGGAGCTACCTGGAGCGGCAACTCGCAAAGCCGGGCGTCACGCGGTGGATCGATCAGACGGCGCTACTTCTTGCGCTTCATCACCTTTCCATCAGGGGCTTCAACCCGCGCATTGGCTATTTCGACACGTCCCGCGACATCAACAACCTGATGTTCCGCACCTATCAGAAGAATCCATTCCGCTTCCTCTCGCTCTATCACGGCTTCGACCTGTCAAGCCTCGAGCAGAGCGATGATGTTGCCGGACAAGAGGTAGCGACCAAGGCTCGGACCGGCTAAGTCGTGTCGACAACGAGACCCACGCTCAATCGGAAGACGCAAGGGCATTCAGTTGGTGGCGCTTGACGATCTTGAGGAGTTGCCGCACTCGGCAACCGGCCAACGTGTCTGCGAGGTGATGGTGCTTCTTGCTCTGCCCTACGACCAGAAGTAGCCGCATAGCGTGCCGCGTGAGGGAAGGTCATTCGCGACCGCCGCCACTGGCAGCCGGCCCTCAGCTCCTACGTGATCTCTCGTTCACCAATTAGCGTACATCGACCGAGCATTGGTTGCTGCTGCGCCCGGTAGCCGGGATAATGGGCGCCACATGCGCGCACTCCCTATCGGCCAGATCGCTCGGCAGGGTGCCAACAGGACCGTCAACGAATACCTCATCGCCTTGGAGTCAAAAATATTCCGCGCAAAGAGCCGATCATACCGACCGCGTGCTCTTGAAGGCCTGATGGAGTGAGTTCGGACTTGCAGCCAGAACCTCTTCACGCTCGCTTGGGATCAGGCGCAAAGGGTTTCCGGCATCGCAGAGGCCACGTAGTACGAAAGATGCTCCGGTATGCTCCATTTCACGCGTGGATCGCCGATGTGCCGCACTGGTTCGATTGCGCCGCGCCACGCAACGCCCATGATTTGAGTCGTATTGTAGATTGCCGTGTTCCAGCCGCATTTGCGGAAGTGGTCGAAGCCCCGTGATACGGCAGGTGCCGCCAGATCGTGAAACAGGACAAGTGCGTCCTTGGCGCAATGTGGTTCACACGCCATGGCGTCCAGATAGGGACCGGGTTCGTCGTGATTGCCGTCGATGAAAACCAGGGACCAATTGCCGCCTTTCTCTGCAACCAGCTTTGAAACGGCATTGGGACTGGCACCGCTGATCAGATTGACGCGATCAAGCAAGCCCGCCTGCAACAGCGACGTTTCGATGCTAGCCTGGAAATCCGGTCGAGCAAGCATCGGATCTATGACATCGAGCAAAACCCCGGCGGCAGCCAAGTGCGCGGCCGACCAGCCGAGGAAACATCCGATTTCCAGCGCGCGGCGGCCCGCAACTTTCAGCGCCGAATTGAAAAGGATGTGCGCTTCGTCGCAATTGAGAAAACCCACTTGCGGCATGCGGGCGTCCACATACCACGGGTGAGGGTATTCGCGGCGGAGAAATGGCCAATTGTTCTTGCTGCAGTTGCCCTCGACCATGTTCGGGAAACACGGCGAGAGATTGATCGGCATCAGCTCGGCCGATACGTAGTCTCGATCGCGCTGGTAGATATGTTTCGCGTGGGGAAAGTGCAGACTGGTCCGGATTCGGCGACCGTCGGTCGTATTAAGATCGAGAAGCCGGAATTTGGTTTGGCCCGTCAGGTGGACGATCCAAAGCTTTTGAAGAGGACCCAATTGCAATGAGCCGGCAGCGGAATAATCGGAATTCGGCCGGTCAGGATGGCGCCATTGAGCGCCGTTTGCTCGACGTAGAAGTTATTCGTACGTTGTAGCAACGTTCGCATCGTTTCGGCCCATATATCCCACGCCGTGGAATCGCGATGCAAGGCAAAAACGCCGGCGTTGGCGAGCGGACAGTGAATCAGCTGACGCGCGGTAGCCTCACCCCAACCCATTGCGTAGATCGAGCCTTCCAGCCGTCGAACGTCCGCAGGATTCTTGTAAAGGCTTGCATAGTGCCGGCTGATCTCTGGCGTGATCGCCATTTTCATGGACTTTGCCGCTTCGAGATAAGCGGTGATCCCCCGCTGGTCCTGCACCCATGCGTCCGCATCGAGCCACATGTACAGGTCGTATCCAGGGAAAAAGTTACGCAGAAATGGCCGCGCTACCAATGCGCGTAGTGCGTTTTCGGCTTCGGCTTGACCCGGAAAATCAATCGCCCAGGGTGGTTCGAGGATGTGTTCGACCTTATCTTTGAGTTCGCCGCGCTGCCAGTCCAGCAACCCGATATCGAGCACTGCAATGTCGAGCGCACCGGGCGAACTGTTTTTGCGCACGGAAGCAATCATGCCGGTGACCAGCGAAAAGAATTTTTGATCTGCGGCCGTAATGACCAAAGCTTTCATCGGATCGCTCCCGTTCGGTTGCGCGGTTTGGTTTCAGCAGAATCTGGTACGGTGCCATCCCCAGGCATCGGCAATCTGCTCTTCGATTTTGGGGCGCCGGGGAATCCAGCCAAGTACCTGGCGCGCACGCGTGGCTTTGCCAATGAGAGTTGGCGGATCGCCTGCCCGACGCTTCTCTATCTGTATCGGAATCCGTCGCTTGGTTACGCGTGCTGCGGCGTCGACCACCTGGCGCACCGAATAACCGGCGCCGTTGCCCAGATTCAGACGAAGAGATTCATGATCGCCTAGCAGCCACTCCAGCGCCAGACGGTGCGCCTCCGCTACGTCAAGGACATGAATGAAGTCCCGCACGCACGTTCCATCTTCGGTCGGGTAGTCATCACCCAGAACCGTAAAATGGCCGCGCCGGCCCAGGGCCGCGTCGAGCACGAGAGGGATGAGATGTGTTTCAGGCTGGTGCCACTCCCCGGTTTCCCCTTCGGGATCGCTGCCGCCCACATTGAAATATCGAAGGGCGACGGACTTCAGACCGTGAGCGATCTCCGCATCGGCAAGCATGCGTTCGCACATGAGTTTGCTTGCACCGTAAGGGTTGATGGGTGCTTGCGGATGATCCTCGGAAATCGGATTTTCATTTGCGGTGCCATAAGTCGCGCAGCTGCTGGAAAACACGACACGGCTGACGTCGTATCGTCGCGCTGCGCGCAGGAGAGTCACCATGCCAACAACATTATTGTCGTAGTAGCCCAGAGGATCTCGCATCGAGTCTGCGACATATGCAGAAGCTGCGAAATGCATTATGGCATCTGGACGACACTTGGCGATCGCTTCGCTCAGCGAAGCAAAATCGCGCGTGTCGCCGACGATGAGGGGTCCCCAGCGAACCAGTTCTCGATGGCCCTCGGATAAATTGTCAAACGCGATCGGCAGATGTCCGTGTGCGGCCAGCAGCTTGCAAACATGGCTGCCGATGTAGCCTGCACCGCCTGTGATCAGGACGGAGGCCATGTTATGCGCGGCTCGGAATCGTGAGCAATACGGAGGGCGCAGTGCCGGTGACTGGTGAACATGTCATAGTCCAAGCATTCTGCAATGACATCCCGCGAAGAGACGACAAACACGGTAGCCGGTCATTTTCGGCACTTCACTGGTCATAGCCGCAATCTTGATGATTATCGCGCCAATGTGCGGCCCGCATGGTTAAGAATCGATTAATCCTGAACGTAGAGTTCAACGGGATATCTTAGAGCTTTCCGACATGATCAGGCTCACCCGGTACGAAATGCGGCCAGAGCGCGGTCTTCGACTCAAAAGATTTGAACTCCCGAATGCGCATCGTACGGACGGGGCTACGATTCAGGCCAAGCGCCCCGAATGGCATCACATCCATGTCGTGGGCCGGGACTGATAAGCTGAATTTAAACCGAATTGCTGCCGCCGTTCGGCCGGCGATCCGGGTGCCGGGCGAAATTATTTCTTGCCGCCGATATTGCGAAAGACGGCCAGCGCCGCCTTCATCGCCTCTGCTGGCCCACTGATACGTCCGCCATGCAGGACAGCGAAGTAGCGCGGTCTGTGGCCGCCTGTGATGGATGAGGACCAGGCGTAAGCGCGCCTGCTGTTGGCCGGATGATTTTTCAGGTCGAACACATGAACGATGCCGTCCCAGTTGGGCGGCAGCTTCGGACCGGCGGCCACACGCAATGATTGGCGGAGCGCAGCCTGGCCGCCCAGCTGGCTTTCGATGACCCGCTTCAGCTGATCCGTCGCCGCATTGCTCATTCGTCCCACCCGGTCTTGCCTTCTGGCAATGGCTCATCGAGTCCGCGTGACAGGGACGCTTCGCCATCAAAACTCAACATCGCACCTTCGCGTAAAAGGCCAATTAAGAACGTATGTGCATTCCGACAATCGCCTGTGACCAAGTCTGCGGGACCATGAAATGGCCATACGGTCAGGCCCGCCGCCCGCATTACGATCGGTTTCTCCGACTCATCAGCGCGCCGGCGGTCGGCGCCCTGCTCTTGGGATGCGCCGAATACGGAATCGGTTCGCCAGGTCGAGGACGTCTTGTAACCATCGCTTGAGCGTGGGCATTGGGATCGCGTTGGCGCCTCGGATCGCCGCGTCGAGTGGCAATGAGTATCGAAGAGTAGCGGTTTGCAATAGGCGCGACGCTTAAGTATTTGATCCGGTTGCGCGGATGGGTGGTCGAGTGGTTTAAGGCACCGGTCTTGAAAACCGGCGTGGCGCAAGTCACCGTGGGTTCGAATCCCACCCCATCCGCCAGTCAGCTTGCCGACCATGCGCCACGTGCCGTTTCAGCCTTCGCTGCTCCCGGCTTCTCGTGCGACGTCTTCGAAGTACGGCTCGACGGTACCCTTGTATTTCATCGTCATCAGATTGCCCGCGCGGTCAACGGTCTTGCCGACCGACAGGCGCACCCAGCCTTCGCTGACGCAATACTCCTCGACATTGTGCCGCTCGACGCCGTTGAAGCGCACGCCGATGCCGCGTTTGAGAAGCGCTTCGTCGTAGTACGGGCTCTTGGGATTGACACAGAGTCGGTCGGGCGGCGTATCGGTCATGCGCTCTCCTTCGAATTGAAGCCTGCGATGCGGGCGCGCGGCATACAACCACGCGTTTCATCCGTACACGGAGATATGGCCCGAATTCCCTGAAGCAGGGAAGTTCTGAGGGAATTTTTCAATTTTTCTTCGTCGCCTGTCGTAGGCGCTACTGTGCCACAGCCCACGAGTCTATGAACACCCCATTCGTCTGTCAACCAAATTGGTTGCGGCTGTTCGGGATGTCGGCCGGTCGCACATGACGGCTCCGCCACTCCCTCAGCGCATTGAATACCGTTCGTCTGAATACTCGATTCCACGTGCTTTCGATGCCCGTCCGTCGCTTCCGGTTTGCTTTTCATTCTGTCATTTGTCGTATGCGTCCTTGCATTTCTTCTTTCGATGGCGAGGGGCTGCGTTCGCCCGTCGTGCGAGCGTCAGGCAATCGGCGTTCGTTCAGCACATGCGCCTTCCGGGTGCATCCTTCCCTCAGGCGGCACACGAACTGGACCGCTTTTTGGCGCCTTCGTGTCGCATTGAGAGGTCGTTCGCGAGTACGGACCGTGTAGCACGCGACGTCGCGTTGGGGATGCATGAAGGTCGGGATCGTGATCGGAAATGCAACATTGAGGTGCCACGGCGCCCGGTGCGCGATTTTGTCCTCGCCTTCCCGCCCGACAGCATCCGTCGATCCCCGGCCGACGCGTTGCCAAGGTCCCGCAGATGCCGGAACCTCTTCTGTTGGGGAATCGGGAGGGGCGATGGCAGAGAGCGAAGACGATCTCCTGGGAGCTGGCGGACCGGAGTCCGGCGGTGGGTCCGCGCGGGCCGGCGTCGACCCGTTTGCCGCCGCGGTGGCGATGGTAGGCGCTGATCGCGATCCCGACCTGAGCCGGAAGGCAGGCGCCTATCTCGACGAGCACCGCGAGCTTGTCCGCCTCCAGGTCAAGCACTTTCATGAGGAACATCGCCTCGCGAGCCAGGCCGCGCGGCGCAAGCGTTATGCCGACCGCATCCGGAACGGCCTCATCACCGTCCTGGCCATCGTTATTCTCGGCGCGGCAGGTCTTTTCGCCCTGATGGTGTACGACGCGATGAACGACCACGGCCTCGTGGTCGAGCCGTTCTCCGTTCCGCCGGATATTGCAGCAAATGGCCTCACCGGCGAGGTCGTCGCGTCCCGTTTTCTGGACAGGCTGAACGCCTTGCAGGCGGCGACCGAGTCGGAGCGGCCCGCCGACACGTACCAGAACAACTGGGGCTCGCAGCTCAAGGTCGAGATCCCCGAAACCGGCATCAGTCTCGGCGAGCTGCAGGATATCCTGCGCGAGAAGCTCGGCCACGTTACGCACATCACGGGTGAGGTGCTGCGTACGCCGTCCGGCATCTCGATCACGGCGCGCTGGGGCGAGGCGCTGATCGCAGCGACGCCACAGGATTGTTACCTCTGCGCGCGGGTGCGGGCGCAGATCGCTGAAATGAAGGGCGACGAACACGGCGCGGCACGCTGGTTTGCGGAGGCGATTCGGCTGGGGCCTTCTATCCCGTTCGCCTATTCAGACTGGGGCGCGATGCTGCTCGCGAACGGCGACACCGAAGCGGCCATCGCGAAGTTCGCCGTCGCCCATTCCATCGGCCCTCATTTCGCCGATCCGCTGGAGATGTGGGGCGAAGCGCTGATGCTGAAGAACCGCTCCGACCTCGCGCTGGCGAAATTCGAGGAAGCGAACACATACGCGCCAAACTGGGGACGCCTGCATCTCGAATGGGGCAAAGCACTGTTCTATGCGGGGAAAACGGATGAAGCGAAAAAGCAATTCGCCACGGCGGCACGCCTCGATCTCTCTACGACTGATAAGTCCACGCTCGCGCAATGGATGAGGGAACATGGCTGACGAGGATGAACTGGAGTCCGAATCCGAAGGATCACGCGAGAGTGCGGATGCAGCAGCGCTTGCCATCGCGCTCGGCCAGGCGGGCAACCTCGACCCGCGCGCCGCGGCCTATCTGGAGGAACAGACGCGTCTCGCAAGGCTGCAGATCGAGCGGATGGAGGCGCTGGACGATCACCTCGACGAAGAGCGGAGCCTGCAGCTTTCGCATCTGCGCGTTCGCCGCTTCAGCGACTATTCGAAGATGCTGCTGGAGATCGGCATCGGGCTGTTCCTTCTGGCCATCGTCTTCGGTTTCGGCGTCATGGTGTGGAATGCCGCGCACGACCGCGACCTTGTGATCGACGCCTTCACGGTGCCGCCGGATTTTTCCGCGCGCGGATTGACCGAACAGGTGGTCGCGTCGGAACTCCTGGACAAGTTCAGCGGCATGGAAGCACGCACAATAACGACGGCACAGAGCGAAGGCACCTATCGGCTGGATGCGGGCGATGCCGTTCACATCGAAATCCCGGACACTGGCGGACTCTCCCTGGGAGAAATCGACCGCTACCTGCGCCAGACGCTGGGCAATGAAACCCATGTTGCCGGCGAAGTGGTCCGCACGCCGAAGGGACTCGCTGTGACCGTGCGTATGGGTGGGCAGCTTGGCGCCCGGCTCGAAGGCAGCGAGAGCGACTTCGACGGGCTGATACAGAAAGCCGCCGAGTCCCTGTTCGCGCAGTCCGAACCGTTGCGCTATGGCGACTATCTCGCGGATGTGGATCGCTTCGACGACGCGATTGCGGTCCTTCGGCCATTGTCGTTGACCGGGTCGCCACTCGATCGCGCACGCGCACTGACAAGCTGGGCCGAAGGCCTCGATTTTAACGGCCACGGGCGCGAAGCGCTTCCCATCGTCGAGCAGGCCGTGCAGCTCGCGCCCAATGCCAGCTTTGCGTGGGCCGTTGTCTCCGACGCCGAGATGGAGCTCGGCCATGACGAGGCCGCGCGTGCCGCGGAGGTGCGGATGGTCAGCACCGCGCCGGAAACTTGGAGCGCGGCCGAGCTCGCATCCGAGCAATTGCGCTATCTGCCGTTCTACATAGCCCAGAGAGGTGACGGCCACGCAGGTGATTTCCCGGCTGCAGCCAAGGATTGGAATCGGATTTGGGCGGGGGGGCCTGGGGTTCTGGTTGGCGAAGCTTTCGGGGAACTGTTCGACGCCACACCGCAATTCGCCGCCGGCCACGATCTTGAAACCGCGCGCCGGCTGCTCGGGTCGGCCGCACCAGTGGTCGAAAACAAGGTTCTCGAGGTGTGCGCCGCTTACGCTGCCACCGCCATCGCCTACTACGCGCAAGACTGGCCCCTTGCGGCCACCAGCGCGGCGAAACTCGAAGCAATGCTGCCATCGCGTGGCAACACCTACCAGCAGTCCTGGGAAGCGGTACAGATTCGCCCGCTTTACGCGATGGCCCTGGCGCGTGTCGGAAAATTCGCCGACGCCTCGGCTATCGTGGCAAAGACGCCGGAAGATTGCGATCTGTGCGCGCGGGCGCGTGGAACGATCGCGGCTCTGAGGCACGACTGGAGCACGGCCGAGCATTGGTACGCTCTTGTCGCCGCGCGAACCCCTTCCATACCGTTCGCCGATACGGATTGGGGTCAGATGCTGCTCTGGAAAGGCGATGATGCGGGCGCGATTGCGAAGTTCACCGAAGCTCATCAGATCGGCCCGCACTTCGCCGATCCGCTGGAGATGTGGGGCGAAGCGTTGATGCAGGAAAACCGCTCCGATCTCGCGCTGGCGAAATTCGAGGAAGCGAACAAATACGCGCCCAACTGGGGCCGGCTGCATCTCGAATGGGGCAAGGCGCTGTTCTACGCGGGCAAAAAGGACGAGGCGAAGAAGCAATTCGCGCAGGCCGCACAACTTGATCTGCCGCGACTCGACAAGGCCGCACTCATGAACTGGATAGGCCAACATGGCTGAGGAAGAAGAACGCGAGGCATCGGCTCGTTCGCCAGCCGACGCAGCCGCCTGGAGTATTCTGGGCGCCGCCAGCCGGGGGAAAGCCGACCTGTTTCTGGACCGGCAAAGCACGCTGTCCCAGCTGCAGATGGAGAATCTGCAGCTGGAAAACAAAAGGCTGCACGCGCATCATCTGTTCGAAGTCTCGCATCTGCGATTCCGGCGCTTCAGCGACTATGCGCGTGTCGCGCTCGAAGCTGCGGGCTTTCTCGTCGTGCTTCTCGTTGTCTGCGGACTTGGCACGATGGTGTGGAACGCGTCGCAGGATCGCGATCTTGTCGTGGACGCTTTTTCGGTTCCGCCCGATGTGGCACAATCCGGCATGACGGGCAGCGTGCTGGCGGGCCGCGTGCTCGACGCGTTCGGGCGCATGCAGTCGTCCGTCGGCTCGGTCGTCCAGGGCGCGGGCTCCTATCACACCGGTTCATCCGAAGAGGTGCGCGTCGAAATTCCGGAGACTGGAATCTCGATAGGCGAACTCAACCGGTATCTGCGCGAATGGCTGGGGCGCGAAACCCATGTCACCGGCGACCTCGTGCGTGCCGCGAAAGGCTACGCGCTCACCATCCGCGCCGGCGGCCAACCCGGCGTGACCAGCGAAGGCGCGGATGTGAACACACTGGTTCAAAAAACGGCCGAGCATATGTTCGCCGCCGTTCGCCCTCTGCGTTATCTCGACTGGCTTGAGGACAACAAGCGGGTCCCTGAAGCGCTGGCCGCGGTCGCACCCCTGACGAAGACGGGAGACGCGCACGACCGCGCCGTTGCCTACGCGGCGTGGGCGGGCCTTCTGTCGCATTCTCACCACTACGAAGCCGCACTCGTCAAAGCGCGCATTGCAGCTGTCCTCGATCCACAAAATCCAACCGCCATAGGCTGGCTCGCGAGCATGGAAGGGGCTCTGGGTCATGAGGAAGCTCAATGGCGTCTTGCTTCGCGCAATATCGGCCTTTGGCGCGGTGAGGAAGTCGCCGATCTCGATCCCTCACTCGTTGCGAGGGCTCCGCTCTTCTTCAAGTCCAGAGTTGACGGGCTTGTCGGAGACTGGGCAGCGGTCATCAAGGCGGAGGACGTGTTTGACGCCAATGGCGATAACTATACATCGCCTCTTTCGCGTACCGTGGAATACGCCGCAGACCACGACGTGGCATCGGCCCGTTCGCTTGCACAATCCATTCCCCAGAAGTCAGAGGCAGGAACGCCAAACCTGGAGGTCGACCAGGCCCGGATGCTGATCGCGATGACGCAGGAGGATTGGAACGCCGCGGTCGCCGCCGGCGGTCAGGCGGAATTGCTTTACCTTGCCGATCCGACGCAGCGCCAATACGTGGGCAGATATGTTTTGCCCGGCTACGCGCTGGCGCTCGCGCATGCCGGCCGATTTGCCGACGCGGAAGACGTGATCGCCAAAACCGCACCTGATTGCGACCTCTGCATGCGCGCACGCGCAAACATCGCCGCAGCGAGGCACGACTGGACAGAAGCGGCGCGATTGTTCTCGCTCGTCTCCGCCCGCTCGCCGCATATTCCTTTCGCCGATACCGACTGGGGGGCGATGTTGCTCGCGAAAGGCGATCTCGGCGGCGCAATCACGAAATTCAAATCGGCCAATGCCAAAGGCCCGCACTTCGCCGATCCGCTGGAGATGTGGGGTGAGGCGTTGATGCAGCAGAACCGCTCCGACCTTGCGCTGGCGAAATTCGAAGAGGCGAGCAAGTACGCACCGAACTGGGCCCGCCTCCATCTCGAATGGGGCAAGGCGTTGTTTTACGCGGGCAGGAAAGACGAAGCGAAGAAGCAGTTCGAGAATGCCGCGTCGCTCGATCTGTCAAAAGCCGATCATGAGTCTCTTCCCTATTGGGTGAAAACCCATGGTTGAAGAAGTTGAGAGAGGCGGCGAAGACCATATATCCAGCGACCACCCCGGCGCCGCATGGGCCGTTTTAGGCGCTGCAAGCCGTGAAAAAGCAGATGCGTTCCTGGACCAGCAGACGGTGCTGGCAAATCTGCAGGCCAAGGAACTTGCGCATGAGCTGGCGCTCAGGCACTGGTCGTTGCGGGTCCGCCATCTCAGCGACGTGCTCAAGCTCGGCTTCGAACTCGCCATTGCCTTCATCGTGCTCGCTCTCGCCATCGGCATCGGCGCCATCATCTGGCAGGCGGCCCATGCAAACGGCCTCGTGATCGAGCCTTTCAACGTGTCCGAGGCAATGGCGCAAAAAGGCCTCACGGGCCAGGTGGTCGCGGACAAGATTCTTGATCGGCTGACGACCATGCAGAACAGCACTGACTCGTCGCGTGCCGCTTCGAGCTTCGCCAACGATTGGACGAACGCTATCAAGGTCGAAATTCCCGACACAGGCATCTCGCTCGGAGAAGCCGTCCGCTTTCTCGACGGCTGGCTCGGCCACGAAATGCGTCTTTCGGGCGAACTTTACGAAACGCCGTCCGGGATCGCGCTGACCGTCCGCACCGACAACGAGCCGGGACAAACATTCGAGGGCAAATCCGGCGATCTCAAGTCTGTCATCGAACGCGCGGCAGAAGCCGTGTTCGCCCGCGCGCAACCCTATCGCTATGGCGTGTATCTGAATGGACAGAGGCGCTTTGCGGAATCCTTCGCTGCGCTTCGCAAATTGGCCGAGGAAGGCCCCAAAAGCGAAACCGCCTGGGCCGATGTCGGACTTTCGGTGATGGCCGGCTTAAGGGGAGACGACGCCGCGGCGCGGGCTTTTCACGAGGACGGCGTCAGAGCCAATCCCGACTTGCCCAATCTCTACGATTCGCTCGGGCCCGTAGACGCTCTGCGAGGGCACGATGAGGCTGAGCTTTGGAACATCAAGCGGTCACTAGCATTGGTGAATGGCGTCGAATCCAGGGAATGGAGTCCGTCTGCAAATTCGTCGTGGCTGCAGTCGGACGAGTCTCTCGAGGCGTCGTTCCTCGGCGATTATCGGACTGCACTCGCCGACAATGTGTTCTCGCCTGGTAGCGGTGGGCTTGGCTTCGTCCTATATACTTCAGCCAGGTATGCGGCATTGCTGCACGACAGCGCGCTGGCGCGGAGTTATCTCGCGCAACTCGGTAAGGCTGGAGGGGTCGCGGATCGGCGGAGTCCAAACGCGGAAGCCCAGATTGCGACATTCCTTTCGCTTCAAGCCGGCGATTGGCGATCTGCTATTGCCCACGCAGACGATGCTGTTTCCTTCGCTCATAACACCGAAGCGGAAACAAACGGCTGGATCAATGCGCAGCTCGCATTGCGAACGAGCGTCATGCCCTACCTCGCCTATGCGCATGCCATGCAAGGCGAGTTCGAAGCGGCGGACCGCCTCTTCCGGTCGTTGCCGCTCGGTTGCGATATCTGCCTGCGCTATCGCGGGAAGGTAGCAGCCCAGCGCAAAGACTGGGCCGGTGCCGCGCATTGGTTCGGGCTCGTTGCTGCGCGCTCGCCGTCGATTCCCTTTGCGGATACGGACTGGGGCGAAATGTTGCTGCACAAAGGCGACTACAACGGCGCGATAGAGAAGCTCAAACTCGCTAACACGAAAGGCCCGCACTTCGCCGATCCGATGGAGATGTGGGGCGAGGCGCTGATGCAGGAGAACCGTTCCGACCTCGCGCTGGCAAAGTTCCAGGAAGCGGACGAGGACGCACCCAACTGGGGCCACCTGCATCTCGAATGGGGCAAGGCGCTGTTCTATGTCGGCAAAAAGGACGAGGCGCAGAAGCAGTTCACAACTGCATCTACGCTCGATCTTGCGGCAACCGACAAGGCTTCGCTTTCCAGATGGACGAATGCTCATGACTGAGGAAGATCGCGCGCCTGAGGGTGGCGGACCTGCGTCGCCGCTTTCCGACGCATCGGCTTGGGCGGCGCTGAGCGCTGCAAGCCGCGAGAAAGCCGATGCCTTTCTCGATCAGCAGAAGAAGGTGGCCGTCGAGCAAGAGGTGCTGGTCCATCTGCAGGCCAAGGAACTCGCGCACGAGCTTGCGTTGCGTCACTGGTCGTTGCGCGTGCGCCACATCAGCGACGTCATGAAGTTGGCCTTCGAGTTCGCCGTGGCGGTCATCCTGCTCGCAATCGCCGGATTGATCGCCGGCGTCGTGTGGAGCGCCGCGCACGACACGGGCGCCGTCATCGAAGCCTTCAGCGTGCCGCCCGACATGGCCGCGCGCGGTATCACCGGCGAAGTGGTGGCATCGAAGCTTCTGGACCGGCTCTCCTTCCTGCAGGCGCAGACCGATTCCACGCGCGCTGCATCGAGCTACGCGGGAAACTGGGGCGACGATATCAAGGTCCAGATTCCCGACACGGGCATTTCGCTCGGCGAGCTCAACCGTTTTCTGCACGGCTGGCTCGGCCACGAGACACGCATCACGGGCGACATCTATCGCACGGCGGACGGCATCGCCGTCACAGCGCGGGCGGGCGACCAGACGAGCCCGACGTTCGCCGGGCGCGACTCCGAACTCGATACGTTGCTCGACCGTGCGGCGCGGGCCGTGTATCGCGCAACGCAGCCCTATCGGTATGCGCGCTATCTGACGAATTTACGGCCAAGCGATCCGGGCTGGAAAGCCGGCCACTCGGAAGGGCTGGCAATTCTGAGGGAACTCACGCAGCGCGGCACAGCTGAAGATCGCGCCTGGGCCTATGACGGGCTGGGCAGTGCTCTCTTGACGGAGGGCGATATCGCCGGCGACGCGGCAATGCAGCGAAAATCCATCGCCGTCTTGCCCGGCCTCGACGCCTACGACAGCCTCGCCAACGTTGAACACATACTCGGACACGAGGAAGAGGCTTCGAAGGCCGATATAGCCGCAATCGCATTGGCAAATCGCGGCGTCACCTTCGGTCTCGATTCGTCCGCAGCGTCGCAAATTTCGTACATCGACCGGCAGGAGCTGGCGAATCTTCGTGGCGATTATCCGGCTGCGCTGGCATTCGGCCGTGCTCTGCACGAGATCGCCACGCAGCAGGACGAACGCTACCACTTCGACACCACGGCTTATAGATACGACGCGAATGCGTGTGCCGGACTGCACGACCCAGCATGTCTCGACGCCGTGCGTGCAGCCCTTGGGGGAAGGCCGGACTCGCTCGCCGTTCTCGATGCAGATATCGCGCTCGGCCACTTCAAGGACGCGGCCCGCGAAGTGGTCGGCGTGCAGGCGCTGGTCGCAACCATGCCGCCCGGATTCGCGGCGACGGGCCTTCGGGTCTTCATCCGTGATGCGCAGGCTCTGATTGCGGCCGATGCCGGCGATCTCGGAGCGGCGCGACGCCTGATCGGCACAACGCCTGTGGACTGCGCCAAGTGCGTGCGGGAACGCGCCGCCATCGATGTGATGGAGGGAAATTTTGCCGCCGCTACGTTCTGGTTCCGGCGTGCGGTCGCGGCGGCGCCCTCCATTCCGTTCGGTTACTCGGACTGGGGTGCGATGTTGCTGCATGAAGGCAAGTACGAAGCGGCCGTCGCGAAATTCCACGCGGCGAACGTGATCAGCCCCCACTTCGCCGATCCGCTGGAAATGTGGGGCGAAGCACTGATGCAGGAAAACCGCTCCGACCTCGCGCTGGCGAAGTTCGAAGAAGCGGACAAGTACGCACCCAACTGGGGCCACCTGCATCTCGAATGGGGCAAGGCGCTGGTCTACGCGGGCAGGAAAGACGAGGCAAAGAAAGAATTCAAAACGGCCTCGCATCTCGATTTAAGTGCTGCAGACGGAGCCGCACTCGCGCGATGGAGAGCAAGTGCATGAATGACGATCTGCCGGATGAGCGCAGCGGGTACGCGCCCAGCAATGCGGCGCCCAATCCGGCGGCGCTCGATGCCGCTGTGGCCGCCGCGGGCGCGGACAGCGAAGACGCGCGCGATTTTCTGCGCCGGCAATCGCAACTGACGGACGTACAGACGGAGGTCCTGCGTGAGCTGCACGCCTTCGAACTCTCGCATTTGAGATGGCGGCGATTCGGCGACCGGATGAAGGGCGCTTTTCAGATTCTGCTTGTCGTCCTGGGCGTGCTGCTGCTCATCGTGATCGGCGCGGTTGTGTGGAATGCCAGTCGCTCGAACGGACTCGTGATCGACGCCTTCACCGTGCCGCCGGATTTGGCCGCGCGCGGCATCACCGGACAGGTGGTGGCCGACAAGATGCTCGACGATCTCGACGTCCTGCAAAAGACCTCGAGATCGACGCTGACGCCTGCGAATGTCACCAACGACTGGACGAACGACATCAGGGTGGAGATTCCCGAGACCGGCATTTCGCTCGGCGAGGCGTACCGGTTGCTGAGAAACTGGCTCGGCAACGACAGGCATCTCTCGGGCGCCGTCTACGAAACGGATGGCGGCCTGGCGCTGATGTCAAAGCTCAACGGCACCGCCACCGAGACATTTCAAGGCCGGCGCGGCGAACTGGATCTGCTTGTCAGAAAGGTTGCCGAAGCCATGTTTGGCGCTGCCGAGCCGTATCGTTATGCCGTGTATCTCTTGCCGCGCGGCAAATTCGCCGAGAGCGAAGCGATTCTCCGCAAAATCGCGCTCGATCCCGATCCCGACAAGCGCGGCCAAGCCTACCGTACACTCGCTACCAGCGCCTGGCTTCAGGGTCGTTATGACGAGGCCGACGCCTGGGCAAGACGTGCGCAGGCGGCGATGCCGGACTCGCCCACCCCGCCGGGTTATATCGTGATGGTCGCGCGCACCCGGTCTCACCTCGAAACCGCTCTCGCCGCGCAGCGTCTGATTCACGACGCCGGATCGTACCGCGCGGACGAGAATGCTCATACTATGGCAATGTTGCGCGCCGATGACCAGCAATACGGGAGCTGGCTGGTCGGCGACTACGACTCGGCCATATCACGATTGCAACGCATCGCCGAAAGCGGCGCCCTCTTCACCGGTCCCGACGATCTCGCCACGGCGGCAGGAGACGCGGTGCTCGCGCACGACGCTCCCCGCGCGAACGCCTTGCTCGCGGAATGGCGGATGGAGGAGACAGAAAAGAAATCGACCGAGTCAGACAACGCGTATGCCCTGCTCGCGGACATGCACGAAGATTGGCGCGCCGAACTTGCCGCACTCGCCGATTGGCAGTCCATGGACATCAGGGAAGAGGCCGACTCGCCGGGCGTGACACTTGGCCAAGAGGCCATAACGATTCGCATCCGGCCGCTGCGGGCCTTGGTCTATGCGAGGCTCGGGGAGTTCCGGCACGCAGAGGCCGAGATCGATGCGACACCGCTCGATTGCGACGCGTGCGTGCGCACGCGCGGCGATATCCGCGCTATCGAGAAGAACTGGAGCGCCGCCGCGTTCTGGTTCGCGCGTGCGGTGAATCAGGCGCCTGATATTCCCGTCGCCTGGAGCGACTGGGGGGCGATGCTGTTGCAGAAGGGCGACTACGACGGCGCCATCGCAAAGTTCACCCTCGCCCACTCCAAAGGCCCGCGCTTTGCCGATCCGCTGGAGATGTGGGGCGAAGCACTGATGCAGGAAAACCGCTCCGACCTCGCGCTGGCAAAGTTCGAGGAAGCGGGCAAATACGCGCCCAACTGGGGACGCCTGCATCTCGAATGGGGCAAGGCGCTGTTCTACGCGGGCAAGAAGGGCGATGCGAAGAAGCAGTTTGAGAAAGCCGCGTCGCTCGATCTCTCTTCCTCCGACAAAGTCAGTCTCACGAAGTGGATCGCCGGGCATGGCTGAGGAAGATCGCATTGCGGAGGAAAGCACACCGGCTTCGCAACCATCCGACGCGGCTGCCTGGGCGGCATTGAGCTCGGCCGACCGCGAACACGCCAACGCTTTTCTCGAACAGCAGAAGAAGGTCGCTGTCGAGCAGGAAGCGCTTCTGCGCCTGCAGGCAAAGGAGCTGTCGCACGAACTTCAACTGCGACACTGGTCGCGGCGCTTTTCCAACGTCAGCGCCGTGATGAAGGTGACTTTCGAGGTGGGACTAGCGTTGATCGTGATCGCTATTACCGTCTTCATCGGAGCCGCAATGTGGAATGCGAGGCAGGCGGAAGGGCTCGTCGTCGACAGCTTTGCCGTGCCGCCCGGTTATGCCCAGGCCGGCATCACCGGAAGCGTCGTCGCCGACGACATGACACAGAAGATCGCTGCGATCCGCGATTTCGCCAACGACAATTCCCTTGCCTATTCGAAAGACGTGCGCGAGGCAGGCGAAGACGTGAAGGTCGAAATTCCGGAGACCGGCATATCGATCTCGGAAGTGTGGCGTTATTTGCGGCTCTGGCTGGGCAGTGAACGGCATCTGAACGGCAATCTGCGCGCACTGAGCGACGGCCGGCTTGCGCTCACGGTATCTCTCGGCGGCTCGGATGCCTTTACGTTCGCCGGCAAACCGGGAGATCTCGATAGCCTGGAGCAGAAGGCGGCAGAGCGCATCTTCGAAACGGTGGAACCGGTCAACTATGTGATTTACCTGGGCGCCAAGGGTCGCAATGCTGAGACTCTTGAGTGGGCCGCGCGGAACCTGTCGCTCTGGACAGACAATAGAAATCTCGCGGAGGCTTACGCTCTCTACGCCGACATGATGCACGCAATTACGGGGGATGTCCGGCGTGCGCTGGCACTCACGAACACCGGCATCGCACTCGATCCGGCGAGCACGCCGCCGCATATGGAAAGCCTGGCCGCTTCACGCGATCTCGGCCATGACGAAGATGTTCTCGTCCAGGCGCGCGCAATTGCTGCTTTGCGGCAGCAGGACAATGTCGGCTCGTGGCGAACAGGACCGGGCTATCCCTGGGTGCAGCAACTGGGGGCGATCAGTCGTGCGGGCGATACGGGCGATTTTGCGAACCTGTCCGTGCTTCCGTGCCTCGTCTATTGTTCGCTTGCATCTTCCGCGCTGCTTCATGCCGAGGCATTTGCGCGTCTGCACGATGTGACGCACGCCAAGGTTCTGATCGCTGAGGCGCTGTCGCTTGGCGCGGCGGGCACAGAAGATATCGCCTGGAATCCTTATGCAAATCTTGCGATGGCGCAGTATTACACGCACGCCGTGTCCGGTGACTGGAGAGCGGCCGTGATCGATGCCCGCCACATCGCCGACAATCTTATGTCCGACAGGAGCTATGGCGCGAAGACGCAGAGCTTGCGCGTGCAGATACAAGTCATGCCGCTCCTCGCATACGCCCTGGCCGGGAGCGGAGACTTCGCTGCAGCACGAAAAACCATCAGCCGAACCCCGCCCGATTGTTATGCATGTGTGCTCGAACGTGGCAACGTCGCTGCTCTGGCGAAAAGTTGGGGCGAGGCACAATATTGGTTCGGGCGCGCAACAGCACAGGCTCCGTCGATACCTTTCGCCTACATGGATTGGGGCGCAATGCTTCTGCACGATGGAGACTATGGCGGCGCCATCGCAAAGTTCACCCTCGCCCACTCCAAAGGCCCGCGCTTTGCCGATCCGCTGGAGATGTGGGGCGAGGCATTGATGCTGGAGAACCGCTCCGATCTTGCGCTCGCCAAGTTCGAGGAAGCGAACAAATACGCACCCAGTTGGGGCCGTCTGCATCTCGAATGGGGTAAGGCGCTGGTCTATCTCGGCAAGAAAGACGAGGCGAAAAAGCAATTCGAAACTACTGCGTCGCTCGATCTTTCATCAACCGACAAAAGCGCGCTGCTACAATGGCAGAATCGAATGGCACATTAAACGAACTCAGCAGGTGCCATGCAGCTGCGCCGTGCGGATATGACCCCAGGCTAGTTGAACATCTCTCGGGTTCCAGCGTAGCCGCTGATCGTATTCGAACTGCGGCGGCGGGTCGCCGGCGGTCATGACGGGGCTCGCGAACTCTTCCACGCCGAACAGATAATAGCCGTTCGCGTCTTCCAGATCGATCGCCAGGTGCCAGACGCCGCCGGTACTTGCGTCGACCGTCGATGCGTTCGACTGGAAAAATCCCTTGCCGGAATCCTCCAGCACGAATGAGGGAACATCGAGCCGGCACGGTCCGGCGCTTTCTGCGGGCCAGACGAACTCGACACGCCGTACGCCCTTGACGATGCGGAATTTCGCCGTCGCGTTGACCGTGAATTGCGCACGCGCCGATGCGTCAGCGTGCGCCGCGCCCATAACGGTCGACCACAACAGAAATGAGAACAGAATCCGACACAAACGATGCATATCGCGCCCTGAGAAGGGTTCTCACATAGCTAAGGAAAGCGGCAATGAGAGCCAGATTGCTGTTTGTGCGAGCCGAAGGGAATAGCTCGATCTTCCATAGCTGTGGGCAATCGCCGTCAGTAGTTCGCGTGTCCTGGGGTGCGCGGGAACGGGATCGTGTCGCGCAAATTCGACAGGCCGGTGACATAGGCGATCATGCGTTCGAAGCCGAGACCGAAGCCTGCATGCGGCACGGTGCCGTAGCGGCGCAGGTCGCGATACCAGCCGTAATGCTCCGCCGGAACGCCCATCTGTGCCATGCGCGCATCGAGCCTGTCGAGGCGTTCCTCGCGCTGGCTGCCGCCGATGATTTCTCCAATGCCCGGCGCCAGCACGTCCATCGCCGCGACGGTTTTCCCGTCGTCGTTCATGCGCATGTAGAACGCCTTGATGTCCTTGGGGTAGTTCATCAGGATGACCGGCTTCCTTGCGTATTTCTCGGCCAGATAGCGTTCGTGTTCCGACTGCAGGTCGACGCCCCACTTCACCGGGAACTCGAATGTCTCGCCCGACTTTTCGAGCACGGCGATGGCTTCGGTGTAATCCATTCGCACGAACTGGGAATTGACGATGCCTTCGAGTTTGGCAACGACCCCCTTCTCGATGCGCTCGTCGAAAAACGCCATGTCGTCGCCGCGCTCGTCGAGCAGCGTCTTGAAGGCGAATTTCAGCAGCTGCTCGGCGACTGTCGCATCTTCGGCGAGATCCGCAAACGCGATTTCCGGCTCGATCATCCAGAATTCGGCGAGGTGCCGGCTGGTGTTTGAGTCTTCGGCGCGAAACGTCGGACCGAAGGTGTAAACTTTCGACAGCGCGAGGCAGTAGGACTCCACGTTCAACTGGCCCGAGACCGTGAGAAAGGCTTCGCGATTGAAGAAGTCCTTTGAGAAATCCACCTTGCCGTCCGGCGTGCGCGGTATGTTGGCGAAATCCAGCGTCGAAACCCGGAACATGGCGCCCGCGCCTTCCGCATCCGACGACGTGATGATCGGCGTGTGGACCCACAGAAAGCCGTTCTCGTCGAAGAAGCGGTGAACCGCCTTGGCGAGTGTGTGGCGCACGCGCGTCGCGGCGCCGATCACATTGGTTCGCGGGCGCAGATGCGCCACCTCGCGAAGGAATTCCAACGAATGCGGCTTGGGCTGGATGGGATACTTGTCCGGATCGTCCACCCAGCCGACGACCTTGACGGCTGTCGCCTGCATCTCGAAGGGCTGGCCCTTCGCCGGAGACGGCACGATCCTGCCCGTCGCTTCCACGGCACAGCCGGCGGTCAGTTTGAGAACTTCGTCGGCGTAGTTCGCAAGCGTGTTTGGCGCCACGATCTGAACTGGCTGGAAGGACGATCCGTCCGAAACCTGCACGAAGGAAATGCCAGCCTTGGAGTCGCGACGGGTGCGCACCCAGCCACGGACCGTGACGTCGGCATCGTGCGGCGCATTTCCTGCCAGGATGTTCCTTGTATTGTGTTCCAGTCCGCTCATGGACCGAGAGTTACAAGAGCCGCCAAGCCCTTGTCCAGCGGAAGGCTCTCGTCAGCCGGTTCTCAGGCGTCGAGCATACAAGACCAGGAACATCGCCAGCAGAATTTGCCTGACCAGACAGGGCGGAACTTCGGGCTAATGTCCTGCGCCGGGCACCCGATCGGGGCCAGTGGTCTGCTGATATTGCCGCGAGAGAATGACCTCTTCCGCGTAGCTGCGCAGACCGAAGCGCACGATATGATACCGCGCCATCTGGATTTCGGTGTCGGTCTGGAGCGGCTCTCCGTGCAGAAGCTTTGTGACCAGACTTGCCACCTGGCCGGGATCGCGGCCGGCCGCAAATCGATCGATGAATTCGTCGGACGAGATGAAATCGAGAACGATCTGCTGGACCGATTTGATGCCGCTTTCCAGACAATAAAGCACGTATTCGTAACCCCCTCGATCGGCCTCGCGGTCGAGGATTTTTCCGAACACCTCGCCGGCGAGGCGCGCGGCATCATCGTGCTCGTGGCGCATCGCGGTCTCGTTGGCCGGTTTTCTGGCAGTGCGCGGCATGGCAAATCGAGAATCATATAGCCCCGACAGAACCTACCATGATTCGGTCATATGGGTATGTTCGGATGGCCTTGGACCCGCGGCGCTCCCGCGCGCCGCACCCCTGGCGGCGGTCACGGCGACTAGCCGGCACGGACGACAGCCATCAGTCGCCGCCGAACGCGCCGATATCGAGTTGTGCGCGGCAATCGTCGTCGATCTCGTCGGCGAGTTGCGTCCAATGCGCGGCGATCTTTTGATACGCGTCTCGCCATTTGCTCGCCGGGAGATATCCGGCGTGCGTTGCCGCCTCCGACGCGAGCGCGCGGTAATATGCCGCCATTTGCCGAGATTCTGCGTCGTCCCTCATGTGCAGAGATGATCAAATGCGAGTGGGGATAGCTATCCGGAAGACTACGGATTTCCATGCAACCGGTGATACCGGCTGCCCCGGGTACAGCGAGCGGGCACGAGCTTGAAAATATCTGCATTGAACGTCAACGTTTTCAAGGGTGGTGGACTGTCGCCAACCGTGCAAAACATGGCCCTGACGTGAATGATAGAGAGGCCGCGTGGCACAATCGGGTGAATCCTCTTCCGACGCGCTCGATGTTGCCGACGCGATGCGCGCAATGTATGCGGCCGCCGCTGTCGACGACATGGACCGGCTGCGAGATATCTTCGATGATGGCTTTTATGCCTACGACATGGGAAAACGCTTCGACGGCATGGCGATGGCCGAGTTGATCAAGTTGGCACATGCGGCCGGACAGGTGTTCGTGTGGGAGGTAAACGAACCCGACGTTCATGTGATGGGCGACTGGGCGTGGATCGCCTACGTCAATCGCGGATCCGTGACGAAAGGATCCGAAACCCAACTGGTCAGCTGGTTGGAATCGGCGATACTTCGGCGCCACGGCGCAGGCTGGCGCATACGATTTTTTCATTCCACGCGGGTGCCCGCCGAATAGGACACCCGCCCGATCAGTCGCAATGTGTCTTCGTCAACTCGGTTTCGAGCTGGGTAAGCCAGGGACGGAACTTTCGGGCGATGCCGACACTATCCGCGTAGATCGGCGAGCGCACCTGATTGAGGCTGGACGACGAAACCCGGCGATTTGTCCGGTAGAATTCGAGGCAGCCCGGGTCCCAGGGTAATCGGCAGAATTCGAGAATCTTCCTGACCTCTGTCTCGGTGTCGCGCACGAGGTTTTCGTAATCAACCTCGAGCAAGGATTCGCCGGGAAGGACATGCCGCCAGTGCGCCATCAGCCTGCGGTACTGATTGTAGTATTGACCCAGTTCAACCTGGTCGTAGGCAAATTGGTGCCCGCTGTCGAACAGCAGTGAATATATGGAAAGACAGGTGTCGAGCGGATCGCGGCGGCAGTGAATCATGCGCGCCTGCGGCAGGATGAGGGAAATGAGGCCCGCATGGAGAAAATTCAGGGGCATCTTGTCGACGAGCTTCTGCGCATCCGATGTACCAATCGAGATTCGGTCGACAAACTGCCGCCCCAAAACCAAACACTCGTCAGGCGACAGCCCGGCGCCCCGTGCAGGAAAGCCCGGCGCTTCCGCAATGTCGCGCAAATGTACGGATTCGCCTGCCCCATGCGCCATCGGATGTGACGCCAGAATCTGTTCGATCAGTGTCGTACCGGATCGGGGCATGCCGAACACGAAGACGGGGCGTGCCGAGGGAAACCCTTTATTGGCGAGTCGCGACAGAGTTTTGGCGGAATAGGCAGTGATGATTTCGGAACAGCGCTGCGCGTCGATCGACGCGTCGTAGTTCAACGTATCGCGCTTCAGCCTGTTACCGGCATCGAGGCGTGCGAAGGCGTGCTCGCCCTCCCCGCGGGTGAGCCGGGCTCTGCCGAGCGCAAAGCAGTAGAGCATGCGGTCGCGGCTGGGCAGACGCGCCGTGTCGGCGATGTCTTCCAGGGCCTGCAGTTCGGAGTCGCGGTCCGTGTAGTCGGTCAACAGTGCACGGCGATATCTTGCCGCGCTCAGCCCCGGATCAAGCTCCAACGCTTTCTCGAGATCGCTCAGCGCACCTTGCCTGTACCCTGTCTCCGCCAGCAGCCATGCGCGGTCCACGAGAATTGCAGCCGGTGCGGACTCTCGAGACGCTGCTGCATCGAATGCCTCAAGCGCCTCGGCGGTTCGATCCAGTCCCTGCAATGCCAACGCCTTCGCGTGCAGGGCCCGGGATTCATCGGGGTGTCGCGCAAGGACGAAATCGCAGCCGATCAAAGCGTCCTGAAAACGGCCGAGCCTGCACAGAATACGCGCGCGGAGGACGAGAATATGAAGCGCGCCGGGTGTTGCGGCCAATACGCGATCAATGTGTGCCAGAGCCAGTACGTCGTTTCCGACCTCGCACTCAATAGCCGCAGCGAACAGGCGTGCATTCACCGCGACAGGATGGGTGCAGAGATATTCCTCGGCAATCGCGAGTGCATCGCGATATCGGCCCAGCTTGGCTAGCAAACTCGCGAAATTGAGCTTGATGTCGAGATGATCCGGCGCCAGCCGAATGGCGTGAAGGTAGTATTGCTCGGATTCGTCGAACCTCTCCAGGCGCTGCAGGACAACGGCTAGATTATTGACCGCCGACAGATACGTCGGATCGATTCGGGCCGCGGCTTGATAGCAATCGGAAGCCGCGGCAAGATCGCCCCGTGTTGCGAGAACGGTACCCAGCGACTCCCAAGCGTGCGCACTCTGCGCATTGAGTTCGATCGCGCTGCGCGCGCAGGCCTCCGCCATGACGAGGTCACCGCGCCCGAGTGCCTTGCGGGTCGACTCGAGCAGCTCCGAATCGTCTGCACGTACGCAAGACGATGATTTGACACAATCCGGCGAGGCGGCAGCCGCGCCGCCAGGCCATCCGCTTTGCTGACGCCGCATCGGCTGCGGCGTTGGAACCCGACCCATGCCTGCGCCCTCGATGTGCACCGGCGCCCGTGCGCATGCTCATCGTGTATGGTTAAGAATTGGTATAAGGAGTCTTACCGACGACTCCGGGCGAGCGGTGAACGAACCTGATGCCGGGAGTAACAGGATAGTCGACCTCCGTTGGTCGGGCAGAGAATTGATTCACCCGAAGGACGTCTGGGCAATGCAAAAGTTGGTTGTGGCCGCCAGTTTGCTCTGGGCGAGCGCATGTCCCGCAATCGCGGGTGGCCTTCCCGCCCACGAAGGCACCTGCGTATGGACGAGGATTACCCGCGTCGAACAGCGATTGCAGGAGGGGGACCACGGTCCGACGATACCCGGATCGGGTTCCGCGGTCGCGTTCGCCAATGGCGGCTATCAGGTTTCCTATGAAGAAATCGATGCCGTCAATCACTCGCGCAAGGGCGACCGCGTTCTGATGTGTCTCGTTGCACTGCCGGATCATTGTCCGCCCGGCGACAATCGCGGACGCGTCTATACGACGACCAATCTGCGCACGATGCAGTCCTGGACCCTCCCCGATGCCGAACATATGTGCGGCGGCGCGTGATGCGACAGCCGTTCCTCCGTTACCGCGCGGGATTCGCTTGGTGCCGGCATTACGCGAACCGGTGAACCCGTATTTTGCGGCGCTCATTCCCGATACGGCAAATATTTGAAACAGTCCGTGTCAGCAGGCGCAAGTCGCCACACTTTGCGAAAACCTGAATATTGAATACTTCGCCGACTTTCGGAATAGTTCCGCCGGATATCGGGGAACAGGGCGATGTCGCGCACATGGGGACGATGGATATCGATCGCGGGGATCATCCTCCTGACGGCGAACGGCGGTGCGTCCGCAGCGCCTGATGCCGGCGACGATCTATCGAGCTTCGTCGCGACCTATCACTGCGCCGTCGTGGAGCTACTTGCTCGGATACATGCTCATCCGCGTCCCGCACATGACCCCTACCTCATTCTGGAAAATGCTTCCACGCACGGATACGTGCAGTGCCTTTACGACAGATATTACCGGCAGATGATTTGCGAGGCTGAATCGGGCTGGTGGGACAAACCCGACGAGCGCCCGCGATTTACGGCCGAGCAGAAGCAGGGGCTTGCCAGGCTTGGATTCTCCATGGATGGTTCGCACGGCAACTTCCAGCGCCGCTATCGCTTCGACCTGTCGCCCAGCTATGGGGACGTTGCCGACATGATGCTGTCGGCGCTTTATGTCGGTTACGGGACACGACTGGGTAGCGGTGTCGTGGCTGACGCTCCTTATGCGATCCGGCGCGGACGTCTGTCCAGGACCCGTTGCAATCCGACCAGCTGACCGGTCCGGCCTGCCTACTCGTTCCAGGTCGTGGCGACCATCTCGGGATCGTCCTGGCTGCGACGTTCGGACATCAGGAAATCGTAATAGCCACAACGACCGCCGGGATATTCGCGGCAGATAGTCGGCCGCGCTTTGTAGATCGTACAGCAGCGTTTTTCGGTATCGAAAAACTGACAGATGCGGCCGAAATGCTTGTCCGCCTTGCGGCGCATGGAGTATTTCGCGCCCCAGCGGGCAACCGTGAACTTCTTCTTGGCTCTGGTGAATGAGAGGCCGAAATGCTTCGCCAGACGCTCGACGTCGCGCTTCGTCAGGGCAATCAGGGGATAGGAGCAGCAATAGCCCGGACAGTTCGAGCAGTTATACATGGGCCCACCGGAATCGTTTGAAGCCGGGATAACACAGAATCAATCGACCGAGGCAAGTTTCGTCGCGCCGCCCACAGTTCATGCGTTTGATCTTCGTCATGTCGCATCCTGTTGGCGCATGTCAGCCTGATCTTATCCAAAGGAAGACGGAGCGGCATGACTGGGAGGCAGTTGGACGTCATCGGGTTCCTCTCGTCTCCAGCCAGCTATGGGGACGACGTGGAGTCGGTCCAGACGCACGAAACACACGCATCGATCGTATTCCTGGCGGGCTCGTATGCGTTCAAGCTGAAGCGGGCCGTCAGATATCCCTATCTCGATTATTCGACGGTCGAACGTCGCAAGGCGATGTGCGAGCGCGAAGTCGGGCTCAATCGCCTGACGGCGCGGCAAATCTATCTGGGGGTCAGGTCTATCGTCGCAAGACGTGACGGGTCGCTGGCATTCGGCGACGCGGAGGATTCATTGCCGGCTGTCGACTGGGTCGTCGTTATGAAGCGATTCGACGAGGATTGCCTGTTCGGCAGCCTGCGCAAAGCCGGTAGGTTGACGGTCGAGGTCGCCCGGGCGTTGGGAAGCGTAATCGCGGACTTTCATCTGGCTGCGGAAAGTGTCGGAGATCGCAGCGGTGCCGCCGAAATTGCCGCCGTACTCGATGAGAACGTTTCAATGCTCCGCCAGAGCAGCGCATTTGCCCGCGGGGTGGTCGAGCACCTCGATACCCAGGCCCGCGACGCTCTCCTGCAGCTCAAACCGCTGCTGAACCGCAGAGCCCGATCAGGATTTGTGCGGCGCTGCCATGGCGATCTGCATCTGGACAACATCTGTCTCGTGGACGGTAGGCCGGTCCTCATCGACGCCATTGAGTTCAATGACGACTTCACGTGTATCGACGTCCTGTTCGATCTCGCTTTTCCCCTTATGGAGCTTCTCCGCCACCGTCTGGTCCCCCAGGCCAACGCCCTGCTCAACCGCTACATCGAGCGGACGGGGGATCACGGCGGCCTCGCCGCGTTGCCGCTATTTCAGTCCTGCCGGGCGGCCATCCGCGCCCATGTCGCTCTCGCCCGGATGAAGCTGGAGAAGGACGGCGGCGCGCGGCAGCATGATCTGGCGGAAGCAAATGCTTATCTGTGCGAGGCAACAAAACTGCTGGCCCCACGCAATCCCCGCCTCATCGCCGTTGGCGGCGTCTCAGGTACCGGCAAATCGACGCTGGCATACGCGCTTGCTCCGTCCGTGCTGCCGCGGCCAGGCGCCATCGTGATCCGCAGCGATATCACGCGGAAGTCCTTGCTTGCCGTTTCCGAAACCACCCGCTTGCCCGCCAGCGCCTACACCGACGCCATGCACGCGCATGTCTTCGGCCTGATGGCGCGGCACGCAGAAATCGCGTTGACGGGAGGCTTCTCTGTTATTCTCGATGGCGTTTACGGCGACGAAGGCCAACGTGAGCGGCTGCGGAACCTCGCCCGAGCGTGCGGTGTGCCCTTTGACGCCTTCTGGCTCGAAGCCGGTCAGCAGGCGCTTCAAGACCGTATCGGTGCCCGCAAAACCGACGCATCAGACGCGACGCCGGAAGTTCTGCGTCGACAGCTCGCCAGCGTGAGGTCTCCGGACGACTGGCGTGTGATCGACGCGACGGCCGGACCCGAGACAGTGCTGGCCGAAGCGCTGAGGTACTTAAGTCTTGACCGAATCAGCTGAAAACCCGATATAACATCTCGGATATGTTGAAATAATCAGGATGCTGTCCCAGAAGGCCCGTTACGCGCTTCACGCCTTACTCGTGCTGGCCCAGCACGACAGCGACGAGCCTATGATGATCGCCGATATCGCTGAGGAAGCGCGCGTACCGCGCAAATTCCTCGAACAGATTCTGCTGGCGCTGAAGAAGCGCGGCATCGTGCGCAGCCAGCGCGGACGCCTGGGGGGGTATCTCCTCGGCAGGGCACCGCAGGAGATCAGTTTCGCCGATATCATCCGCGAAACGGATGGGCCCCTTGCCCTCAGCCCCTGTGTCAGCGTCACCGCCTATCACAAATGCGACGATTGCGACGACGAGACGACCTGTGCCATCCGCAAGGTCCTGCTCGCGGCGCGGGATGCGACGGCCGATGTTCTCGAGTCCCGCACGCTTGCGTCCGCTCTTTCCTCCCAGCGGCGATCGCGCCGCGCCGCGTAACGGCGATCCTTCGACGCAACGAAAACAACCTTTCCGCGTTGTGCGATGCAGGGCTGGAGCGTGTTCGGCTCACGTCGAAGCAGTCGAAATCTCTATGCAGGGGAAGGCCATGGAGTGCTGGCTCTTCTTTCATCGCGACCTTGATCACGATCAGCCGGAGGCTCCGGAAGTGTTCCGGTTTCAGGATGTCGCCCGCGGCAGAGGCATTGCGCTCAAAGTTCTGAAACCACGCGAATTCGACCTTTTGGTAGATTCCGACGACGGCTGGTCTGCGAGCTACGAAGGCCGCACATTGTCCAAGCCGAACATGATCATTGCGCGTACAGGTTCGGAGACGAGCTATTTCACGCTCGCCGTCTTGCGCCATTTCGAGCGGATGGGCGTGGCTATGGTCAACAGCCCGGCCTCGATCGAGAACACCGCCGACAAGCTGCACAGTCTGCAAATTCTGTCACGGGCCGGCCTTCCCATTCCCAAGACGATTCTGGGAAAATTCCCGGTCGATGTGAACTTGGTGGAACGCGAGCTCGGGTTTCCCGTGGTGGTCAAGACGCTGAAGGGAACGCGCGGGACGGGCGTGCTGCTGTGCGCCGATCGCATGCAGTTCAACGATCTTGCGAACCTTCTCGATGGCGCCAGCCCGGGCGCGGATTTCATTTTCCAGCAATATATCGCGAACAGCCATGGCCGGGATGTGCGCGTCTTGGTGGTGGGAGGGAAGGCGGTCGCCGCGATGGAGAGGCGTTCCGCGGATGGCGGGTTCAAGTCGAATATCAGCCTCGGCGGTCACGCCTCGCCGTTTGGTTTGACCAGACCGATGGAGAAGCTGGCGTGCGAGGTTGCGCGTGCGCTCGATCTCGATGTTGCCGGCGTCGACATTTTGTTCGATGTGGATGGGTATCGGGTGTGCGAGGCCAACTCTTCTCCCGGATTTCAGGGCTTGGAGAGAGCGTGCGGAATTTGCGTTCCGTCGGAAATCTTCAACGCGATGACCAGGAAATACCGTACGGAGGGAAGAGGACGACGGTTTTCCTGGCGATCGTTGACCGTTCAGCCAAGGCCGGCCCCCGCCCCGAAACTTTTCTCCGCGACGCTGCCGCGGGAAGGCTTGGGGTGAATCCAAGGACCCCCGATTGTCGAATGTAAGTATGGTATAACACTATATTCTATTGACTAGATAGGGAATATGTGTTGAGAATAGCTGGCTGGGTCGGAGGCCGGCGTATTCACGCTGCTTCCGTGCGGATATCAAGGAGGCGGTGGTGAAGACAATACGGATTGCACTGGCGGCGCTCGTGCTGTCGGCAGTATCGGCGTCGGCCGCGGATGTTACGCTGCTGAATGTCAGTTACGACCCGACGCGGGAGCTCTACAAGGACATCAACGCCGCCTTCATTGCGCAGTGGAAAGCCAAGACCGGCGATACCGTCACGATCAACATGTCCCATGGCGGATCGGGCGCGCAGGCGCGCGCCGTCATCGACGGCCTCGATGCCGACGTCGTCACGCTCGGCCTCGCCTACGACATCGATTCCATCGCCCAGAAGGCGAAGCTGCTTCCCGATACCTGGGCACGCCGGCTGCCCTTCGGAAGCACGCCGTATACCTCAACGATCGTGTTCCTCGTCCGCAAAGGCAATCCGAAGGGCATTCACGATTGGGCCGATCTGGTCAAATCCGGCAACTCCATCGTCGTACCCAACCCGAAGACGTCGGGTGGCGCGCGCTGGGCCTATCTCTCCGCCTGGGCCTACGCGGAACGGGCTCCAGGCGGCACGTGGGCCAAGGCGAAGGACTATGTCGCGAATTTCTATTCGCATGTGCCGGTTCTCGACGCGGGCGCACGCGGTTCGACGACGACCTTCGTGCAACGCGGCATCGGCGACGTTCTCGTCTGCTGGGAGAATGAAGCGCACCTCGCAATCGCCGAAGCCGGTCCGGGCAAGTTCGACATCGTCTATCCGCCGGTCTCCATGCTCGCCGAACCTCCCGTGGCGGTGCTGGACGTCAATGTGGATCGCCATGGCACCCGCAAGGTCGCCGAGGCCTACCTGAACTTTCTCTACTCGAAGCAGGCGCAGGAAATCGAAGCGAAGGATTTCTACCGGCCGCGAGACGTAAACATCCTGGCGGCGCACGCGGCTGACTTCCCGAAGCTCAAGCTCTACACGATCGACTACGCGTTCGGCGGTTGGCAGAAGGCGCAGTCGACGCACTTCGCGGACGGCGGCGTGTTCGATCAGATTTACAAGCCGCATTGAAAATGACTGTTGCAGCCGTCGCACGCAGGTGGCGAACGCCGAGCGTCCTGCCGGGATTCCGGCTGTCGTTCGGCTTTTCGCTGTTCTATCTGTCGGCAATCGTCCTGATCCCGCTGTCTGCGCTCGTGTTGCGCCCTGTCTCGTTGGGCTGGAGCGGGTTCGTCACCGAAGTGACCGCGCCGCGCGTGGTGCATGCACTGGAACTGTCGTTCGGAGCGGCTGCCATTGCGGCTGCGATCAACACGATCTTCGGGCTCATCGTTGCGTGGTCGCTGGTGCGCTACCGTTTTCCCTTCAGGCGCCTGGTCGATGCGCTCGTCGATCTCCCGTTCGCCTTGCCGACGGCCGTCGCCGGCATCGCTCTGGCGACAATTTATGCGCCCAACGGGATGCTGGGTTCGCTTCTCGCGCGGGTCGGCATCAAGGCCGCATATACGCCGCTTGGCGTCGTTCTGGCGCTCACCTTCATCGGCCTGCCCTTCGTCGTCAGGACGCTCCAGCCTGTTCTTGCCGACATGGGGCGCGATGCCGAGGAAGCGGCGGCGACGCTGGGTGCCAGCCGGGGCCAGGCGTTCCGCCGCGTCGTCATTCCGGCATTGGCGCCCGCCCTGATCACCGGTGCCGCGCTGGCCTTTGCGCGGGCCGTCGGCGAATACGGCTCGGTCATCTTCATCGCCGGCAATCTGCCGATGGTGTCGGAGATTGCGCCGTTGCTCATCGTCATCAAGCTCGAGGAGTACGACTATGCCGGCGCCGCCGCTATCGGCCTGGTGATGCTCGCAATCTCCTTTGCGCTCGTGCTCGTGTTGAACCTCCTGCAATCCTGGACGCAGGCGAAACGATGAATGCGGCAGCCCGACGGCCGGCCTACTCAAGTCCGATCGACGATCACAGGTCGGTCCGGTTCGCGTTCATTGCGCTCTCGCTGGGATTTGTCGGAATTTTCCTGGTGCTGCCGCTCGTCACGGTATTCACCGAAGCGCTTCGCCACGGGCTGAACGAAGCCCTCGACGCCTTCAAGGACAGCGACGCACTGTCGGCGATCCGTCTGACGCTGATCGTCGCCGCGATTGCCGTTCCGTTGAACGTGCTGTTCGGCATTGCCGCGGCCTGGGCCATCTCCAAATTCGATTTTCCGGGAAAGAGCTTTCTGACCACGCTGATCGACATTCCGTTTTCCGTGTCGCCCGTCATTTCCGGGCTCATCTACGTGCTTGTGTTCGGGCTGCAGGGCTGGCTGGGAAGTGCGCTGCGCGACGCCAACATCAAGATCATCTTCGCCCTGCCCGGCATCGTGCTGGCGACGACGTTCGTCACCTTCCCCTTCGTGGCGCGGGAGCTGATTCCGTTGATGACCGATCAGGGCCGCGACGAAGAAGAAGCCGCCGTTTCGCTCGGTGCATCGGGTTGGATGACGTTTTCGCGCGTCACACTACCGAACATCCGCTGGGGTCTGCTGTACGCGGTTCTTCTCTGCAATGCGCGGGCCATGGGCGAGTTCGGCGCGGTGTCGGTCGTCAGCGGTCACATCCGAGGGTTGACCAACACGATGCCCCTGCACGTCGAGGTTCTCTACAACGACTACCAGTACGTCAGTGCGTTTGCGATTGCCTCGTTGCTGGCGATGCTTGCGCTCGTGACCCTGGTTCTCAAATCACTTCTCGAGTGGCGCTACGCCGACGAGATTGCGGCAGTTCACCGCCATTGAAGGAGTTGAGTTCATGACGCTTGTCGTCGATTCCGTGGCCAAGCAGTACGGACGGTTTCCGGCTCTGAACGGCGTAAGCTTCACGGCCCCGCAGGGCGCTTTCATCGCGCTCCTGGGACCGTCTGGTTCCGGCAAGACGACATTATTGCGGATTCTGGGCGGACTGGAGTTCGCCGACATCGGACAGGTTTCGTTCGACGGGCTCGACTGGCTCTCGATTCCGGCGCGCGAGCGGCGTGCAGGCTTTGTGTTTCAGCAATACGCTCTCTTCAGGCACATGACGGTGGCCAAGAACATCGCTTTCGGACTGGAGGTCCGGCCACGCAGCCTGCGTCCGAACCGTGCGGAAATCGCCCGGCGCGTCGAAGAGCTTCTCCGCCTCGTGCAGCTCGACGGATTGGGCAAGCGCTATCCGAGCCAGTTGTCCGGCGGCCAACGGCAGCGTGTGGCGCTGGCGCGTGCGCTCGCTATCGAGCCGCGCATCCTGCTGCTCGATGAGCCGTTCGGCGCACTGGATGCCAAGGTCCGCAAGGAACTGCGGGTGTGGCTGCGTTCGCTGCACGACAAGACGGGAATCACCACGGTCTTCGTCACGCACGATCAGGAAGAAGCCCTGCAGCTGGCGGACTTCGTCGCAGTGATGCATGCGGGAAAGATCGAGCAGATCGGCACGCCCGCGGAGTTGCGCCGTTCTCCATCAACGCCGTTCGTCGCAGAGTTTCTGGAAGACGCAAGCGGAATGCGCGTCGCGGCTTCGTCCCCCAAGACACCAAACGTCGTTCGGCTTCACTGACTCGGGCCGCAGCGTCACAGGGACGCGTACACCGCATCAATCAGCGCCTGGTTGCGGGGGTTCTGCCAACGTGGACCCATGTCGCACGTGACATAGCCAAACGCCAGTCCGGCATCCGGGTCGCAAAATCCCAGTGAACCGCCGGCGCCGAAATGACCGAACGAGCGCGGATTGGGGCCGAGCAAGCGTTCGGGGTGCGTCAGCTGAAACCCCAACCCGAATCGCGTTGCGCGGTCGAGAATCAAGTCGATTCCGTAGGAATGTTCCGCAGTCGCTTCGAGAAGACTGCTGCGGTTGAGAATGGGCACGCCATCGATCCCGCCGCCATTGGCAAGTGCGGCGTAGATTCGCGCGACGCCGCGCGCCGTTCCATGACCGTTTGTCGAGGGCATTTCTGCGCGCCGCCACTCGGTCCGGTTCACCCATCCGCTGCCGGAGAGTCCGGGCGGATTCCAATATGTATTCCACCGCATCAGCGCCAGCTCGTCGGACGGATCGACGGGCGATTTGGGATTTCCCGCCGGCCAGTGAAACTCCGCCACGCGCGCGTGGAACGCGTCCGCCAGTCCGATATGAACATCGGCGTTCAGCGGTCCTGCGATCGTCTCCTGTAGCAATGCGCCGATCGTCCTGCCGC
The DNA here is from genome assembly GCA_050010175.1 of Rhizomicrobium sp. Lineage (GTDB taxonomy): Bacteria > Pseudomonadota > Alphaproteobacteria > Micropepsales > Micropepsaceae > Rhizomicrobium. The sequence goes on from JBEKLN010000005.1 coordinate 33,341, forward strand.
TTGCACGCTTCGCCACCTCGCCAAGAAGGTAACCGAACGTGTTGACGTGATAGCCGTGTGCCGTGCCTGGCTGCCACCAAGGTGTTTGCTGCGCGAGCGCAACGGTCATCGCCGTCCAGTCGAGCATCGCGCCGTCGGCGAGCGATTCGCGGATCGCGGGCAACCCTGCGCGGTGCGACAGCACGTGACGAACGGTGATGGCGTCCTTTCCATGCGCGACGAACTCCGGCCAGTAATGGGCGACCGCAGAATCGATATCGATGATTCCGCGTTCGTGCAGCTGGAGCATGCAGACCGCTGTCAGCGCTTTTCCGACGGAGAAGAAATTGACGAGCGTGTCATCGGCCCAGGGCCGGGTTTGCGCGAGATCCGACCAGCCGCCCCAGAGATCGACGACAGGCCGGCCATTGAGGGATAAGGCGACGGCCGCGCCCGGTTCGCCATGGTGTGCGAAGTTGCGGGCAAAAGCGTCTCTCACCGCCGAAAATCGCGGATCGCAGGTTCCGGCAATGGGCGCGGGTGCTGTAACGTTCATGGGATGGGGCGCGAATGATCCAATCGAAGCTTAGGTGTGTAAGGCTAAAGGGCAAGGTTGCGCACGCGGGTTCGGCGGGCGCATCTTCCCCGCGGGCGGCCTCGGGAGCATGACATGACGGACTTTCGGCAGAGCGGTCCCCGCAGCCTTGTGCTGGCCGTGGGCGGCCTGTGGACCAGCGGGCGAAGCTCGGTCGGACGTTACCTGCAGTCACGGCGTGAGAGAGTGAAGCTCCGGCAGACGTTCTACAGGCACACATTGCCTGTGCGAATCATGCACTGGGTCAACGCGCTTGTTGTGATCGTCATGTTTATGAGCGGATTGCAGATTTTCAATGCCCATCCCGCGCTCTACTGGGGACAGTCCTCCAACTTCGATCATCCGGCATTGGCGCTGACCGCCACACAGGATGCGCAGGGGACTCTGAAAGGCATCACGCAGATCGGCAGCTGGCAGTTCAACACGACCGGCCTATTCGGCGTGTCCGACGTCGACGGTCAGCCGGCAGTGCGCGGGTTTCCGGACTGGATCACCCTGCCCGGTCCGCAATGGCTGGCGATGGGACGCTGGTGGCATTTTTTCTTCGCCTGGCTTCTCGTGGCGAACGGGCTCGCTTTCGCGACCTATGCATTTGCCGGTGGCCACTTCAGGCGCGATCTTCTGCCCACGGGAAAAGACATCTCTCATCTCGGCCGGGAGATCGCCGATCATGCACGGCTGCGCTTTCCGAAAGGCGAAGCGGCAAAGCGTTACAATGCGCTGCAAAAGCTGACTTACTTCACGGTGATCTTCATTCTTGGTCCGCTCGTGGTGCTGACGGGCCTGACGATGTCGCCCACGATCGATTCGGCGTTCCCATTCCTGCTATGGGTTTTCGGCGGACGGCAAAGCGCGCGCACCATTCATTTCATCTGCGCGTTTTCGTTTTTCGGGTTTTTCATCATCCACATCGTGATGGTCGTGCTGTCGGGAACATGGAACAACATCCGCTCCATGATCACCGGCCGCTACGCCATCGAGCCGGCGGAGACAAACCATGGTTGATCTCAAGCGGCGGAGTTTCTTCGGTGCGACCATGGCCGGCGCAGGCGCGCTGATGCTGAGCGGCTGCAAGGGGCTTTCGGAAACGACATGGTGGCCGAAGGTGCTGGAAAGCGCGCAGACACTGACGAAAGGCGCCGAGCGTCTGGTTGCAGGCTCCTGGGCCATGGCGCCGGAATTCACCAAGGCAGATATCGCGCCGGAATTCCGCGCCAATGGCACGCTCAATCCCAACACGCCGGATTACAACGCAATGGCCGCCAACGGCTTTCGCGACTGGCGGCTTGAAATCGGCGGGCTTGTCGAGCATCCGCTAAAGTTGTCGCTGGCCGAACTCAAGGCGATGCCGTCGCGCACGCAGATCACGCGACACGATTGCGTGGAAGGTTGGAGTTGCATCGGCGAGTGGACGGGAACGCAACTGCGGCTGGTGCTGGCGAAGGCGAACCCGCTGCCTGCGGCGCGCTACGTCATGTTCTATTGCGACGATCCGATGCAGGCGACGGATCTGAGCGCGCCGACGCCCTACTATTACGAAAGCCTCGATCTCGTCGAAGCCTTTCACCCGCAGACGCTGCTTGCCTGGCAGTTGAACGGCCGGGATCTGCCCATTGCCCACGGCGCACCGGTGCGCGTACGTGCGGAACGGCAGCTGGGATACAAACAGCCCAAATATGTCCGCCGCATCGAGCTTGTCGAGAGCTTCGATCACATCAACGGCGGCAAGGGTGGTTACTGGGAAGACCAGGGCTACAGCTGGTGGGGCGGGATTTAAGCGATTTCCGCGGGCAAGAGACCTGCCGCTACCACGCGCGTGGAAAGAAGGACGAGGGTTGCGCTGGTCCCCTGGCCGGGGAGGCTCGCGAGCTGCAGTGTGCCACCGTGCAACTCCGCGAGCGATTTCGCCAACGGCAAGCCTAACCCCGTGCCGTGATGTTTGCGGCTGAAGGCAGACTCCACTTGCCCGAACGGGGACATCACCGTCTCGATGTCCTCGGCCGCGATGCCAATTCCCGTGTCGGTGACGGCGATGGCCACGCACCCGTCCGGCAGCCGCCGTGTGCTGAAGGTGACCCGGCCGCCTGCCGGAGTGAATTTCAGGGAGTTCGACAGAAGGTTTATCAGAATCTGCGAAAGCTTGGTCTCGTCGGCGATAATCGACAGGGCGGGTTCCGGCATGTCGAATTCCAGCTGAAGATTGGCGGCTTCAAATCGGTGAGCAAGCAACCGGTGAAGTGACTTCGCCAGTCCGCCAAGATGCACTTCGCTCTCTTCCAGCTCCACCCGCCCGGCTTCGATCTTCGAGAGGTCGAGAATGTCGTTGATGATGTGAAGCAGGTGCTCGCCCGAGCGGTGTATATCTGATGCGTACTCGCTGTACCGGTCCATGGCGTCCGGCCCGAGAACGCGTCGCGATATGATGTCGGAAAATCCCAGTATCGCATTGAGCGGGGTGCGCAGTTCGTGGCTCATGTTCGCCAGGAATTCCGATTTCGCACGATTGGCAGTCTCGGCGTGAATTTTGGCGCTCCGCAGTGCCTCGGCGTCCCTCATCGCTTCCGTGACGTCGCTCCCGACGCCGCGATACCCGACATAGACGTCGTTTGCGTCAAAGCGCGGCTTTCCCGAGATCGACCAATAGCGCGATTTCCCGCTGGGCTGTCTGATTTCGATCTGAATGCCGCGAAACGGTTTACGGGACGTCAGGGCGTCAACATACAGCTCGCGTTGCGCGCGAGTCAGAGCGTGCTGGCGAATGAATGCCGCTGCGTCACCGCCGAGCGCCTCGTTCGATGCCGAGCGGGCCACATAGGCAAATCTGTCAGAGACATATGTGACGCGATTTTCCGTATCGGTTTCCCAGTACCAATCGGAGGCAACTTCGGCATAGTCCCGAAAGCGCTGCTCGCTGGACCCCAGTTGCGTGCCGAGCGCCAGTTGTCGCCGGACCAGCCTGGCTGCGAATGCAATTCCCATCGCCCAGAGCAATATTGTCATCGCACTGAGGGTCGCCACCACAAGCATCGTCGCGCCGCGAGCCGCCACGCCCAGGTGCTGGGAAAACGTGTTCTCGAGAATCGTCAGACGATCATCAACGCGGTCGACGCGTTGCAACAGAATCATTCGGGCGTGCTCGTCGAGCGAATGGGAGAGTACGCTCGCGTGCAAACGGCTGCCTTCGGCCACCAGCTGCCGCACGAGCGCGTCGCCCTGGGTCCAGTCGCCGACTGCCGCCTTGAATGGAGGCCACCAGGAGAACCATTCGAAAAGGTGTATCAGCCCGAAGATGTCATCGGGGTGGTTCTCACCAAGAACGAATCCCCGACGGGCTGCTGCCAGATCGGGTGGCGACTGCTGAAGTGCCGCTCTCGCCGCGTGGTCGCCCTGGGGCACTCTGATCGCGGCGAGAAACTGCGAATAATCTTCCTGGCGTCCGGTGAAGGCGTAGCGGTGGAGAGCGAGGACGGCGATTTTTTCCGCTTTGGAGTAGCGGCTCTCGCCGGTCACATAGGCGCGTGTCGCGTCGACAACCCGGATCGCCCCCCAGCTTGCCGCGAGCGCGAGGGCAAGCAGGAAAATGAAAATGCCGACGATGACGCCATAGCTGCGCAGCTGTTGCCGCGCGCTGTCGGAAAGAGCATCTCGCCCCCCGGTCGAGAAGAGACTCCACTGCATGTCAACTGGCGGCGCGCGTGCGGTTTATCGGTTCTACATGGAGCAACGACGGATTGCGTGCCCGAAGGCGCGCACGCCATGATAGAAAGTAGTGGTAAATGCGACGTTAGCGAGCTTCGGTCGGACTTGCCGAGCATCCGATGAGGTTGCAGCTGACAGAGCTCCAGGCGGCGCCCTCGCGAATCCGAAACCCGCCGCACGACCGTCTCCCGTCTCACAATTCGCCAGGCGATGCGCGTTCGCACGAAAGCCTCAATAATTGCGAACGAAGGGCTAAAATCCCTTTCGGTCTTCAACCAGCTGGCCGTCGATAAAAAGTCGATAGGTCTGTCGCCGAAATCCGGCCAACAGCAAGGGACGTACCTTTTCAATGACGATGTCGTGCCCTTTGATGGAACGTTGCCACCGCCTCGTCAATTTCACGGAGAAGTGCGTAGCTGGGTTCCACAGCGATTCGAGGATTTCGTCGCCTGATCCGGTATTCAGGGTACATCGACCCGTGAACCAGTCTCGTGAGAATTTGACCGAGGTTCCGTCAATCTCGAATGTGAGTTCCATCGCAGCATCCTGCAACGCAAACCCGGGTCGACGATGCTATCGCGCCGCCGTTGCCACGCCTGCTCCCGCGTCGCCGGCTGTGGCAACGACGGGCGCGGCCTGTTCGGCCGGCGGTGTTTCGTATTTCTGATAGGCGGGCACCTGGTCGATGCGCACGAAGGTATAGCCTTCCTGCTGCAACGCCGGGATGACGTTTGCCACCAGCGCCGCCGACTGCGAATGAATGCAGTGCATCAGCACCACGCCGCCGTCATTGCGGCGGATTTCGCGTAAGTATCCCTTGGCGCAGGTATCGGCATCCCATTTGCGGTGCCAGCACGACCAGTCCGCGGCGCTCAGAATATATCCATCGGAACTCATTTCGACGTCGCCGCCTTCGTCCCAATAGATCGGACCGACATATTTCTTGAGCACGGGGTCGGCGTTGAGCGCTGCGGCATGCGGCGCGCGCCATGATCCATAGGGCGCGCGGAAATAGAATTTGGCACCCGCCGGCATCAGCGGCGAAATCTCGTCATCGACCTGGCGGATTTGATCGAGCAGCAGTTCCGGATGATCGACGAACTTCCTGCCCAGCAGCGGATGCGTCGCACTGTGATTGGCAAGAAGGTGACCTTCCGCCGCGATGCGGGCCAGAACCTGCGGATAGGCTTTCGCCATGCGGCCGACGATGAAGAACGTCGCCTTCACACCGTTGGCCTTCAGTTCGTCGAGCACGGCGGGCGTGTTGGCGTTCGGGCCGTCGTCGAAGGTGAGCGCGACGGTATGGGTTTCGCGCAGGCCCGAATGAAAAATGTTCTTCGTCTGAAAATATGCAAGCCGGTTGTCGGCGGCCGAGCCAGCCGACTGGGCAAACGCAGCGCCGCACGACAGCGCCAGCGCAATGCCGGCAGAAAAAAGCGCACGTCTCATGGTGATCGCCCCCGCGACTGCCTGTACTCTGTTAATTTCAGTCTAGGGTGTAGCCCAGCCTCCGGCAAGACGCCTGAATTACTGTTTCGAAACAAGACCTTCCTTCTCGGCGATCCAGCTGTCGACATTCTTTTGCAGAAGCCAGAGCGGCATGGCGCCATTTTCCAGCACAACGGCGTGGAATTCCTTGATGTTGAATTTGGGACCGAGCTCGGCCTTCGCCTGCTCGCGTAAACCAAGAATCATTTTCATCCCCACTTTGTAGGCGCAGGCTTGTCCCGGCCAGACGACATAGCGTTCGACTTCGGCGGTCACGTCGGAGTTCGCCATGCCGGTCGTCGACTGCATGTATTGAATGGCCTGTTCGCGCGACCAGTGTTGCGCGTGCATACCTGTGTCGACGACAAGACGCACGGCACGGAACAATTCGGCCTGCAATCGTCCGAGATCGCCATAGGGATCGTTTTTGTAGAGGCCCATGTCGCTTGCGAGATGTTCGGCATAGAGCGCCCAGCCTTCGCCGTATGCCGGCAGGAAGTTGAAGCGGCGGAGCAGCGGCAGTCCTTCGATGGATTGCGCCGTCGACAATTGCAGGTGATGGCCGGGAATGCCTTCGTGATAGGCGAGCGTCGGCATCGCCCATTGCGGCGTCTCGCCGACATTGCGTAGGTTTGCGAAGAACACGCCGGGCCTGGATCCGCCAAGCGACGGCTGTTCGTAATAGGCGCCGGCAGAGCCTTTCTCCGCATACGGAGGAACGCGGCGCACATCCAGCGGCTGCGGCGGGATGTAGGAGAAATATTGCGGCAGCAGAGTCTTCACATGGGCCAGCAGCACCTTGTAGCGCGCCAGCATCGCGGCGCGGCCCTTGTCGTCGTTGGAATAGAGGAATCGCGGATCCTTCATCAGTCCGTCGAGCCGCGCGCCGACCGTGCCGTCGACGAGACCGACGCTGCGCAGTTCCTTGTCCGCCTCCGCGGTGATGCGCGCGACTTCGCTCAAGCCGTAATCGTGAATCTCGGCCGGCGTCATGTCGGTTGACGTCAGAAATTTCAGCTGGTCGGCGTAATACGCGTCGCCGCCCTTCAGATGCCAGAGGCCCGCATCGTGGGTCGCCGATTTCCGGATATCCCGCATGCGCGCGATCAGGCGGCGATAGGCGGGGTAGACGTTGTCGCGCACGGCCGCGGTGGCATCGTCCATCAATGCGGCTTTCTCGTCGCGGCTCAAATCGCCGAGCTTCGCCATCTTCGACGAGAGATTGGTGACGAGAACATTCTTGTCCGGCGCCGCGGCGATCAGCGTCTTCATCTGGTCGACGGAATCGTCGATGACGAAATCGGGCGGCACCACGCCGAGTTTCGCCTGCCGCGCCACATCGGCATTCACGGCATCGAGCACCTCGGCCATCGCGCGCAGGCGATCGACATAATGGCGCGCCAGCCGCGCATTGGTGATCGCGTGTTGCGACAGCAGGAAGTTCGGCAGTTCCTTCTGCACGCCGAACGCCTGGTTGACGGGATAGGCCTGACCGTTCGCGCCGGCCCAGGGATATTTCCGGCCGGAGAGTTCGCGGTCGTAATCCCAGACCGCGATATCGTAGGACAGTTGTTCCTGTTTACCGAGCGAGGATTTGTCCCACTTCTTGATGGCGGCTTCGTCGCTGTCTTCGAGAGCGTAATCCTTGTCGCGCGCTTGGAGCGAATAGGCGTCGAGCGTGCCGCTCCAATTGTCGATCGAAGTGCCATCGAGCAGGCCGAGACTCGTCAGGATCTGCGGACGATCCCAGACAAATGCGACAGCCTGGCGGTTGAGCATTTCATTGAAGGTGAACGGAACCCCGATCGCCTTCACATAAACGAACCCCGCTCCGGCCAGAGCCACGACCACCAGAAAGGCCAGCCCTCTGAAAACCCAACGCATCACTGTTCCCCCAGATAGAGACAACCCGTCAATACGCACAGACGCAAAGGCCTCGCGAAAGCCCTTCTAACTTTGCATCTTTGCGATTCAATTTGTTCTTGCGCAACCATCGTCAATTCGTCACCCGCTCGCGGACTGTTTGTGCGGCGCGAGTTGATCGGCGATCGGCAGGTTGCGCAGGCGAATACCCGTTGCGGCGAAGATCGCGTTGGTCACCGCCGGCGCCACGGGTGGCACGCCGGGCTCGCCGCCGCCGCCGATGGGCGCGTCGCTGTCCTGAAGATAGATCTCGATATCGGGGCATTCGGCGAGATGCACCATCGGATAGTCGGGGAAATTCGCCTGCACGACTGCGCCTTTGTCGATGGTGATGTCGCCGAACAGGGCTGCGCTCAATCCGAAGACGATTGCGCCTTCGATTTGGGCATTCAGTCCGTTCGGATTGACCGGCAACGCCGCGTCGACGACGGAGACGATACGGTCAACTTTCACGCCGCCGTCCGGCGCCACCGCCACTTCGGCAACATGCGCCACGATGGTCTGGAAGCATTCGACGATCGCCACACCGCGGCCGCGGCCGCGCGGCATCGGCGTGCCCCACCCTGCCCGCTGCGCGACGGCCTGCAACACCGCTGCATGGCGCGGTTTCGCCGCCAGCAGTTTCAGGCGGTAGGCGACGGGATCGGCGCCGGCGCGATGCGCCAGTTCGTCGATGAAGGATTCGATGAAGAAACCGTGCCATGACGCTTCGACGCTGCGCCACGGTCCCGTGGGAACATGCGTCGGTACCTTGGCGACACTGATCGACTGATTGGCAATCCCGTAGAGAATATGCGCTTCCGTGTTGGCGTTGTCGTCGGTGGTGTAATCGTTGACCCAGGCAACGGGTTCGCCGTCGCCGCCGAGTGTGGCGCGGAAGCGGCTCATCACATTGGGCCGGTAGTAATCGTGCTGCATGTCCTGTTCGCGGGTGAAGATCAGTTTCACGGGATGATCGGGCAGCGCCATCGCGGTTTTCACCGCGTAATCGAGGAAGTTGTAGTAACCCGGCAGCCTGCGTCCGAAACCGCCGCCCATCGGCATCAGGTGAAACGTCACCTTGTCCATCGAGAGGTCGGCGGCCTTGGCGCAGTGCGCGCGCGAGCCGAGACCATCCTGCGTGCCGGACCAGACTTCGAGCGTGCCGTCGCCTCTGTAGAGCGCGGTCGCGTTCATCGGCTCCATCGGCGCGTGCGAGAGATACGGCACTTCGTATGTCGCCTGAATGACGCGTCCGGCGGCAAGCGCGTCGGCGCCGTCGCCTGATTTGACGTCGGTCTTGAGATCGCCGCTCAGCGCAGCGATGCGGCGCGCTCTGATAACCGCAGACGAAACCTGCCCGTTTCCGTTCGCATCGAACACCGGCTTCAGCGCGTCGGCGCCGTCGCGGGCCCGCCAGAAACGGTCGGCGACGACGACCACCGCGTCATCGAGACTGACGACTTTTTCGATGCCGCGTTTCCCGGCGAGCGCGCCCGCGTCCACCGAAACCAGTTTGCCGCCGAAAACAGGGGAGATTTTGATTGCGGCGTACAGCATGCCGGGCTGGTGGACATCGAGGCCGTAATGCGCCGTGCCGTTCACCTTATGGGGAATATCGAAGCGCGGCATCGATTTGCCGACGATGGTGTAGCGTTCGCGGGGTTTCAGCGCTGGTTTGGACGAGGCATCGAATGTGGCGGCTTCGGCGGCAAGTTCGCCGTAACCGAAGCTGCGCCCGCTGGCGGTGTGCAGGACGCGGCTCATCGCGGTGCTGCAGGTATCGGGGGACACGTTCCAGCGCGCCGCCGCGGCCTTGATGAGCATTTCGCGCGCTGCGGCGCCCGCAATGCGGATGCCGTAGACGCCCGTGGCGCGGATGGCGGAAGAACCGCCCGTCACCTGCAGATTCATGAACTCCGCGATGGTGCGGAATCCGTTCGCGGTGATGCCGCTCAGAAAGGCGGGTATGTTGTCGGGATAGATGCCTTTGCCGCCCAGGATGAAGCCTTCGCCGAGCGGTCCGTTGGCGAACAGGGAATCCGGCGGCGCCGCTTGGCTGCACACCTTGCTCCAGTCCGCATCGAGTTCTTCGGCCGCCATCTGCGGCAGCGCGGTGAAAATTCCCGTGCCCATGTCGCAATGGGGAATGACGACGGTGATGGTGTCGTCGCGGGCGATCTTGATCCAGTTGGAGACGAAGCGTTCTCCCGGACCTGCGGCAAGCGCGTCGGCGCGCTGCAGGCGTGTGGAGGGCCAGAGTGCGTAACCGACAACGAGCGCACCGGCTGCGCCCAGACCGCCCAGAATGACCATGCGTCGCGTCGCCATCGCTTCAGCCTTTCACGGTTGCAAGCGCACGCACGGCGGCGCGGATTCGCGGGTACGTGCCGCAGCGGCAGATATTGGTGATGGTGCCTTTGAGATCGTCGTCGCTGGGCGACGGGTTCTTCGCGAGCAGCGCGCTCACCGCCATGATCATGCCCGATTGGCAATAGCCGCATTGCGGAACCTGATGGTCGATCCAGGCCCGCTGAACAGGGGTCAAACCGTTGGCGCTGTAGCCTTCGATGGTGACGATCTCCGCGCCGGCGACGGAGCCCACGTCGGTCCGGCAGCTGCGCACCGCCTCGCCGTTGATGTGGACCGTGCAGGCGCCACAGGCCGCGACTCCGCAGCCGAACTTGGTGCCGGTCAGGCCGATCTCGTCGCGGATCACCCAGAGCAGGGGCGCATCGGGTTCGACGTCCACATCGTGTTCGACGCCGTTGATTTTCAGCTTGATCGTCATCGCACTCCCCCTGTCGCTCCGCCCGCTTTTAACACGGGTCTGCACGAACGGCATGGCGGCACGTGAGGGGTAACAGCGCGGAACAGCGGTCTTAACAGGGGCAAAATACAGCGGAAAAATCGGGACACTGGCAGCTTTGCCAGATTGTCCAGCGATTTCAATGCGATGGCCGAATCCAGTTCGACCGATAACAGCGGCCGAACAGCCGAATAACAGCGCACCGCGCTCACAAGCTGCATGACACGGCCTGGTCAGACGGACACTGAGACGGCATCAATGGGCCCCTGAATCGGGTATTTCGGGATGACCCATCTGCCCGCGCAATTTCTTGAGCTTCGCAAGCAACTCCTCTTTGGCGCTTTCCATCTGCGTGCGCACGACGGCCATGCAATCGTGCTCCGCATCCACGGGCTGGAGCCGCCTCAATTCGGCGAGCAGCATCTGGATCATGCGCGGATCGCCGGACGCCGCGCTGTCGGCGATCTTCTTCACGGTGGCTTCGAGTTTGGTGATGCGTGCACCGTCTTCCGTGACGGTCGCCTCGAGCGCCTCCTTTAGAATTCCGGCCAGATTCTTCGAGCCTTTGGGCCGCCCTTTCGGATTCCCGGAGCGGCCTTTGGCGAAGGGCTTGCCGGTGGGTAGACGCTTTGGTGTCTTCAGTTTGGGGGTCATGTCATAATCCTCTTGACTGTCCCGGGAGTATATACGACCAATGTGGTATATCAAAGACCGTCACGGAGAATTCGCCTCTGCGGAGCCAAAACCGCAGGAAAGGGCGGGCTTGGCCGCAACCAACACAAAATCCTGGGACGCCGTAGGCAAATCCGGCTCGCGCGAAGCAACTTGGCGCTTTACGTATCGCGCCCCGAAATTCGCGGAGCCTTCACATCGGCGAAAACGGGTCCGGTGCTTGATCGCGCCTCATAAAAGTGCTAGGCAATCTCCTACATGGGTCATCCGGGACACTACATTACGGACGATGATCCCACAGGACACAAACGCGCGCGGCGGGGCGCGCTTTGTACCAGGCGTGCGTGCCCTCGATCCATGTGGAGTGGTCGGGATTCTGCTGCAAACGCGATCGCAGGGGGTACGGGATGTTTGGATGGGGTACGAACGCCGGCGGCGGCGTGGCGGTTAAACGTGTCATCGGCGCTCTTAGGACATCGTGCTCGGGCCTGCCTCTGGCAGCCCTGATCGCCGCATCATCGCTGGCGGGCCATTCCTCTGCGGCCTGGGCCGTGAACATCACGATGCATCACTATGACAGCCTTCGCACCGGCTGGAACCAGAGCGAAACCATCCTGTCACCGGCCACCGTTTCGGGCTCCACGTTCGGCATCCTGGCAACCGCTCAGTTCGATGCCCAGGTCGACGCGCAGCCGCTCATCGTCCAGGGACTGACGATCGCCGGACAGGGAACGCACGACGTCGTTTTCATCGAAACGGAGAACAACTCGGTCTATGCGCTCGACGCCTATTCGGGGGCGCTGCTGCTGCAGACCAATCTGGGCCCTCCCGTGCCGCCTTCGCGCAAGCCGCGGCACGATCAGGAAGGCATTCAGTCGACACCCGTGATCGATACCACTGCGGGCACAATGTACGTCATGGCGTACACACTGGAGAAGAACCAGGCGGTCTATCGCCTGCACGCGCTCAGTCTGACGACGCTGACAGACGTGGCTCCCTCCTCCAAGGTTACCGCCACGAGCGAGCTCGATGACGGAAGTCAGGTCAAGTTCGTTCCGCACATCGAGCGCCAACGCCCCGCACTGGTGGAGGCGAACGGCAACATCTATGCCGCGTTCGGTGCTTACGGCGACGCCGATTCGGCAGCGCGCGGCTGGATCCTGGGTTGGAATGCGTCCACGCTTCAGCCGTTGCCACAGGGCGTGCTGACCAACCATCAGGCCAACGCAGGACTGTGCAACAATGCGCACAAGAAGCCGTGCTTTCTCAGCTCCATCTGGATGTCCGGCGCCGGCATTGCCGCCGACAACTCGGGCAATGTATATCTCGTCACCGGCAACTCCGATACGGGAACCTTCGACGGCGCCGACAATATTCAGGAAACCGCCCTCAAGCTTTCGGCGGACCTCTCGCAGATCCTCGACGAATTCACGCCCTGGAACGTCGAGGCGCTCGACGATCGCGACGGCGATTTCGGCGCCGGCGGCATCATGCTGTTGCCCGATCAAAACCTTTCCTTTCCGCATCTCGCGGTTGCAGGCGGAAAATCCGGCGCCCTCTATCTTCTCAATCGCGACGATCTCGGCGGCCACGTCCTGCAGCCGCCCGACAACGTGCTGGGTATCTACAACGCCGGGGGCTGTTGGTGCGCGGAATCCTATTACACCGGCTCCGACGGGATCGGCCGCGTCGTCACGAGCGGCGACGCCAACGTCAAACAATGGCGCGTGGTGGCGGCGAATAATTCGGTCGCGCTCTCTCTGGAGAACAAGTCCGCCAAACTTCAAACCGGGCAGGATCACGGTTTCTTCACCAGCGTGTCTTCGAACGGAACGGCAGCCGACTCCGCACTGATCTGGGCGGTGGGACGGCCGCAAACCAAGGCGGGCACGCTGACGCTTTATGCCTTCGATGCGCACACCGCAGCGACGCTTGTTTCCGTCGGCGCGGGCACGTGGCCCAACATCAACTATAATGCCAATGTCGTGCCGGTCGTCGCCAACGGCACCGTCTATGTCGCCGGCGGCTCCCAGTTGGCGATTCTCGGCCTCGGCGGACAGATTCGCTGGCCGGTGTCGTTAAAGGGTCCCGATCCTGCGTTGCCGCGGCCGCTTGCGGGCCACGAAATCTACGGAACGATCGAGAGCGTCGACGGCGCCAGGATCCTGCTCAGGCTGCGCAACACAACCTCCGTCACCATCGACGCCAGCCAGGCTATCGACGAGCAGAACACAGTCCCGCTCGTTGTCGGCAATGCCGTCGGCGTGGACGGCGTTTACGACAAGGCGGGCGTCTTCGACGCCTCGGCCATCTTCCGCGCCAAGGAGTCTCCCGCGCTCTGGCTCAACGATCGTTGACCTCGATGGAGGTGGGCGAGGAATGACACCATGGTCGCCGGACCACTGTTCTCGCTGCACAACGCAGTGACAGCCGATGCAATCCCCGGTTGAGCCCCTCGTGCAGCGCCACGGGCACTCCTTCCGTCTCTGGAACGGTATGGTCGTTCCTGTCGCTGGCTCGGTACCGGGCCGGCCGCCCCTCTTTCAAAACTCCGCCGCCGTTCGTTCGGCGTCCGATACGAGCGATCTGTAGGCAAAGGCCGGCGGCGCGAACCACAGGCCGTAGTCGCGACGTCCGCCGGAAAGCACAGGGCGGGACAATGCTTGATGTCCGCTTCGTGATGATACGAACGCAACTGAAAGTAGAACATGCAGATGTTCAGGTTGCATCGGACGAAATCACAATACACACACGCATTGTGCTTTCACATCGATCTCGCGACGGCATACATACCCATGCGTATTACATGATAAAAAGAAGATTTGTGCTGCTTATGCAGTGACGTGAGCAAAAGAGCTCAGATTTTATTTTCGTATCACTCTAAGCCTCTACACGACCACTCTTGTCCGCTTGCCGTTGCGATCCTCGCAAGATGGCAATGCCGGACGGATCGGTGAGGAGACGCTTTCCATGAACGTGATGATCGAACATGCGCCCGGCGCAAAACTCATGTGTGCCCTGTCGCTCCTGCCCGCCCTTCTTCTCGGAACGACCGTCTGCTACGGCGCCGGAGACCGGAACAGCGGAGAAAACACGGGGGCTCCTCGAACGGCATCCGTGCACCTGGGAGCCGCGGGCCATTTTGTCATTCTGAGCGAGACCGGAGTAACGGACGTGCCGTCTTCCGTCGTGACGGGCAATGTCGGCGTCAGTCCCATTACGGGCGCCGCCGACCTCCTCAGCTGTGCCGAGGTCACCGGGAAGATCTACTCCGTGGACGACGCGGGTCCCCCTCCGTGCAGCATCATGAACCCGACGAAACTGACGACGGCCATCGACGACATGCAAACGGCGTACACGAATGCAGCAGGACGGGCGCCGACGAACGTCAATCTCGGCGGCGGCAATATCGGCGGACTGACACTGCAGCCTGGCGTCTACAACTGGACCACCGGTGTCTCCATCCCGAGCAACATCACGATCTCCGGCGGGAAGACCTCCGTCTGGATCTTCCAGATTGCCGGCGATCTCGATGTCTCGACCGGCGTGATCGTCTCTCTCGCCGGACATGCTGTCGCCAAGCACATCTTCTGGCAGGTCGCCGGCGTCACGAATCTGGGAACGAGTTCGCATCTGGAAGGCACGGTGCTCGATGCGACGGCGATCAATCTGGGAACCAGCGCGTCGATCAACGGCCGGCTGCTGGCTCAGACCGCGGTGTCGTTGCAGATGAACAACGTCACGCGTCCCTAGGCTGTACCGGCGGAGCGACGCCTCGACATGCGCCGACAGGAGCACCCCCGGCTGTGCCGGGGGCGTCGCTCCAGCTGCCATATTAACGCGATTGCCTGTTGATGAAACCGACGCTGTGCAATTCGGCTCAGACGGCGGCGTGGATTCGTGCGATTTCGATTATGCCGACCGGCGCTGACGGCCCCCAATGTGGTCATCACGCCCTTGCGCCGGTCCGCACGACGGGCGGCCCCTCTGCCGCCCGTTTCTTTCACACCGACCCCAAACGAACTGCAGCGATGGCGCCCTCTTCCGGCATTCGCCGGGGATCGTTGCAGCTCTCGTCATGGGCTCGATTTCCGCAAGGAACGCGGACACGCAACGCATCGATCGATCGTCCGGGCGCGGACGCGTTGTCGACAACGGTCGCCAACGATTTATTCGTGCGATCAGGCACGCGGTCGTCACTCCACTGAAAGCCGTTCGAAAAGCAGCAGGCGTTTGCGCGAAGACTTGAATCTCCGCGCCGCTGCGTCTGCACGCACTGCGCGATCAATCGCCATTGCCGTGACCATGCGCTGCGCGATGCGTTGCAAAACGGCTCGGCGGAATGAAGAACGCTGAGGGGAACCACCATATCGCGTACGAAAAACCCCTACACGATTGAATTCGAAACTGCCCTGCGGTTGCTTGACGGAAGCAGAAATAGCGTGGCACCGTTGCGATTGAGACTGCCTCTTACTTACAAGGTGCGCAGCGTACGTTTCACGCGTTCGAACATGACGTTCGACGTGACAATGACATCAACCGCAAAGGGGTATCGATCGTGAAATACATCCATTCGACCAATGGCCGCGCCGTGAAGCTTCTTGGAGCCATTGCTGCAGCCGGCCTTGCTTCGGCGTGTCTGGCGACCGCCGCTCAGGCGGCAGACACATGGAGCACGACCATCGCGAAGACGGCCGTCCCCCATGCCGGCTGTTTCCATGCGAGCTATCCCAGCACGGAATGGAAACAGGTGGCGTGTCAGCCGGCACCGTCGATTTTGTTTCTGCCCAGCAACGGGCTCGGTTCGCAGACGGTCGGCAACGGCCACGACTACGCGATCGAAGTGTCGGGCACGCTGATCTCTTCGGCGCTCGGATCGTTTCCGAAGGTCAAAGTGAAAACGGAAACCGGCGAGGGCCAGGCGAACAACTATTCGCTGCAGCTCAACTCGAATTTCATGTCCGGCAGCCCGGCATGTGACGGTGCGTCCAATCCTTCGAACTGTCTGGCGTGGTTGCAGTTCATCTATTCCAGCGGCGAGCATGCCGTATTCATGCAGTACTGGCTGATCAACTATGACGCCACCTGCCCCGCCGGCTGGAACAGCGATGGCGGCGACTGTTACAAGAACAGCAGCGCCGTGGCCGCGCCGCTCCAGGTCATCAAACAGCTCAAGTATCTGTCGCTGTCGGGCACGGCCGTCTCCGGCGGCCTGGACACGGTGGTCCTGACGACGAAGACCGACGCCTACACCACGACGGGCGAGGATACCGTCACCTATCTGTCGGGTTACTGGACCGCTTCGGAGTTCAATATCGTCGGCGACGGCGGCGGATCGCAGGCCGTATTCAATGCGGGAACGAAGATCACCGACCAGATCGACGTCACCGATGGTCTGACGACCGCGCCGACCTGCGAGTCGAACGCCGGCACCACCGGCGAGACGAACAACCTGAACCTGGGCGCCTGCACGGCGGCGGGCGGGGCGACGCCCTCGATTTCGTTCCTCGAGTCGCTTGCGAAGTAACAACAACACGTTGGCGTAACAGATTTCTGCGCATGAACTGCGGGCGCGCGAGAACAAAAACGTTCTCCGTGCCCGCAACGTTTTCGAGGACTGCCGGGATCGGCTGCCGCTCTTGGCATGCGACGACCTAGGCGATCCGCCGGTTCATCTGCTCGAGCACGAGCGGCCATGCGTCTTCGTGGCGCTTTCGCGACCCCTCATCCGGGAAGCCCGCATGCCGGAGTTGAAGCCGCGTTCCCGAACCGGCCTTCGACAGGGTGACGGTGACGACGGTTTCCGCGCCCTGCGTCGCAGCGGTGAGCCAGGTCAGTTCGATCAGCCTGCCCGGCTCGAGCCTCAGAAAGCGTCCGTAGTGCGGATGGCGCGCGCCGTCGAATTCGGTTTCGAAAAAGAACGCGTCGTCGACGGTACCGCTCATCAGCACCGAACCCGGCACCGCAAACCAGCGGTCGAACTCTTCGGTCCACGCACGATAGAGAGCGTCGGCAGATGCCTGCATGGTCCGTTCGGCGGTCAGCGCGAAAGGCCGTGCGGAAAGATCAGGTGGGCGCGGACTCATTTTGCAATCTCCTCCTGCGGGGCATGAGCGCAGGCCCGATTGTTCCCCAGATGCAGGCGAGTTGGATCGGAAAATGAAGCTTTTCAGAGGCATCCGGAAGCCCGGGCGATCGCCGTGTCATTGCGCGCGTCAATCCCTGCCCATTGAAAAGATGGGCGAGAAGCAGCCCAGGATCAGGCGCGCGGCGTCGAATGGCGGCTCACCGGCCGAATCCATGCGCGGGTCGCGATGCATCTTGTCTTCCGCCGCGGTGAAGCTGTCCTTGTCGGGCCAGACTTGCCAGCAGAAGACGATCTTCTCGCCCGGCTTCGCCGCGACCGCGCGGCGGAAGTCGGTCAGCCTGCCGTCGGGAACGTAATCCTCCCAGCACTCGACGATCTCCCGGCAGCCATACTCCTTGAAGAATTGCGCAGAGTCTTCCGCCCATTTGCGATACGCCTCCATCTTGTCCCCGGGCACCGGGATGACGAGTCCGCAGACGTACATGGATGGGGCTCCTTCGAGTTGCTCGCGCACCGGCGAGCCGATGTGATCGGATTGTAGCACGGAGCATCCCCGCGCTTGACCTGCCTGGGCGCCTGCGCTGCACGGGCTGCCGCTGGCGCAGCGCGGAGATCCGGAAGCCCGGTCAAGACAGTTTAAAATTGTCGGTATCCGGGTAACGGCCCTCTAACGGGTCCGGGTGCATAAAAGGCGCCTCAATGTTTCCAGAGGATTTCGTGAAATGGTGCGGACAATTCTTCTCGGCGCGGTTGCGGCCTCGCTGCTTCTGACCGGGACGTACGGCGCATCGGCGGGTACGTCCGTTTGCAGGCTTTCCTCGAGGGTTTGCGACGTGGTGATGGGCGACCGTGCTCCGGCGCACAAAATCAGCTGTCCCCCGCCAACCCGGTTTTGCAAGCGCTAGACAGATCCTCGACCAACGAGGGTCCGGATCGCAGTTGCCCGGCCGCGTCGGCGAATGTGCGGCTGTCGATTTCGCGGTTCCGGGCGCCCACTTGCGTCTCCTTGAATTACTGTTTATCGATAAACATCTATCGATTGTCAGTAAACTTCAGGAGGCGCAGTCATGGCTTCAGTCAGCAACGCCCTGCCCAATATTTTTCGCTGGATTTTTACGGTTCTGGCCGGCCTCGCGGCCCTCGGGGCCGTGGCCGTCTGCATTGTCATGCTGATCGATCCCAAGCTGCCGGCCGGTGCGCATTTCGGTCCGATCACCCTGGACCTGATGGGCCAGCCCGGCACGGCGGAGTTGAGCCCGGCGGGCAACGACTCCGATTTCACGGTCACGGCGCTGCGCGGCAACGTGGTGCTGTCCGCCCAACGGGCAGGCGGGCTGCTTGACCTGCTGAAGCATTACGGCCTGCCGCTTCTGTTCCTCAACATGCTGTTCTTCCTGGCGCTGTTCGACCTGATGCGCCGGCTGTTCCGCAATGTGGGCCGCGGCGACAGCTTCACGCCGCAGAGCGTGCGTCTTGTGCAGCTGCTGGGTGGATCGTTGATCGTCTTCTCGATCGTCTCGGCCTTCGCCGAATACTGGTTCAGTCAGGCGGCCTTCACCTATTTCGCGCAGCACACCGTGATAATGGTGTCGGGCACGTCACTGCATCTGCCGGTGCCGCGGGACCGGTTCATACCGCATGTGGGCGGCTTTCCGTTCGGCAGTCCATTGTTCTTCTCGGGTCTTCTGGTGCTCGCATTGTCGGAAGTGTTTCGCCAGGGGCTGGCGCTCAAAAGCGAACACGATCTGACGGTCTGAGACGCATGGCGATCAAGATCAATCTCGACCGCGTGATGCTCGAGCGGCGCCTCAGCCTCACGGAACTCGCGGACCGCATCGGCATCACGCTCGCCAACCTCTCGGTCCTGAAGACCAACAAGGCGCGCGCGATTCGATTCTCGACGCTCGACGCACTGTGCCGTGAACTCGAATGCCAGCCGGGCGAGCTGCTCGAATACGTTCCCGGCGGTCACGGCGCAAGCGGAGACGCGGATGTGTGAAGGCGGACGACGGCAAGGGAATCCGATCGTCCGGGAGAATTGTGCCGACAGAGCCGCGGAGAAGAGGTTCGCCACAAAGGCACAAAGGACACGAAGGCGAGTCCGGCGCGCGAAGCGCGCCACGAGCCCTGTTTGCGCCCTTCGTGCCTTTGTGGTTCGCAGGTTTCTCTCTGCGTCTTCGGGTGAGAATTTCCCTGGAACCGCTCGCGCGGCCAGACGCCGGCTTGAACCGATCGAATTGCTGCCTCAGGTTACCCGTGCGCGGGTTTCGCCGCGCGCCTGGTACAGCTCCCAGAATTTGTTCGCGACCACGGACGCTTCAATGCCCTGCCCGTTATCGAACGGCGTGCCTTTGATCATGCCCGCGACCATGACCTCGCCCACATAGATTCCATCGCCCTTCAGCCGCTGTGCCAGCAGCCCCACGAGTTTGTATTTTGCGGCGTTGGCGAGCGCGACACCCATGGTTTTCAGATTGACCACAAGTTCGTCCATGAAGGGACTGTTCTCGCCGAAGGCGCCGTTGGTGACGAGAACCGCGCCGTCTTTCGTGTTCTTCAAATCCGGCAGCGCTTCCTGCACGGCAGCGAGCAATCCCACCACGGCGACGTCGAACACATCCTTCACCGCGGCCGGGTCGGCGGTCAACAAATCCCTGGCATCTGCGCCGCTGAACGCGTTCCAGTGAAGGACAGTGATGGCACCGAGTCCGGCGCGCGCGCTTGCGATCGCGGCGCGCAGTGCCGCAGGTTTGCCGGCGTCGGCCGCAAACGCAGCCGCCGGTATTCCCCTCGCTTTCAGCGCATGGACGCCGGCTGCAAGACGCTCTTCGTTTCGCGCCACGAGAGCGACCGAAAATCCTTCGGCACCGAACTTGTCAGCAACGGCACTCGAAATGCCAGGTCCGTATCCGGCGATAACGATGGTTTTCGACATGGTTCCTCCGATGACGATCTTTAATCTGGCGCGCCAAGATGCGCCGCAAAAAAATCCATCTGTCGCTCGGTTTCGCGCGCGCGCAGCAGATCATCCGCCAGCATATGCGTGCCCGGCAACAGCAGCAGGTCGTATGGCTTACCGGCATTCAACAGGGCGAGCGTCAGCTGCATCGTATTCTGGAAATGGACATTGTCGTCCGTCACGCCATGCACGATGAGAAGCGGACGGCCGAGTTCGCCCGCATAGGTGAGCACGCAGCTCTTGCGGTAACCTTCGGGATTGGTCTGCGGCAATCCCATCTAGCGTTCCGTGTAATAGGTGTCGTAATCCTCCCAGTCGGTGACGGGCGCGCCGGCAATGCCGGCCGCGAACACATCCGGACGCCGGATGGTGGCCATCGCCGAGAAATAGCCGCCGAAGGACCAGCCGAACACACCTACGCGCGACATGTCCATCTGCGGCACGCGCGTTGCGAGCGCCTGCAACGCGTCCACCTGATCCTGCAACGGGATGTCGATCGCATTACCCTTCACGGCACGAAACCACGCGCTATCGCGGCCGGGCGTGCCGCGATTGTCGGACGACACAACAATGTAGCCGCGATCGGCCATGCAGTGATTGGCGAAATAGTTGCGCGGCGCCGCCCAAACGGTTTTGGAGGCAGGGCCGCCATAGACCGACAGGATCACAGGGTATTTTTTGCCGCGGTCGAAATTCCGCGGCCGCAGCACCATCGCATCGAAACCGCGTTTGCCGACGGTGAAATATTCCGGCGCCGGCATGAAAGGCGGTGCCTCCGCCATGGACGGCAACCCGGCAATCTTCCTGCCGTCGCGCGACAAAATATCCACACCGTGCGATCCGTCCAGAAGATTGTAGCTGTGCGCAAAGACCGCGTGCTGTTCGCCGAACTGTCCGGCGTGGAGCCCGCGCGCAACGGCAAGAGACTCGACCGGACCACCCTTCAGGTTCACGCGATAGATTTGATGCGAAAGCCTGTCGGTTCCGCCCTGCACGATCACCGAACCGTCATGCAGATCGACGTCCAGCAATGCTTCGAAGCGGAAGTCTGCCGGCGTGACTGCGTTGAGCAACCTGCCGTCCGCGGCGTGCCGCTCGAGCTGCATTTGTCCGGCACGCTCGGTCATCCAGAGAAAGCCGCTGCCGTCAGGCAACCAGTAGGGAACTTCCTTCGGCAGCGGCGCGGACAAATCGAGCCATGCGGCATCCCGCTCGGTCCACAGAAGATGCGTCGCACCTGTCTTTGCATCCGCGGCGAGATACTTCTCACTCGTTTGCGTACGGTTCTGCACGAGGAACGCGAGCGGGCCGCCCCTCATCCATTCGACGCGCGCAAGATAGGGGTACGCCGCGTTGTCCCACGGCACCCATACTGTGGGTCCGCCTGCCGCAGAAATCACGCCCAGGCGTACGATGGCATTCGCGGTACCCGCGCGCGGGTAGCGGAAAGCCACCGGCTTCTGCTGCGGTGACAGCGGATCGCCGACATAGGCTGTCTCGACCGGCGACAGGTCGGCCTCTTCATAAGCGATCATGCGCGAATCCGGCGACCACCAGAAGCCGTCGCGCCGGTTCATTTCTTCCTGTGCTACAAATTCGGCCTCGCCGTGTTGGAGAGCGTCGTTCGCGCCTCGCGTGAGTTGGGAGTCGGTGCCCTTGGCGATGTCGATCACATGCAGATCGTCGTCGCGAAGTGCTGCGACCTTTGTTCCGTCCGGCGACAATTGCGGCGCGATCCAGCCTTTGCCCGGCAGCGGCGTGACCCGTCCATTCGCGCGTGTCAGCACGAACAGCCTGCCGCCGAGCGACAGCAAAACGTGGCTGCCGTCGCGCGACAGGGAGAATGCAGTGAAACCCTTCACACTGACCCGGGCGCGCTCGCGGCGGGCTTTCTCCTCGGGGCTGAGCTGTTCCTGCCCGCCTCCCAACAGCGCTTCGGGCCTCACGATCTCGCGTTCTTTGGCCGATGCGATGTCGAACTCGAACAAGCGCTGGAGCGTATCGCGCGGTCCGCTGCGCAGATAGAGCACGGACTGTCCATCCGGCGCCGGCACGGCATTGACGGGCGCTCCGAGCGAATAGCCGCGCGTTGCAGCGACCTCGTCGAAGCAATGCGTGTCGGCTCCCAGCGCGGCAGAGCTCAACCCTGCCCAGACAAAAAAGGCCCAACGCGCGCCGCATTGCATGATCATGAATCGTTTCCCCTGTACGCTCCCGACACTGGTGCCTGGCCGGAGCGGCGTGGAGGCATTGTGCGTAGTCCACGACAAACTGGGCCAATTTTCTGGCTATCACTCCATTCTGCCTCGAAGACGGAAGGTCATTTCTGCTTTTCCAGCAGCGCCTTTCGCCGATCCTGCGCCGCAGCCGGCCAGAGCGTCTTCAGATCATAGTAGACTTCGAACGCGGGTACCCCGTCGGGCAATCTTACCCATGGCACTTTCGAGCGTGTAAAGATGTGCACATCAGGCTTGAGTGCATGCGGCTCTTCGAGCGTACCGACTCGGATGAAGCTCTGGAATGTCCGCCCGCCATAGGTGCTCCACAAAGCGGTCTGACACTCCGGGCAGCGATGAATAGTGTGCGGGAGTCCGCTGTCGGTCGGGACACGAATGGGTTTGGGCTCACCCGACAGAAGAACGACCCGATCCGCTTCGATCAGTGCATTGAGCACAAAGGCGCTGCCCGTCTGGCGCTGGCAATCCAGACAGTGGCAGCAATGCACGAACATCGGCTCGGATGTCAGCCGATAACGCACCGCGCCGCATGCGCAACGCCCTTCGTACTCTTCGGTCATCGTCGGTCCTTTCTCTTCCCGCCACACAGGGAAGATAGAAGTGACTTGGCTGAGTCAACTCCACACTCTTGCGGTAATTGCGCAGGTGCATTGCGTCAGTTTGGGTGCCTCTCTGGCGGTGGCGCCCTTCAACGGCATCGCTTCCACACGCAAGCCGAACGGTTCAGCGGCGATACGTTGAATGGCCGCCTGCCGCGACAGGCCTTTGGCCAATGAATTGAACATGGAGCCGATATCCTTGACGTAGCTGCAGCCTGCCTCACTCATCCCCATCGGCATGGCAAAGATGCTCTCAGCCTGCAGCACGTTCCGGCCAACGAGCGATATTCGAATTTCGTGCGGTTCCATCGAGGCGGAGCGAACCCGCAGCGGAGCGTCGACCTCAACGCGGGAAGCGGCAAGCATGGAAAGCAGCAGGTCTTTGGGCAGGGAGACCATCGTGGACTGAGAGGGTCTGTCGAGCAGCCGCAATGCATGGGTCAGGGTGCGATAGATCCCGGGTGCGGCCAGCTCTTGTCCGGGACGCGCCATTCTCACGACCGGAAGACTATTGTAGTCGTATCCGAGAGATTGCGTCCACAGCAGCGACCGAACCGCGACCGGCGGCAGTGTCTCGCCCTCGGGGTTGGTCACGCCCCTGATCTGTTCGTCCAGCCAATCATCCGGGTAGCACGGCTGCGACTGGCATTGGTGCAGCCCACTCCAGTACCACCAGAGCCGGTCGACATTGGAGTGATGAAACCAGAACAGCGGATCTCTCGGCGCTGTCGCGATGACCCCCATATCGCCGCCGACGAACACATGAACCAGATTGTGGCCGTAAGATTCATCGTCGCCGCCATAATCCCGCTCGCCGAAAAAGCCGTAGAACGAACGCGGTGCGCTCAACGAAAAGAGCCCGGCCGCTCCCTGGAATTCCCGCATGCTGTCGTCGGTGCCGTGGGTGCGGCCCGGGTGGTCGAATGGCGGATCGTAAAGCGTTGGCGGAATATGGTCTGCGTCCCAGTCGAGATACGGCATGCGGAAATCGTCGTAGGTGAGCCGGCGAACCGCGCGCTCGAACTGATAGAGGAACATCCGGTGCCACGGCAGGAAGAGCCAGGAATGATGCTGGTTCCAGTTCCGGTTGTGGACCTCCACCAATCTGTCCCAGTAACCCGATTGCCGCATGAGGGGAATTGCCTTGCGCAGAGCATCCATCTCTGGCGCTGCAGAATCCATGCTGTTGACGCTCTGCCGCAAAACAATGCGGGGTGCGGACCGTGCGGGGCTTGCCAGCAGCCCCGACGCAGCCAGCAGCATCATCGCGTCACGTCGATTCAGCATTCTCCCTCTCCCCGCCGTGCTTTTCCCCCAACGCGAGGAATTCGCTCGGACGTCCGAATGTCAGCGATCCGACCAGGTCGCCCCGCGTGTCAGCGTCTGGACGAAACGTAGTGGGCAGCTCCCACCGCCCAATCCCCGATTCCCGTTTGCGGATCTACGAGCGTCCACGTTCTGGTGAGTTCATCCAATCGTTCGTAGAACTCAAAACAAGCCGACGACGTAGAAATGCGGGAGCAAAGCGTCGACGTGCCGAACCGGACGAGGGGCTTCTTGGTCACGAACGCGAGGATCGTCTCCTTGCCGAGCGGAGGCTCGATCCCGACGACGCCCGGCACCTGCTTGGTCTCTCCTGAGTGAATGTAGGTTCTCGCTTCATCCTCCGACAGCGGATAGAGCCTCTTCACCTTGCCGTCGGGGCCGATATCGAACACCGAGACCCACCCCTCGACATGGCTCGTGACGCGGAACCGTACGGAATCTCCCATGAACAACTCAGCCCTGTTCGCGGCGATCGTCACGAGATTAAGACGCGTTGCGCCGTCGAGCCACTTGAGAACCTTCTCCTGCTCGGAATCCGCTGAGATACCCCGCATCGCGATGCCTGCAGTGGATCTGTCGAAGTCCGGCTGAGTGTCCGCCAAGGCTACAGTCGTGGAGGCGCCTGGCGCGGATGCAGGTGGAATGAAAAAGAAATCGTTGAGCATGTTCGAATAGTTTCCGGGAATCTGCTCGTTCTGCGTCTCGGCAACAACCCGGCGGCGGATGCTCTTGAAGACTTCATCGATCTCCTGGCCAGGCCGCTGAATTTCCGAAGCGAAAGCCACGGCGAAGGGCGAATTCGAGCCTTGACCGTCGGAAGCCAGATGGCCCGGCGCCGTGGAGTAGGCGATGAATGCGCCCGTGGGGGGGTATTTGAGCGCGAATCCACGGTCTCCGCCGGTGATGCTGCGGAACGTGGGCGAATTTCGGCACGCATCCAGTATCACGATGTTGACGCCGGAGGGCGAGTTCTGCATTTCGTCGAACACATCGTTCGCCGATATCGCTTCCACGTTGATGTCGGCCTCCGAATGAATCTCGGCGTCCGTCGGCACAAGGAAATTCTCGCCCTGCACCTCGAGTCCATGGCCGGCATAGTAAAAAATTCCCGTCGAGTTACGACCCGCATCGCGCAGGCGTTGACCGAGCCGGGCGATCGCGCGCTTCATGCGCTTCTGGTCGACATCGGTTTGCACGTCGACATCAAAACCGAGGCGGCGAAGTGTCGACCCGACAGTTTGGGCATCATGCGTGGGGTTGTTCAGGGTGCCGAGGTCGGCATTGTAGGCGGCGTTTCCGATCACCAGTGCGACGCGCGGCTCTGCTTCTCCGCTTGCCGTGCAGAGGATATAAATAAGGCCTGCCAAGGTCGCGAAAGCCGCAATTCTGATGGTCGATGCCATCGTCCCCTCCCCCAACCACTGCTCACCATATCACCCGAGTTTGATGCAGGCGAGACTCCTGTCTTCGTGTCGACACAGCGCTTCGTGTGACCCGTTCCGGCTCTGGCGATCGTAAAGTCTGCGATGGCTGCGGAAACGGCAAGTTTACCTTTACAAGCCGTCAAAGGCGTTTACGCTGTCGGGCAGCGCACCCGATAACAACTTGGATACCGGCCATCGTGACGATGGGAGCGCCACAGCACCAGGGGTCGGTATCATGTCGTCTGCAAAGAAGATGCATCATCGCGCCCGATGGGAGCCGATGACTGAACTTTGCTCCGTCATCCGTTCCTCTATCGGCGGCTATCCGATCCTGCCTGAGGGGTGTGCCTGGCCGGTGTGCACTGAAGACGGCTGCAACCGCCGCATGTCCGCGTTCTTCCAGTTCGAAATCGGCGACGGTATGGGCTTGCCGTTCGAGCGGGGTTCGACGCTCGGCGTCTTTCAATGTCTGCGGCACGATGATCCGTTCGAAGATCTGGACACCCGATTTCCGTCAAGCGTCGATGAACGCCTGCCCGCGAACTACTGGCACCGTCCCAATTATGCAATGTTGCTGTCGTCACCATCGTCGCATCACCAATCATCCGACCGTGAGCCGTGCGTAACCTACGCGAAGCTCGTGCTGGAACGCGAACGCGAGCCCGCCATCCGATCGCACGCGGCGCTCAATTTCGCCGATATCAAAATTGGGGGCAGCCCGTTCTGGGTGCATTCCCCGAAATTGTGGCGGTGCTCGTGCGGCTCGGAGATGGATTTCGTTTGTTCGGTTCCGGCCAACCTCCGGTTTCCCAAGGATGAAGTTTGTCCATGCCAGACAAATGGGCCGCATGGGTCTTACCATCTGTTCCTGGGCCTCTCGACGTACGTGTTTGCCTGCCGGGCGCACTGCGATCCGCGGGCCGTTGTTGCCGTGCGGCAGAATTAGAAGGTGCATGCATCGGCCGATCCTTCGCGGCGGACAATGCAGGCTCGAATCGCGGATACCTGCAACTCAGCCGGTCGGGCGCTGAACGAGCTCGCCGCCGTTCGCTCTGGCCATTTCCCGGCCCAAGCGGACTTCCCGCCGATTGAAGACAAAGGCGCTGAGTATCGTCCCGACGTCCTCGCCGTCGCCGGACAAGGGAACATGCAACACGTCGCAGCGTTCGGCTCCGGCCGCCGCCCAGCCGGGATTGCCGAAAGCGTAGACGGGTTGCTGCCGGTCGACCACGGCGCGGTAAATCGCGAGCACCACATCGCGCAGTGGTTTTGGTTGTGTTGCGAATGCTTCCCTGACGGTCGTTCCCGCCGGATTCCAGGTGAAATAGTCGGCGATATCGTCGCCCACAATTCTATGACGAAAGTCCCGACCGCAATCGAGAACCTCGAGCGTCATCAGCGAACTCAAATGCTGCCTGAACTCGGCCGGGTTGAGTTCAGCGCGTGCCGGCATGGATCGCATACCGCGCTTCTCGTCCCACCAGTCACGCAAAAACGCGAGCGTGGGATGCTTCAATTCGAAAGGATTGTACTCAATTCCACCTGACAGGTTGGGTTCGCTCATCGCCCCTCCTCTTTCGAATCTCCTGATTTGAACGACAAAGGGGGATACCGTGGCGCCGGGATTCATTCAATGTCATGAATCTAAACTGTCTGGTTTTGCAAGAGCGCGCGATAAGCAAACACAGCCGGAGCAATGTAGAGGCCGTACAGGATCGGCGCCGCGATCAGCTGCGCGAGCCAGAGCCATGGAACATATGGCACCAGCGACTGGATTGCGATGCCGATGGTGACTGTCGGGTTCGAGGATACCAGACCCGACATATGCGACAATGCCGGCACAAATGCCGCAAGTCCCAGAACGATCTGGCAGACGAAAACGGGGACCACTGCGGCAAGCGTAATCGCGATCAGCGCAAGCACGTTGCCTTTGCTTAGTTCCCAGCTGCGCCAGAGTCCGAAGCGCATCTCGGTCACAGTCACGACCGTCATGAAGGACATCAACCGTACAACAAAATAAAAGTAAGAAACCTCGACCGCGAAAATGAGGTAGGGCTGGATGGAATTGTAGATGACAACCGGCGTCAGCGAATTTCCGCTTCCGGTGCTCACCATCAGCACCAAATACACCAACGATCCAATGATGAACGCACCGGACAGGATATATGCAATTCCGCATACGAGAATCAGCAAGTAGCCTCCCATCACCCGCAGTTCCGCCTTCCCGAAGGCAAAGTACACCGACAACGGCCGTTCCCGGGAACCCTGTACCTCCTTGGTGACTCCTACCGAGATCGCCGCCATGACCACCAGGGATAACGCGCCGAATACGAGGTTCGATGGAAACGCGTCGCGCGAAGCGACCGTCAGCGCCGCCGCATCGTTACTCTGCAATGCTTCTCCCAGACGCTTGAGATAGGGAAGCGTGAAAAAATAACTGTAAACATTGCTGATCACAAGCGGCAACCAGACGGCTCCGAACAACGAGACGTAGTTTGCGAACACGAAACGGTAACTGGCGGCAATTGTCGGCCAAACGGGGATTTTGCTCATGTCGTTCATCGACCATTGGGAATGTTGATAGCAACTGTCAGGCGCTCTCTGCCGCCGTTGTCTCGGCGACTAGCGAACGTTACGCGAAGACGGCTGGCGCGACCAGTAGACCGAACACGATCGGGCTGACAAGGATAGAGCCGAGCAGATAGCACGGCAGATACGGCCCCGGTCGACTCACAATTCCGACCATGACAAGGAACACCGCTTGCGGATTATTCGGATCGATCGTTACGAGCTTTGTCGTCACCGATCGGATCGTGAAACCAGTCACCACGGTTTCAGCCACGACAAGTATGAACACCGCGACTGTCGGAGGTGATTGTGCAGACACGGCAAAACCGGTCATTTCTGGACTTACAATTGAGATCGCGACAGTGACCGACACGACCAATGGCGCACAAACGAGACACGTAAAAATATGTCCGCCCAGGACGCGAAGGTCGGCGGCGCCAAATGAGTAGCGGATAAATCGCGGGCCGGATCGCAGATCGAGTTCCTGGCGCGTAACCCCGACGGACATCGTGGCCAGCAACTCAGTTGACGGCGGAGCCTTCCGGTACGAGCGCGCGATACGCAAAAGCGGAAGAGCCAAGATTGAGCCCAGCCAGCAGGGGAGCCGACGCAAGCGCCAGAAGAAATGCCGGCACAAATGCCTCCACCACGCGCTGAATCACGGCGAGCGGCGGCAGATGAGCGGCGTGGTCGAACCAATGCAGACCGGACACACCAATTACCGTGACTACTATCGACGCCAGAATCGCGATGTAAAACACAATGATCGGAGCGACGATGGTCGCAAGTTCCACCACAACGATCCGCCACACATTTCCCGACGTCAGTTCCCAGTTGCGGAAGACGCCGAAGCGATGTTCGCCGACTGTGATCGGAACGAGCATGAAGTTGAGTCTGATCTGCAGGTAAATGATGCCCGCAAAGAAAAGCAGGATCGTGGACACGATTGGAACCGACGTCCACAGTACATTCAGATGGGACGGGATATCCATGTTCTCACTGCCGCTGATGCCGACGGCGAAGGCCAGCACGACGATGAGGACGATTCCACCCACCCCAATCATATACGCGTACAACAACCCGAACGCGAGCAGCATGCCGCCAATGGCCCGCAATTCGTCCAATCCGAACCAGAAATAGATCAGACGGGGTCGTCCGGTAGGATTAAATGCCAGTCTCGTCACACCGACCGAGACGACCGTCACGATCACATAGATCGCCAGTTGCCAGACGGCCAGGAAGCGGAAGATGTCCTGGTCAGGAGCGAAATCCTGATTGTCGGGATGCGCCGCGATCGTCGCGATTTGCTGGATAACGGGAACGAAGACCGTCACGCCACTCGCGACAAGCAGTAGAGACGGCAACCAGATGGTTCCCAGAATCGATAGATAGCTGCCGAACGCAAAGCCGTACGCCTGGGCTATCGTCCGCCCGACCGGGATCCTGTTCATCGCTCCCCTCCCCAGCGAAAAACGATCGAAGTCTTGCCGGTCGTCATGCATCTGGCAAGATAGGGAACGCGCCTTCCTTGTTGCCCGAGATTGGCACCCCGCAATGCTGGCGAACGCAATATGATGTTCACGAAGCGCCTGCGCGATCCGGTTATGCGTGGTGAAATCACCTGCAGCGTCCGAATCTGGCAGCGCCCGAAGGTGAAGGTTGGCGGCAAATATCCGTTGGGACCCGGGCACATCCTGGTCACGTCGATCCGGCAGATCACGCTGGATGCCATCACACCAGCGCTAGCCCGGCGCTCGGGATTTGCCGGTGTTGTCGACCTTCTGAAGGTCGCCAAGCACGGCCCCGGCGAGAACGTCTACCTAATCGAATTCGACTATATTAAAGGCTAATCGTCACTGCCTCGCCCTTCAGCCCGAGATCAAGAAACCGCGTCCCATCCCAGCCTAAGGGTTTCTCCTTAGGTACAATCGCCGACTACCCTTCCTCCGAATCGCGGGCGATGCTTCACCCAAGCACTCAGACGCGGGGACGGACATGGACGACTTCGATCTTTTCGCCGAGCATCTTCTGCAGAGCGAGGACAATGAACGCCTGCCGGTGGATTTCCGTGACGCGTGCGTTCGCGACAGACAATCCCTTCTACGCGCCGAAAGCGATACCTGGTACCGGTCCTATCTGCCGCAGTTCGAAGCCATCGCGGCTCAGCTTCGCCGGGAAGCGTTGCAGCGCAACGAAGATGCGCAACCGCATCTGCGCCTCGCGCGGCGCTTCGATGAGCTGGCGACAAACCCCGAGCAAGCGGCACGATCCCGGGACAACGATCAGGGTCCTTACTGAAATCACACCCCGGTTTGTCGCGTTTCGTTGCGCTCGATGATCCAGATCGACGC
This sequence comes from Rhizomicrobium sp., assembly GCA_050010175.1. GTDB lineage: Bacteria > Pseudomonadota > Alphaproteobacteria > Micropepsales > Micropepsaceae > Rhizomicrobium. Next base: position 64,037 of record JBEKLN010000005.1, read on the forward strand.
CCCGAGAACAACCAGAAGCGCCAGGAGAACATAATCGAATCTCTGTTCACCTGCGTCAAAGGCGCGGGTGTAACCCTGCGCGAGCTTCAGACTCAGCCATGTTGCGACACTAAGTACAATCGCGACGGAGAAAACGATCAGGGCTGGCTTGTTTCGCACTAGCCTCCAGGTTGCAACGCCCATGAGCGACAGCGCAACCCACCAGGCAGCGATCTGAACCACGCTCGTTGCGTGCACCAGCGGCGCGAAGCGGATCGTGTCTGCGCCGATATGTGTCCAGCCGAACTTTAGACTCGTCAGATAAACCGCTAGCAGGAGGTTCTGCAGCGCATATACCAAAACCAGCGCCGCAATAATCCAGCGTCCGATGCGCATGAGTTTCCCTTCGTGCCAGCACCGCCTGGAGAATCCACCCTTGTGGCCGCATCCGCAAGCGTCTTGGCACGCCCGGTGCTAGGGGGTGATACCGGCGTCTCGGGAAGCCAGCGCTCCGATTGCGGACCAGTCGAGCGCTTCGCCGCCAGTGGCAAGCAGGGACAGGAAGCGGTCCCGCAAGAGGCCGGCAATCGGCATGGGGACCTGCAATTCCTCGGCGGCTGACAGCGCCAGGCGAATGTCTTTTTGGCCGAGCGGGGCTACGAAGCCTGCGGGTTCGAATTTCCCACCCGCGATGAGACTTCCATAGGTCTTGTACACAGGCACGTTGAACAAAGTTGACGTGAGGATTTCAACGTATTGGGCTTTCTCGATACCCCCCTTGGCAACCAGCGCGATAGCTTCGCCGAGAGACTCGATCGCCGATGCGATCAGGAAATTGCCGCTCAACTTGAGAAGGTTCGCTCGCCAGGGCATGTCGGAAATGACGAACGTCTTCTGGCCGATGGCGGCAAAGATCGGCGCCGCGATCTCAACCGAGGCGGCTTCTCCGGCGGCAACAACGGCCAACTTGCCTGCTTGGGCCACCTCAGGCCGTCCAAAAACGGGTGCCGCCACGAATTTCTGGCCGGCAGCCGCATGCGCCTCGGTAAGCTTGCGCGACATTGCGATGCTCATGGTGCTCGTCGAGACGTGCAGCGCGCCCGGCCGGAGGCATTCAATGATTCCTCGGTGGCCGAGGACAACAGTTTCGAGCGCAAGGTCGTCGGCAAGCATGGTGACGACGGCGTCGCCCTTGCAGGCATCCGCAATGCTGGCGGCGAAAACTGCGCCGAGATCCGTGAGCGGCTTCGCTTTGGACTGTGTTCTGTTGTGGACAACGATCTCATGCCCGGCCTTGACCAGGTTGCCTGCCATTGCGGCGCCCATTTGACCGAGCCCGATGAAACCCACCTTCATGTTCGCGTTCCTTTCGGTTCTGCAGGCGCTAACGCCCGATGTGCAGTGCGTGCGCCGGACGTCGTTCCGGAATAGAGCCTTAAATCTTTGTCATTCATCTTCCCAGTGATTGGAGCGAATTCGCTGCCAGCCCCTTGAAATCAAATCACTAGTTGCAAGCTCTCGCAATTTCGCGCCTGCGCCTACGCAAACTGCGAATGCCTTTTCACAACGATGTGACGCCTATATGCCTCGAACATTGCCTTGAATCGCAACATTCGGGGTGCCTTGGGGCGCAGACTCCTAAGGTCATGACGAGAAGACGACCGTGCGGGTGTGCGGCCGGCGGTTCGGGAGGGAGCATGCTTGGATTGACAGGAGCCGGGCTTAAGAGCCCAGCAGCCGTGGCTGTCGGCGTCGCCGTGGTCATCCTGTTCGGGGTGTTCGCCGTCTACAATCTTCCCATCCAGCTGTTTCCCGACATTGATCGGCCGCAGATCGGCATTGAGACGGACTGGCGTGCCGAGACGCCCCGCGAAGTCGAGACCCAGATCATCGAACCTGAAGAGGAAGTGTTGCAGGGTATCCCTGGTCTGCAGCAGATGGAGACCTATCCCGGAACCGGCGGCGGCTATGTCCAGCTGACCTTCGCGCTCGGCACGGACATGCGCAGTACGCTGGTCGATGTCATCGGTCGCCTCAACCGCCTTCCTCCCCTGCCCGCTGACGCGCAAAAGCCGTTCGTGCAACTCGCCAGCCAACAGGATTCCAATGCGACGCTGATTTATCTGTTCATGCAAAAGCTCCCCGGCAATTCGCGAGAGGTCCTGTCCTACGTCAACTTTCTCAAGACCACGGTCATACCGCGGCTTGAGGCCATACCGGGCGTCGGTTCGGTCCAGATCAACTCCAACGGCGGCAGCGACGAAATCGACATCGTGTTCGATCCGATGCGCGCTGCTCAACTCGGCGTGCAAATTCCCAAGCTTGCAAACCTCATCAGCGGATCGGAGGACGTGTCCGGGGGCACGATCGATGTCGGCCGGCGCCAATACGGGATCGAGTTTCGAGGCCGTTATTCCGTCGCTGCGCTGAAGAACCTTGTGATCGAATGGCGCGACGGCAAGCCTGTACATCTGGGCGATGTCGCCGACGTCCATATCGGGCGCAGCAAGGCGCAAGGTTTCGCGTACCAGGACGGCAATCCAGCCATCGGCATGAATGTGTTCAGATCTTCCGGAGCCAATGTGCTCGCCACCGTGAATGCGGTGAAAAAGGAGGTCGAGGCGATCAACAACGGCCCCGCGAGGGAACAGGGCATCCACATCGAATATTCGTTCGATCCGTCCCATTTCATCTACCAGGCGATGGGCATGGTCACCAGCGACCTGTTTCTGGGCATTCTGCTGGCCGTTGGCGTGCTGTGGTTTTTCATGCGCGAGTGGCGCGGTACGCTGATCATCTCGTCGGTCATACCGATCTGCCTGTGCGCCGTCGTCATCCTGCTCAACATTGCAGGGCGTACCCTTAACGTCGTTTCGCTCGCAGGCTTGGCCTTCGCGACGGGTATCGTACTCGATGCCGCTATCGTCGCGTTCGAGAACATATTGCGGTTGAGGGAGCGCGGCACTCCGGCGGGAGAAGCCGCGCAGACCGGGACCGAGCAGGTCTGGGGTGCGCTGCTGGCGTCGACGGCGACGAACGTCGCGATCTTCGTGCCGGTGATTTTTCTCAAAGACGTCGAAGGTCAGCTTTTTGCCGATCTGTCCCTCACCATCGCCTTCGCGGTATTCGTATCGCTGATCACAGCTATCACGGTCGTGCCTGTCGCCTCGATGCTGTTCCTGAAGACGCGGCCCAAGGTTGCCGACCTTGCTGGCACGTGGCGCCGCATCACCGACGTCATTATGAACCTCACCGATACACCAATGAAGCGCAAGGGCTGGATTGCAGGTCTGATCCTCGGATCGGTCGCGGGGACGTGGCTTCTTGTTCCCAGCCTGCAATACCTGCCGCAGGTGAAGCGCGCAGCCATTGACGGATTCGTGCAGTATCCCGCGAGTGCCACGGTCGATTTCGTCAAGCAGAATATCGCCCGCCCGATCCTGGACCGCTTTCAGCCTTACATGACGGGTCAGAAACGTCCCAAGCTGCTGAACTACTTCATTCGTATGGACGGCGGCGGCTTCATGGAAGTGACCGCACGGGTGCCGAAGGACGAGGATTTCCCTGCACTAGAAAAGATCGTTCGCAACCAGATCCTCAAAGATATTCCGGATTCGCAGACCTTCGCGCAGATGGGAAGCCTGTTTGGCGGCTTCGATGAAGGCGGTGGCGTATCGATCAACATCCAGTCGAACGATGCCCGCGCCATGCGCGAGGCCGCGCGTACCGGCTTTAAGCTTCTGACGAAGGAGTTTCCGGAAGGTGTGGTGAATACGAACCCGACGCTTGATTACGATCAGCCTCAACTGAAATTAATGCCGGAAGACCGCTCTATTGCCGAGGTGGGATGGACGCGGCCCGATGTTGGAACCATTGCGCAAGCTCTCGGCGAAGGCGCATTCGTGGGACAGCGTTACGACGGAGACGAGCAGCTCTTTCTCATTCTGAAGTCCCAGCCGCTTTCGTCTCCTGACGCAGTGCAGAATACTCCTCTGGCCACTCCCGCCGGCGGCGTGGTGTCCTTCGGGCATCTCGTTGATATGCAAAAAACGCTGGCGCCGAGCGGAATTTATCGGCTGGAGCGCAGGCGAACCATCGCGCTCAACTTTCTGCCGCCGCGGGGCATGGCGCTGGAAGACGCGATGAACACCATCCGAAATGACATCGAGCCGAAGATCAGGAAGCTCCTGCCTTCCGACGGGACGATCAACTACGGCGCTGCGGTCGACCATCTCAACAGCGCGCTGTGGAACATGGGCAAAAATTTTCTGCTCGCCGTGCTTATCCTGTTCCTCATAATGGCCGCATTGTTCAAGTCAGTATGGGACGCAGCAATTGCGACGATTGCTCTGCCGCTCGGAACCGTCGGCGGTATGGCGGCGCTGAGATTGCTGGGACTGATCGTCTTCCAGCCCCTCGATCTTCTGACGATGATCGGTTTCATCATCGTGCTGGGGCTGGTCGTCAACAACACAATTCTGCTCGTCGCGCGCACGCGTCAGGCCGAGGCGGAAGGCATGAGCCGAGTTGACGCCGTCCGCTCAAGTCTTGAAACACGTTTGCGTCCAATATTTTCGAGCACGTTGACAGCAACATTCGGCATGCTGCCGCTGGTGCTGGTGCCTGGGCCAGGCGCCGAGATCTATCGCGGGCTGGGCGCGGTAATCGTTGGAGGGATTTTGGTGAGTCACGTGTTCACGCTTGTGCTTATGCCGGCCATGCTCAGGTTGGGTGAGCAGCCGGTCGCGTTGCGTCAGGCACCGATGACACCTGCAAGGCAAGCGGCATGAAAAATCGTCAGATATTTATTACAGCAGTCATGGTGCTAGGGCTGGGTGCGCCAAGCCTGGCCCAGAAAGCAATTGATCCGCCGTCCGTCGGTGTTATGCAGGTGAAGACCGTGCGCATGGCGCCCGCTGTTGCCATGCCCGGTACTGTCGTCTCGCTCAACGATTCACAACTCGCGTCGGAAGTGGAGGGACGGATCGCCTGGGTTGCCAGCGTGGGCACAGTCGTGAAGGCAAACGATATCGTCGCGCGCATCGACAACATGCTCGCCGGTATGCAGTTGACGTCGGACAAGGCCAACGTCGCGAGACTTGGCGCGCAGGTGAAGTACGATCGCAGCCAGGCGGATCGAATGGAAAACCTGTTTCGGCAGAGCGCGATTGCGCGCGCGACGCGCGATCAGGCAGTTTCGACCCGTGATATGGATATCGCAGCGCTCGTGCAGGCGCGAGCCGCCGAGAGCAAAAGCGAACATCAGTTCACCCACAGCGACATCCGTGCGCCGTTTCCTGGCCGCGTTGTCACCCGCCTGATTAATCCCGGCGAATACGCCACGGCGGGTAAACCGGTTGTCCGGCTTGTCGATATCGGTTCGACGGAAGTGAGCGTCCAGACTCCAATCGACGCGGCGCGATACCTTCACGAGCAAATGTCGCTGACCGTTGAAATTGAGGGCAAGCCGCTGTTGGCCAGGGTGCGCGCCATTGTGCCGGTCGGTGATGTGAACAGCCGGACCATCGAGGTTCGCCTAACCCTGCCCAGCGGGGCTGGTTTCGTCGGCGACGCGGCGAAAGTCTACATACCGACCGCGGAGCCCCGCGACGTGATCGCCGTGCCGCGTGATGCGCTCGTGCTTCGCGAAGACAACACCTATGTCTTCATGGTGGACGGGAAGAGCCAGGCGCAGCGCATCGCTGTAGAGACCGGTGCCGAGGAGGGGGCCCTCGTAGAGGTCAAAGGCTCCATCGCGCCCGGCGAAAAAGTTATTATCCGCGGGGCGGAGCGGCTCGAGGCCGGGCAGAAAGTCAAGCCTGTCATGGCCTCGTAAAGTCCTTTCATTTTACTCGCCCGATTAGCTGTTGCCGAACGGTTCCGGCGGGTTATGCTTAAGAGGGCTTGCCCGCCCGATCGGCAACAGTCTGATTGCCGCAGTGTTAAGCGGCGCCAGGGTATGGTGATGGCTCACAAAACCTCGCGCGCACTGCTCTCCGCGCTTGTACTTATCGGCCTTCCTGCACTGATAGCAGTGGCTCTCGAGGCCTATAACGCCACGAGCGTCGCGCCGAAGCTCGAGGAAAATCAGCGCCTGGCCTCGGACACTCTCGAAATCATCGCGGCGGCGCGGTCCTTCGACCTGGCAGTCGGCGACGCTGAAAGTGCGGAACGTGGATTCATCATAACAGGCGATAATTCTTACCTTTCCGCGTACCACAAGAATGTCTCCCTGATAGGCGCCCGGCTCGGGCGCCTCGGTCGACTGATTTCGGACAATTCGAACCAGCACCGCCAGTTCTCGGTCATCGAATCCGCCACCGAAGAGAGAACGGCGGAAATGGACGACGGCATTCAGGCCCGCCAGAAATCAGGATTTCTCGCCGCCAGGAATATTCTGCAATCCCATCTGGGAGCCGACGCGCGGCATGTGATCTCGGGTCACGTGGACATGCTCATCGCGCACCAGAACAAGCTGCTCGGCGAGGAGCAAACGACGCTGACAGAATTCCAGAAGACCAATGCCATCATCGACCTTCTGAGCATCGGTCTTGTGGTCGCATTGCTGGTGCTGGGCGCATCGCTTCTCGCTCGTGCCATATTGCGGGAGTACCGATCCGTGGCCGAGTTGCGTCGTAGCGAAGAGCGCTTTCGCCTCCTCGTCTCTGGCGTTCGGGACTATGCCATGTTCATGCTCGATGCCGAGGGCAAGGTGGCAAACTGGAACTCGGGCGCTCAGCGCATCGCGGGGTACCGGGAGCACGAAGCAATCGGAAAAGATCATGCGCTCTTCTACATCGCGGAGGAGCGGGCTTCAGGCAAACCGTCCGCCGAACTCGTCCAGGCATCGCGTTTCGGATCGCTCGAAACTGAAGGATGGCGAGTCCGCAGGGATGGTTCCCGCTTCTATGCACACGTGATCCTGTCGGCGCTGCGCGCCGACGACGACACTCTGCAGGGCTTCGCTACGATCACGCGTGATGTGACCGAACGGCGTGCGCAGGAGAAGGCGCTTGAAGAGAGCCGGGCTGCGCTCGCCCAGGCACAAAAGATGGAGGCCCTTGGCCAACTCACCGGCGGGATGGCGCACGATTTCAACAACCTCCTCACCGTGATCATCGGCAGCATCGACCTGGTCAAGAGAACCGGCATAAGGGATGAGAAAGCCGGCGAATTGCTCAATGCTGCCCGGCAGGCGGGCGAACAGGGAGCGTCATTGGTTCGTCGGCTGCTGGCCTTCTCACGCCGGCAGACACTTGCGCCACAAAGCGTCGACGTGAACAAGCTCGTGACCGACATGTCCGAGTTGGTCCGCCGGACGCTGGGTGAAGGTGTGGTGCTGCACACGGTTTTGGGAGGCGGGGTCTGGCGCACGCTCGTCGATCCGGGACAGCTTGAGAGCGCCCTGCTGAATCTTGCTGTCAACGCGCGCGACGCGATGACGGGCACGGGCAAATTGACAATCGAAACCACAAATACGGCGCTGAGCGAGTCCTACGCCGATCTGCACGGGGAGGTTGCCGCCGGCAAATACGTAGTAATTGCTGTCAGTGACAGCGGCTCAGGGATGTCGCGAGACACCATGGCACGCGCATTCGAGCCATTCTTCACCACGAAACCCGAAGGCAAGGGCACAGGACTCGGCCTCAGCCAGGTCCACGGGTTCGTGAAGCAATCCGGCGGCCATGTTGAGATCTACAGCGAGCCTGGACTGGGAACGACCGTCAAAATGTACCTGCCGCGAGATGCCTCCGTCGAAGTATCGGAAGCCACCTCAGCGCCGGATGCACCGCTTCACAAAGCAAACGGCGAAACGATTTTGCTGGTCGAAGACGAACCCCTCGTTCGCCTTTACGGCAGCGAGGCATTGGCAGAGCTCGGCTATCGCGTACTCGAAGCATCGGACGGCAACGAAGCGATGCGTGTTCTCGGTCAGCATCCAGAGGTCACGGTGCTCTTCACCGACATCGGCCTGCCAGGTGGCCTGAATGGGCGGCAACTGGCGGACGAAGCCCGCGCGTTTATGCCGGCACTCAAGGTTTTGTTCGCCACGGGATATGCAAAGAACGCGGCCATGAACAATGGCGCGATCGACAGCGGCGGAGAGCATCTCGACAAACCATATTCGGTCGAGGCGCTGGCGAGAAAACTGAAGCAGATGACCGCACACTCGGAGCAGCTGCCTCAATAGCAGGTCCACTTGGTCCCGCATATGTTGCAGCGGTATGTCCACCCGAACGCGGGAACCAACGCAATTGTCGAGAGCAGCAAAGCCTCGATAATGCTTCCCACGGGGCGCCGTCGCCTGACGTCCGATGAACCGTACGATGTGCACGTGGTGTCGTCGATGTCGCCGAATTGGGCACGAAGCTCTGAGGTATATGTGCCGTCACGGGACTGGCCTTCAACTACGCGCGCGTCTCCGGCAAACATGGAGGGCACCTGGACTTTCGCGCCGCCCAGTGCTGTGGACCAAGGCCAATTGTTTCCGACATGAAAATCGTGCGCAACGCTGGCAGGAATTCCTTCCCACTCCAGGCGTGAGCAGAGCATGTGCGCTTCCCACGGGTCGCGAAAGCTGGCGACGGTTACCAGCACGGCATTAATCCTCAGTTGACCCGGAATCCTGCTTCCCCATGAGCAGCACCATGGTTAGAGTCCTGATCATCTCTCAACGGTACTGCAATGATCAAGCTTACGTTTTGCCTCCATCGGTTGCCGCACCTCACGCGCGAAGCGTTTCAGGCCTATTGGTTTGAGGCGCACGCGCCCCTGGTGGCAAGGCACCGGGAAACCTTGCGCATTCGCCGTTACGTCCAGATGCATGCGACCACGACCGAGCTGAACGATCTGATCCGAGCCGGCCGCGGCGCACCGGAGATGTATGATGGTGTGGCCGAGCTGTGGTGGACGAGTTTCGAGATTCTCAGCGAAGCGATGCAGTTGCCCGGCGGACAAGCTGCCGGTCTCGAATTGCTCGAAGATGAGCGAAAATTCATCGACCTTGCACGCTCGCCTCTGTTCTTCGGCAAGGAGCGGGAGATTTTCTGTTAGCCGCTTGAGGAGAATTCAGATATCCGCGTAGCAGCGAACTTCGTGTGCGGCGCCGGGCGCGGTGACTGCTCCGTAGCGGGCGGACCCGACGTTTTTCGCGAAGCGCCACAGCGCACCCGAACCGAACTCTGCGGACTTCGGCTTCCATGATGCGCGACGTTCGGCGAGTTGTGAGTCGCTGAGTTCAACTTCAAGAGTGCCAGCCTCCGCATCGATGACGATAATGTCACCATTTTTCAGCAAACCGATCGGACCGGCATCCATCGCTTCGGGGCCGACGTGACCCACGCAGAGACCGCGCGTACCTCCGGAAAAGCGGCCGTCCGTGATCAAGGCAATGTCTTCTCCAGCGCCCTGCCCCGACAGCGCCGCCGTCGTCGACAGCATTTCGCGCATGCCGGGACCGCCTTTCGGCCCTTCGTAACGTATCACCAGGACATCGCCGGGCCAGTAGTCCCGTCGTTGCACGGCCCCGAAACAATCCTCCTCGCATTCGAATACACGCGCGGGCCCGCGATGCTTGAGGTGTTTGAGGCCGGCAACCTTCACAATGGCTCCGTCAGGCGCAAGGTTGCCCTTGAGAGCCGCGAGCCCGCCGGTGTACGCCAGCGGGTTGCGTACATCGCGCATCACCTTCTGGTTCGGGTTGAACGTCACGCCGCGCAGGTTCTCCGCCACCGTCTCGCCCGTAACGGTCAGGCAGTCGCCGTGGATGAACCCGCCATCAAGCAGCGTTCGCAAGAGCATCGGAACGCCGCCGGCCTCCCACATGTCTTTCGCGACATATTCACCGCCCGGTTTGAGGGAGGCGAGATAAGGCGTTCGTTTGAATATCGCCGCGACATCGAAGAGATCGAATTTAATCCCGGCTTCGTTCGCCATGGCCGGAAGGTGCAGCGCTGCATTCGTAGACCCACCGGTTGCGGCAACGACGGCGGCTGCGTTCTCGAACGCTTCGCGCGTGCAGATATCGCGAGGGCGCAGGCGCTTCTCGAGGAGGCTCATGACTGCACGACCAGCGTTGAGCGCAAAGTCGTCGCGCGCGAGGATTTCCGCCGGTGGTCCCGAAGAATACGGCAGTGCGAGCCCGATCGCTTCGGCGACACATGCCATCGTATTGGCCGTGAACTGTCCGCCACAGGCGCCCGCGCCGGGACAGGCATGGCACTCGAGATCGTGCAGATCGTCGTCGCTCATATTACCGGCAGCGTGCTCGCCGACTCCTTCAAAGACATCGACGACGGTCACGTCGCGACCCTTGAACTTGCCGGGCATGATCGAACCGCCATACAGAAATACGCTCGGGACATTGAGCCGCAACATCGCCATCATCATGCCGGGCAGGCTCTTGTCGCAGCCCGCAATGCCGATCAGCGCGTCGTAGCAATGACCGCGCATGGTAAGTTCAACGGAGTCGGCAATGACTTCACGGCTGACGAGCGAGGATTTCATTCCCTCGTGGCCCATCGCGATGCCGTCCGTGACGGTGATGGTGCAGAACTCGCGCGGCGTGCCGCCGGACTCCTTCACGCCTGTCTTCGCCGCCTGCGCTTGGCGCATCAGTGCGATGTTACACGGCGCGGCCTCATTCCAGCACGACGCCACGCCGACGAACGGACGATGGATTTCCTCCTCCGTCAGTCCCATCGCGTAGTAGTAGGAGCGATGCGGCGCGCGCTCGGGACCTTCGGTGACGTGACGGGAGGGGAGGCGCGATTTGTCTTTGGTCACCTCAACTTCTCCAGAAAAACAAGCTGAAGCCCGCAATGCATATCAAGGCTTACTGTCGTCCCCAAGTAGTAATAATAGCAGTCGTGCCCTGGTTGACCATCTTGTGAAGCAAATGCCTGGCGGGCATCGAGGTCAACCGGGCGGTAGCCGGCAGCTTCAATGTGGACCTGCCGATCAGACGATGGGAAAATAAAATCTCCATATATCGGTAGCCAACGCCGTCGTTCGACCGCAGCGATATGAACTATGCCATTGGCGTCTGTAGTTTTGGCGACCGCGGGTAGATCCCGATGTCCTCCCGCCAATACAAAGGAGGCACCGGGTATCGGTTTTTGAGTCTTGGCGTCAACGACCTGTGCCCAGATCGCGTAGGAATCTGTAAGGGTCGTCGGAACGCATCCCGATAAAGCTACCGCGGCAAGTACCACCTTGGAGGCGTGCCTCATCATACTCCTAGTCTCAACACCGCCTCACGGAGGCGCATGGCAAGAGCTGCAGCTTCGGCGCGTTTTTCCTTCTGTTCGTCGATGACGTCTTCTGGCGCTCGGGCAACAAAATCGGCGTTGCCAAGCTTGGAGTCAAAACGCGCAATCTCCGCCTCGGCCTTCTCTAATTCCTTTTGCAGTCGGGCCCGCTCCTTCGCGAAATCGATCACGTCCCCCAACGGCAACGCCGCGACGCATTCGCCCACGACGAATTGTGCCGAACCCTGGGGTAGGGTATCCATGAACTCCACCGACGACAGGCGTGCCAGAGTGAGAATGGAATCCTGGTTGCGCGCCAGGCGGGTGCGCGTCGAGTCCGTCGCGCCTTTCAACACAAGCGCGATTTTGGCCGACACCGGCACGTTCATCTCCGCCCTTACCGATCTCGCGCCCGACACGAGATCGATGACCCAGTTAATCTCGCTCGTCGCTTCGGTTTCCCAGAACCGTGCGGCAAATGCCGGCCATGGAGTCGTGATCAGAAGATCGCTTCGACCATCCGGCCCTGCCGTCAGCGCCCACAACTCCTCTGTGATAAAGGGCGTCAGGGGGTGCAGGAGCTTTAGAATATGATCGCGGACCCAGGCAGCTGTGGTGCGGGTTTCAGCCTTGGCCACATCGTCCGTACCGTTCAGGACGGGCTTGATCAGCTCAAGATACCAGTCGCAGAACACCGACCAGACGAACTGATAGAGCCCGTTCGCCGCTTCGTTGAAGCGTAACTCTTCGAGCGCTCGTGTCACGCTCAGTGCGGCTTCGGCGGTCTGCGCCACGATCCACTGATTGACGGCGAACTTGACGTCCGACGGATCGAAATCCGCGCGCGTAATGCACTCGTTCATCTCGCAGAACCGGGCCGCGTTCCACAGTTTCGTGCAGAAATTGCGGTTGATCTCCACACGCGACGGGCCGATGCGCATGTCGCGCCCCTGCCCGGCCGCGAGCGCCAGCGTGAACCGCAACGCATCGGCGCCGAATTCGTCGATGATCACGAGCGGGTCGACGACGTTGCCTTTCGTCTTCGACATTTTCTGGCCCTTCTCATCCAGCACGCGCGTGTGAATGAACACGGTGTGGAAAGGGACCTCACCCATGAAGTGCAGCCCCATCATCATCATCCGTGCAACCCAGAAGAAGATGATATCGAACCCGGTGACGAGCACACTGGTGGGATAAAATCGCGCAACCTCGGTGGTTTTGTCGGGCCAGCCCAGTGTCGAAAAGGCCCATAGAGCGGAGGAGAACCATGTGTCGAGCACATCCGGATCGCGGGTGAGCTTCGCTCCAATCCCGCGCTTGGCCCGCACTTCCGCAAGCGCGGCGTCTTCGCTCTCCGCGACATAGGTGTTGCCCTCTTCGTCGTACCAGACCGGGAGCTGATGGCCCCACCACAACTGGCGTGAAATGCACCAGGGATGGATGTTGCGCATCCAGTTGAAATAAACGTTGGACCACTGTTCCGGCACAAAGCGAGTCCGGCCACCCTCAACGGCCGCGATCGCTTTCTCCGCGAGCGGCCGTACGTCGAGGTACCATTGTTCGGTCATGTAAGGTTCGAGCACGATTGTTTTGGTCTTCTCGTCGTGCGGAACCGCATGCGTGATCGGTTCGATACGATCCAGAAGTTCCAGAGCTTCGAGGTCGGCGACAATGGCCTTCCGTGCGTCGAACCGGTCGAGCCCGCGATAGGCTTCCGGCACGGCATCGTTGAGAGTTCCGTCCCGACTGAGGATATTGATGAGCGGAAGTTCATGCCTCCGACCGACGTCGAAATCGTTGAAGTCGTGCGCCGGCGTGATCTTCACGGCACCGGTACCCTTTGACGGATCAGAATGTTCATCCGCAATAATCGGGATGAGCCGGTTGGCGAGCGGCAGGCGGGCATACTTGCCGACGAGATCCCGGTAGCGATCGTCGTCCGGGTGCACGGCCACCGCGGTATCGCCGAGCATGGTCTCGGGGCGTGTTGTGGCCACGACGATGAATCGCCCAGCCTGACCGTCAATGGGATATTTGAGGTACCAGAGGTGGCCTTTCACCTCGATATTCTCAACCTCGAGATCGGACACGGCTGTCTGCAGTCTCGGATCCCAATTGACCAGCCGCTTGTCCTTGTAGATCAAACCTTCGCGGTATAGCTCCACGAAAACCCTTATCACCGCCCGCGAAAGGCCCTCGTCCAGGGTGAAGCGTTCGCGTGACCAGTCGCAGGAGGCGCCCAACCGGCGCAGTTGCTGCACGATCGCGCCGCCGTATTCGTCTTTCCACTTCCACACAGCCTCAAGAAATTTCTCCCGCCCCATCGCGATGCGGCTTTGCTGGCGTTCGGCGAGACTACGCTCGACAACAAGCTGCGTAGAAATCCCTGCGTGATCGGTGCCCGGTTGCCAGAGTACGTCCTTTCCACGCATGCGCTCGAAGCGCGCCAGCGCATCCTGAAGGGTGTTGTTGAGCGCGTGGCCGATGTGCAGGCGGCCTGTGACATTGGGTGGCGGAATGACGATTGAGAATGCGTCCGCGCCAGGGCGCAGGCCGGCTCTGAAGGCGCCGGAGTCTTCCCATTGGGCGTAAATGCGCCCTTCAACGTCCTGTGGATTGAAAGTCTTCTCGAGCATGGTCTCTCGCGTGCCTTGCGGGTGGTTGATGGTCAAACCGCCCGGAAGGCTCAGCGTCAAGAGGCCATGTCCGGAGCGGCGCATCGTGCCTGCCCCGGAATGCCGTTTATTCCGGGGTCAGCGGCGAACGCGCGTCTTGGCGGCGCGGGCCAACTCGTCGCGTACCGCTTCCTCGAGCATCGACGGGAAATGCTGGTCGAGCCACGCAGTAACGACCGGCTTCATCCGGTCGATCACTGCGTCCTTGTTCTGGTCCAGCCAGCTTTGCAATACGGGATCGAAGGTCGAACGCACTGCGTGGTCAAACACCGCCTCGAGGGTGCGACCGTCCACGGGCGCAACCGCTGCGTTGGTCGACACCGGCGCCGCCGGAGCTTCGCGTTCTGGCTCCAGGCTCGTGAATGCGTCGTTCATCGCCTTTCGGGTTCTGTCGGAAAAGATTCCGTCGCCGGACGCCGCGGTTGGCTGAGCTGCGATGGTCACTGGCGCCTCCTCAATTGGCTGAAATTCAACATCATCGGCAACATGCTCAGGTTGCGAAGGAGCCGCAGGTGCGACAGCCACGACCGGAGCTGGAGGCGGTGGTGGGGGTTCCTCGGGCAATTCCTGGGTTAGTTCCAGGACATCCGCTTCGTGAGTTTCCTCGAACGCTTTCGGCGCCGCCGCGACGGGCGTCGGAGCCGGTTGCGGCTCGGTAGAATCCTCGGAAATTATCTTACGGATGGAGGCAAGGATTTCCTCCATTGTCGGTTCGTGCTGGGGACTCGACGGACTCATGTTTCGCTCCGGCCCATACGTTGTGTGCTGACGTTCAGAACCCTAAGACACTTGCCGAAAGAAGAAAAGACGAAGTTAAGGCCCGCGCACAAATCTGCGTGCGCAGGGACCAAACCTTAACGGAAATCAATCACCGAGACCGAACCAGCGCGACGCATTGTCATTATAATTTTCAACCGGATCGTACAGTTTCACCTGCAAAGCGAGGTTTCTCGCGGTGAGCAGTCCCATCGCGCCGAGCAGTTGATAGGCCGCGACGTAGGAGTCGCGCTGCGATGACACGACCGCCACCTCCGCGTTGAGCAATTCCTGCTCCGCGTTGAGTACGTCAAGAATTGTCCGTGATCCGACCTGTTGTTCCTGTTTCACGCCGTCGAAGGCGACTTCGTTGGCTGCAACCTGCGCCTTGTTGGACTTGATCGTGGCCTCGGCCGTCACATAGGCCTGCCAGGCCGTCCGTGTCGCGTCCTCAACCTGCCTCTGGGTATCCGCAATGGCGAGCTGCGCCTGGCCCCGCTGCTGCTTTGCTTGACGGACGGCAGATTCCTCTGCGCCGCCTTGGTAGATCGGGACAGTGACCTCACCCAGCAGCGAGGTTATGTGCTGCGTACCGATGGAGAACCCGGTGATTGATCCCTGCGAGTACTGGTACTGCCCGTTTACGGAGACCTGAGGCAACAATGCGCCTAATGCATCGTCGACCGCGTAGTCGGCCGCCTTTGCTTCTTCGCGTGCCTGGATGAGCGCCGGATTCTGGTTTGTCGCGATTTGAACGGCGGTGTCCTGGCTCGACGGCAGTCGGGGAAATGCCGGCTGGTCCTCCAACGTCTCCGCGGGACGACCGATCACATGCTCGAAATTGGAGCGGCTGACGGCCAGCTGACCCTGGGCGGTCACAAGGTCGGCTTGCGCGCCTGCCAATCGTGCCTGGCTCTGGGCTACGTCCGTCCGTGTCAACTCACCCACGCGGAACTGTTCCTGCGTGGCATCGAGCTGCTTTTGCAGCACAGCGACGTTGTTTTGTCTGAGCTTCAACGTGGCTTCGTCGCGTACCACGTCCATATACGCGGATACCGCATCAAAAAGGACAGATTGCTCGGTGTTGACCAACTGAGCGCGCCCGGCTCGCACAGTGGCCTTGGCCTTGCCGACCTCCGCATAGGTGCGTCCGCCCCGAAAGACGGGTTCAGCAACCGTGACCTGTGTCGTCAACGGGTGGAGAGGATAGGTCCCCGGGATACCCAGCCCTCCATGGATGCCTTCGTACCCATAGGAGCCGCTGACATTGACCTGTGGCCGCCAATTGGCATTGGCCTGCGCGACGTCTTCGTCAGTGGCCCGTTGCCCGGCTCGCGCAGAATCCAGCGCTGGATTGGTTTCGTATGCGACAGCAAGGGCATCTACGAGCGTAAACGTTTCAGCTCGCGCACCACCAGAAACAAGACAAACCGCGACGACCACTGCCGTCGCGACCAAGCGAAACCAGCCCATAACTCGTTACCCCGCTCGACGCTTCCCAGCCGCTCCGTGTGGAGCGCTTAAAACACGAAACCAACCGCTTGCCGGAATCCAGCAAGCATCGGAACGGACGCATCAAATGCTACCCGGTGTCCCATTCGACCGTTTTCGTTCACGAAGACCGTTGCTTTTGATTGGCCTTCCTTACCGACCACGGCGGCCAGCCGACCGCCGGATGCAAGTTGAGCCAACATGGCCTGTGGCACAAACTCTATGCCTCCATTCACTACGATCACATCGTAGGGCGCTTCGCCCTTGAAACCTTCCGTAAGCGAACCCTGAACTATGACGGCGTTCTGGCGGCCGAGAGCCTGCATCATTTCCGTCGAGATGCGTACAAGATCTGCGTCCTGCTCTAGACCAATGACACGCGCTGAAAATTCGGAGAGGACCGCCGTTGAATAGCCAGTGACACAACCGACATCGAGAATTTTGTCGCCAGACTCGATTTCGGCCGCATTCAGCAGCAGGGAAAACGTTCGCGGATCGATCAGATAACGTCGCGCGACGACTTCGATGGGCGCCTCGGAATAGGCCACCAGACGTTTCGCCGTGGGGACGAATCTCTCACGCTCGATCTTGCTCATTGCCGCCAGAATGCGTTCGTCAGTCACACCGCTCGCCAGCACCTGCGATGCGACCATATTGAAGCGCTGCTCGGCGTAATCGGGCATGATTCGGGCTCGGAATGGTTACCGGCTTATACGGTGCCGTGATTCGGCTGACAACGTGGATGCGCTTAGGTTGTCGGTGTTTCATTCGCGGCTATTGCGGCGAATCGGCTATCTGCTATAGCGCCCCTTGGATGGCCACGTGGCGGAGTGGTGACGCAGCGGTCTGCAAAACCGCGTACCCCGGTTCAATTCCGGGCGTGGCCTCCATTTTCTCGGATTGTCCGTTCGTTCCTTCCGCCAACACGGGCAAATCCAAGCTCCGTTCCGATGAAAGTTGTCCCGCATCAATGCTACTTTTCCACCGATCGTTGATCGTGTGGATCGATTTCGAGTTATGGCTAAATCTGGTAGGTCTCGTTAAGGTTTTGTTAACCTTGCCGTGGCAAGTTGGCGTTGTCTTCCCTTGAAGACACCCCACCATTACCCAACGCCTTGGGGCCGGGCCAACACCCGGCCCTTTTTTCTTGTCGGTCTACCTCGACGATTTTCCACAGCAGGCTTGCGTTGGAAAATGCCTCGTTTTGATGTAGCCAGCGGTACACGGATGCGGTAGAGACGCGGCCCTGTTCCTCGGTAGCTCAGTGGTAGAGCGACGCACTGTTAATGCGTTGGTCGCTGGTTCGATCCCGGCCCGGGGAGCCACCCATAACTCAGGAAAGCACTAATCGGCGCCGACAAACCGGCTGAGAGTGAGGCCGGCGTGCGCGATGTCGTCTTGGAATTCCCCGCCCGCAAGATACGAAAATTCCTCTTCGCGGGCGTGCGTCACGCCATCCCTGCTCACCAGGACTGAGTCGGCATGGCCAGGATGGCACATAACGATGCTGCAATCCGTCGCGCCCGCGATTATGCGCCGAAACAGTAACCGGTAGGGAACCGTCTCGCGGAAGGTTCTCGCCCCTCGAAACCCCCGATTGGTTCTCAGACCTGCGCGAGAAATCAATCGTTCCAGAGGTCGAGCCGACCACGCAAGGAACGCTGATTCGACAGGCGATGGGCGCCAAGCCATTGCGAAGTTAATGGGATCGTGAGTCGAGCGCACATAGATACCCATGCGCTGCGCCGCTCTCACGACCAGTTCGCGGATGCCTGGATAAAGGTGAACGTGCTGATGGCCATCGATATAGTCGGGTGGCCTGCCCAGCACGGTTCTAAACCGGTCGAGCTGCAGTTGGAGTTCCGCTTCCAGCGCGACCTGGTTGAGACGGCCCAGATAGGCCTGGCGCATGACCGTGCTTACGGGCCGGTCTGCCGTCAGCGTGAAATGCAGGCCGAGGTCGGCTTTGCCGATCCAAGGTGCGAGCATGGGACCGTCGATCTCGAACTCAGGGTAAACCGTCATGCAGCTCGTCGCGGTCAGCCTGCCTGCGTCCAAGAGCTCGCGTATGGCCCGGCTGACGCCTGGCGAGAGGCCATAATCGTCGGCGCACAAGACGATGCGCTTATATGCCATGAGGATTGTCCTGCCCGGAATGAGCCCGTTCGGTGCACTCTTATCCGACGGTGCCGCGCGCCAAAAGGTTCCATTGTTCAATGCGTGGATCGCAGTCGTATCGGACCTGGAGCCGCCTTGAGTTCGGGCCAGCATTGAACGCGGGTCCACGGGTCATTAGTTTTCTGGTGGATTCCCGCTGATTTTGGGCTGATGGACATCAAACAAGACGCCTTGGCCGCGATCGGTGATACTCCGCTCATCCGCCTGAAGCGCGCGTCAGAGATGACGGGTTGCCAAATTCTGGGCAAAGCCGAATTCATGAATCCGGGCCAGTCGGTGAAGGATCGGGCGGCGCTGTTCATCGTTCAGGACGCGATCGACCGGGGAGCATTGAGGCCGGGTGGAACAATTGTCGAAGGAACAGCGGGCAATACCGGAATCGGGCTGACGATAGTTGGAAATGCGCATGGATTCAAAAGCGTGATCGTAATTCCTGATACCCAAAGTCAGGAGAAGAAGGACACGCTGCGCGTGTTGGGGGCCGAACTGATCGAAGTGCCGGCGGTGCCGTACAAGGATCCAAACAACTATGTGAAGATCTCCGGCCGTCTGGCTGAGCAACTGGCGCGATCTGAGCCGGGCGGGGCGATCTGGGCCAACCAATTCGACAATGTTGCTAACAGGCGCGCCCATATCGAGACCACCGGGCCCGAGATATGGCGACAGACCGAAGGCAAGATCGACGGCTTCACCTGTTCGGTCGGTTCGGGAGGCACGCTGGCCGGAATTGCGATCGCGCTGAAGGCCCGCAACCCCGGTATCCGGATTGCAGCCGCCGACCCGATGGGATCAGCCATCTTCAGCTGGATCAAAACGGGAGAGTTGCGGTCGGAAGGCTGGTCCATCACCGAGGGCATCGGGCAGGGTCGCGTTACCGCGAATCTTAAGGGCGCTCCGATCGACGACGCCTATCAAATTCATGACAATGAAGCCCTACGGATCATATTCGACCTCCTTGAACACGAAGGCCTCTGTCTCGGAGGCTCGTCAGGTATTAATGTTGCCAGTGCTATCCGCATGGCCCAGGATCTGGGGCGCGGACATACGATCGTGACGATCCTGGCGGATTACGGCACGCGCTATCGGGCGCGACTTTTCAATGCAGAGTTCCTGAGGAGCAACCATTTCCCTTTGCCTGATTGGTTGGACAAGCCGCGGTCTTCGATGGAGATACCGTTCACGCGATGAAGCCAGCTTCACCCCTTGTCAGCACCGATTGGCTGGCCGAACACCTGGGCGCGCCGGATATCCGAGTTGCAGATGCTTCGTGGTACCTGCCGCAGGCTGGCCGCGACGCGAAGGCTGAATACGAGGCGGCACATATTCCGGGAGCGGTATTCTTCGATATTGACGATCTTTCGGACGAGCGCAGTCCCCTCCCCCATATGTTGCCGCTGGCCGCGAAATTTGCGAGCCGTATGCGTAAGCTTGGGCTGGGAGACGGAAATCTCATTGTTGTCTATGACGGTGCCGGTATCTATTCCGCTCCGCGGGCCTGGTGGATGCTTCGAGTCATGGGGCACGAGGACGTCGTCGTTCTCGATGGCGGGTTACCCAAGTGGAAGCGCGAGCAGAAGCCGATCGAGGACATGGCTCCGCATCCTTATCCACGTCACTTCACACCACGTGAGAACTTCTCTCTCGTGCGCGCATTCGATCAGGTGATGAGCAATGCGAACACCCGGCGCGAGACCGTCATCGACGCACGAAGCCGCAATCGGTTCCATGGCCGCGAGGCAGAGCCGCGACCCGGGGTTCGGCCCGGTCATATTCCTGAAAGCGTCTGCGTGCCGTACACTGAACTGACGGAGACAGACGGAACCCTCAAATCGCGTGAAAGCCTGAAGGTTCTGTTCGCGGACAACGGCATCGAATTGGCGTACCCGATCATCACCACATGCGGCTCAGGAATTACCGCCGCGATCGAGCTGCTCGCGTTGACGGTTGCCGGTGCCAAGGACATTTCTCTTTACGACGGCTCATGGTCAGAATGGGGCGCGCGGGCTGAAGCCCCGATTGCCACGGAATGACATCGCGAAAGCAAGTCCGGCGTGTTCCGATGGTTGTAACGTTCCTGGAGATGAAGGCACGACCGAAGGCGGTTCCGCCGCCTCAGCCCAAGGGTAAGGTTGCGTTGCTTCGCGCAGAACGCCCGCCGGTGCACTTTTATCGCTATCTCTACGATGCGGTCGGTCGCGAATATAAATGGGTCGACCGCAAGAAGCTGAGTGACGGACAGCTCGCAAGAATCATCGAAGATGACCGCGTTGACTTGTACGTCCTCTACGTCGAGGGTTGTCCCGCGGGCATAGCCGAACTCGATTTTCGCGAGGCAGGTATAGGCCAGCTTGCGTATTTCGGGCTGGTACCGAACTACATCGGACGCAAACTCAGCCACTTCTTTCTGTACCACGCTGCAATGAATGCGTGGGCAAAGCCAATTTCAAAGCTGCTGGTTAATACCTGCACGCTCGATCACCCGCGCGCGCTGCCTCTCTACCAACGACTGGGATTCGTGCCCTACAGCCGCGAGGACAGGTACATCGAGATTCCGGCTGGGCTCACTTAGTACGTTGCTCCGTATGACGGCGGGCGCGGGATTCATCGCAGCTGCGAGACAGGGCCGGGACGCTGAGTGCTCTTGCCAAAGCGGATGTCTTGCCCTCAGGCTTGGGGGTGGTTCGCCAAGGCGCGACTAAGGGGAGTCTGGGAATGAGTACAGCGGACGCGGCGCCCGGGGAGCGTCAGCTTTTCGGTCACCCGACGGGACTGACCTATCTGTTCGCAACAGAGATGTGGGAACGATTCTCGTATTATGGGATGCGGGCGATCCTCGTTTATACGCTCGTAAACTATCTATTGCTCCACCCCACGGTCGATGGCCTGGTCGGCTATCATGCTCTGAAACACGTACTTGAATTCGTATTCAACTCCGGTCAGCCGCTTGCGCCGCAACCGTTGTCGTCGGACATCTACGGTACCTACGCCGCATTCGTTTACCTGACGCCATTTATCGGCGGTGCAATTGCCGATGCTTGGATCGGTCAAAGATATAGCGTCATTATCGGCGGAGCCATCATGGCAGTCGGCGAGTTCACGCTGATGGTTCCTCAGTTCTTTCTGCTTGGCCTGCTGCTGCTGATCATCGGCAATGGCTTTTTTAAGCCGAATATTTCGACGCAAGTGGGTAATCTCTACAAACCCGGCGACAGCCGCATCGATCGTGCCTATTCGATTTTCTACGTGGGCATCAATGTTGGGGCGACATTTTCGCCGCTGATTTGCGGGACGCTGGGAGAAAAGTACGGGTATCAGTGGGGTTATGCGGCGGCGGGAGTGGGGATGCTGATCGGACTATTTGTCTACTTGGTCGCATTGCGCACGCTTCCACAGGATCGTGCAGGTCGTGTGAAGGAGAACAAGGAGGAGAAGAAACCGCTAACTGGAAACGATTGGAAAGCCATCATTGCGTTGCTGCTGCTTCTCATCCCCGGAAGCCTGTTCTGGTCCGTTTACGAGCAACAGGGGAATACGATCAGCCTGTTTGCCCAGGATTTGACTGACCGCCGGCTCATCCCTGGGCTGATCGACTGGCAGATTCCCGCCACATGGTTTCAGGCATTTAATCCAGCGATGATCGTACTTTTCACCCCACTGGTCGTCGGGCTGTGGACTTGGCAATCCAGACGAAAGGCAGAGCCCAGCGTTCTTACCAAAATGGCGATGGGCAATTTCATGCTTGCGGGATCGTACCTCGTGATGGTGGCCGCCATGTATTTCAGCGGTCACGGCCACGTCAGTTGGCTCTGGCTATTCTTGTTCTTCGCGGTGATTACGCTGGGCGAACTTTACTTTTCTCCGATCGGTCTGGCGCTGACCGCCCGCGTGGCTCCTGCACAGGTTCTCTCGACAATGATGGGCTTCTGGCTGATGACCAGCTTTTTTGGCAACCTTCTGCAGGGGTACATTGGCAGTTATTTCAGTCGCATGGACAAGATACATTTCTTCCTGCTTTGCGCGTCTGTCGGTGTGGCGGCGGGCGTCATTTTCTGGTTGTTTAACTTTCCGCTGAGAGGGATTCTGAGTCAGGACGCAGCCAAAGCTGCCGCTGCCATCCACCCGTTGACCCACGAGGAATGAGGATCTGGCACATTTCGACGCTTGTCGTAATCTGCGGGCGCATCGATAAGGTGGCCGTTGAAAGCACCGGTTATGACTGCAGAAGACCGAAAACCAGGCACAACGGCCGTTGAAGCCGGGAGGATGAGCGCGGAGCATTTCGGCGTGGTCAATACGCCGGTCTATCGCGCCTCCACGATCCTTTATCCCGACCTGGCGGCCCTCGAAGCACGCGATGCGCGTTATGTATATGGCCGCGTCGGAACGCCGACATCGCGCAGTCTTGAGGAGGCGATCACGGCGCTTGAAGGCGGCGCCCGCACATTCCTCCACCCGTCGGGGATGAATGCCATCGCGTCGGCGATCATGTCCGTCTGCAGTGGCGGCGACCACATCCTCGTCGCCGATTGCTGTTACGGGCCGACACGCAGTTTCTGCGACAAGATACTGAAACGCTTTGGCGTCGAGACCACCTATTACGATCCGTTGATCGGCGAGCGAATTGCCGAACAAATCAGGCCGAACACAAAGGCGGTCTATTGCGAAAGTCCGGGGACGCTGACCTTCGACGTGCAGGATGTTCCGGCCATCGCCCAAGCGGCCCATGCGCACGGCGCCAGCGTTCTGCTCGACAACACCTGGGCCACGCCGCTCCTGTTCGATGCGTTCGACCACGGCGTGGACATTTCCATCCAGGCGGCGACCAAATATATCGGCGGCCATGCGGATGTCATGATCGGTTATGTCACCGCCGATGAAACGCATAAGGCCCGCCTGGCCGAGTTTCATGCGCTAAGCGGGCTGTGTGTCAGCGGCGACGACTGCTTTCTGGCGCTCAGGGGTTTGCGCACGATGCCCGTGCGCCTCAAACGCCACGAAGAAACCGCGCTGAAACTGGCGCGATGGCTGAAGGCCCGTCCGGAAGTGGCGTGCGTGCTCCATCCCGGGCTGGAAGACGATCCGGGGCATGCGATCTGGACGCGCGATTTCAGCGGTTCGAGCGGTCTTTTCGGTGTGGTGCTCAGGCCCGTTCCGCATGCGGCGTTTGCCGCGTTCATGGACAGTTTCGAACATTTCGGGCTGGGTTTTTCCTGGGGCGGCTACGAGAGTCTGATCATCCCGGCGACCTTCCTTCGAACCGTCCGCAAATTCGAAGCGGACGGTCCGATCGTGCGCATCCACGCCGGGCTCGAAGATGCCGATGACCTGATCGCCGATCTGGAGCGCGGCTTTGCCCGGATGAAGGCTGCGCTATGACTGCCGCGCTTTCGCCCGATGCGTTCGTGAAGGACGTCGCCTTCAACGCGGATGGGCTTGTCCCTGTCATCGCCCAGGATCACCAGACGGGCGCGGTTCTGATGCATGCCTGGATGAACCGCGAGGCGCTGGCGCTGACGTTGAAGTCGGGCGACGTCACCTACTGGTCGCGGGCCCGGCAGGAGCTGTGGCGAAAGGGTGCAACATCCGGTCACACGCAGCGGCTGGTCGAAGCATGGATCGATTGCGACGGCGACACGCTTCTGATGAAGGTGATACAGACCGGAGCTGCCTGTCATACCGGCGAGCCCACCTGCTTTTTCCGCAAGGCAGAGCTTATCCGAACATAGCTTCGAGGTGCGGGTTCAGGAATTTGCCGCTCGGATCGAGCCTGCGCCGCAGTGCCACGAAGCGCTCATACTCGGGGTAGAGGCTGTGCAGTTCTTTCCCCGTTCGCGTGTGCCGCTTGCCCCAATGCGGACGGCCCTCATGGCTGCGGAATATCGTCTCGCAAGTGTCGAAGAGCTTGGCCGGATCGACCGCGAAATACTGATGAACCGCGATCGTGACGCTTTCGCGCTTGTAGAACGGGCTGATCCACGCATCGTCGGCGGCCACGCTTCTGAACTCGAGCGGGAAGCCGGTGTTGATGCGCTTCCTGCGGATGGTGTCCACGACCTCGCGGACGCAATCGGTGCCGCGTTCATAGGGAACCGCGTATTCCATCTCGTTGAATCGGATCGGGCGCGGGCTCGGGAAAATCTCGTGACTCCACCGGGGCTGTCCGTGCCCGGGCATCAACTGGGAAAACAGGCGGTGCGCGGGACCAAGCAGGAACGGTGCATAAGGGAGCAGGCGATTGATGGAGGCGAACGTCTTCGAATCCGAACCGATTCTTTCGCCGCGTTCACGCATCTGTTCCGCCGAGCGCGGCTCTGGCGCTGGTTCGTCAGTTTCATTGAGCGTCTTGCAGACTGCGACATCGGCGTAGGGAAACCAGAAGAATTCGAAATGGCGGTTATCCGCCACCAAGGAATCGAGCTTCGCGAACAATTCGTCCCGGGGGACAAGGAAGTTTCGTTCAATCAGCTTGTAGGCCGGCCGAACCCGCATGGTGATTTCGGTCATCACGCCCAGCATGCCCATCGACACCCGTCCCGCGGCGAAAATCTCCTCATTCTCGGTGGCCGAACAGTTGAGCACGCTGCCGTCGGCCAGAATAATCCGAAACCCCTCCACAGCGCCTGAGATGCTGCCGAGCGACCGTCCCGTACCATGAGTTCCGGTTCCGACCACCCCACCCAGAGTCTGCCGGTCGATATCGCCCATGTTCAAAAGTCCGACGCCACTAGCATGCAGGGCTGGGCCTGCGGCCCAAAGCGGCGTGGCCGCGAACAACGTCGCGGTGGACGCTGCAGGATCGGTGTGCCGCAGGCCGGAGAAGGCGGCCATGTCCACCATCGTGCCGTCGCTGACGCACAGGGGCGTGAAGGAATGGCCCGAGCCAGGCGCGCGAACCGGCCCCTCCGCACACCTGATCGCGCCTGCCAGTTCAACCTCGTCCTTCGGGGCAATCACATGACGCGGCTTGCACGCCACCGCGCCGGACCAGTTCGACCATTTGCCGCCGACAATCTTCATGCTGTTCCGGCGATGTCCGCCGCATCCGTTGAAATCAGGCGCGGGGTTGTACAACCGGCACAGGCTTCGTCAATCTTGACGAACGGCCAAATTCAGATATCGGCAAACCGCGCCGCCCGCTTCTCGACGAAATGGGCGACGCCTTCCTTGAACTCGTTATCGGCGAGGCTGAGTGCCATCTCCCGGTCGGCGACGGCCAGCGACTCGTTGAAATCCTCGAAATTCGATTTCCACACTTGCGCCTTCATGATGGCCATCGACCGCGGCGACACGGCATTCGCGAGATTGCGCGCATAGGCGCGGACATTGTCCACGAATGTATCCTGGGCAAAGACCTTGTTCACAAGACCAATGGCCTCGGCCTCCCGCGCGGTGATCTTGCGCGCCGACAGCAAGAGATCGAGCGCATTCGCCTGACCCACCAGCCGCGGCAACAGCCAGCCGATGCCGTGTTCGGCGATCAGCCCACGTTGCGCAAAGGATGTCGTCAGCACCGCGTTCTCTGGCGCAAACCGCAGATCGGCATAAAGCGCCATGACGAGGCCGATGCCGGCGATCGGGCCGTTGATGGCCGCGATGATCGGTTTCTTTGTCTTCATGAAATAGCCGAAGCGGCTCCCATCCCCGAACGCGGCGGAAAGATCGGGGCCCAGGATGTTCCTGAACTCGGGCTCGGCGTGCGTGGCCGCGCTCTGGCTGGTATGGTGTCCGGCACTGGCGTGTTGCGACAACACGTCCATGTCGGCGCCCGCGCAAAAGCCGCGTCCGGCGCCCGTGATGACGATTGACCGAACGTCGCGATCTTCATTCGCGTCGGCCATGGCGCGTTTCAAGCTGTCGGCCATCTGGCCAGTGTAGGCATTGAGCCGGTCGGGACGATTGAGCGTAATGGTCGCGATACGCTCGTCTACGCCATACAGAATGTCGGGATAGGCGTTCATGATTTCCTCCTGCCTCTTGATCGCTCGGCCGGTGCCGGCCGGACGCGGTGGGCGTTGCCAATGTCGGACCTGCATGTTCCCATAACGGCAGATGTCTGCAAGGGAGGACAAAATGAGCGATTACAAGGATATCCTGTTCGACGTCCCGGAACCCGCGATCGCGCGGATCACCCTGAACCGGCCAGACAACCTAAATGCCTATACGTACCGCTTGTGCCGCGAGCTGGTTGCGGCGCTCAATCGGTACTGGGACGACGATACACTGCGCGTGCTTATTTTGACGGGTGCCGGACGCGGCTTTTGTTCTGGAGGTGACATCAGCGGCGAGGATTCGGAACGCCCCGACTACAAAAACGCCCAGATCGGCTTTGGCCATGAGATGCGCACCGGCATGCATCCGGTGATCACGCTCCTGCACCGCATCGACAAGCCGGTGATCGCGATGGTGAATGGGCCCGCGGTCGCCGGTGGCCTTACGTTGGCGCTTGCCTGCGATTTCCGCATTGCGTCCGATGCAGCCAGGGTTGGAGACACCTCTGGTCGCTTCGGCCTTCTGCCCGATGAGGGTGGTGCGTGGTTCTTTCCCCGCATGATGGGACTCGACAAAGCTTTGAAGATGACGCTGTTCCACGAAGTTTACAGCGCCAACGAAGCGCTTGAGCTCGGACTTGTGACGGAAGTTGTTCCTGCACCCGAGCTTGAGGAGCGCACATTAGACTTCGCACGCTCGCTCGCGACGAAGGCGCCGCTCGCCGTCCGACTGGCCAAGTCGATGATGCGATTTGGATTGAACGCGTCGCTGGAGCACTCGCTGAACGATGCAACTCTGTCAGTGATGATTGCCAACCCGGCGCAGGACGTTCGGGAAGGCATTTCTGCGTTCTTCGCGAAACGCGAGCCTAGATTCGAGGGGCGTTAGTCGTGACGGCATAGTCACGATCTGCAATAGGCCCGCGGAACTGGCGCAACATCGCAGATGCGTAGCCGACGTCGTAGCTCTCGCCATCAGCCTTGAACGCTGCGGGCAGTCCGCTCCATGGCAATGTCGGATGCACATGGTGCACACGATGCAGATTGAAATGCAAAATGCTCGCCCCGATCGGCAATTTCAAATTGTAGGCCGAGCGAGCGCCGGCACCGAGCGGAGCACCGTAGTGATAGCTGTTGTCGGCGATCGACGAGATAATGCCGCGTCCCACAATCGACAGAGCCAGCAACGGCCACCACCCACCGTAACTCCAGAATGCCAGCGAATAGAGGCCGATGACGAGACACGCATCGATGCGCACCTGCATCAGACGTTGTGGTTGCAGTAGGTACGCCTCCACACGCGTGTCGCTAGGGCCGGCCTTTGGGAACACCTGAGCGACGCGGCGCAGGAGTTGACGCGGCATCAGGCAGATGAAGGTCCCCGCAACCTCAACCGCGTAAATCCCAAAAATCAGCACCGGGTAGAATTTCAGCGTGGCGACGCCATGCGAGACTTTCTCCCGTTCGTAAAATTCCGGGCGATCCGCAACTGTACCGTTCAAATGATGATGGAGAAGATGCGGAAACCGGAGAAGTTCGAACGGCGCGCCGAAAAAGATGGCCAGCAAACGTCCGCTGATGTCGTTGACGCGCCTGAAGGGCGAAAGCAGGCCGTGGATCGCCTCATGAATGAGGGACCAGTTCGTTGTAGTTGAAAGTACGCAGGGGATCAGGGCCGACGCCCACCAGACATTTGTACGCACCAGCAGCAGGGGCAGCACGAACAGCTGAAAGACACCAACGCACAGAAACGCGGCCGTCAGCGCGAGGTTCAGGCTTGAGGGGATTGAAACGTTGATCTCGGCGCCTTCAGTTCGACTCACACGCTTCCCTTTCGCTGCCCGCAACCCGGCTCGGGCGCTCGACGCTGACTCTAATCCACCTGTCTCAGGTCAAGATACACGATAGTCCTGCTGTGTGGCAGCAGTGTCTCAACCCGTCCATAGGAACCTGCCCAGCAGGTGTTGGGACAGTAGAGGCATCGGCATGGCGGCCCCGGCAGGAATCGAACCTGCAACCCGCAGCTTAGAAGGCTGTTGCTCTATCCATTGAGCTACGGGGCCATTGAGGCCGAATCAGCCGGCGCTCGCGCTAGTGGGTCCAGGGCATCTTCCGGTCGAAGCGGAAGTTGTCAGAGTAGGACCGCGGTCTAATCTTGGGTTGAGCCGGCTCGAATACCTGGAAGGGAATCCCGTTCTTCTCCGCGAACGCGATGGCCTCCTCCTTGGTATCGAACTCGATCACGACCTGGCTTCGCATGTCCGACGAACTTGTCCAGCCCATCAGCGGATCAACCTCGCGCGGAGATTCAGGCTCATATTCCAACACCCACCGCCTGGTGAGAGCCCTGCCCGATTGCATGGCCGTTCGGGCTGGCCGGTAAATGCGCGCGCGCATGACCAATCTCCTCGTATGTTCCGGCTGGTCGGGGCGGCGTGATTTGAACACGCGACCCTCTGCTCCCAAAGCAGATGCGCTACCAGACTGCGCCACGCCCCGCCTGTCGATGCGGCCGGAATCGCTAGTTCAGCGAACCTGTCCCTTACACGTCCACCTTTCCGGCTTCAACGGTTCTCGCGTTCGGGGGTTATTTCTGGCCCGGCAGGGCGTCGCCGAAGATTGCGTTGTGAACTCGCTGGTCTGGCTCGATGCCCAGCGCGGCTGCCCGGCCGGCATTGATCTCCAGAACCGCCCGTACCGGCTCCGCCGACGGAATGGGTGTCTCCGAAAACGGCACCGCATTGGGAGCGATCGACGAAATGGTTCCGTTGGCGCGGATAAAGATCATGTCGAGCGGCAGGACCGTGTTTTTCATCCAGAAAGCTTCCATCTGGGCAGTATGAAAATCGAAGAGCATGCCGACTTCCGGCGCCATAGTCTTCCGATACATTAAGCCGAGCCGCTGCGATGCTTCGTCTCCGGCAACCTCGACCCTGAACTTGGCAGGGCCGTGTTCCGTATCGATGATGACGGTGGTAACCGGAAGGGGTGCCGGACCTGCCGCGCACGACAGAAATGACGCGGCCAACGCCGCCATGACGACGGATAAACGGGGCACCAGAACTCCATCTGAATTCAAACGCGGGTGCACATTGTGCGAAGTCGGGCGATCACGCCAGAGGCAGCTCACCTACAACTTGCAGCGGCGAAGTTCACGGCTCCAGGACCGACACCTCGGCGGCAAGCTCGCCCTTCGGACCTTCGCCGGCTCTGACGCGAACGCGCTGTCCCTGCCGCAGCTCACGGATTCCGCAACGTCGCAATGTCTCCATATGAACGAACACATCCGGAGTATTGGGGCCGCGAGAGACAAATCCATATCCTTTGCCGCGATTGAACCATTTAACGATCGCGTCAAACGCCGGTCCTCGAGGTTCAGCAGTAAAGCGCGGTGCCCGCAGCGTGAGACCGGCGTCAGGCAAAGCAGTAGAGTTGTCAAGCGTGATTAGCCTGCGCGCCTGCAGTCCGCGTGGCCCCTGAACGGCCTCACAGACAACCCGCGCACCTTCTGACGCAAATTTGAAGCCTGACTGGCGCACACACGTCTGATGCAGAAGAATATCGCCTTGCTGTTCGCCTGCCGGTTTTATGAAGCCATAACCCTTGGTCGGATCGAACCACTTGATGGACCCCGAAACTTCAAACGCTACATCGCCCACGAGGGGCGCCTCCACCATGCTCACTTCCGTCCCCCTGCCTAACATTATTTGCAAAAATAAGGTTAACGCATTTATCACAATCGTCACATTACTGAAAGCGGTGCGCGCGCAGTTGTCGCACCCCCTCAAGAAAATTTTCTAAACTGTTGACGCATAAGCGAAGTTTTTGAAAGAGGAACCAGAAATGGACTTTTCCGGACGCTATTCGATCCCAGCCACTCCTGAAGTCGTGTGGGCGTCGCTCAATGATCCTGATGTACTCAAGTCTTGTATCCCCGGTTGTGAATCCCTTGCGAGAACAGACGCAACGCACCTAACGGCCACCGCTGTCCTCAAGATCGGTCCAGTCAAGGCAACATTCAGCGCCAAAATCGAACAGGCAGAGATGGCCCCTCCAAGCAGGTGCGTTCTCAGAGGGGAAGGCCAAGGCGGGGTCGCCGGTTTTGCGAGGGGAGAAGCGGAAGTATCGCTCGTCCCGGACGAAGGCGGGACTGTTCTGACCTATTCAGCCCGGGCATCGGTTGGAGGAAAGCTGGCACAAATCGGCCAAAGGTTGATCGATGGCGCGGCCAGGCACCTCGCCGACGAATTTTTTTTGCGCTTCGCTGCGCGGGTGATGGTCGCTCAGGACGCAGGAACGCAGGTTGAAGCCCCACCGGCTGAACCTGTCCCTGCCGAGATCACACTCTCCGCAGCCGGACCAAATCGGGAGGGGCTTGCCCCGGAAGTCTGGGTGGTTGGTCTGATTGGTGTCATTGCGGTCCTGCTCGTCATCTTTGGGCTAACGCTTCGTCCGTCTTGACGGCCGGTGTCGTGATGCCGAGAGTCGAACGGCACTAGACCAACAACATCAGGAACCGGTGATGGCTGTCGTATCCCTGACGGTGAACGGAAAGCCCGTCTCAGCCGACATCGAAGACCGCACTCTGCTCGTGTATTTTCTGCGTGAGCATCTGCAGCTGACTGGGACGCATATCGGCTGCGACACCAGCCAGTGTGGGGCGTGCGTGGTTCACGTGGACGGCAAGGCTGTAAAAGCGTGCACAATGTTCGCTGTCCAGGCTGACGGCTCCGGCGTCACGACGATCGAAGGTCTTACGGAGAACGGCAAATTGCATCCTGTGCAGGAAGCATTTCGCGAACATCATGGCCTGCAGTGTGGTTTTTGTACCCCGGGCATGATCATGACTGCGATCGACATGATCCGCCGCGAGCCCAAACTTGACAGAGAGTCCATTCGCGCCGAGCTCGAGGGTAACATCTGCCGGTGCACCGGCTACCACAACATCGTCAGCGCCATCGACGCTGCCGCAAAGCGCATGGCGGGAGACGCCGCATGATCCCCTACTCGTTTCGATATTCGCGCGCGAATTCGGCGGTCGAAGCGGAACGGATGTTCAAGCTGGCCGACGACGCGACATTCCTGGCCGGCGGACAGACGCTGATCCCCACGATGAAGCAACGCCTGGCCAGCCCGGCCCAACTCATCGATATTTCCAGAATTGCCGAACTCGCGCTCATCGAAACAGAAGGCGATTCAGTTGTGATTGGCGCTGCGACGACGCACGCCGCGGTTGCCCGCTCGCCCGAGATCCGGCGGATGATCCCGGCTCTTGCTTCGCTGGCCGAGACGATTGGCGATCCCGCGGTACGTCATAGAGGTACATTGGGCGGCTCGCTCGCGAACAACGATCCCGCCGCCGACTACCCTGCCGCTGTTCTGGCACTGGATGCATCCATCCTCACGACGCGCAGGGTCATATCGGCAGACGGCTTTTTCACGGGCATGTTTTCGACCGCGCTTGAAGAGGGAGAATTGATCACAAAGATCACCTTCCCGGTGGTCAAACGTGCCGGCTATGCAAAATTCCGCAATCCGGCATCACGGTACGCGATGGCCGGTGTGTTCGTTGCGCAATCTGCTAGCTTGGTGAGGATTGCTGTTACCGGCGCTGGACCAGGCGTCTTCCGCGTACCCGCGATGGAAGCCGCACTCACGGCTGACTTCCGACCCGAAGCTGTCGATGGAATCGCCATTGATCCGGCAGAACTCAATTCCGACATTCATGCGACGTCAGAGTATCGCGCCCATCTGGTCGCTATCATGGCCAGACGTGCAGTGGACGCTGCGTCGCGCACCGACTAGGCGGGGGGCGTCGGGAGGAAATTGATGCGCGATGATGTTCTTCAAACAGCTCAGGAATGGCTGAACGCGGGCCACAAAGTCGCACTGGGAACTGTCCTGAAGACGTGGGGTTCGGCACCGTGTCAGGCCGGTAGTCAGATCGCCATTCGCGACGACGGCGCGTTCGTGGGGTCGGTGTCGGGCGGCTGCATTGAAGGCGCCGTCATTGAGGACGCGCAGCGCACGATGGGCGACGGCCAAACGCGCCGAC
The DNA here is from genome assembly GCA_050010175.1 of Rhizomicrobium sp. Lineage (GTDB taxonomy): Bacteria > Pseudomonadota > Alphaproteobacteria > Micropepsales > Micropepsaceae > Rhizomicrobium. The sequence continues at coordinate 96,408 of JBEKLN010000005.1, forward strand.
TTGAGTTTGGCGTAAGCGACGAGCAGGCCTGGTCCGTCGGGCTCGCCTGTGGCGGACAAATTGAGATATTCGTCGAAGCCGTCGAATAGAGCCATGCGCCGCAGAACGCTCGAGGCATTGAATGAAGCGCGGCGAACAGGTCGCGTCATTGTGCGTGCCGTCAATCTCAAGTCCGGCGACGAACGCCTTGTTGATCCGACCTCAGACACATCGCCGCTGGGCGTTGAGGCGGCACGGGCTGCACGTGCCGACAAAAGCGCATCGATCGACGTTGATGACCACGAGTGGTTCCTCGACGTCTACAATCCACCTCTGGATCTCGTGATCGTGGGAGCGGCTCATATCGCGCAATTGCTTGCGACCATGGCTCGCCTGATAGGCTACGACGTGAGGATTATCGATCCGCGGACGGCGTTTGCGACTGTCGCGAGATTTCCAGGCATGGTTCTTTCGCACGAGTGGCCCGACGAAGCCCTGTCGAAGTCGCCGCTCGGCCCGAGAAGTGCACTTGTCGCACTCACGCATGATCCTAAGGTCGACGACCCTGCCCTGTCCGCTGCGATACGGTCGTCCGCCTTTTATGTCGGGGCGCTCGGATCACGAAAGACACACGCCGGACGGCTTGAGCGGCTGAAGGCGCAAGGCTTCTCTGATGCCGAGCTCGGCCGCATTCATGGTCCGATCGGACTTGCCATCGGCGCCCAGTCACCCGCCGAGATCGCCGTCTCGATCCTGGCGGAAATGACTCGAGACCTACGGATGGATGCGGCGCGTTGATCGCATCGCGCAAAACATGGCGGCGCACGAACGATGGGTGGGAGCGCGCCACCGTTCGTGCGCCAGCCTGACGAAGGTACCACCCTCGTTTCTAGTTGCGACTCGCGTAGTGACTCCGGCGCGACGACGTCAACTCGTCCAACGTGACGACGCCGTCGTTGTTCTTGTCGAGGCGGGCAAAGAGCCTCTCCTGAGGAGCGGCCCATTCCTGAAGTGTGATCCGTCCGATGTCGTCCCGATCCAGCCGCCGGAAGACGCGCTCCGAGATCGACTTGGATTGCGCGAAGAGCATCTGGAAGAACTGTTCCTGCGTCATTGCTCCGCCCTTGGCGAATTGATTGAACTGCTGCGCGTTCGCCTTATCGAATTCCGCGCGCGTCACCTGACCGTCCTTGTTGAGATCGTCCGTATAACAGATGCTTGTGCGCCCGCGGGCTCCGCCGAATCCGCGTGAGCTTGAGTCGGTAGAACCGGCGCGCGAAGTGCGCGGCGGGGAGGAGTCCGCTGAACGGCTGCGCGAGGATCCGCAGGAGACAGTCCCCGTTCCGTCCCGGTCCAGGTACTCGAACCGGGAGCGCTCTGCCATCATGTATTCTTCCAGGGTGAGTTTGCCGTCGCCCTTCCAATTCATGTTGTGAAACAGTTGGGCTGCCTGGTCGTGCAGATCCTTCGCGTGCAGGCCGGTATACTGCTCCAGCGTCATCGTGGGCGCACCTTTGGTGGCTTGCGAGAATTCCTGTGCAAGCTTACGATTGAATTCATCGTGGGTGACCCGGCCGTCCTTTTTGGCGTCGAATTCCTCAAGAAATTTCTCGGCAGCGCGGCTGCGAACGGGATAGCCATCCTGGTAGGTAGCAGGATTCTCGGCCGCCACCTGTGCCCCCGAACGGGACGAACCGATTTGCGCAAGGGCGAAGCTGCCGCCGAGAATCAGTACTGTCCCCAAAAGCAATGCGTAACGCAGTGTATGTCTCATTGAAGTCCCTCCTTGGTGCAGTCCACACCCGAAGGGATACGCTTCGCCCCTCTCGAATCTTTGTCCCGGGGGTCAAAAGTCGTCGCAATGTTCGTCCGGCTTACCCTGTTTTGCGAAGATTTGAGACAACTCGGAAATTGCGCGGAACAACCCAAAGGCTCATGCTGGTCGAGAAGAGGGGAGCGGCCATGCTCAAAGATGAAGCGAAACCTCATGTGCTTGTCGTTGAAGACGCCAGGGATATCCGCGAACCCCTGGGACGTTATCTTCGGGAACACGGATACAGAAGTTCGACTGCAGCTGATGCCATCAATGCGCGGCGTGTACTGAAAGCATCGGCGATCGATCTTGTCGTTCTCGACATTATGATGCCGGGAGAGGACGGTCTCAGCCTCTGTCGTTTTATCCGCGAAACCTCGCAAATACCCGTCATCTTGCTGACAGCACGAGGCGAAGAAGTTGATCGAATCATCGGTCTCGAAATGGGCGCCGATGATTATATCGCGAAGCCCTTCAGTCCACGCGAGCTCATCGCACGGATCACGGCCGTGCTGCGACGAACGCAGGCTTTACCGCCACGACTTAAGCCGCCGTCCAGCGAACGCATACGTTTCGGTGACTGGACACTGGATACGGGGCAGCGAGAACTGATCGGCAGCGACGGCATGGCGATGCCCCTGTCCAGCGGGGAATTCCGGCTTTTATCCGCGCTGATCGAACGGCCAAAAATCGCCCTCAGCCGCAATCAGCTGCTCGACTTGACCAAGGGACGCGATGCCGACCTCTTCGACCGGAGTATCGATAACCATGTAAGCCGCCTCCGGAAAAAGCTTGAACCCGATCCCAAGAATCCGCGCTATATTAAAACAGTGTGGGGCGGCGGATATGTCTTTGCAGTGGATCCTGAGCAAGCATGAAATTGTGGCCTGACGCATTGAGGCCGCGCACGCTCGGCGCACAGCTGATCGTCATCACGGCAACGGCAGTCATTGCCTCGAATGTCGCGGTGGGAATCTGGTTCTCGGTTACCGAGCAGAACATAACCGAGTCCACCCAGACCGAGCGCCTACTCGATCGCGCCGTCTCGGCTGCCACTTTACTTGGAGGCATCCCTGCTCGAGAACGCGAGGCAGCCGCGCTGACCATGAGCTCTGGGCCGTGGCACTTCCACCTTCTTTACGGCAAACCGCTCGTTCGGCCGATGACGGACGAAGAGGCGCGGTATGCGGCTCGTGTCAAAGCCATGCTCTCCCCGGAAAAAGCCCGGCAGCCGGTCAATGTCAGCGTTCGCCGCGGTCATCTGCCAGTCGAGCTGGCCCGCTCGCCCGGACGTGGACCCAACGGCGAGATCATGGAAGTGACGTTGCCCGTCGTTCGGAACACCCGCCTGGTGACCACTTTTTATCGCCCACCGCCTCCGCCCTGGCATATTGAAGTTGTGATTGCGGCGATGGTCGCGCTCCTGATGACGTCGGCTGCGGCGGCATTCATTGCGCGCAGCGTTGCGCGACCACTTTCAGAACTGGCGGCATCGGCTTCAGAAGCAGCGCGCGGAGGCTCGGCATCACCGGTGCCGGAGGAAGGGCCTGACGACGTCAAACGCGCTGCGCGGGCTTTCAACGCAATGACCGAGCAGGTGCGGCGCACGCTGCAAAGCCAGCGCCAGCTTTTGTCTGCAGTAGGCCACGATCTCAGAACACCAATTACGGCCATGCGGATCACGTCGGAGTTCATTGAAGATACCGATGTGCGGGAGCGTATGCAGAAAAACCTGGAGGAACTGCAGGATCTGACAGAGTCCGTCTTGTCGGCCGCCAGGGGCGCTGGCGGCGAACAGATGCGGAAAATTGACCTTGCGGCGCTTGTTGAAAGTCTGTGTACGGATATGGACGAAATGGGAGTACCCGTGTCCTGGGAGACCCGCCCGGCGGCTCCGGTCAAATGTCGTCCCAATGAAATCCGCCGCGCCGTTCGAAATCTCATCGAGAACGCGGTCGCCTATGGAACAAAGGCGGACGTGAGACTGGATTGCCCGATCGGTCGATACGAAGTCATCGTGGAGGATGAGGGACCTGGAATACCGGAAGCGGATCGTGCCCGCGTGTTTGACCCCTTCGTCCGTCTGGAAGCCTCGCGTAGCAGCGAAACCGGCGGTTCCGGCCTCGGGCTTACTCTAGTGAAAGTTATCGCCGAAGGTCACGGGGGAACAATCGAGCTCGAAAACAAGGAAGATCGCGGTTTGCGCGCTCGGCTGTCCCTCCCGCGTGAACCGGCAGACGCCTGAGGCGCGTTCGCCGGCTCTCGGCCGGTGCCGGGAAGGAGCAGCGGACTGCAAGACCAGCCGTCAGCGTGCCTCCCTGACCGGCGGAGGTCGCTCTTGTGCGCGCACCCGAAGGACGCGAGCCGGCGCCAATCATGACGTTTCGTCGCCGCCAGCAATTCGCCTAAGCTCAACTTATGCAATTCGGTCCCGTTCCCCTCTCGTCGGCGCGAGGCGCCATCCTCGTTCACTCCGTGCGCGCGGGTGAGCTCCTGTTGCGGAAAGGCCGCGTGCTGTCGGGCGACGATATCGTCAGTCTCGAAAACGCCGGGATCGCCGAAATCATCGTCGCTAGACTTGAGGCCGGCGACATCGGCGAGGACGAAGCCGCCGCGCGGATTGCGCGGGCCTGCGCCGGCGATCATGTACGCGTCGGTGCCGCGTTCACCGGACGCGTCAATCTTTATGCCGAAAACGATGGAGTCGCGTGCGTCGTCGCTGACGGAATAGCAAAAATCAATTCCGTCGATGAGTCCGTCACTCTGGCAACGGTGCCCCCATTCGCGCGCGTGGTTGCCCGCCAGATGCTTGCGACAGTCAAGATCATTCCGTTCGCGGCCCCATCGCAGTCGGTTGGAACGGTCGAACGTCTCGCCGCGCATGTGCCGCTCATCGCGGTCGCGCCCTTTCAGGCACGACGCGCAGCGCTCATCCTCACCATGTTACCGAACATATCCCAGCAACTCATCGATAAGAGCGCGCGCGCCGTCGACACACGGTTGCATGCCCTCGGCTCTGAACTGGTGATGGAGCGAACAGTGTCGCACGAGGAATCGGCGCTCACGGCCGCTATCGCAGAGGCATTATCTGCCGGTGCGAATCCCATTCTCATATTGGGCGCCAGCGCGATCACCGACCGGCGCGACATCATTCCTGCCGCCATCGAACGCGCCGGCGGTACGGCCGAGCGCTTCGGCATGCCGGTCGATCCGGGCAACTTGCTGCTACTGGGCAGGGTGAACGGGACTTCAGTCATAGGGTTACCGAGTTGCGCGCGCTCTCCCAAGCGCAACGGATTCGATTTTGTTCTCGAACGCACACTTGCAGGCGTGTCGCTAACAGCGACCGACTTCGCCGCGATGGGCGTGGGCGGATTGCTCGGCGAGATCCCGACTCGACCGCAGCCACGCGACGTTCGCCCCCAGGACGTGCCTCGGGCGCCGTCGGTTACGGCCGTAGTGGTCGCAGCTGGTCTTGCGACGCGCATGGGCCGCAACAAGCTAACCGCCGCCGTCCGCGGCAAACCGTTGCTGCGCCATGCTGTCGACGCGGCGCTGGACAGTCACGCCTTGGAGGTGATCGTCGTGACGGGCAACGATGCAGCTGGCGTCAAAGCGGTGCTTGATGGCGTGCCGGTCCGATTTGTGCATAACGCTGACTTCGGTCAGGGCTTGAGCACATCGCTCAAGGCCGGCCTGCGCGCGGTGCCCGATGATTCGGACGGTGCGATTATCCTGCTGGGAGACATGCCCGACATCAGCGCAGACTTGCTCGACAGATTGATCGCCGCGTTCAATCCGGGGGAAGGCCGCGCGATCTGCGTCGCCTCCCATGCGGGAAAGCGCGGCAACCCCGTGTTGTGGTCGCGGCATTTCTTTCCGGAAATTCTTGCATTGGAGGGAGACGTCGGCGCCAAGCATATCATGACGACCAACGATGAAACCGTATGCGAAGTCGAAGCGGGCAGCGACGCGCCGCTGGTCGACATCGACACGCCCGAAGCGCTGGCGGAATACGGAAGGCGACGATGATAAGTGTCGCCAGCGCTTCCTTCCCTCCGACTGAGGAAGGGTGGAACCGAGTTCGCGCTTGCGAGCGGACGGTTGTCCGTGAGTGACGCGCTTTACAGCAAAGCGCTCCTGAGGCTCGCAGCCGACGCCCATTCAGCCGGCCGCCTCCCCGAGCCGGACGCGTCGGGCACGGTTTTCAATCCCGCCTGCGGCGACAAAGTGACGGTCGATCTCTCGCTGAAGGAAGGACGCATCGCCGATATCGCACACGAGACAAAAGCTTGCGTGCTGGCACAGGCATCGGCATCGGTTCTTGGTCTGGCATCACGAGGCGCCGATCGCGCGGGCATCGAGAAACTGCGCGACGATCTGAATGCCATGCTCCACGAAAAATCGGCTGCCCCCGCCCCGCCCTTCGACGCATATGCCGCATTCGAAGGCGCCGTTGAGTATACCAGCCGCCATCGCTGCGTCCTGCTGCCGGTCGAGGCTGCGCTTGCTGCGTTCGACAAAGCCTAAAATCCCCGCAGCCCCATGATTCAGAGATCAATCTTGCCGGTTCAGTGCACGCGGCCAACCCACATCGCCAGCTGCGTTCTGTCGCCGGCAGAAAGGTCGAGAGGCGCTGCACGCGAGAATTCCGTCTTCGCCTCTTTTTTTTTGCCCGCATAGAACAGCGCCTTGCCCCATTCGAGATGCAGGCGTCCCCAGTTGGGCGCGTATTTGTCCGCTTCCTCGAATTTCGCCAGTGCAAGGTCGGAGCGGTTCTGCTGCATCAGCGCCTCGCCCCACATCTCCAGCGGATCGGCGAAGCGCGGGCCTTTCGCGTTGGCGAGCTTGAATTTTGCAATGGCGGCATCGTAGTCGCCACGCTGCAGCAGCATCGCGCCCCAGTCGGCGTAAGCGAACGGAATGGACGGACCGTCCGAAATCGCACGCGCGAACCAACAGGCAGCGCCTGCCGTTTTGTTCTCGAGCGCGTCGATCACGCCGCGTGCCGTGTTGCATGCCACGCAGTCGCCGGGGGTCTTCTCGATTTCCGCACGGGCGGCGGCGAACCGGCCCGCATGCGCTTCCGCTTCGGCGATGACGGGTGTTGAGCTCGTCGCTTCCACGGCAGAGAAATAGCGACCGCTGATTTCGCCGTGGGGACTCATCCCGTCTTTGCGGGACTCGGACTCGTCCGCCACGGCGGATTTCCAGTTTCCTTCTGCAATATCGATGCCCGCGCGGGCATCGGCGAGGGACCCGCTTTCCACACCGCCGGCCGCGATAGCCCGTAAGACGAGCGCTTTCGCATGGTAAATGTCATGCAGGCGCGCAGCCATCGCGGCCTCGGACAGAAAAGGCTCGCCGCAATCGTGCAGGCAGGCCCAATCAACTGCGTTTGCGAAATCACCGGTCAGGAACGCAGCGACGGACTTCGATTGCGCCTTCATGGCGGCGAAGCCGGCGCCCTGCTGGTGGGCAGGCGTCTGGTCCTCGTTTCTCAACGTCAGAACCGTGCGGCTTTCGCGCAATTCGTCCTCGTCATGGCCGAGAATGCCCGCAAACCGTATGGCCATCATGTGCACGACCGCGAGATGGGGATCGATCCCGAGTCCGATCTGCGTCCTTTGATACGCGAGCCGGATATCTCCGGTTACCTCTGCGGTGGTGTAGCTCCAAAGGCCATAGGAATCGGCATGCAGTATCGGCGACTCGGCAGCGCCCGCGAAACGCGCCGCGGCCTCGTATGCATCGTGATGTCGGCCGATCGCCGTCAGATAGTTGACGCGATTGACCGGGTCGAATTCGCCGAAGACATTTTCGGCGATGACCTGCTCCAGATTGGGAAGGTCGGGCGGCGTGCCGGTCGCGCTGAATGTCGCGCTGCCATCCGTGGAAGCGGCGAGAACGATCCGTCCGTCAGGCATTTCGCGCAGTGACCCCGTCAGATGTCGTTCATGCCCGAGCCAGCGTCGCAGGTAGCGCCACGCTTCCGCCAGCGAGATGCCGGTGTCGGGGATCTCCACCTTGATGTCATTGGCGCGGTTCTGACTGACGTCGTTTGTATTGCTATAGGAATGCGTGTTCGCGATTTCGCGGATCGCCGCGAGCCGATCGGTCATGTCGCCCGCAATAACGTCGCCGCCCATGCCACGCCGCTCGAAATCTGGAGGGACGGTGAACGCATCGACCACCAGGCCGTTGGCCCGGCTCGCGTCCCACAGAGCGGAGCCGAGCGCCACCACGATAACCGCGCCCACCACCGCCAGCATCGCCTGCCAGCTGGAGCGCATCCAGTCATCGAATCTTCGCCATTTCAGATGCGATACCTGGAGCACGCGCTGTTCGTGAAGATGTTCCCTTTGCAAATGCGCGATCGCGGTCTGCGCTTCGAGGAATGCGTCGGCCTTCTCGCGGCTTGCCGCACCCAGGACAGCCCACGCTGGCGCATCCTGCCCGTTGGGCGGAACAAGTACTTCTTCGCCGAACGGCGGTTCGTCTTCAGCCATGATGCATCATCCAGGATTCCGCTGCCGCCCTGTCGGAAGAGGAAAGGTCGAGCCCTGCGGCCTGCGCGAGTTGCTTCTTCGCTTCGACTTTCCTGCCCGCGTAGTAAAGCGCCTCGCCCCATTCGAGATGCAGGCGGCCCCAGTTCGGCGCGTACTCGTTTGCATCCTCGAACTTTGCGAGAGCCAGGTCGGACCGGTTCTGCTGCATCAGCGCTTCGCCCCACATCTCCAGCGGATCGGCAAAATGCGGGCCCTTGGCATTCGCGAGTTTGAACTGTGCGATCGCCGCATCATACCCGCCGGTGTGCAGCAGCATCTCGCCCCAATCGGTATAAGCGAAAGGAATCGATGGCGCATGGCGTACTGCATCGGCAAACCAGAACGCCGCGGCATCATGCCGGCCTTCCAGAGCAGCGATCCGTCCACGGATACGCAGACAAAGGTCGCAATCGAGCGGGGTCCTCGCGATCTCGGCGCGGGCCGACACAAAATCGCCAAGCTGCGCCTCTGCGTAGGCGATATACGGCCAGATTTGCGTCGGCGAATAAAAGTCGCTTACGAACGCCGCGTCGAGTTTCGGTTCGGCCGCATTTAAGGCGCGGGCCGTCTTGAGAAGATGGCCCCAGTCGCCGTTGGTGTACGCTCCCAACAATTCCACGCCCAGGACGTTTTGCCGGGTCAGCTCGGCAACAATCGCGCCTTCCTGACCGTTCGTGCTCGCCGAGGACAGGCCGCGGGCATGCGACAGCATTCGCCGCGCGCCGCCGGAATCATGATTTTCCTCGAGCGTGTTCGCATAAATGTAGACGACGTTCTCGGCGACGGTGCGAAGAGTTGAAGAGGAGACCGCTTCGATTTCGTCGATTTTCTGCAACTCGTCGGCGTAGTCGCCAAGAGCGTCGTCGATGTACAGTGGTGCGCTTACCTTCAAGAGCGCTGCACCGCTCGAGCGAAGCTCTCCGGCCCCGCCGCTGTCGAGAAGGTTGAGGGTTTTCCTGTAATCGGCGAACGCCGCCTCGATTTGTCCCAGGCCGCCCGCCATCGCAGCCTGTCTGTACCAGCCGAGAGTGAAATTCGGATCCTCCTCGACTGAGGCGTGTGCCTTTTGCAGCGCCTCAACGAGGCGGTTTTCCGAACTGAGCACGTTGGTCCAGCCGACATAGGCCCAGGCCCGCTCAGTCGGGTCATCGCTCGCCGCGTCTCGCGCGAACACCGCGCTCGCCTCCGAAAGCTTGTTGTGCTCAAGCAAATATGCGCCGTAGCGATAGGGCTGCGTGTCGGCATAGACCGCTTCTGCAGCGCGCTGGATGAGCCCGTCGATATTCGCCTCATCGCCAGTGAAGCTCTCAGCAGAGCCGGCGCCTGCGCGTGCGGTTACGGACAGGCTGCTGCCGGTGCGCACGACGTCGCCGAAAATATGCGTTTCGTGGCCAAGCCACTGATGCAGATAGCGGTTGAACTCGCCGATGGAGACGCCGGTATCCGGAATCTGTACCTTGATGTCGTCGCCCCAGTTGTTCGTATAGCTGCTCGCCGGTCGTATCGAATCCGTCTGCGCCTGCAGGGCCGCGAGCCTGTCCAGCATCCGGCCTGCGACGACATCACCGGTCATGCCCCGCGCGGCCAGATCGGGAGGAACCGAGAAGGCGTGGATCACGAGGCCGTCGTCATGCGCCGCGGTCCAGATCGCGCCGCCGATGAGCGCCGCGATAAAGATCACGATGAGTGCCATCGCGACCTCGAACGAGACCTTCATCACGGAGCTGACGTTGCCGAAGCGCATCGACCAATGCCTAAGCGCCAACTCGTGCGCGAGCTCTTTTGCTTGCAGCCGTGTGAGGATCGTCTGCTCGTCGAGGAAGGCGTCGGCCTTATCGCGGCTGGCGGCGCTCAGGGCTGCCCAAGCCGCGCCATCGGATCGCGACGCGCTTTTCGGCGGTTCGCGGCCGTCGTCTTCAGCCATGCCGCACTGCCCCGCCCATGCCTCTAACCCTTCAGGACGACTACCGATTCAGACGCACGCTAGCATCGGGATTCTGGACGGCAAACTGCGACACGACCACCGGACTGGAGGCTGATTCGGTGCCTCGGGCCGGCTAGACGATCAGGACGCCATAGGGAGGCATAACGATTTCTCGGCCGGGCTGCGGACTTTCGAAGCTGGACACCACTGGCTCGCCCGATGTGTCGCCCAGCCCGTGCGCAGGAGCCGCACTATCGCTCATGTTGAAAGCGCAGAGGACCTTCTGTCCCGCATGACGGCGCACGAATGCAAGAATTGGTGCCGGCGTCTGAAGCAGCTCGATGTCGCCCAGCCGCAGCGTCGAATTGGCCTTTCGCGCCGCCAGCAGGCGTCTCGTGAAGTTGAGCGTCGAGTCTCTTTGCGAATCCTGTTTCGATACCGAAAGCTCCCGATGATTTTCCCCGACGGGTAGCCACGGCATACCTGTCGAAAACCCCAGATGGGCCGCATTGGAGTCCCAGGGCATGGGTGTTCGACAACCGTCGCGCCCCTTGTGCAGCGGGTAATAAAGATCGCCGACGGGATCTTTCAGCTGATCGCGCCGGAGATCGACCTGTGGCAACCCGAGCTCCTCACCCTGGTAGAGCAACGCCGTACCTTTGATCGAAAATAGAAGTGCCAACATCAATTGTGCTAATGCCTGCGGCGCATCTTTACCGCCGAATCGCGTCAGCGTGCGCGTCACATCGTGGTTCGAGAATGCCACCGCCGGCCAGTGTTCGGGATAGCGTGCCAGCATGGCGTAATGGGCGCGGATGAACTCTGGACCCAGAGTATGAGCTTCGAGAAGCGGAAACGAGTAACCGGAATGCAGGCCCTTGTCAGGCGCGGTGAAGCAGCCGCAACGCTCCGGCTCTTCCGAAAATTCCCCCATGACAAAACGATCGGCGTACCGTTCGACGGTCCGACGGATCGCGTCCAGCGCTTCAATATTGTCGCGCAAGTTGCTGTCATGAAAATGGAATTGCAGGTTCGGCGCGTGTCCCCAATTGGCGGCGGTGCGTTGCGCCTCTGGGACAGGCGGGTTGTCTGTCAGCGACGCGTCATGGAAATACGCATTGGCAACATCGAGCCGAAAGCCATCCACGCCGCGCGAAAGCCAATAATCCAGCACGGATAGAGCAGCACTCCGCGCGACGGGATTACGCCAGTTGAGTTTCGGCTGCTGGCGCAGGAATTTGTGATGGTAGTATTGCCGCCTGGCCGGGTGGTACGCCCAAGCCTCTCCCGCGAACGCCGACAGCCAGTTGTTGGGCGGCGTACCGTCTTCATGCGGCGGCGCCCAGACATACCAATCGGCTTTCTCGCCGCCGGTCAGGCTCTCGCGAAACCAGGGATGCTCGTCTGAGGTGTGGGCCAGCACCTCATCGGTCATCACCTTCAGGCCGCGGGCATGTGCCTCCGCGAGAAGCGCATCGAACTCTGCGAGCGTCCCATATTCGGGATTGATGCCGTCATAGCCGGAAACATCGTAACCCCAGTCGCGGTTTGGTGTCGGATGCACGGGCGACAACCAGATCGCATCGACGCCCAACGAGGCGATGTAGTCGAGTTTCGCCCGAAGGCCGGCGAAGTCTCCAACGCCGTCCCCGTTGCCATCCGCGAAGCTGCGAACATAAACTTGATAGATGGCCGCGCCACGCCACCACGGCGTTTGGCCGCTCACACCTGATCGGCCCGCTCTACGACTTTGCCGACCAGTCCGTAGGCCATCGCTTCCTCGGCCGACATCCAGAAATTGCGGTCGGTGTCGACGACGATCTTGTCGTAGGTCTGGCCGGTCTCGCGCGCGATCTCGCGGTTGATGCGTTCCTGCATCTTGAGAATCTCTTCGGCCTCGATCGTAATGTCGGACGCCGGACCGCGCACGCCGCCGAGCGGCTGGTGCAGCAGGAAGCGGGTATACGGCAAGGCAAAGCGGTTCTCTCGCTTGGCACCGAGATAGATATGCGCACCGGCGCTCGCCACCCAGCCTGTTCCGATGATCTTCACGCGTGGTCCCACAAACCGGATCACGTCGTGGATAGTGTCGCCGGATTCCACATGGCCGCCCGGTGAATTGATGATCACCCGGATGTCGTCGTTGCTCTCGGATGCATGGGCGATGAGTTGCGCAGTGACACGTTCGGCCATCTTCATGTCGACTTCGCCGAAAATGAGCACGGTGCGCGACTTGAACAGTGCCTGCGCGACCGGAGACATCTGGGGCTCAGGCGGGGCTTTTTCAGACTTCTCTTCTTCTTCGTCCAGACGGCGCACGATCAACTCCTGGGAAAATGGGGGAATCCGGGGCGCAGTGTAGCCATCGCGCGCGCCGCGTCTACCCGCTCAGATGGGTGATGGCCTCACGCAGTGTGGGGCCAATTTCGCCGTGGAGCACGAGGTCGGCGATCTCATCCAGTTCGGTCGGTTCGCGGTTCAGAATGATGAGCCCGGCGCCATTACGCTTGGCCATCAGGGGAAATCCGGCCGCGGGATAAACCACCAGTGAGGAACCGAGCACCAGAAACAGATCGCAGGCGAGCGTCGCCTCGGTTGCCCGCTCCATCTCATGCTCCGGCATCGCCTGGCCGAACGAGATCGTGGCGGTCTTCAAGAGGCCGCCGCAGAAGCGACATTCCGGCGCCTCTCCGTGTTGCTCGAAATGGATGCGGATGGGCCCAAGTTCCGCTCGAGTACCGCAGGTCAGACATTTCGCGTAGCGCGTGTTGCCGTGCAGCTCGATGACCTTCCCTCCGGGAATGCCAGAGTCCTGATGCAGGTTGTCGATATTTTGCGTGATCACGTGAGTGGCGTGACCCTGCTCAACCAGCTGTGCGACCGCTTTGTGCCCTTCGTTCGGTTTGACTGACACAAAAGTCTCTTCCATAGCGAAGCGTCGGCGCCAGGCTTCCTTCCGCATCTCCGCCGACCGCACGAAGTCGTCGAAGTCAATCGGCGCCATTCGAGTCCAGATGCCGCCCGGTGAACGAAAATCGGGGATTCCCGACTCTGTCGAAATTCCGGCGCCGGTGAAAACCACGATTCGTTTCGCGGCGGCCAACTGCCCGGCCAAACGCCGTGCGCCCTCTGCTGTTGGATCACTCGCACTCAACGATGTTGAACTCCGCCGGTGGCTCTACCCGAATCCGCGATACGACGAGGAGAGAACCTGACGGAAGACGATCCGGCAAAGCGTAGTCAAGAGGCCAGGTGCGTGTCTCCCCTGGCCGGCGCTGCTGAAGTCCCCAATTCAAGTGCTGGGGCACGCTTTGGGATTTTAGCGACGAAGCCGAAAATCTTCCTCAGCTCTGCAAGCATTGTCTCTAGTTCTTGTGGGGGGTGCTGCCCGGAGTCAGGTCCAACGAGCCGCATGGCGCGGATATGCACAGCAATGGGGTCAACGATGTTCAAATCGCGGTCCTGCATTGCAAGAACCAGTTTGCACAGGCTTTGTGCAACGCTGCCCAGATCGTCATATCCAAACAATGAGGCGATCGAGACAATTCCCTCCGCTTTGTTGAGAATGTTTTCCATCTCGGTACGGGAGAGGGTCGGAGGGTTTTGCTGCATGGCTGAGGCGAGACTCGTCTCGATTTCATCGGTCAATTCGATGAGTCCGGCGCACGACGTTTCGCGTATCGTCTCCAATTCCGAGTCCGCCTGCACCAAGGCATCTTCGCGCGATACGCCCCCCGGCGCCCGCAACAAGTTCGCCAACCTGCCCGGCACACGAAAGTACTTCACGCTTGAACTCACTCGACACCAACCTTTCGCGCAGTCATTGAGTTGTCTTCTCCGTTGAGACCTTCGGTCGACGGAATATCCGGGACCCTGCCTGCCGGGTCGGTTCGACGGCGTGTTTCACCATCGACCTTCGAATTCATTTTGAATCGCCTGTCGGGGCCCACGTACACATCCGTTTCCACAAACGGTCTGGACGTCTGCGCCGCCCAAACCAGGCGATCAAACAGGACGGCGGGCGACAGGGGTTTCTTTACGACAAGATTGGCGCCGCAGTCCCGGGCCAATGCGACGTTTCGCCGATCGGTAATCCCCGAAAGCAAAAGCACGGGCATGAATTTGAGCCTTGCGTCGTCGGAGTGCCGCAGCCAGTGCACCAGGTGGGAACCCTTCATGTCAGCCAGCGCTGCCTCGCAAATCGTCAGGTCAAAATGCTCTTTTGATAATTTCTCTTTTGCTGCCGCTCCGGAGACTGCAATCGCGTATTGAGCAAGGCCGAAGCCGCGCAAAATCTTGCATACGATGTTGGCCGAGTATTGGTTCGCATCGACAATCAGTACGCTGATTGTCCGAAGATTGAGCGTGGGAGAGGTCATTGGCGCTCTCGAACTACCGAAAGTAATCAGTGATCACGGCAGAGGTACCGGACAGCCTCTCTACGACTGCTTCGTGAATGCGCGGTAAATCAATTGAATGGTTAAAGCGTGTCGTTCGCGGCTAATGTGCCCTCGAATTGGACATGACAGGGGTACGGACTTGTCAGCAGTTGCTCCCGCATCGGATTGGTTCTTACGCTCGAACAGAAAACTCTCAGTGTTTTCGTCACTCTTGCGCATGAATAGCGCCGGTGGGATGTGCAGAGGCACGTGTTCCAGCGAAGCATTCGTGCGGCGCATCAGAGAGATAGGCATTTGTACGTATATCGGCGAAAATCTTGGCAATTCGACCAACCTCACGCCGATCCGTGTAACTCCTGAGGCAACATTCATTCCTGGATCGTCGAACGATCACTGTCGATTTCGTCTCGGAACTTTTATCTCGGCGACCAAATTCCGGCGACGATTGCAACATGCTGCTTTTCGCCAGGAGGTCCCGCCGCAGCGTGAACACAGTCCGCCAATAATAGCGTGATTGTCGGTCGCAGGATATGGACTATCGCCGGTCGCCATGGCCTGTTAGCTTTCGGGCTGCAGCCAGTTGGACCGGCGCATAGCCGAGACATTGGCCACGAAATTCATTGGCAGAAGATTCGAGTACGAGGGGAGCTGACGACATGACCGAACTTACAGCCGAGTCGACGGAGCAGGCAGCAATCAACCGGGGACGCGCGCGCCGCGTCGCATGGGCGTTGGCGCTGTGCAGCTTATGCGCCGGCACTACCGCTGCGCAGGCAGGCTATATCGGCATTCTGGGGGGTGGGCCGGTCTACAAGCACGTCACAAAAAATATCACGGAGCTCAAGAAATCAGGGTTCAACGAACTGATCGTGTGGAGCGTCGAAGTCGGAACCACGGGAAATTTGAACCTGAACGGCGAATTTCCGCTGACATCGGACGGCGCCTATATCGGCAATCAGACATACCCCGATTTCCCCGCCGACCTGGCAAAGATTAAGCAGGGAACCGTTAAGCGGGTCACGTTCAGCATCGGATCCTCCAACGTCGGCGACTGGCAGGATATCAAGGTGCTGGTGGACGCGCAGGGAACGGGACCCGACAGCATTCTTTACCAGGACTTCGCTGCACTGAAGGCGGCGCTGCCGATCGATGCGATCGATTTCGACGATGAAAACAGCTACGACGCGCCTTCAACGACGGCGTTCGCGGTGATGCTGGCGGGGCTCGGTTATCACGTCACCATGGATCCTTACACCAACTCCGCATACTGGACGTCGGTGGTGTCTGCGATCAACACCCAGTCCCCCGGCGCGGTCGACGGCATTCATCTGCAGACCTATGCCGGCGGGGAAGGTAACACGCCCTGCCAGTCGCAATGGAATTTCGGCAGCGTCCCAGTCTATCCCGGCCTGTCGGACCAACCGTCGGCGCCGCCGTATAAAACACCGAAGCAGGCCCAAGAGATTCTGTCGACCTGGCATACGCAATGCGGGATCACGGGCGGCTGGCTGTGGATTTTCGATCAGATCGCGGGCACGAAGGACGTGAGAACATACGCGCACGACATGACCAAAGGCATAACCGGCGCACCATGGTAGTCATGTCGTGGCCCGGCAATGTTTGAGCGAGCGGCGCGGATTGGAGTGACAGCGGATAAAGCGCAGCAAAGCACATGACGCCAGCGTTCGGCGCACCCGAACGAATGCGTCCAAGGCAGATCGGACGCCCGCCGAACTCCCTTCTCGCATGTCGGCACTTACTGTCGGTTTGCCTTCGCTTTGCCTGGAGGGGGCGACATGGAGGACTCTGAACAAGCCTATGAATTTGTCATCGTGGGATTCGGGATAAGCGGTTCGTCGCTCGCCGCGGTCCTGGCGCGCGCCGGGCGCGATGTCCTGTTGCTGGAAAAGACGGAGACCCTGGATGACTGGTCCGACGGCGGCAATCCTTCGAGGGCCTCTCATTCGAACCAAAGCTCGCTTCGCACTTTTTTGCCAATCTGGTCGGTCCCGAAACGGTGCCGGCGTCCGCGTACAGCTCCGCGCATCGCGCTTATTTGCTCGGGACAGCATGACGATGGTGGGCGAGTCGGCGCGAAATGACCGGTGCTGATTTTCGACCCGTTTCGAGAATTGCGCCGCGAACGGAGTCAACCGGTTGAATCGTGGCGCGCCCTAGGGGAGTCGAACCCCTCTTGCAAGATTGAAAATCTTGAGTCCTAACCGATAGACGAAGGGCGCGGAGACGGCGGGCTATACTGGCCGACGCCGGTCTTTGCAAGCGTCCGGTCAAGGGCCGGCCGAGGCAGCATCCTCGACGATCAACTGGACCTGGGCTCTTCCGTTCCAGCGATCCGACTTCAGCGTACCCGCGGCATGGATACGGCCGCCGCGGGCGCCCAGAAGCCCCTCACCCAGGGGCGAGTTTGCCGCACGAAAGGCGATTGCGTTGAGCCGCCCGCCGCCGCCTTCCAACCGCATCCGCACATGGTCTTTGCCCACGACGTCTGCAAAGGCCACCCGCACGTCCGGAAGCGCCAGGCGGGGCTCCATATTGCCCGAACCGTAGGGACCTGCCTTCGCGATTTCTTCGATCAGCGCGACCGTGGCGCCGGCGGGCGACACCAGTCCCGAAAGCTCGAGACTGCGATCGTTGTCCAGTCCGACAGCGCGCTGAGCGAATTGCTCAAGGAAAAATTCGCGCAACGCATCCAGCCCGTTTGCCGGAAGCGAAAAACCCGCCGCCATCGCATGACCTCCGCCGTTGCCGACCAGACCACGTTCGCGGGCGGTGCGCACCGCCGCACCAATATCGAACCCCGGAACGGAACGGGCCGAGCCGCGTCCGGCGCCGTTCTCCAAACCGATCGCAATCGCGGGCTTCGAAAATCGCTCCTTCAATCTGCCGGCGACGATGCCGACGACCCCCGAATGCCAGCCCTCGCCGGCAACCAGCAGAAACGGCTGGTTGTCCTGCGTCGACGCCTGCGCGATGGCCTCTTCCACGATGATCGCTTCAATCGCCTGTCGTTCGCGATTGTGCCGTTCGAGCTGCAACGCGACCACCATCGCACATTCCGGATCACGCGCAGACAAGAGTTCAGCGCCGAGACTGCATCGGCCGACGCGGCCACCGGCATTGATGCGCGGACCGAATACATAGCCGAAATGATACGGCGTGATTGGACCATCGATCTTTGCAATCTGCGAGATCGCATTCAGGCCCGGTCGCGGATTTGCCGAGATACGGGCAAGCGCAGTACGCACGAAAGCGCGGTTGATTCCCGTCAACGGCACCACATCGCATATGGTTGCGAGACCGACCAGGTCTACCAGTTCCAGGAGATCGGGCGGCGTCATTGCGTTCGACGTATACCAGCCACAATCCCTGAGTCCGCGGTTGAGCGCCACCAGGAAAAGAAAAACCACGCCGGCGGCGCAGAGCTGAGATTGTCCTGACAAATCGCCCGGCTGATTGGGATTGACCTGTGCGTACGCCCATTCATTCGGCGCTTCGATCGAATGATGATCGAGGACGATCACGTCGAGCCCGGCTTCGTGCGCCGCCTTCAGCGGTTCGATGGCTGCTGCGCCGCAGTCCACGGTCACGACAAGGTCGATGCCGCTGTCTTTCAACTTGAGAAGTGCTGCCGCTGACGGACCGTAGCCTTCGGACATTCGGTCCGGAATATAGATCGTCTGCGAACAGCCGATATCCGCAAGAAAGCCTGCAAGCAGTGCCGAGGAACTCGAACCATCGACATCGTAATCGCCGAAGACGGCGATACGCTCGCCGGATGCAATTGCGCGTTGCGCGCGCGCCACCGCCTTTTCCATGTCCTTCAGGCGGAATGGCTCGGGCATCAGGTCGCGCAATGTCGGATTGAGGTACTTGCCCGCGTCTTCTGCGGCGACGCCACGCGCGGTGAGAATGCGTCCGAGCCATGGCGAGATATTCGCCGCACGAGAGGTGGCCCTGACTGCGTCTTCGTCCACCTCCGGCAATACCCAGCGCCGCCCCGTGAAGGATTGCTCGACGTTCAGGACCGCGGTCACGAGCTCTCAGCCGCCCTGCCCGCGCCTGTGCCGGGCCTTGACCCAGCGCACAGTTTGCGTGCCAGACCGCATGAGTATGCTTTCCGTCGTTACGAATTCACCATGCCAATGCACACCTTTGAGCATCGAACCGTCCGTGACGCCCGTGGCCGCGAACACCACGTCGCCGGATGCGAGATCGTGAAGGGAGTATTTCCGCGCAAAATCGGTGATGCCCATGCGCTGCGCGCGGACGCGTTCGTCGTCCTTTTTGAAAACCAGGCGCGTCTGCATCTGGCCACCGACACACCGTAATGCGGCGGCGGCAAGCACGCCTTCGGGGGCGCCGCCCTGCCCCATGTAGATGTCGATGCCCGTCGTCGGGTCGCTGGTCGCGATGACGCCTGCGATGTCGCCGTCGGTGATCAGGCGCACGGCGCCGCCCGCGTTGCGTACGCCCTCGATGATATGACTGTGCCGCGGCCGGTCGAGCACACAGGCCGTGATATCGGCAGGTGATACGCCTTTTGCGCGTGCAAGCGCCTTGATGTTGTCGGAGGGTTCGGCATCGAGATCGATCACGCCCTCGGGATAGCCGGGACCGATGGCGATCTTGTCCATGTAAGTGTCGGGCGCGTTCAGCAGCGAACCCTTCTCCGCAATGGCGATCACGGCAAGCGCATTGGGTAATCCTTTTGCGGTCAGTGTTGTGCCTTCGAGTGGATCGAGCGCGATATCCACCGGTACGCCGCCGGTCCCGACGCGTTCTCCGATATAAAGCATCGGAGCTTCATCGCGTTCGCCCTCGCCAATCACGACGGTGCCCTCGATCGTCAGGCCGTTCAGCGCAGCGCGCATTGCTTCCACCGCCGCATGATCGGCCGCGCGTTCGTCGCCACGGCCGATCAGCCGTGCCGCGGAAATCGCAGCAGCTTCGGTGACGCGAACGGCTTCAAGCGCGAGCTTGCGATCCATGGGTTGCGACATCAATTCCTCCTGACTGCGCGCAGCAGCCCGTCAGCCCGCTTCCATGGGAATCATGCAGGGGGTGTGAACGACTTTGTCGGACGCAGCGATGGTGTTCAAGGCGCGGGCAACGGCGGTTTCCGTGCATTCGTGGGTGATCATGACGATTGCCACCGGTTCTCCCGGAGAACGGCCGCGCTGCAGCATGCTCTCGATCGAAACGGCGCAGTCCGCCAGGTGATGTGCGATCTCCGCCAGAACACCGGGCACGTCAAGCACCTCGAAGCGCAAATAGAACGCGCGCACCCGGGCCGACGGCGGTGCCGATATGTGATCCTTCAGCGAAACAGCCGGCCGACCGAAGGCGGGACTGGTTTCGCCTCTGGCAATATCGAGCAGATCGGCGATCACCGCCGATGCCGTTGGCGCCTCTCCAGCGCCACGGCCTTCGAAAAAGTATGGTCCCGCTTCGCCCGCATCGGCGACTACCGCATTGAATGCCCCGTCGACATCGGCGAGCGGCGTTCCGAGCTTAACCATAGCCGGTTGCACGCATTGATCCATCGCCTCGCCGACCCGGCGCGCCACACCGAGCAGCTTGATCCGGAATCCGAATTCCCGCGCGAACATAATGTCCTGGGTGGTGACACCGGTTATGCCTCTGACGGTCATATCCGAAAGGCTGGGCCGAACTCCGAATGCCAGACTGGCCAGGATCGAAAGCTTGTGCGCCGTGTCGCCACCGTCGATGTCGAGTGTCGGATCGGCTTCTGCGAACCCGAGCCGCTGTGCTTCGGCGAGAATTTCGGCGAAGGACCGGCCGGTCGCTTCCATCTGTGTGAGAATGAAATTGCACGTGCCGTTAAGCACGCCGCGCACGGCGCTTAAACGATGCGCGACGAGGCTTTCTCTGAGCGCCTTGACGATCGGAATGCCGCCGGCTGCCGCGGCTTCAAAACGCAGCGCCAGCCCTTTCTCTTCCGCGAGCGCGGCGAGCTCTGCGCCCCGATGGGCAAGCAGCGCTTTGTTGGCAGTGACGACATGCTTGCCGGCCCGAAGTGATGCATCGCACAACGACCTTGCGGGGCCATTTTCGCCGCCGATGAGCTCCACAACCACATCCGCATCGGACTGCGACAACTCGATGACATCTTCAGCCCACGGAACATTGCCGATATCGGCCGCCCGGCGCTTGCGCTTGTCACGCGCCGATACCATGACGATGTCCAGGGGGCGCCCGGCTCGCTGGGCAAACTCGGCACGTTGCTCGAGAAGAAGCCGAGCCACGCCGCCGCCCACGGTACCCAGACCGGCCAATGCTATTCGGAGCGGTGCCTTCAACATACGGAGACCCAGCCGGCGGCAGAGTGGGAAAACTCTCCGACGTTCATAACGACAGAATTGGGGATGAGCCGGTGGTGACTTGCGGCCGCTGGGTTCACGCGGCGCGCGCAGTTCAGGTCATAAGAAGCCAACCGCCGCCTGCGGCCAATCCGGTGAGTCATGGACTGATACCCGACGGGGGCGACCCTCGGCGCCTTGCCTGCGCGGTCAGCCGATATGTTCAATCCGTCAATTGGTTAGCCGAAAATGCTACAGGAAAATCTCAGCACGCCGATTGCCGGCTTCACCCTGCGGCATCGATTCAAAATAGACCGGCTGAGAGTCTCCGACAGCTTCGACCAAAACTTTGTCGGCCGGAACGCCGTCACGGATCAATTCCTGGGCGACGGCGGTTGCAAAGTCCTGGGAGTGCTGGAAGACGACTGCCAGATGCTGGGCCAGCGGCATATCGGCAGTTCGGCTGGATGAGTGACCGACGATGCGCACGAAGCCTGTACTCTGGGACGAAAGATAGGCCTGTGCGGTTGCAGCAACCTGCGTTTTCGCCTTCGCACCTAAGATTGCCGCATCGCGCGGGAAGAACACCACCGCGTGGGGTCCCGAGTTGGAGCCGTACGACGCTGGCGACGACATGCCGCCATAAGATGGCGTTCGATCCTGAGCTGCATTGGTGTAGGAGCGGTGCCCACGCGCGGTCTGTGCCGGATCAAGTTCGGACGATTTCTGGGGCGCATCTGCTTTCGGCGCCGGCGGCGGCGTTAAAGCCGGAACGGCAGCCGCCTGAGCGGACGTCTGCTGAATTTGGTTAAGCACGGCCGGAGCGACGAAATGGGCAACGCTCGGATCGAGCGCCGGCGCCTTGGAAGCCTCGAAGCCAAGCTGTTCATCGCTGGGCATTGCGGCATTTGCGTCTGGCGGCGGCGATTGCGTGCTCGCCATCTGGGTGGCGGGCTGTGTGGGCTCTGCAGGCGCAGGGGCCGCAGGTTGCTGCGCGGGCGCTGCAGCCTCCGCGGTCTGTGCATGGGCCGGTGCCGCACCGCCGTCGACAGTCGCGGTTTGTGTGGCGGCTGCAGGTGCACTCGAGCCCACGGCTGGAGTCGCGGGCGCCGGCACCGTTGATGCGGTGGTCGTGTCGGCGGCAGGCGTATCGGAGGGTGGTGCAGCGCTCGGCTCAGTGCCGCCGCGCAAGGCATCGGCGCTGTATTGTGCATCGGCGCGATCTGCCTTGAGCGCGTTGGCAACCTGCGTGCGTTCGTCAACGGTCGACGGCACCGCGGGCTTGTCGGGAATGCTGGCGAGGTCCGGGGTCTGGCCGTTCGCTGTCGTCGTGTCGTCACTACCGCCGACCCAGTTGGTGGGGTTCACCCACGTCGGCACGCTCGAACACGCGCTCGCGCCGATCGCAACGACTGCAATGGCTGCGGCCCTCGCAAGCGCTTTCGGCAGATTGATTTCGAAAGTCATACACTTCCTCCGGATGGACATCGCGGCCATAGCCCCGAAGCACGCGACCAACTCACCGTATACCAAGATGCGACCGTCAGCCCAAGGGAAATCCAAAGCGAAGCCGGCCGGCCTTTACCGACCCCGGCCCGGCCGGCGAAGCTTGCGGCTCCGACAACTGCCAGAGTATCAAGCTAAACTCGACTGGATAAAAACTGCATGAACGACAGGTCTGAGAAGAAGCGCGGCGTCAGGAGCGAAGGTCCGGCGAAGGCAGGCACCGACAGCAGAACGAAGGCGGCGCAGGCCGCGACCGCCGAGCCGGTCGACGAAACCTACAAGATCGGCGACCCCGGCGAGTTTGCGCGCAACATGGTTCGCGTCGGCATCCAGTCTCAGCAGTTGCTGACGGATTACATGCGGAGACAGGCAGACAAGTTCGGGACGGAACCTGTTGATCCGCTGAACCTCTTCGGCGCTTTCACCGATCTGCTGCGCGGCATGGTCGCCGATCCGGCGCCGATCATGGAGGCGCAGTTCGCGCTTTGGCGCGATTACATGAGTCTGTGGGAGCGCACTGCGCGACGCATGCTGGGCGGCGAGAGCGAACCGATGGTTTCGCCCTCACCCGGCGACAAAAGATTCCGGGATAAGGATTGGCAAGAAAACCAGATTTTCGATTTCATCAAGCAGTCATACCTGCTCACCGCCAATTGGCTGCAGACCACCGTCGGCAAGGTCGAGAATCTCGATCCGGCCTCGCTCCGACGCATCCAGTTTTATACGAAACAGTTCGCCGACGCGTTCGCGCCCACCAATTTCGTCCTGACGAACCCTGAGGTGCTCAGGGCCACATTGCAGTCCAACGGCGAGAATCTCGTCCGTGGACTGAACAATCTGCTGGAGGATCTGGACCGCGGCGAAGGCGAGCTGTCGATCCGCCAGACCACCGACGTATTCAAGGTCGGAGAGAATATCGCCACCGCCCCGGGCAAGGTGATTTTCCGCAATGATCTCATCGAGTTGTTGCAGTTTGATCCGACGACGGCTGAGGTCTACGAGCGGCCGCTGCTGGTTTTCCCACCCTGGATCAACAAGTTCTACATCCTGGATTTGAGGCCGGAAAACTCGTTTATCCGTTGGGCTGTCGGCCGGGGATACACGGTTTTTGTGGTGTCCTGGGTTAACCCAGACGCCAAGCTCGCGAAGAAGACCTTCGAGGATTACATGCGCGAGGGCATCTTCGCGGCCCTCGCAGCCGTCGAGAAAGCGACCGGCATCCCCGATCCGAACGTGATTGGCTACTGCATCGGCGGCACGCTCCTGTCGGCCACGCTCGCCTACATGGCCGCGAAAAAGGACGACCGGATTCATTCGGCGACGTTCTTTGCGGCCCAGGCCGACTTCAGCGAAGCCGGAGATCTGCAAATCTTCATCGACGACGTTCAGCTCGAAGCGCTGGAGAAGCAGATGATCTCGTCGGGCGGCGTGCTCGAAGGAGCCAAGATGGCGACGACATTCAATATGTTGCGCGCCAACGACCTCATCTGGTCGTTCGTGGTTAACAATTACCTGCTGGGTCGCGATCCTGTGCCCTTCGATTTGCTTTACTGGAATTCAGACACCACCCGCATGCCTGAAGCGACGCATCTTTTCTATCTGCGCCAGTTCTACAAGAATAACGCGCTTGCGAGGGGCAATATGAACTTCGACGGCGTGAAGCTCGATCTGTCGAAGGTGAAGGTGCCTACCTACCTTCAGTCGGCGCGTGAGGATCACATCGCGCCGTTCCGTTCGGTTTACAAAACCACCCAGCTGTTCAAGGGACCGATCCGTTTCATCCTCGCCGGATCTGGCCACATTGCCGGTGTCATCAATCCGCCATCGGCGAAGAAGTACCAGTACTGGACCAACGACACGCTGCCACCGACGATAGAAGAGTGGCAGGCCGGCGCCGTGGAGCATCCGGGCTCGTGGTGGCCGGATTGGGATCAATGGCTCTCCAAACTCTCCGGCAAGAAAGTTGCCGCGCGCAAACCGGGCAGCGGCAAACTGAAAGCGCTGGGCGATACGCCAGGCACCTATGTGAAGGTGAAGGCGCAATAGCGCGCGGCGTCTGATTTTGTTCGAGACAACGCGGCCTCTGGATCGCCCGCGCCAGCGGCTTGATTTCGCTTCTGTTTTTTGCGCACGAAAATTAACAGGGGCAAAATACAGCGGAAAAATCGAAGCCGCGCCGCGCATTTCGGCGTTTTGCGATGCGTTGCAATCGCTTGGTCGATTTAGGCCGCGTCAGGAACAGCGGAATCTCACCGCTGTTATTGCGCCTTAACAGCGGCACGCAGCGTTACAGGAAACAACGCAAAGATGGCGTGCCGAACCGGTATGTTCCGCGCCTTGATTTCGCGCCGAGCAGGGAAAGACACCAGGCAAAAACATCCGCGCATCGCTGCGAAAGATGTGCCGCGACAGGCACATTGCGTGTTCGCGCGAAACGGTCTTGCGATTCACGATGTCAAAGAGCGCGCACGAGTCTATGCGAGCATCGCATTGCGTGACACGAAAATCGCACGCCCACACAGCGCGGGCGAGCAGGGAAAAATTCCCTCAGCGCAATTTTGAAGCACAAGAAACAAACGCCGCACGTGCCGTCTCGGCCACAGTCGACGAAACGCGTCCGGCTTAGTGCCGGGGGTGCTCAGTCGGCCGCGACGGCTTCCGGCAGGCCGGCGCCGACATCCAGAAACCGCCATTCGTCCGCATGCGTCGCAAGCATCGCTTTCCCTGCTGCAGGCTCGGGTCGCAGGAAATCGTCGCGCGGCACGGCCAACACCATGATGAACGGTGCGGGCTCGCCCAGAAGCGGGAATGCCGTGACCTCCATGTTCACGGCGATGCCCCGTTCGAAATGCAGCGGGGTGATCTGCCACAGGCCGCAGGGCTGCTCGAACATCTGCCGCGCCGAATCGAGCGCACCCGCAACGATGTCGGGCGACAGGAATTGCATGTAATCCTGCCCGCGGATGTCTTTCTGAATGCGCGCAGCGATGGCATCGCCGACAACGCGTATGGGAAGCGCGGCATCGGGACCGGAACGAAACTCGACCAGCATGAAATAGCGCAGCAGCGCGGGCACGGCCGCGGGATTGAAGTCGCGCTTGTGCGGAAGCCGGCCGTCCCGCGGCAGCGAGCGCCAACAGGTTTCGAACGCCATGCTCTGGCGCGACCGGCGCGGACCGCCCGAATGATTATGCGTCGCGTCCATCGCGCCGGCCTCTCCTCATGTGGTGCTGAATCCCGGCGGTCGTCGGCCGCGCGGGGCCAGGGGCGTATCGGTGCATTCTGTGTCCAAAATATGACGGGGGCGGCGGATTGGGATCGCCGGTGTTTTCCTTCCCCGTACGAAGCATGGGGGCGGCAGCGACAGCGTCGGCGCGGATCGCGCGAACATCAATTCGTGCGAGACGGTGGGGACAATCCCGACTATCGCGTGTGACTTCCCCCTCCACGGCTCCGCGGTCCCCCAACGCTTCGCATCGGGGGAAGAAAGTGTTGCGCTGCGCTAAGACTGTGTTTGCCGTCGCCGCCGCATTTGGGCGGCAACCCCGCTGGCTGACGCATCATCCCTCGCTTCAAGTGCCGAAACGACGCCGGCGAAATCGGCGTCGCTTTTCTCCTGCGACAGCTTGAATTTGCCTTCGACGGTTTCGATCGCGATGTCGAATCCGACGATCGCACGCATCAGCGGTGCCATGCGCTCTTCAGGCACCTTGTCGATCGTCCAGGGACGTTTCGGTGCGAGGCTTGCCTCTTCCCGCGCCGACAAGTCGACGAGCAGCTGGCGCAGCGCGGGCTCATCAAGCCGCTGTGCGCGGCCGGAGACTTCCACCGCGATGTAATTCCACGTGGGCACCAGGCCCGGCGACGCATACCAATCCGGCGAGATATATGTGTCGGGACCGAGGAACGACATTCGCACCGTCTCGCCGTTCAACTGCGAGAGCGGATTGGCCGCGGCCAAATGAAATCGCAGATGCCCGCGCGGGTCGGCGTCGGCATCGAGCACGACGGGCGCGTACGCGAAGGCAATCGTGCCGTCGCTGACGGCCGCGATCGTCGCAAAGCGCCGTGTACGGATCGCTGCGTGAAGTGCCGCCACATCGTCGACGATGTTGGCTTTCGGGCGGTACATGTCAGGTAAGGCCCGTGGTCTCGGGAATGCCCAGCATCAGATTGAGATTCTGAACGGCCGCACCGGATGCGCCCTTCCCCAGATTGTCGAGCACGGCGACAAGGCGCGCCTGATGCGTCTTGTCGTTGCCGAACACGAACAGCTTCATGCCGTTCGTCAGCTTCAACAACTCGGCATCGAGCGTCTTCATCCGCATCGTTTCTTCGATGCCGGCGACTTCGACCAGCGGTTCGCCGTTGTACGTCTCGGCGAGTACGGCATGCAGATCCGTCACATTCGGCTTTTTCGGCAGCGCCCAGAGCTGCAGCGGGACTTCGACGATCATACCGCGATAGAAACGCCCGACGCTGGGCGCAAAGACCGGCGGATGCGCGAGGCCGGAATGGGCGTGCATTTCGGCAATGTGCTTGTGCGCCAATGTCAGCCCATAGGTGCGGACGATGGTGTCGACATGCGCGGCAGACCGCGCGTCCTCGAACTCGGCGATCATCGCCTTGCCGCCGCCCGAATAACCCGACACGGCATGCGTCGTCAGAGGAAAGTCGGGCGGGATAATCCCCGCCCTGACGAGCGGCCGGACCAGGGCAAGATAGCCCGTCGGGTAGCAGCCGGGGTTGCTCACGCGCCGGGCGGCGGCGATGCGGCCCCGTTGGTTCGGCTCGAGTTCGGGGAAGCCGTAGACCCAGTTACCGGCTGCACGGTGGGCCGAGGACGCATCGAGCACGCGGACGGCCGGGTTCTCTATGAGCCTGACCGCTTCGCGCGCCGCGTCATCCGGGAGGCACAGAATCACCAGCGACGCTTCATTCAACGCTTCAGTCCGCGCCGCCAACTCCTTGCGTTCGCTTTCGGAAAGCTCGATCGGCACGAGATCGTCGCGTCCCTCGAGCCTCTGGCGGATCTCGAGCCCGGTGGTTCCTGCAGCGCCATCGATGAAGAGCTTCGGCTTCACGGTTTCTGTCTCACCGGCGCTCCGCATGCGGGCGTCGTTCCTTGACTTGCGATTTCGCAAACCATTAGCTGATTTACCACGCGATTCACGGGAAATCTTCGCGCGCGTAGCCGCAATCCGTCCCCCGCATAACGCCAGGGTTTCTGGCCCGCCAGCTCTCGGGAGAATGCAATGGATCAGATCGATATCAACAAGATTTGGCAGAACTTCGTCGACACGATTACCAACCACTACATGGATTTCAGCGGGCGCGTCGGCCGTTCGCAGTTCTGGTACTACGTTCTCGCCTACGCCGTTGTCGGCCTCGGCGTGTCGATCATCGGGAGCATCCTTCCGATGGGTGGATCCCTTCGAGCGCTCTATTCGCTTGCGCTGTTTCTGCCCGGCGTCGGCATCACGGCGCGGCGGCTGCAGGATACCGGGCGCCCCGGGACATGGGCATGGCTGCTGGCAGTTCCTGTCGGCGTACTCGTCGTCATGGCCGTGTTCACGATTCTGACGGTTCTCACATTCGGCTTTGGCGCGGTGCTTTTCCTGCTCTCTCCGATTCTCGGTCTCGCGTCGCTGGCGGCCATTGTCGTGCTGATATATTTCTGCGCGCAGCCCGGCACGGAAGGCGCGAATGATTACGGCCCCCCGCCGGCGCCATGGACGCCGGGCAGCCCGCCAAAACCTGCCACCTGATTTCCGGCTCCTGCCGGACACGGCAAAACGGCCCGGAGCAATCCGGGCCGTTTTTGTCCGCTTTGGTCCCTGCGTTGCGCTAGACGGTCCTGGAATCTGGAGTTAGGTCTTCGTTGATCAATGAAAGTTTTTCACGCGGAGACGCAGAGGCGCGGAGAGATCAAAATCGTCACAAGCGTCAAACGTGGGTTTCCGGCAAAACTACGGAGTCAATAATTGGCGCGCTGAAGCGCGCTGGCCATGTCACGTCCTTTGGCGTTACCCCGGAAATTCTCCCGCAAGGCGAACATTTCGGCGCCTCCGCGTCTCCGCGTGAGAATCCTTTGGCCGGGCGCGCGCGTCGCCTGCAGATTTTCCCGGCAGCCCTGCGCGAAGCGGGGAGGCCCCAGTCAGCGCTTCGAGAATTGGAAGCTGCGACGGGCTTTCGGGTGGCCGTACTTCTTGCGCTCGACCACGCGGGAATCGCGCGTAAGGAATCCGCCCTGCTTGAGTACGGGGCGCAGAGTCGTCTCGTAGACCGCCAGCGCCTTGGAGATGCCGTGGCGCACCGCGCCCGCCTGGCCGGACAACCCGCCGCCCTTCACGGTGCAGATGACGTCGAACTGGCCGTCGCGATTGGCCGCCACGAACGGCTGGCGCACGATCATGCGCAGCACGGGGCGTGCGAAGTAAATCTTTTCGTCCTTGCCGTTAACCTGGATGCGCCCCAAGCCCGGCTTGATCCAGACACGGGCGACCGCGTTCTTGCGCTTGCCGGTCGCGTAGGAGCGGCCCTTGGAATCGCGGTTGTTCTTCGGCTGCTCGCCCTCGGTTTTCTGTTCCGCCGGCTTCGCCTTGATCAGCGTGGATTTGAGATCGCTGAACGTCTTTACATCTTCCGCCATGATCAGCTCGCCTTGCGGTAGTTGGTGTTCTTGGGGTTCATCGCGCCGATATCGACCGACTCGGGCTGTTGCGCCTCATGCGGATGCTCCGCACCCGGATAAACGCGCAGGTTCGACAGCTGACGCTTTCCGAGCGGTCCGCGCGGCAACATGCGCTCCACGGCCTTCTCGACGATGCGCTCGGGAAACTTGCCGGCCATGATCGCACCCGCGGTGCGCTCCTTGATGCCGCCGATATAGCCCGTATGGTGGTAATAGACTTTCTTCTTCAGCTTGTCGCCGGTGAGCAGCACCTTCGCTGCGTTGACGACGATGACGTTGTCGCCGCAATCCATGTGCGGCGTGAAACCGGGCTTGTGCTTGCCGCGCAGTCTGAGTGCGATGATCGACGCCAGCCGGCCCACCACCAGCCCTTCGGCATCGATGATGATCCACTTCTTCTCGATCTCGGACGGCTTGGCCGAGTAGGTTTTCATAAGCGGTCTCCGGTGGGGAGTGTGGTATCTGTAAGTCCGGCGCGGCGTATACGGGTTTGGGTGGAGGCGGTCAAGCGAAAGTGCCGGATTTTCAAACGCTTTTTGTATACGGTATTATAATACCACCACTAATAGCCGATTTGGCGTCACCACGCTTTCCTCCCCCGTTTGCAACGCAAATGGGAGAGGCGGATCGCACGGACCTCAGTCCGTGCGAGACGGAGGGGGCGATCCCCAGCATCGCAGGCGTGGCTGCCCCCTCCACCGCTGCGCGGTCCCGCTCCCCCAAACGCTGCGCGTCGGGGGGAGGAAAGATCGGACCATCATCTCGTTCGATGGTGATGCCAAAGCACATGAAACACCCTAAATTGCCCCCATGAATGTGCCCGCTTCACCTCCTCTCGTCCTGGTCCATCGCGAAGGCGCTGTACTTCGATTGACGATGAACCGCACCGCCGCCCGCAACGCGCTCAGCGAAGAGCTGATGGCGGCGCTGCAATCCGCACTCGACGAAGCAGGAGAAGACCCCTCTGTCCGCGCCATCGTCCTGGGCGCCGAGGGACCCGCTTTTTCCTCCGGTCACGACCTCAAGGAGATGACGGCACATCGCAACGACGCCGACAACGGCAAGGCGGCATTCGCGGCGCTGTTCGCACAATGCTCCAGACTGATGCAGACCATCGTGCGCCACCCCGTGCCGGTGATCGCACAGGTGCAGGGCATCGCCACGGCCGCAGGCTGCCAGCTGGTGGCGAGCTGCGATCTTGCGGTCGCCTCCTCCGTTGCGCGATTTGCAACGCCGGGCGTCAACATCGGACTGTTCTGCTCGACGCCCATGGTAGCCCTGTCGCGCAATGTGTCGCGCAAAGCGGCGATGGAGATGCTGCTGACCGGCGAGATGATCTCCGCCAAAGAGGCGCGCCGCATTGGCCTTATCAACCGGGTCGTCGATTCTGAAGCGCTTCCGGCGTCGGCCATGTCGCTCGCCCAACAGATCGCGTCGAAGCCCGTTGCGACCGTCAAGATCGGCAAGGAAGCGTTCTACAACCAGCTCGAGATGGGATTGGGCGCGGCCTATGACTACGCCTCGCAGGTGATGACAGAAAACATGCTGGCCGCCGAAGCCGAGGAAGGCATCTGCGCCTTCGTCGAAAAGCGCGAACCCAAATGGCCGGAGTGAATGGCGCTTTCTCCCCATCAACTGTCATAGCCCGCGACTGCGCTGGCTACGGCCCGCACTTTGGATTTGCGGGTTACACAAATTAGGGCGCGACGTCTTTTTTTGTCTCAGCGGTTGGCTGCATAAACTGGGTGGCCCGCAGTCGCGGGCCATGACAATGTGGGACGAAGGAACGGTACGACCAACGCCCATGCCCCACTACTCCGACGAGTTCATCAAATCCATTCTCCGCTCGACCAAGACCATCGCGATGGTCGGCGCCAGCGGCAACGACATGCGGCCGAGCTACTTCGCGATGAAGTATCTGCTCGACAAGGGATTCCTGATCCGGCCCGTCAATCCCGGACTGGCGGGCAAGGAGATTCTCGGACAAACGGTCTATGCCTCGCTGAAGGACGTGCCCGCGCCGATCGACATGGTGGATATTTTCCGTAGCCCCGATGCAGCACCCGGCATCGTGCGCGAAGCGATCGCGGAAAAGGATCGCCTCGGGCTCAAGACCATTTGGATGCAGCTTGGCGTGATCAGCGAAGAGGCTGAAACGCTGGCGCGCGAGGCGGGCCTCAATGTCGTGATGGACCGCTGCC
Organism: Rhizomicrobium sp.; assembly: GCA_050010175.1. Taxonomy (GTDB): domain Bacteria; phylum Pseudomonadota; class Alphaproteobacteria; order Micropepsales; family Micropepsaceae; genus Rhizomicrobium. The sequence continues at coordinate 127,814 of JBEKLN010000005.1, forward strand.
CGAAAATCGAATACGGACGGCTCTCCGGCGAAATCAGCTGGATGGGGATCAACCGCAAGGTGATCGACAACCGCAAGCCGCTCCTGTTCTCCAAGGGCGGCTCGCTGAAGCGGGTTTGACATGCTGCGCATCTGGGGACGCACGAATTCCATCAACGTGCAGAAGGCGATGTGGGCCGTGGCCGAGCTCGGGCTCGCTCACGAGCGCATCGATGCGGGCGGCACGTTCGGCGGGCTCGACACCGACGAATTCGGCGACCTCAATCCCAACCGGCGCGTGCCGGTGATCGACGACGACGGAACCATCGTCTGGGAGAGCCATGCCATCGTGCGCTATCTCGCCGCGAAGTACGGCGCTGGAACTTTGTGGCCGGAGGATGTGGCCACACGCGCGCGCATCGACATGTGGACGGACTGGACTCTGGCCGATCTGCAGCCGGCCTTCATCGGCGGGGTGTTCTGGAGCTTCTATCGCACGCCGGAAGGCCAGCGGAACTGGAAGGTGATCCGGCAGGGCATTGCGAGGAGCGCCATTCTGTTCAAGCTGCTCGATCGTCATCTGGAAGGCCGCGCCTTCATTGGCGGCGATCGTCTGAGCTTCGGCGACATTCCCGCCGGCGCGCAGCTCTACCGCTACTACAGCCTTCAAATCGACAGGCCCGAACTTCCCAATGTCGAAGCGTGGTATGCGCGGCTTCAGGAGCGCGAGGCCTATCGCACGCATGTCATGGTTCCGTACGACGATCTCTATGGAAAGCTGTCGTTCTAACGATTGCGTTTGTCTATAAGTTCAGGCTGGACGCATGGACCGGCCTTATCCATACTGACCCGATAGAGAATAGGGGAAACATCTGATGAGCGACTACGGCTTCAATACGCTGAGCGTGCATGCGGGCGCGCAACCCGATCCGGCCACCGGCGCACGCGCCACGCCAATCTACCAAACGACGTCGTTCGTCTTCGAAGATGCCGATCACGCCGCTGCGCTCTTCAACCTGCAGGTCTTCGGCAACATCTACTCGCGCATCATGAATCCCACCAACGCCGTGCTCGAGGAGCGCGTGGCGGCGCTGGAAGGCGGGCGCGCGGGACTGGCCGTCGCATCCGGGCATGCCGCGCAGCTGATTGCCCTGCACACGCTGATGAACCCCGGCGACGAGATCGTCGCCGCGCGCCAGCTTTACGGCGGCTCCATCAATCAATTCAGCCAGGGTTTCGCCAAATTTGACTGGCACGTGAAATGGGCCGACACGCGCAAGCCCGAATCGTTTCGCGACGCGATCACGCCGAAGACGAAGGCGATCTTCATCGAGAGTATCGCCAATCCCGGCGGCATCGTCACCGACATCGAAGCCATTGCCGGTGTGGCAAAGAAGGCGGGCGTGCCGCTTATCGTCGACAACACGCTGGCCTCGCCCTATCTCATCCGGCCCATCGAATGGGGCGCGGACATCGTCCTGCACTCGGCGACGAAATTCCTCGGCGGCCATGGCAATTCGATTGCCGGCGTGATCGTTGACAGCGGCAAGTTCGACTGGGGCAGCGGCAAGTATCCCACGCTGTCGGAGCCCTGCCCGTCCTATCACGGCATGCGGCTGTGGGAGACGTTTGGCGACATGGCGTACGCCATCGCCTGCCGCGTCCTGGGCTTGCGCGATCTCGGACCGGCGCTGTCGCCGATGAATGCGTTTTTGGTGCTGACCGGCATCGAGACGCTGCCGTTGCGCATGCAGAAGCACTGCGACAACGCGCTGACGGTGGCGCGCTGGCTCAAGAACGATCCCAGGGTTGCCTGGGTGAACTATGCCGGGCTCGAGGACGATCCGTCCTACAATTTGCATCGCACCTATTGTCCGAAGGGCGCGGGCTCCGTGTTCACCTTCGGCGTGAAGGGCGGCTACGAAGCCGGTGTGGCGCTGGTCAACGGTGTGACGCTGTTCAGCCATCTGGCCAATGTCGGCGACACGCGCAGCCTGATCATCCATCCGGCATCGACGACACATCGCCAGCTGAACGAAGAGCAGAAGAAGGCCGCAGGCGCCGGCCCGGACGTTGTGCGGCTGTCCATCGGCATCGAGAACGCCGAAGATATCATCGCCGATCTCGATCAGGCGCTGACGACTGCGGGCTGAGGGGCGCGCGACCACTCGAACGCGTGCCAGAGTGCAGCTGTGAGCAGCGCGACGGCGGTCGCCTGGTGCAGTGCGGCCAGCGCAACGGGAGCCTGGTTGAGCAGCGTTACGATTCCGAGCGTCACCTGCACAATCGTTACTGCGAGAACGACGTCGGCGCTCACCCGCACGCGCGCGGCAAGCTTTCGGCTTCGTACCCACAGCCACACGGCGCCCGCAGCAATCAGATAGGCACCCAGGCGATGATCGAATTGCGCCAGCCCGTCATTTTCGAAGAAGCTGAGCCACCAGGGTTTCGGCGCGAACGCATGTTCGGGAAACACGCGCCCGTTCATCGACGGCCAGGTGTTGTAGACCAGTCCCGCATGCAGTCCCGCCACCAGCGCGCCGAGCAGCATCTGGAAATAAACCAGAGCTACGAAAATCAATGCAAACTTTCCTCCCCCGCTTACGGGGGAGGTGGTGAACAAGCGAAGCGCGGCGAGCCGGAGGGGGGAATTCGAAACAACCTGTCCCCCCTCCCCGGCCTGCAGCCGGACGTCCCCCGCGAACGGGCGAGGAAAGAGGTATTCCAGCGCCGTCCACACGATCGCTGCGAAAAGTACGAGCGCTACTCCGAGATGAATCGCGAGGCGGTACTGGCTCACGGAGACCCGCGTCTCGAGCCCGCTCTCCACCATCCACCAGCCGACGAATCCCTGCAGGCCGCCCAGCGCGAAAAGAACGAGCATACGGGGGATTCCGGCGCGCGCGATGGCGCCTGTCGCGATGAAGAACAGCATCGGCAGCAGGAACACGAAGCCGATCAGGCGTCCCAACAGGCGATGCGTCCATTCCCACCAGTAGATCGTCTTGAACTCGGACACGCTCATGCCGCGGTTCTCGAACCGGTATTGCGGGATATGCTGATACTTCGCGAACTCGGCCTGCCACGCCTGATTGCTCAGCGGAGGCACGGCGCCGGTCACAGGATGCCATTCCGTGATCGAGAGCCCTGAACCAGTGAGGCGCGTCAGGCCGCCGACGGTCACCATCGCGGCGATGAGCAGTGCGACCGCGATCAACCAGTAACCGACCGCGCGGCCGTTGGCGGGAGACACTGCGGGAGTTTGGACTAACGCCGCCATCGCCGCCTGATAGCGTCTGGCCGCACGTCCGTCCATGCGGCCAGACGCGCCGTTTGCACGGCGCGGCGGCGATCCGTCAGCCCCGGCGGCTGGTCAGCCGGAACGTCACGATCGCTTCGGTCGACGCCGGCACGGGCATTCCGTCGCGTGTTGCCGGCTGATAGCGCCAATGCTCCTTGACCCAGACGACGGCTGCGGCGTCGAGCGCCTGAAACCCGCTCGAGCCGATGACCATCGCGTCAACGACATAGCCCTGCTCATCAATGTGCAACATGAGGCGGACACTTCCCTGTTCGTTCAGCCGCGCGGCAATCGGCGGATAGGCCGGGATGGTGTGAGTTGCTGTGATTCCGCGAGCGGGCACGCTGACCGGAAGCGGCGGCTGCGCAAGGGGTGTTCCGGTTCCCGAACCACCCGGAGGAGGATTCGAAATCGTCGGATTGTGGTCATCCGGGTTGAGCCACGGTTGCGGTGGGTGGGGAATGGGCGGGGCAGATGGATCGATGAGGCGTGGATGAATGTCGATGCGGGGCCGCGGCGGAGGCGGAGCAGGATTCGTCGGTACGTAGGTGATCGGATCCCGGTGTATCGGCGCAAACAATCCCGGCTTCAATGCGACGAGCAGCGCGTAAATCGCCACGATGTGAATTGCAGCGACGAGCATGATCGACACCAGTCGTTTCTGTGCCGGTGCGGCCGCCACCGACATGCGCTCCACTTGCATGAGAAATCCCTCCCAAGCTGTTTGCCGCAGCAGAGCCTGTCAGGAATAGCGCCTCGCCAACCCTGAAAGGTCCGCAGCGATCCAATTTATTCATGATACAATGGCTTGACTTTACCTGTCAGACACAATCCGGTTACTGACACTTCGTCACTTCAGCTGCGGCCACATCGTGTCTCCCCACGCCAAAAAGCTCATCGGCGCTTTTGTCATTGTGATCTGGATTCCGGTCTATGCGCTCGTCGCGATGGGAATCGGGGTGCATCTACTGCCGCGCGCCAGCGCCCTGGCTGAGTTTGTATATTACGCGTTGTCGGGCACGCTGTGGATCGTGCCGATCGGCGTGATGCTTCCGTGGATGCACCGCGAAGCAAAGACGCGCGACTGACGCCATCGTGCACGCATTCAAACCATGTAGCTGATTTTCGCGTTCTCTGGTCCGGTGTTGTGGGCTGCCTCCGCGCATATCGACAAGTATCTTGTCGACCGCTACTTCCAGAACGCCGATACAGCCGTGCTGATGGTGTTCACGGCCGTAATCGGCCTTGTCATGCTGCCATTCATTGCGGTGCTGCAGCCACACGCGCTTGCACTCGATTCGACCAGCATCGCCGTAATGGCAACATCGGGCATCCTCTACATGGGCGCAATGTTGTTCTACCTGCGCGCGATCCAGACGACGGAAGCATCCGTCATTGCGCCCCTGTTTCAGGCGTCGACCGTGTTCACGCTGATCCTGGGCTATCTGCTGCTTGGCGAGGCGCTCACGGTTCGGAAACTCGTGGGCGTTGGACTGATCGTGACGGGCGCGCTGTTGCTATCCGTTCGCGGCTTGCATGGCGCGCGTGCAGGCGGGAGGTTGATCGCACTCATGCTCGCGGCAACCTTTGTCGTGGCGCTGGCGTCGGTCATCTTCAAATACTTCGTCGTGCGCGACGAATTCTGGAGTACAACGTTCTGGATGTTCGTCGGCGAAGCGCTGTTCGGCGCCGGCATCCTCGTCATACCCTCGTATCGGCGCCAGTTCGCCCGGCTCCTGAGAACGAACACCAGTGCCCTTCTCGGGGTCAACGCCGCCAACGAACTGATCAACCTGGGTGGGGGGCTCGGTGTACGCTTTGCCTCCCTGCTGGCGCCGGTTGCGGTTGTCTCGGCCATATCCTCGACGACAACGCTGTTCGTGTTCGGGTTCGGTGTGCTCCTTACCTATGTTGCGCCGTGGCTGGGCCGCGAAGATCTCTCGCCTGGAAACCTTGCCCGAAAGGGCATTGCCGCGCTCGTCGTGGCGGCCGGCGTGTGCCTTGCGGCATTTTGATTGCCCTCGCGCCCGAGTACACTGAGCGCAACGACAGAAAAGGGAGCAGCTGCGGTGACCAAAAACAGGCAGTGGATTTATGTCCAGAAACCCAGCGGCCATGTGGGTCCGGAGCATTTCGAATTGCGCGAAGTCGCCATGCCGCAGGCTGCCGCAGGCGAGGTGCTCGTGCGGACGAACTTGCTCTCCATCGATCCCGCCAGCCGCGCCTGGATGGCGGGACGCACTTACCGTTCGCAGTTGCAGCCCGGAGACATCATGGCCGGCTGGGGATTGGGCGAGGTCGTTTCGTCGAACTCGCCCAAATTCCAGGCTGGCGAGAGAGTGAGCGGCGAATTTGGATGGCAAGAGTACATCGCCGTTCCCGCATCCCGCCTCACCAAGCACGACCAGAAACACGCGCCCGAGCACATTCTTGGCGTGCTCGGCATTACGGGCCTGACCGCCTATTTCGGCATGCTCGATGTGGGCAAGCCGCGGCCCGGCGAGACCGTGCTCGTATCGGGCGCGGCGGGCGCAGTCGGATCGATCGCTGGACAGGTCGCGCGAATCGCGGGCTGCCGGGTGGTCGGCACGACAGGTGGCTCTGAGAAGTGCGCCTGGCTGACCGACGAACTCGGTTTCGATGCCGCCATCGATTACAAGCAGGGTGGCATCGCGCGACAGCTGAAGGCCGTCTGCCCGGAAGGCATCGACGTCTATTTCGACAATACGGGAGGCGAGGTTCTCGAAGCCGCGCTCGCGCGGATGAACTTATGGGGCCGGGTCGCGTGTTGCGGAAACGTCTCCCAATACGATGCCGAAACGCCCGGCGGCGGGCCCATGGGCGTGCCGGGTTTCCTCGTCACCAAGCGTATCCGCATGGAAGGATTCGTGGTGATGGATTTCTACCACCGCCGGGAACAGGCAGAAACCGCGCTCGCCGCGTGGCTCGAACAGCGAAAACTCAAGGCGCCGGTCGATATCGTCGAAGGATTTGAGCAAATGCCTACGGCGCTGGCCGGCATGTTTGCCGGCAAAAACCGCGGCAAGCTCATGGTCCGCGTCACCTGATTAGAGCGGCGGCAGAGATCGCAGAACGAAGTCTGCGCGTTCCTCGACGGTCGTCTGCGGCAGGAGCACCAGTTCGTAACCGAATCGTTCGTAGGCCTTCATCTGCACGCCATACATGCGGACCGCATCTTCGAATCCGTGCGTGCGTTCGGCGTCGTTACGAAAGATATCGCGCCAGGGCGGCATGACAAAGACGCGACGATGATAGCGGAAGACGTCGGCCGCCTTTTCGAGGTGAACCGGAATTTCCCTCGCCAAAACAACAAAACCGCCGAGCTGATCAATGATCGAACGGTCGAAAAATACGTAAGATCGTGTCGATGCCGCACAGATCATCTGATGCATGGTGCGGGAAATCGTAAACTCGAGGAACTTGACCGGATTGTCTCCAGGCGTGGCGTCACCGCCGATGTAGTTCTGTTCGCGGATGACCTGACGTCCCGGTTCGGGAACCACGGCGTAGCCGCGCCGCGCCAGCGCGTTCAGAAGGCTCGATTTTCCCGAACCCGAACAGCCGGTCAATACAATGAACCGGTCACTCGCCTTCCCCGCGCGCGATGGAACATAGTCGTCTTCGATCACGTTATGATCTCCTTTCGCTTGACCCCGCACCCGGTACGCGTCCATTTGTCGGTTTCGTGTGTTCTTCCTTCATGGTGCTCCCTCAAATCAATTCCTGACCCATGACCGCTCATCAGGTTCTCGTCCTCTTCGGCGCCACCGGCGATCTCGCCCAGCGGATGCTCTATCCGTCGCTCTATTTCCTCGAGCACGACGGACTGTTGCCGGATGGACTGTTGATCGTTGGGTGCTCGCGCGCTCCGATCGACCGGGGCGATTTTCAGGAGCGCATACGGAGGGCGATCCGCGAGCGCGCCGGCGATCTTTTGTCGGATGAAATCTGGGAGCGGTTTCGCGAGCGTCTGTCGCACGCTGCGGTCGACGCCACTAAACCGGATTCGTTTGCCGCACTCAACCCCGCGGTCGCGAATGCCGGCGAGGTTCTCTACTATCTGTCGACCTCGCCGAGCTACTACGGGGCGATCTGCGGCAATCTCAAGGCGGCCGCCCTGGTGCCGGATACGTCGCGGGTCATCGTGGAAAAACCGATCGGGCACGATCTTCAGAGCTGCCGCAAGATCAACGACTGTCTTGCAGAGACCTTCATCTCCGAAAGCCGTATCTTCCGGGTCGACCATTATCTCGGCAAGGAAGCTGTCCAGAACCTTCTGGCACTCCGCTTCGCCAATACCTTCTTCGAACCCCTGTGGAACAAAGTCTCCATCGAGCAGGTGCAGATCACAGTTGCGGAAACGGTCGGCGTCGAAGATCGCTGGCCCTATTACGACGACTACGGCGCCATCCGCGACATGGTGCAGAACCACCTGTTGCAGCTGCTCGCGCTCGTCGCCATGGAACCGCCTGCGAGCCTCGATGCAGATTCCGTGCGCAATGAGAAGGTGAAGGTCCTGCGTTCGTTGCGCCCGATTGCGGGGCGCGACGTCGAGGCGAAAACCACGCGTGGCCAATACGGCGCCGGTTCCATCGGCGGGTATCGCGAGCCCGGATATGCGGAAGAGTCCGGCGGGCATCCCAGCACCACTGAAACCTATGTTGCGATCTCGGCCAACATCGACAACTGGCGGTGGGCCGGCGTACCGTTCTACCTGCGCACGGGAAAGCGCCTGCCGGAACGCTCGTCAGAAATCGTCATTCAGTTTCGCGGCGTGCCGCACTCGATCTTCGACGGCAATGAACTGCTTGCGAACCGTCTGACCATCCGGCTTCAGCCGGAAGAACGAATCTCGCTTCTGCTGATGAACAAGACCCCCAGCCTGGAACAGAATGGCATGCAGCTGAAGCCGCTGGCGCTCAATCTTAGTCTCGACGAAGCGTTCCGCGCCCGCCGCCGCATTGCTTATGAACGGCTGCTGCTGGAAGCCGTGCACAACAAGTCGACGCTGTTCGTGCGCCGCGACGAAGCGGAAGCGGCCTGGACCTGGATCGACGCAATCATCGCCGGCTGGAGAGAGTATTGCGTCGTGCCCAGGCCCTATGCCGCCGGCAGCTGGGGACCCGCCGATGCGAACCGGTTGATCGAACGCAGCGGCCACCGCTGGTTTGAGTAGCGGCATTTTCAGTCGTGCGTCACAGGGGCGAGAGCCATTGACTTACTCATAAGCGTTGAC
>JBEKLN010000006.1:0-123290 GCA_050010175.1 Rhizomicrobium sp.
TCCAGCATGTCCCAGTATGACGCGAGCATGTCTGGAATGGAGCGCATCATGGCGATGGGCCGTAAATCGAAGACTTCGATCAGGCGCCGGTTGGCGGGCAGTGCCAGCATGTGGATGTGCGTAACGAGCGTTTTTTCGCCCATCAGCCCGCTGTAGTAACCCACAAGCAGAGGCAGGTAGGGTTGGCCGTCGCGTCCGCCTTGAGCGTGGGCGATGCGCATCAGTTGTCCGTCGATGGCGGTGATCGCTGCCGTTCGCAGAAACGTACCGGCAGCCTTGGGCGGAAAGGTAAAGACCACGGCGCCGCGTCGCGCGCTCAACTCGGCGAGATACGCGCCGAACTCTCCCGTGAACTCGCCATTGTTGTCCGGTTGGGCGAAGGCTGCCCGGACGGCCAGGGAATCGGGCACGGCGCAGACGCTCTCCCACGAATCACGCGGGAAATTGTCCGGGCACTCGCGCCGGCAAGTTTGTCAAATTGTATCAAAGTGTCGCGGTGATGAGGTCACAACACAGAAAAGTACGACTGGACGCGGCGCTCGCCAAACTTCCCGGATGTCCATCGTCTATTTTCCAGCCCGGATTTGTTGCAACAAAGGATTCTCCCATGTCATCGCATCGCATCGTTGGTATCGCACTGGGCGCCATGCTGGCTTCAGCCGGGGCTCTCGCGCAGAGCCAGGCTCCACAGGGGCCGGGCATGATGCATCACTGGCAGAAGCCTGGCCCGGAACAGATGGCGGCGTGGCACCAGAAGATGTGTACGGATCATTACGCAACGGCGGCGGGCCGTCTCGCCTACCTCGAAGCCAAGACCGGTGTCACCGCCGAGCAGCGTTCGGCATTCAATCGCTGGCGCGACGCCGTGTTGTCCGGCGCGCGCGACCGGCAACAGTCCTGCCTCGCACACCCCCCCGAAGCACATCACTCCCTGACGGCGCTCGACCGCGAATCCATGGCCGAGAAGATGCTGTCGGCAAGGTTGCATGACCTTCAGGCGCAGCGTCCTGCGCTCGAAGCGTTTTATCAGTCGTTGAGCGCCGAACAGAAAGTCGCGTTTGACGAGTGCGCCCACCGTCACGGACTCCATCATCACGGCATGGATCGCGGCCATCGCATGGATGGGCATGGCGACGGCGACCGCAACGGCTGAACGGTTGCAAGGCAATAGTTGGAACGCTGTAGGCGGACGCCTGATCGCGTGCCGTCGCCTTGATGGATAGAGTTCGTACCTTCCCGGAAATGATAAGGAAACAACCCATGAAGGTCCCGTTTACCGCGTTCGCGATCATGCTCGTATTGGGCGGCGCCGCTGCGGCTCAAACCGGCGCGCCGCCTCCCGGCGCGGCTGCCACGCCGGGTAAGTTCGATCAGGCGTGCGGTGCGGACATCCAGCAATTTTGTCCCACGGCGCAGACAAAAAAAGACAAGCATCAGTGCATCAAACAGAACAAGGCGAAGCTGTCGCAGACCTGCAGCGCATTCCTCGCGGAGAAAAAGGCATCGCGCCAGGAAAAGAAGCAGGACCAGCAGGGCGCGGCGCCTCAGACGCCTGGCCAGCCGTCGTCGGCTCAACAGCCGCATTGAACGGTCCGTCGCGCGGCCATCGGCGTGCGGATCACGACTGTATTCTCAATGCGACTTTTGCCGGTCGAAAATGAAGGCAGGTGACAGCGTGGAAACGACATTGGCGGATCGCCGATACGGCCAGGAGGCAGCCGCCTAATTATTACCGAATTGGATTGACAAACATCCAAATATGTATATCTTCTCAATAAAGCCGTCGCGGCGAATTGGGCGCAAAGCATTTCGCTTCACGCTTGCATTCGGGGCCGCTTTCCCGCCGCAGGGAAAAACGCAGGAAAGTTTTTCTGAACCGGGTGCGGTTGAAAAAATATCGCAGTGTTTCAACGTCTTAGGACGCTTGAGGAAGGTAAGGCGGGGTAAATCGCTGCAAATCGGCCGGGGATAGGCCGCTCAGCTTGACTCGGCACCCGTCGATTGATTTGTCTCCCGCCCGATTTCGGATCGACCATGACCCGCGCATTCATCTTTCCCGGCCAGGGCAGTCACGCAGTGGGCATGGGCCGCCCGCTGGCCGAAGCCTTCGCGCCGGCCCGCGAGGTTTTCGAAGAGATCGACGAAGCACTTCGCCAGAATCTCTCCAAACTGATGTGGGAAGGTCCCGAAATCGATTTGATGCTCACAGAAAATGCGCAGCCCGCGATCATGGCGGCCAGTCTCGCCGTAATCCGCGTGCTCGAGCGGGAAGGCGGCCTCGATCTGGCGCGGCATGCGCGACTCGTCGCCGGCCACTCGCTGGGCGAATACTCGGCGCTGGCGGCAACGGGGGCGTTCACGCTCAGCGACGCGGCAAAGCTTCTGAAGCTGCGCGGACAAGCAATGCAGAAGGCCGTGCCGCCGGGCGAAGGCGCGATGAGCGCGCTGCTGGGTATTGAAATCGCCGATGCAGAAGCGGCTGCCAAAGAAGCGTCTGCCCTGGGTGGCGTTTGCGTTGTCGCCAACGACAATGCGCCCGGCCAGGTCGTCATTTCCGGAACGAAGGAGACGGTCGAACGCGCCGGCGACATCGCGAAGAGCAAAGGCGCCAAGCGCGCCATGATGCTCGCCGTAAGCGCACCGTTTCACTGCCCGATGATGCAGCCCGCAGCAGATGCGATGCGAGAGGCGCTGTCGCAGGTGACGATCCGCCCGCCGGCGGCACCCGTCGTCGCCAATGTGACGGCCGCGGAAATCAACGAGCCGGAGACCATCCGCCGTCTGCTGGTCGAGCAGGTGACGAACCGCGTGCGCTGGCGCGAGAGCGTCCTGACGTTTCGCCATCATGGCGTCGACACCACCGTGGAATGCGGCGGCAACAAGGTGTTGACGGGAATGGTCAAACGCATCGACCGCGATTTGCAGACCGTGTCGCTCGACACACCGGCCGACATCGAAACCTTCGCGAAGGCGCTGTGATGTTCGACCTTGCGGGAAAAACAGCCCTGGTGACCGGCGCAAGCGGCGGTATCGGCGGCGCCATCGCCACGGCGCTCTACAGCCGCGGTGCGAGTGTCGTACTCTCAGGCACGCGCGAAGACGCTTTGCAGGCACTGAAAGCCGAGCTCGGCGAACGGACGCACGTCGTGCTCTGCAATCTCGCCGACAGCGCTTCCGTGGAAGCATTGCCGAAAACTGCGGAAGCTTCTGCGGGCCCTATCGACATTCTCGTAAACAACGCCGGCATCACGCGCGACAATCTTTTCATGCGGATGAAAGACGATGAGTGGGACACGGTCATTGCTGTCAATCTGACGGCCGCGTTCCGCCTTTCGCGCGCAGTGCTGCGCGGCATGATGAAGAAGCGCTGGGGCAGAATTATCTCCGTCACGTCCGTAGTCGGCACCACGGGCAACCCCGGTCAGGGAAATTATGCCGCGGCGAAAGCCGGGCTTGTGGGCATGACGAAATCGCTCGCGGCGGAAGTCGCCAGCCGCAACATCACGGCCAATTGCATCGCGCCCGGCTTCATCACGACAGCCATGACCGATGTGCTAAACGAAGGCCAGAAGGGACAGCTGCTGGCGCGTATTCCTGCCGGCCGGATGGGCGCGTCGGAGGAAATCGCGGCCGCGGCCGTCTATCTGGCAAGCGAGGAAGCAGGCTATGTGACGGGTCAGACCCTTCACGTCAACGGCGGAATGGCGATGATCTGACTGTAGAATCAATAACTTGAACCGCTTGTAGCGGGACCCGGAGCTTTGTGTTACCAAGCGGAAATCACCCGGTCTCGCGCAACAGTTTGGCGGGGCCGGGGCCGCGGACGGCTGGTTAACAGTCGCGGCGGGAACGAACGAGAGGTTTTGGATACACATGAGCGATACTGCAGAACGCGTGAAGAAGATCGTGGTCGAGCATCTGAACGTGGATGCCGACAAGGTCACGGACAACGCGTCCTTTATCGAAGACCTCGGAGCGGACAGCCTCGACACCGTCGAGTTGGTCATGGCCTTCGAGGAAGAGTTCGGTATCGAGATTCCTGATGATGCCGCGGAATCGATCGTCACGGTCGGCGATGCGGTGAAGTTCATCGACAAATCGCAGGGCTGATCCCGGGTTTCGGGGCCAAGGCCTCATCACCATGCGCAGAGTTGTCGTCACAGGGCTGGGCCTCGTCACGCCGCTGGCCTGCGGCGTCGAAGAGACGTGGGCGCAGATTCTTGACTCGAAATCGGGTGCACGGCCGATCACCACGTTTAAGGTGGACGATCTTCCCGCACGTATCGCGTGCAGCGTTCCGCGCGGCGATGGGACCGCCGGTACGTTCAATGCCGATCAATGGGTCGACCCCAAAGAGCAGCGGCGCGTCGACGACTTCATCATCTTCGGTCTGGCGGCCGCGCAGCAGGCGGTGACGGATTCGGGTTATGTTCCCAAGGACGAGGAAGAACGCTGCCGCACCGGCGTCTTGATCGGATCAGGCATCGGTGGTCTTTCGGGCATCGAGGAAGCAGCCATTCTCGTGCATGAAAAGGGACCGCGGAAACTCAGTCCGTTTTTTATTCCGGGACGCCTGATCAATCTCGTTTCGGGCTACGCATCGATCCGCTTCGGCTACAAGGGTCCGAATCACGCCGTGGTAACGGCCTGTGCGACCGGCGCGCACGCGATCGGCGATGCCGCGCGGCTCATCATGCTCGACGACGCCGATGTGATGCTGGCCGGCGGCGCGGAAGCGGCCATCTCGCGGTTGGGCATGGCGGGTTTCGCAGCCTGCCGCGCATTGTCGACGAACTTTAACGACACACCGGAGAGGGCATCGCGGCCGTACGACAAGGATCGCGACGGGTTCGTCATGGGCGAGGGCGCCGGCGTGGTGATGCTCGAAGAGTACGAGCACGCCAAGGCGCGAGGCGCGAAGATCTACGGAGAAATCAAGGGATACGGTTTGTCGGGCGATGCGTATCATATCACTGCGCCATCCGAAGACGGTGACGGTGGATTCCGCGCGATGAAGATGGCGTTGAAGCGGTCCGGCTACGACGTGTCCGACATCGACTACGTCAATGCGCACGGCACCTCGACCATGGCGGACGGCATCGAGCTTGCCGCCGTGGAGCGCCTGCTCGGCAACGCCGCCGGCGGAGTTTCGATGTCGTCGACGAAATCCGCGATCGGCCACCTGCTGGGCGCGGCCGGCGCGGTGGAAGCGATTTTCTGCCTGCTCGCCATCCGCGACCAGATCGTTCCGCCCACCATTAATCTCGACAATCCGGACGTCGAGGCGCGCCTCGACCTTGTTCCGCATACCGCGCGCAAGCGCGATGTGAAGATTGCCATGTCGAATTCCTTCGGTTTCGGCGGCACGAACGCTGCGCTCATCGTCGGCGCCGTCGCGCAATGATAATGATAGAGTGATCGCGCGATGATGTCGGTCGGCATTCGCAGGCGTTGAACAGGTCGGCAATATGGCGCGCTTTCTCTCATTCGTTTTCGTTCTGGCCGCGATCGCCGCTGGCGCATATCTGTTCGAGCGCTACAATTTCACGGCACCCGGACCCACGGCGAGGAACGGCAGCGCGGGAACGGTTGTTCTTGTGGCATCGGGCGAACGACTTCTGTCGATCTCGCACAAGTTGGAGAGCGCGGGCGTCATACGCAACGGATTGTTGTTCGCCCTTGGAGTCCGCCTGCGCAGCGAGGGAACAGATTTGAAGGCGGGCGAATATGCGATCCCCTCTCGCGCCAGCATGGACGACGTCGCTGCGATCCTCATCTCCGGCAAATCGATCCAGCACAAAATGACGGCAGCCGAAGGTCTTACGAGTCAGATGATTGTAGATATTGTCGATCACGATCCGGGGCTTGTGGGCGACTCGGGACCCGTGCCGCCTGAAGGCTCATTGCTGCCCGAGACCTATCTCTACACGCGCGGCATGACGCGCGCGGACATCATCGCGCGCATGCATGCAGCTGATGTTCTGTTCGTCAATCAAACCTGGGCTCGCCACGCAGCGAACCTGCCGTTCCGCACGCCTCTGGAAGCGGTCACACTCGCGTCGATCGTGGAGAAGGAAACCTCGATCCCGGAGGAGCGGCGCCACATCGCGGCTGTGTTCATCAACCGGCTGAGGCTGGGAATGAAGCTCGAATCCGATCCCACGATCATCTACGGACTGACCAAGGGCTATCCTCTGGGACGCGGCATTCGCGAAAGCGAGTTGCACGGCTACACGCCGTACAACACCTATGCCATCAGCGGATTGCCGCCGACGCCGATCTGCAATCCGGGTAAGGATGCCATTGCGGCAGTTCTCGATCCTGCAACGTCGAACGATCTGTATTTTGTTGCGAATGGCACCGGTGGCCATTCCTTCACACCGTCGATCGCCGAGCACGAGCGCAATGTCGCCAAATGGCGGCAGATCGAAAACGCCCAGAATCACGACAGGCGCTGATCCGGAGGCGTTGATTCCGGCGCCTTGCGGTCTATCCTGACACCTGATTTTCGAGATTCGCGGATGCCCCTCGTCAGCATGACAGGTTTTGCCGATGCGCAGGGCGCGCTCGATGCGCAGCGCTGGCGATGGGAAGCCAGGAGCGTCAACGGCCGCGGCCTCGAACTGCGCCTCAGGCTGCCTGCGGGATTCGAGAGCATCGAGGCCCCGGCGCGTGTGCTCGCCAACGAACGGTTTCGCCGCGGCAACATTCAAGCCACATTGACGGCGGAGCCGTCCGAAGGCGCGCGCGCGCTGAAGATCGATGCAGCTGCACTCGCGGCCGCTGTTCGGATTGCACAGGAAGTCGCAGCGGACACCGGCCTGGCGCCGGCACGGATCGACGGTCTCCTGGCGCTCAAGGGCGTCATCGTTCAGGACGACATGCTGCCCCTGGATGCACCCGCAAGAGCGGCGCGCGATGCCGCTGTCCTCGAAAGTCTCTCCCTGGCGTTCGACGCGCTCAATCGTGCGCGCTCGACCGAGGGTGCGAAACTGCACACGATCATGGCGGGGCTGATTGACGAGATCGAAGCGCTCACCAACGACGCGCGTGATGTTGCGGCCACCCAGCCGGCGGCTCTGCGCGACAAGCTGCTGTCGCAGATCCGGGAATTGATCGCATCGCGCGAGCTCTCTGAGGATCGGATCGCCCAAGAGGCCGCATTGCTTGCCGCCAAGGCCGATATACGGGAAGAGCTCGACCGCCTCACGGCTCATGCCCAGGAAGCGCGCGCGCTGCTCGCATCGAAAGACGCCGCGGGACGCAAGCTCGATTTCCTGGCGCAGGAATTCAATCGCGAGGCCAATACCCTCTGTTCCAAATCGTCCGACATCGCGCTCACGCGCATTGGCCTCGCGCTTAAATCTGCCATCGACCAATTCCGCGAACAGGCGCAGAACGTCGAATGAGCGCTGCGGTCGCACGGCGCGGATTGATGCTCGTTCTGTCCTCGCCGTCGGGCGCCGGCAAGACGACCTTGGCGAAGCAGCTGCTCGCAAGCGATTCCAACCTTGTGCTTTCGGTGTCCGTGACCACACGTCCGAAACGGTCCAACGAACACGACGGCGTCGATTACCAGTTCGTTTCGTATGTCGAGTTCGATCGCATGATGGCGGCCGGAGAATTTCTCGAATATGCCACGGTGTTCGAGCACCGGTATGGCACGCGCAAGAAAGTGGTTGCGGATGCGCTGGCGGCCGGACGCGACATTCTCTTCGACATCGACTGGCAGGGTACCCAGCAACTCAAAGAGCGCACGCGCGAGGATCTGGTCAGCATATTCATCCTGCCGCCCTCGCACGCCGAACTCGAACGGCGGCTGAAGGCGCGCGCACAGGATTCGGACGATGTCGTCTCCCGGCGCATGGCGAAGGCTGCCGCCGAAATCAGCCATTGGGCGGAGTACGACTACGTCATCGTCAATGACGACATCGACTCCGCACATGCGAAGATCACGGCGATCCTGACTTCCGAGCGGCTCAAGCGCGCCCGGCAGATCGGCCTGTCGGATTTCGTGCGCGCGCTTGTTTCGTAAACCGCGTTACGGCGTCAACACAACACGGCCGACGATCCTGCCCTGGCGCAGATCATCGAGCGTTTTGTTGGCGTCCGAAAGCGGCCGCGTCTGCACGGGGATGGGATCGACCTTTCCGGCGCGCACCAGTTCCATCATCTCCTCGGCTTCCGGCAGCGAGCCGACGAACGAACCCGTAATGGTGAGCGCGCGCATCGGAAACAGCGGAAGCGGCATGGCCATCGCGCCGCCGAACAATCCCACGATGATGATCTTGCCGCCCCTGCGAACGGCGGCGTTGGCGAACGCAAAGGTTTTCTCGGATCCCACGAAGTCGACAATGGCGAAGGCGCCGCCTTTGGTGTCCTCGACAAGCTTCTTGGCCGCGTCGGGATCCTTCGTGTTGTAGACGGCGCTTGCGCCCGCCTTTTTTGCGGCGGCGAGTTTTTCGTCGTCGATGTCGGCCGCAATCGGACCCTTTCCATAAAGCGCCTTGGCGAACTGCACGCCCATCATGCCGACACCGCCGACGCCCAGCACGACGATCTGGTCGTCGGGTCCAAGCGCGCCGACCTTCTTCATCGCGCCGAAGGCCGTGAGGCCCGAGCACATATAGGCCGCCGCCAATGCCGCCGGCGTCTTGCCGTAATCGAGCAGGTATTTCGGGTGCGGCACCAGAACATGCGTCGAATATCCGCCGGGCACGCCGCCGGAGCAGCCGAGCTGGCGCGGCCGGCCGCAGAGGTTCTCCTCCCCGCGCAGACAAGCCGGACACGCGCCACAACCGATCCACGGGAACGCGGCATAGCGGTCGCCGACCTTCACGCCCTTCACATCGGGACCGACCGCAACCACTTCGCCTTCGATCTCGTGGCCCATGGTGTGGGGCAGCTTGATCGACCCGAGCGGTAATTTGTTGCCGCCGCCAAGATCGAAATAACCGTCATGGATGTGCACGTCGGAGTGACACACGCCCGCATTGTGCGTCTTGAGCAACACCTGCGTGCCGGTGGGCACGGGCGTCGGCATTTCGATTTCCTTCAACGGCGAACCGAATTCCATGATGGCCTGACTGAGCATGTGCGTCTCCTTTGGTGTTATCGGCTCTTGAGAGTTTCGCACGCCGCTTCGCCGCTCTCAACCATCGCGCGGTGCGCGCGCGCAATACGTGTGAACTGCGCGACAGTCAGCCGCTCCGGCCGTTCCTGCGGATCGATATCCGCCTTCAGCAACAAGGCTTCCGGATCGGGCACAAGTTGTTTCAGGCTCTGGCGCAGCATTTTCCGTCTCTGGCCGAATGCGGCCGCGGTGACGGCTTCGAGATCGGCCAGCCGGGCAGGCGCGACAGGTTCTGCCAGCGGCTCGATGCGCACGATGGAGGATTTGATTTTCGGCTGGGGCGTGAAGGCGCGGGGATCGACGTCGAACAGGATCTTCGGTTTCGCGCGCCATTGGACCAGTACCGACAGGCGGCCATAGTGCTTCGAACAAGGCGGGCTCACGATGCGGTCGGCGACTTCGCGCTGAAACATCAGCGTCAGGCTTTGCCAGAAGGGTGGCCAGACCTCCGCCGACATCCACTTGACCAACAACGCCGTTCCCACATTGTAGGGAAGATTGGCGGCAATGCGGACCTTGCCGGCGACACGATGTTCGTCAAGCAGCCCGCGTTCGTCGATGTCGAGCGCATCGGCGGAAATGACGTCCAGCTGTCCGGGCCAGGCGCGCGCGATGTCGGCGAGCGCATTGAGGCAGCGCTCGTCGCGTTCCACGGCGACCACGCGCCGAGCGCCCTCGCTCAACAGCGCGCGCGTCAGGCCGCCGGGTCCGGGTCCGACTTCGTAAATCGTCGTACCATCGAGCGGCCCCGAGGCGCGCGCGATGCGGCGGGTGAGATTGAGATCGAGCAGAAAATTCTGCCCCAGCGATTTTCTGGCGCTGAGCCCGTGGGCCGCAATCACGTCCCGTAAAGGAGGCAGCGGATCAGACGGCTCGCGCATCGGCCATCGCTGCGGCGAGTTCTATGGCCGCGATCATGCTCCTCGGGTCGGCTATGCCCTGGCCCGCGATATCCAATGCCGTGCCGTGATCGGGCGAGGTGCGCACGATGGGAAGACCGAGTGTGACGTTCACGCCTTCCCAGAATGCGAGAGTCTTGATGGGGATCAGCGCCTGATCGTGATACATGCACAGCGCGGCATCATACCGCGCGCGCGCTTCCGCGTGAAACATGGTGTCGGCAGACAGCGGACCGACGACGTCAAACCCGCGGGCACGCAATTCATCTGCGGCTGGTCCAATCACCTCTGTCTCGGCATGACCGAGCCTGCTGCCCTCGCCTGCGTGCGGATTGAGACCGGCAATGGCGAGCCTCGGATTGGCGATTTGGAATTCGCGGCCGAGTGCGGCCAGCACAATTTCCGCCGTGGCGATGATCGCATCCCTCGTGATTGCGCCCGGCACATCGGCGAGCGGCAGGTGAATGGTCAGCGGTACGACGCGCAATCCCCCGCCGGCCAGCATCATCACCGCCCGTGAAGCGCCGGTGAGATGCTGCAGATATTCCGTGTGCCCAGGAAATGCAAAGCCGGCCTGCATCAACGACGCCTTGTGGATCGGCGCCGTGACGATCGCAGCTGCGCGCCCGCCGAGCGCTTCGGCCACGGCGTGGTCGATGGCCGCGATGACGGCCGGCGCGTTGCTCGCATCGGCGACGCCCGACCTGCAATGAACGGCGCCGGAGCTTGCGATAATGGCGTCGTCGGGAAGCAATGCATGCGCCCGAAACACGTCGGGAAGTCCGACGAGGCGCAGCGGGTGTGTACCTGCGATCCCGTCCAGCGCATCGAATGCTGCGACGGCGACTTCGGGGCCTACCCCGCCGGGCTCGCCCATTGTGACAAGGATGGGCGCGCGCGCGTCAGCGGGTCTCGATGTCGGCATCGCGGCGCAAGTCGCGCAGATAGCGCCGCGCGACTACTTCCATCTGCGCCTCGAAAAGTTCCTCCTGAACCTGGTCGCGGTTCGGCTTCGGCTTGATACGCAACTGCGGAGGCGGCTTGTCGCAGCGATAAATAATCTCGATGCCAGCCGACGATCCGAACGGTTGGGTGCTTTCGCCGGGCTGCGTCTTGCTGAGCGCCGTCTGGATTTCCGAGCTCAACTCGTTGAGCTTGATCGTGCCAAGATTAAAGAACTGTACTCCCTGCATCTTCGTGATCGCCTGCTGGAGATGATCGCAACTATCGATATGCGAGCGGATCATGGCAGCCGCCTGCATCGCCTTGGCAACGTAATCTTTGGGCGGGGAAGGCGGCAATGCGAGCAACACGCGCGCGAGCGGCAAGGTTCCCGAGGGGCCGACCGCCTGCGGTTGTTCGGGCATCTTCGTGCCGGCAGGTTCCTGACGTTCGCGGTAATAAAGAATGAAGTAGCCGCCGGTTGAGCGGATGGGCTGGCTCACATCGCCCGGATGCATGGTCTTGAGCGCCGCATCGAGCTCGACGGGGAGTTGGCCTGGCAGCACCCAGCCGAGATCGCCTCCCTGCGCGGCCGCAGGATTCTGGCTGAACTGTCGGGCCACCGCAGAGAACGGCGCCCCCTGCTGGATCTGAGTGTACAGGTCCATCATGTCTTTCTGGACCTTCGCGTCCTGGTCGGGCGCGTCGACTGCCTGAAAAATCTCGGCGACATGAAAGCTCGGCTTATCCGCGCCGGCCTCGATGCGGGCAAGTTCTTCATCGACATCCTGGTTCGACACATGAACCCGGTCGCCATATTGGTCCTGAACTGTCTTCGACCATGCCAGGCGCGTCGCGAAATAGGACCGCAACGTCAACATCTCCACGCCGGAGTCAGACAGGATCTTCTTCATCTGCTCCATGGTCATGTGGTTGTCGGTGAGAAGATTGTTGATCGCCTTGTCCACATCCGATGCGGACACCGAGATATTGTTCTTTTGTGCTTCGAGGAGCTCGATACGATCGGTTTCGAGTTGCTTCAGTGTCTGCTCGCGAATCGATTTGAGAGCATCCGGCGTCGGACGCACACCGGACATCGCAATGAACAGCGCCATGCCCTGCTGCAGATCGAAGTTCGAGATCGGGGTGTCGTTGACGATTGCGGCGATGCCGTCGCCGTTGTTCGCAACCGATCCGGCAAGCTGCGCTGCGGAGGGCTGATCGCTCGCGGGCGCGTTGGAGGCAACCTGGGTCTTCCTGGCAGCGCTTTGCTGGGCAGCCGCCGAAACCCCCGCGGCCGTAGCCGCGAGCATGGAGGCGCCAACCAGGGCTGTTATCAATAATCTATTGTGCAATGGACTGGTCTTCGACCGTATTGTCTTCGGTTCCCGCACAGCCCGCGTATGGTCTGCCGCAGGCGTCCGGCGGGGGGACAATAGGCATTTTCTCACACACGTCAAAGCACTTCGCCGGAGTAAAGGTGGGCAGGGAAAATCCGAGCCGGTGCATTGGCCGGTTCGCTTGGCGACAGGTTGATGCGGAAGAGCCACGAGGACGAAGGCACCAGATCACGGAACTGCGTGAAGTCGCGCCTGTACGAGATGGAGACGCCAAAGCATTCGTCCTGGTAGCCCAACCCAAGTTCTTCGCTGATCATCTGCCCCGCCGCGAGATCTCGCTGTGCCGCGGCGTAGACGATCCAGTAATCCCACAGTCCGATCAGAGCCTGGCCCTTGACCTCTTCGCGCGTGTCGAGTCCGAGCAGCTCTTCGGCGGGCGGTACGCGCAAATAGTCGATTTC
This sequence comes from Rhizomicrobium sp., assembly GCA_050010175.1. Taxonomy (GTDB): domain Bacteria; phylum Pseudomonadota; class Alphaproteobacteria; order Micropepsales; family Micropepsaceae; genus Rhizomicrobium. The sequence goes on from JBEKLN010000006.1 coordinate 12,776, forward strand.
GACGGAAGAGCGGCCGAAATTCGCATCGAGATAGACTTCGTTGCGGGCGAGCTGCTCGTTGCTGGTGTCGAAATCGACGCGGTCGCTGATGCTGATATTGGGCAGAAAGTTAATCGACAGGCGGCTGACCATATCGGACGTCTGGCTGCCAAATCCGGCGCCGGCGAGCGGGGATACTTCCGCCAGTACGGGGTCGGGCTTCAGACGGTACGACTGACCGACCAGGAAATCGACGGAGCCCGAAGGGTAGATGGCTTCCATTTCCGTGCCCACCGTGGCGCGCGGGCCGCTTTCGACCAGGTCGTATCCAGGCAGGCGATCGAAATCGAAAATATTGGTTTCGTCGAGTTCGAAATCGGCGCTGTCTCCGTTGAGAATGCCTTCGGCGGAATTGTTCAGTTGCAGGAGTTGTTTTGGATTGTCTCCGTAAGGAGCGGCAAGAACCTGTGCGATCGGCTGAATGACGAAACCGTTCATGCCCCAGATCCCGGGCGAAACGAACGGCCACCGCCAGTCCATCGCGATGTAGGGCGCACCGCGCGTGACGTATTGGTCGTTCGACATGCCCGTCGGTCCGAGCGCGTTGACATCGCTCAAATGATAGACGTCGCCTTTTGCTTCTGCCTGGATGGTCAGCAATTGTCCGTTCGTCAGCACGAATGGCCAACGTAGCGTGGCCTGGGCGCTCGCTCTCTGATCGTCTTCCGCGATGCGGGTGGAAGCGGCGGTCGTGTTGAGATCGAACTGAAAATCTCCGCCCAGCACATCGCTGCGCGGCACGAACGTGTAGTCCACCAGCGGAAGGATGACGGGAAAGAGGCTGTTGTTATCCGTGGCCTGCAGGCCTTCGAAGAAATAGCCGGTAACCGAGAACCGGCTCTGCCCGTTGATCCCTTCAAGATACAGGTCGTTCGTCAGACGGGGAGCGGTGGTCAGGTCGAAGCGCTGAAGATATGTCGCATAGGATGTGAGCTGCGTGTCGAAGCCCACGTGCCACGTGCTGTCGACGGGTATGATGCCCGCGCCGAAGATCGAACTGTATGTCTGGTTGAGGTTGCCGTAGAGGCCGCCATGCGGGTCGTTGGCGACGGTCGCCTGCCACCACAGGCCGCCATCGTCCCACCGTTGACGATATTCCCATTCGAGTTGTTCGCCGCCATGCTGGGTCACAAGCGGCGCGACCGTCGTGTCCTGGGAGTCGCTGAACGCGACGTAGAGCGGCACGCGCACGTAATACCCGAGGGTCGTGTGCGAACCCACTTCCGGCTGCAGCACGCCCGACGAATGCTTCACCGTCGGATCCGGATGGGTAAAGAACGGAGTGTATGCGACCGGGACGCCCATGAAGTTGATGATGGCGTTGTGGTAATAGATACGGTGCGCGAGTTCGTCATAGACAATGCGCTGTGCCTTCACCGACCAGAGGGGCGTTCGTTGACCCGGCTTGTTGCACACTTTGCAGGGTGTAAACACGCCCGGCTGAGCCACCATGCGCACACCGTTGTTCGACCGGACGGCGCGCGGTGACGCCATCCTGCCGTTCGCGCCGATCAGCGCAGACATGGTCTCGATCACGCCGTCGCGCATCTGGTCGGTCAGGACGGCATGGGTCGCGAATACGACGTTTCCGTCCGGAGCCATCATTACGACATGACCATCGGCCGTGACGACATCCTTGTTCTGGTCGTAGACAACCTGATCGGCCTGGACGATGCGGTCGTTATAGTCAATCTCGACATGGCCGTGGGCGATCGTCACGGCAGTATTGAGATTGTAGTCCACCTGGTCGGCGCGCAGCATCATCTGACTGCCGCGCGGCCCGAGAAGAGAGCCGCCCGTGCCGGATGCCGGCCTGAGTTCGTCGGCGCGAACGAAGCCAGGGGCTGTCGCCATAACGAGCGACAGCGCGATCGCGATCATGCGGTGCAAACGCGCCGGTCGCATCGTCAGCCGTCCTCATGATGGAACACGAGCAGCAATCCGATCAGGATGGCGACCGTGGCTGGTGCTGCTGCCGCGAGCGGGACGGGCAGTACACCCGTCTCGCCGAACGCGGTGGCGACATTGCTGAAGAAGTATACGCCAAATCCCGAGAGAGCGCCGAGAAGAACGACGCGGCCCATTCCGCCCAATCGCGCCAGGCGCAGCGAAAAGCTCGCGGCCATGAGGACCATCGCAGCGAACATGGCGGGCATCATCAGAAGCGAATCGAAGTAGAGCAGGTAGCGGTTTGCCGAGAACCCCGCCCGCCGTGCTGCCCCGATGAAGCTGGGCAGGGACCAGAATGACAGCGTGTCGGGCGACGCAAAGCTCTCCTGTATGCGCGCCGGCGTCAATGTCGTCGTGACGGAGTAGGTTTTGTGCGATCTGGGATTGCCGTCCTGGTTGCTCACGAAGGCATCGCGGAGATTCCACACGCCACTGCCGAGCGACGCGGATTTGGCGTCGATGCGGCCCAGAAAGCTGTCTTTGGCTCCATAAAGAAAGATGATCACGTCTTCCAGATCCACGCCCTGATTGGCGACATGGTCTGCATGAATGACGGACTGGGCGGTGGCGTTTCCCTGTCTGAGCCAGAGACCATTGCTCGAGACCGCGAGCTGGGAGGCCTGCCCGTGGATGAATTTCGCTTCGAGTTGCGAGAACTCTCCCAGCATGCGGGCCGAGATCGGAGTGAAGAGGAGAACGACCATCACGCCGAGCGCCGCGGCGACGCTGAGCGGCGCGGTGAGCACGTTCCAGGCGGAAAAACCGGCCGCGCGGATCGCGAGCAGCTCGTGGCTGCGTGACAGACGCATAAATCCGAACACGCCGCCAAACAGAACCGAGAACGGCAGCAGCTTCATTCCCAGATCGGGAAGCTGAAGAATGCACATGACGACGATGGCCTGGGTCGGGACGCGCTTGTCCGCGGTGCGGTCGACCAGATCCACGAAATCGATGGAAAAAGTAAGAAACAGAAAAAGCGACATCACGATGCCGACGCCGCTGAGAAACTGGCGCGCGAGATACGCATGCAAAGTCCAGGGCCAACTCACGTTGCGGCCTCCAGCGCACGCGGCCGGAACTGATCGAGGTATCGCCAGGGGTCGAAGCCCGACATGTCCGCGACGGCAAACACCACGCCCGCAAGCGGAATGAGGTAAAACAACACGCACAGGGCCGGCTGTCGCGCGGCCCAGCCCTGAGCACTGTAGCCGATGATGCGAAGCACCGCGGCAGCGATCGAGACGACCGTCAGGCGCAATGCATAGGCGCCGCGTGCCCGACGCGTATGCGATACGGCTGCGAACGCCATGAAGGCGAACGCGATGCAATAAAGCGGCGCCGATATCCGGTCATTGGCCTGTGCGAAATATATGTTGCGCGTGCGCTCGCCCGGATCCCGCGAGAATTTGGGCCACAGCAGCTCGGGCAGATAGCGTTCGCTCGTGCTCAGTTCCGTTTCGTGCTGGGCGCTGCTGAATTGTTCCAGATCGAAATTGTAGTTCTTGAACTTCAGCACCGACAGCGATTGGCCGCCTTCGCGTGTTTGCTCGATCGTTCCATCGCCCATGATGAGACGGGCACCCAGGGGGGTCTGCGCGAGCACGCCGGTTTCGGCGATGTACGTTGTCGGCAGATGCGGGTTGCGATCATCGTGAACCAGAATGCCCTTCATCCTGGCGTCGGACGAAATGTCGCGTACGAAGACGGTCAGCCCCTGTGTGGGCGTGTTGAACTGTCCGGGGTTCAGGATTGCCGCGCCGATGTCGGCGCGGATGTCGATTTCCTTTTCCTTCATCAGCCTCTGCCCCAGAGGCATGAGGTACAGGCTGTTCAGGTAGGTTGCGGCCATGACGATCGAGGCGGCGATCAGAACGGGCACAAGCATCTGCTTGCGGCTCAATCCGGCAGCCTGCATCACGACCAGTTCGCTGTCGGCATTGAGCTTGTGAAGGCCGTAGAGGGCGCCGGCGAAGAACGCGATGGGCAGGATGACCACCAGCAGACTGGGAAGCATCAGGACTGTCAGGTAGACAAAGGTGGGGGCCGACTGGCCCCGATTGATGACCAGATCCAGCAATCGCAGGGACTGGGACAGCCAGATCACGCTGGTCAGCAGGAAGCTGAACAAGCCAATGGGGCCGACCATCTGGCGCAGCAGGTACATGGACAAACGCGACATGCCGGGTCCGTGGGCAAGGCCGGGGAGCCGCCCGCCCTTCCGCCCCCTTCAAGTTTCGACCTACACTGGCTCACCTGCGACGCCGCCAGGAACATTAAGTTTAAACTATCCGGGCGGCGGCGCGAGGGGTTTTTCCGATCTTCTCTAGATCACCGGGGACATGAATGGAAATTGCATTCGCCGCACCGTCCTACCAGGGCGAGGGCACGCTCGTTTTGGGCCTCGCCGAGGGCGAGCCCCTGTCGGGCCGGACCGCAGACGTTAACAAAACGAGCGGCGGCGCGTTGAAACGCGCCCTGGACGGTAGCCGATTTAAGGGCCGGGCAGGTCAGGTGCTGGAGTTGCTGGCGCCGCCCGGCGTCGCGGCTTCGCGCGTGATCCTCATGGGACTGGGCAAGGCCGCAAAACTGGACGCCAGCGTTGCCGAGCGCGCCTCGGCCGAGGTCGTTGGACGGCTCATCACGAGCGGTCAGAAGGAAGTCGCGTTCGTCCTCGATCTCCCGAAGGGCTCCAAGCTGAAGCCGGCAGCGTTCGGCGCGCACATTGCGATGGGCGCCCGGTTGAGATCCTACGCGTTCAATCAGTACCGCACGAAGAAGCTCGAGGACTTTCAACCGTCCATAGAGCGCGTCATCGTCGCAACGACGGAGGCGGGTTCTGCACGGAAAGCATTCGGCGAACTGGATGCAGTGGCGTCCGGAATCTTTCTCGCGCGCGATCTTGTCAACGAGCCTCCCAATATCCTGTCGCCCGTCGAGTTTGCCCGGCGCGCCAAATCTCTCGCAAGTCTGGGCCTGAAGGTCGAAGTTCTCGGCGAAACCGAGATGCGCAAGCTCGGGATGGGAGCGCTTCTCGGTGTCGGCCAGGGCAGCGAACGCGAGAGTCAGCTCGTTGTCCTGCAGTGGCTGGGCGCCCGGTCAAAAAAAGACGCGCCCGTTGCGCTGGTCGGCAAGGGGGTCTGTTTCGATTCCGGCGGGCTCTCGCTCAAGACGGGCGCGGGCATGATGGGAATGAAGGGCGACATGGGCGGAGCCGCGGCGGTCGCGGGCACAATGCGGGCGCTGGCGCTGCGCAAGGCGAAGGTCAATGCCGTCGGCGTGATCGGGCTTGTCGAGAACATGCCGTCGGGGACGGCGCAACGCCCCGACGACGTGGTCAAATCGATGTCCGGCCAGACGATCGAAGTTCTCAATACCGATGCCGAAGGCCGTCTCGTGCTTGCCGATGCCCTCTGGTACGCGCAAACGCGGTTCAAACCGAAATTCGTGATCGATCTGGCGACGCTGACCGGCGCAATCATGGTTGCGCTCGGTCACGAACATGCCGGCCTGTTTTCGAACGACGATCGCCTTGCGCAGCGGATCACGGACGCCGGTCGTGAGGAAGGCGAGCCGGTGTGGCGTCTCCCGCTCGCCGACGCCTACGACAAGGCCCTGAAATCGAAGATCGCCGACATGAAGAACATCGGCGGACCCAGCGCGGGCTCGATTACCGCGGCGCAGTTTCTGCAAAGGTTCATCGACAAGACAGACTGGGCTCATCTCGATATCGCCGGCGTCGCCTGGCAGGACGGCGAACACAAGGCCCTTGTTCCGAGCTGGGGCACAGGATGGGGCGTGCGAACACTCAACCGCCTGATTGCGGATCACTACGAACGTTGAGCGAGGCACTGTTCTATCACCTCGAGCGGCGGCAACTCGACGATGTGCTTCCGGGGCTCGTTGAACGGTCGCTCGAACGAGGGTGGCGCGCGGTCGTCCGCGTCGAGTCGGCTGACCGTGCGGCGGCGATCGACGCATTGTTATGGACTTACCGCGACGAGAGCTTTCTTCCTCATGCTGTTGCCGGAGACGGGGATGCGTCCCGCCAGCCGGTATTGATCGCTCTCGAGTCCCAAAATCCGAATGGCGCCCACGTGCTTTTCCTTGTCGGCGGTACAAGCGCCGGCGACTGGGCGGACTGCGCCGCTGCATTCGGCCGCATCGTTCTGCTGTTCGACGGGCGGGATCAGCAGGCGCTGGCGTCGGCGCGCGAAGACTGGAAGGCGGCAAATGCCGCCGGACTGAGCGTGACCTACTGGAAGGAAGACGCCGCCGGCAAGTGGCAGAAACAGGTCTAGCGGGGAATTACCAGGGAACTTCGTGCGCGATGCGTCGCTTCAGGAGGGGGAACTTCCGCGCCAGCCGCCGCAGTTCTTCGCCCGGAAGAATGATCAGTCTCATCTCGCTGCGGGCGGTGACGGTGCGCTGATAATTCGTCGAAATCTGCAGCGCCTCTTCGCCGAAAATGTCGCCGGGACCGAGATTGTATTCTCCGCCTTCGTGCTCCAGCCGGGCGGTTCCGGATGCGATCAGGTAGAACATCGTCGCAGCCTGACCGGCCACCGTGATCTGGGTGTGTTCGCGAACAAGCTTTGAACTCATTGCGTCCAGAATTTCCGTGACAGCCGCCACATCGAGATCCGCAAACAAAGGCTGGCGCTTCAACATGCTCCAGGTGATCGCGAACTGGCGGCGGTGAAGATCGTTGACGAAGCCATTGGCGATGATTCCGATGGGCAGTGCGAACAGCAGCAACCCCACGACCATGGTCACGCCCGCGATGAACTTGCCGATGGGAGTAATGGGCACCTTGTCGCCGTAACCCACCGTCGTCAGCGTCGTGATCGCCCAATACATCGAATCGGGCATGTTGCCGAACACGGTCGGCTGTGCCGCACCTTCCGCGATGTGCATCAGTTCGCCCGTCACGCACATGACGCTCAGCGTCAGTATCATCGACGCGAACAGGGCAGATCGTTCGGAATAAAGAACGCCCAGAAGAGCGGGCAGTGCCGGAGAATACCTTGCGAGCTTCACGAGACGGAACAGCCGGAAAATCCGCAGCACGCGAAGATCGATTGCAAAGAAAATGGTGAAGTAGCTCGGCAGAAACGCGAGCAGGTCCACAATCATCAACGGACGCATGGCGAATGCGACTCGGCCGCGGACGGGGCCGCGCGCGGCGACGCGGGGATCCTCCATGGAAGACCACACGCGTATTACATATTCGATCGTATAGGCTCCGATCGAGAAGCGTTCGAAATCAGAGAACAGCGCGTGAAAGCGTGCGTAGATTGACGGGACCGTTTCGAGCGCCACCGCCGCAACGTTGGCGATGATGAGAACGATCAGGAAAGCTTCGATTGCGCGGCTGAGAGCGGATTCCAGGTGGCCCTCTTCGAGAATCGTGAAGGCCCAATGCCGCAGACTGTTGAGATCGTCCTCTGCGCGCTGGGAGATACGTTTGCCCGGATCGGCGTCACGCACCATTGAAGTTATCCTGGTCTGGATGGCAAACAGTCGGCACTGACGAAGCCCTGGAAAGACCGTCGGCGTTAAATCTGTCCGCCGGCATGGCGCCGGCGGCCCGGAATCTAGTAGGCACAGTGAAGCGAACGCGCAAGATCAATCCTTTGTACGCTGCGGTATATATGGGCCGCAGACCCCACCGCGCGCCAGACAACTTGTCCGGGGAAACGGCACTTGCTAATGACCTTTGTGCCTTTGCGGGGGAAGGCGGACCTTGTTCTATATTCCATACATATCCGAGTTGCTGTTGCAGCTCTTCTGCGTCGTGCACGCCGTTCGCAGCGGCCGCATTTTCCCTTGGGTGTATGTAATCGTCTTCCTGCCGCTGGTGGGCTGTGTTGCCTATCTGCTGGTCGAGGTCTTGCCGGAAATGCTGTCGGGCCGCACAGCCCGCGCGCTGCACGGCACCGCGCGCAACCTCGCAGATCCCCACCGGGGTCTGCGCGAACGGATGCGCGAAGTCGAGCTTGTCGGATCGGTCGATGCCAAGCGCGGGCTCGCCGAAGAGTATGTCCGCCGCGGTGCCTATGACGAGGCCCTGTCGCTCTATCGTTCGTCGCTGCAGGGACAGTTCAGCAACGATCCCGCCCTGCTGCTCGGGATGGCGCGTGCGCAGTTCCTGTCTGGAGACGGCGCGGGCGCACAGGCGAGCCTCAATGCATTGCAGGCGTCCGATCCGGCTTTCGTGTCGGCCGACGCGCATCTTCTCTACGCGCGGTCGCTTGAATTGCAGGGCAGGCTCCCCGAAGCAGGCGGCGAATACGAGAAATTGGTGCGCTATTATCCCGGCGAGGAAGCGCGTTGCCGCTATGCGATGCTGCTCGACAGGCTCGGCGAAACCGACGGCGCACGGCGCCTGTATGCGGAAATCGTCAAGTCGCTCGACGGCGCGCCCAGGCATTATCGCCGCGCGCAGAAGGAATGGGGCGACATTGCGCGCACGGCGCTGAAGCGCTGAGCCGGTTGCGGCGCGGAGTCGAAAATGGAATTGTCGCGGTCGCACGGCTCCGTAGCTCAGCTGGATAGAGTACCTGCCTTCGAAGCAGGGTGTCGGGGGTTCGAATCCCTCCGGGGCCGCCACGGCTTTTTTCCCTGAAGCAGGGAATTCCTGAGGGAATTTACAAGTTTTTCGGCCGCGCCGACTCTCGATCTACCGGGACACCATAGCGGATGGAACCCATCCGTGTCAACCAATATGGTCTCCTATATACCGAGAATGGTAGCTCGTTGAACCACGCCGACTGCCTCCCTCAGACGCTGCTCACCTCGTGCACCACCCTTATCATTCTCTCGTCATCTCTTTCGCTGTTTTCGTCATGCGCTTTCGCTCTGCACGCTGCGCAGGCATGCACATCGCATCAGGCGCACGTCTCCGGATGAATGGATCGTACGATCGCCTGCAGGCAATCGTTCGTGGCTCAGACGCGGCGCGGTTTTGCCCGAGCCTTCATCGCTGCACGTAGCGCTTTTGTCGCATCGGTGGCGTGTTGCGGATGCGGATCGAAGACCGGAGCGTGACGCACGCAATGTCGCATTCCTGTGTCCTTCGAGTCCGGAACGCGTGCCGCAAATGTCGCATTCAGGTGTCCATTCGCGCGCAGTACAGGGAAGTTGGCGAGGACAAAGTTCGCACATGGTCCTACACAGAAACACGGAGACACAAACGCGCGTAGTGGGCCAGTTGGATTCTTGACCAGTCGAGTTCGCCGCGCGCGAGAAAATAGGAAGCCCACGCAGCGCCCCCAAGTGGTGGCAGCCAAAATGCAAGCGCCCAATACCCCGCCTACACTGGGCAACCCAACAAGAATGCCGCGACTGGGATTACAGCCAACATCGTTCCCCAAAGCACCACTGCAGCGATGAGCGCCAAGAAACGCGCCAGGCCGTACGAGCCTAGCTTGCGTAACCAGGGGCTGTCCGTATCTCCGGAGGAACACGGCTCCGCTGCGCAGCCCTCGTCTTCGTAGACAAATCTGCCAACGCGAAATCCGCATCCCGGCGAGTCGCAAATAGAATCCCTCGAGTGCGCTGTGTACTCGCAATTCAAACATCGGCAGGGCAACGCTATGCCGCGTCGCGTTCCCATTCTTCGATCATCGCCACCATATCTGAAACTTCCCGAAGGCGGGAGTCGACGCCAGCAGCTTGGAGTAGGACGCATCGACAGGACCGGTGTTCTCCGCGGCCGACTTCGCCGGAAGGGAGCGTAGGTCTCGTCGCCACATTCCTCAAGGAAGGCTTTCAGGAGCCGCGCGCGAGGAGTGCTGTGGGGACAGCGCCGGCGAGCGGTCGGGTGATGCTGTGGCCACGCAAATCGTGATTTGATATTCGAAATATGATCGCAGAATATCGAAGAATGGACGAAGACAACGAGAACTCAGCATCGAGGTTTGATCGATTGGAGCGCACGATCCGCGTCGTCACCAGACGCGGCTACAATTTAATTGCCCGACTTGACCGCACTGTTCACGCCTTGGCGCATCGCGGAAACGAGCAAAAGGATATATGGGACACGTGTGCTTCAGTGTCCGGGCTCGTCGTTGCTTTAATTGGAGGCGTGTTCACTTACTTATATCAAACTGAGATCAGCCAGCGGGACGCAACAATCAAAACGCACGATGCTGCCATGGAGAGAGAATACAGACGAACAGAAACGCACGCAAGAATTGCAAACCGTGGCGCAGTTTATGCCGTACTTGGTCGGCACCGATGAGCGGTCGAAGCAGTTCGCCGCCACAATGATCGGCACTCTCACGAGCACAAAAATAGCTGCTGCACTGGCAGTGCAAAACCAGAGCGAAGGAACGGTCCAAGGATTGCGATCGATCGCCGAGAACTCCCCTAATCGAACGGACAGGCAAATTGCCTCTGATGCGCTGGATCAAATGACCTGCACCGCCCCTGAATGGCCGATGAAGATTCTTACCGATCCTGAGAGCGGCCTGATCGATTTTTCCCACCCAATATCCGCGACAGTAAGGGAAATGCAGTCGGTCGTGCGGCCACAGCTCGGCGAACAAATTTCGAGGCCGGGACGTGCGGACAGAAAAAGAGATTCAGTAGAGAAAAAAATCTACCTCATCCGCGCCGTGTTGAAGAAGATATACCTCGAGTCGTCTGGAGATTACAAATTGGTTCTGGCCGATACCGCTTCCTCGAACCAAACCATGACTGCAAAAATTCCAGCACCACAATGTGCAGTTGGCTCTTCGTATCATAGACAGTTTCAGAAAGTGAGAGACGTCCTGTTGGAAGATGTTTTGCCCTGGGATGCCGCCACAGTTCCCGAGAACACGAAAGTGGAGGTAGAGGGTGTGGGCTATTTTTCGTCATTCCGCCACCAAGACGGCATGGCTCCGAATGGCTTGGAGTTGCACCCCGTTATTAAATTGACCCTCGTCGCCCCGGGAAACCGGGATTGAACGCGGAGTGCGGAGATACGACCAAATTTCCGAGGAGTCTCCGGGACGTGATGCGTAAAGCTTCGGCCAGGTCCGGAACTACGTATGGCGTCCCGATAAGATGGCACGCGGTAACAGGACCAATATCGACCAAGGACGGCTCCCGTAGGAGGGAGTGCTCGCGCCGTAACCGTTTTCATTCCATGAGTGCTGCGGCTACAATCCCGGCCCGGGCAACGCGTTTGACGAAACTTCAGGAGCAGCCATGAACCACAAGCACAGGATCACGTTGCACGCGCTGTTTGCGCATCCCGTCAGCAACAATATCGATACGAAGGCCGTGAAGGCGACGCTGGAAGAACTCGGAGCGGAGATATCCCATGGCGGGCACGGCCACCTGATGGTGAAGCTGAACGGGCACAGCCATGGCTTTCACGACGCCCACCACAGCCTGCCGAAGGAGGAGGTCATGAGCTTGCGCAAATTCCTCACCGATGCGGGCGTCGATCCCGCGCGCGATTATCCGCTGTGAAAGATGGGGATGCGGCGATAGGACCGATGTTTGCCGCGGACGATTGCAATGAAAGGAAACGTGGTCCGTGAAGGATCCGAAGCGACGCGCGGCGGAACTGGCGGCCCGCAACGCGCCGGTTCGCGTATCCTGCACCAAGGTTGAAGTCGACGGCTCCGGGCCGACAGAACAGGTCATGGTCGCTCTCGATCCGCTTTGCGTCCTGAACAACTGGAACAAAGGTGTCGTTCAAAACCTGGGCGGCTTGCCGCATTGAAGGGCGCGTTATCGCACCGGATCGAAAATCGGTTTGCACAACCGCTTTTCGTTCTTCGACAGGTTCAGGACATTGCGGGTTGCATCGGCCGGTTCCTTTTAACCCTCCGCCACAGCCGCCTCATATTCCGCGGCGGCGTCGACCCACAGCGCTTCGGCCGCGGCGAGACGGTCGGCGATGTCGGCGCGCTGCTTGCCCAGTCTTGCGGCCTTAACGGGATCGCGCGCGAAGAGGTCGGGTGCCGCAAGTTCTCCGTCGATGTACGCAAGCTGTTTGGTGAGTTTCGCGATATCGGCTTCCGCCGTGTCGGCCTTGTCCTTGAGCGGCTTCAGTTGTTTGCGGCGCCCGGCCGAGTCCTGCCGTCGTTCGGATTTGTTGGGCCTGTCTTCGCGCGGCGGCGTGGAGCGGCGGCTGTCGAGCAGCCATTTGCGGTAATCCTCGATGTCGCCGTCGAAGGGCTTCACCGTGCCGTCGGCAACGAGCAGCAATCGATCCACACTTCCTTCGATCAAGCGCCGGTCATGGCTGATCAGCACCACCGCGCCTTCGAATTCGTTGAGCGCGGTCAGGAGCTGCTCGCGCGCATCGATGTCGAGGTGATTGGTCGGTTCGTCCAGGATGAGCAGATTGGGTTTGTCGAGCGTGGCCAGCGCCAGCATGAGCCGCGCGCGTTCGCCGCCCGACAGATTGCCCACCTTCGTCACGGCCTTGTCGGCGGCGAGCCCGAATCCGCCGAGCTGCGTTCTGAGTTCCGTCACGGTCAGTTTCGGCCGCACCCGCGCCAGCGTTTCGACGGGCGTGATGCTGCCGTCGAGTTCTTCCAGCTGATGCTGTGCGAAATAGCCCGGCACGAATTTGCGCGCGCGCACGATCTCGCCGCCGCACGTTTCGAGTTTCCCGGCCAGAAGCTTTGCCAGCGTCGATTTGCCGTTGCCGTTCTTGCCCAAGAGCGCAATGCGGTCGTCGGGATCGATGCGGAACGCGATGTTCTGCAGCACCGGAACTCCGGGCACGTAGCCGACGGCGGCGTGGTCGAACGTCACCAGCGGCGGGCTCGCGGCCTGCGGCTTGGGCAGTCTGATGGCTGCGATGTGATCTTCGATCGTCAACTCGATCGGCTTCAGCCGCGACAGCATCTTCAACCGGCTTTGCGCTTGGCGCGCTTTCGACGCCTTGTAGCGGAAGCGGTCGACGAATTCCTGCATGTGCTTGCGCGCGGCTTCCTGCTTCTTGGCAAAGGCCGCATCGAGCGCGCGTCTGGCTTCGCGTGTCTCCACGAAGGTCTCGAAGTCGCCCGTGTAGAGCGTGAGCTTCTTGCCCTCCAGATGCAGGATGAACTCCGCCACGGAATTGAGAAGATCGCGGTCGTGGCTGACGATCAGCACGCTGCCGCGATAGCGCCTGAGATATTCTTCCAGCCACAGCACGCCTTCGAGATCGAGATAGTTCGTGGGCTCGTCGAGCAGGAGCAGATCGGGCGCCGCAAAAAGGATCGCGGCGAGCGCCACGCGCATGCGCCAGCCACCGGAGAATTCCCGGCATGGCCGCTCCTGGTCCGCGGCCGAGAAACCGAGACCCGAGAGGATCGATGCGGCGCGCGACGGCGCGGAATAGGCGTCGATCGCTTCCAGGCGCGTGTGAATGTCGCCGAGCCTGTGCCCGTCGTGCTCGATCTCCGCGGCTTCGAGAAGCGCGAGGCGTTCGGGATCGGCGGCGAGGACGGTGTCGACGAGGCTCACATTGCTGGCCGGCGCTTCCTGCGCGACGGAACCCACGCGCCAGCCATTGGGCTTCACGATATCGCCAAGATCGGGCGCCAGTTCGCCCAGGACGAGTTTCAGGAGCGTGGTCTTGCCCGTGCCGTTGCGGCCGACGAGTCCGATCCGCCGCCCGGCGGGCAGGCGCGCGGAAGCGTCGACCAGAATTTCCCGGCCCGCGATGCGATAGGTGAGGTTTTCGATCGATAGCATCTTGACGGGGTTGTGACGATGAGGGGTTGTGACGATAAGGGTTGTGACGATTCCGGCCGCGGTCTTATCACGGCTTGCGGCGCGGCAAAGCCGCTTCTATAAGGCCCGCGATTTCGACGGGACAGGAATTATGGCGGTCGAGCGCACGCTTTCCATCATCAAGCCGGATGCAACGCGGCGGAATATCACGGGCGAAGTGATCGCGCGCCTCGAAAAGGCTGGGTTACGCGTGGTCGCCCAGCGGCGGATGCTTCTTTCGACCGGCCAGGCCGAAGCGTTTTATAATGTTCACAAGGAACGCCCGTTCTTCCGGAGCCTGGTGGAGTTCATGACCTCCGGTCCCGTGGTCATCCAGGTGCTGGAAGGCGACAATGCCGTGGCGCGGAACCGCGAAGTGATGGGCGCCACCGATCCGGCCAAGGCCGCGCCGGGCACCATCCGCAAGGATCTCGCCGAATCGATCGAGGCCAATTCCGTGCACGGCTCCGATTCGGCGGAGAACGCGATGAACGAGATCCGGTTCTTCTTCAGCGAACTCGATCTCGTCGGCTAAGGCAGGCGAACGCCGGTCATGGCCGCGAGCACCATCGTCATCACCGGGGCTACATCGGGAATCGGCGAAGTCGCCGCCGACCGCCTGGCGCTGAAAGGCGCGCGCATCGTCTTCATTGCGCGCGATCACGCACGCGGCGAAGAGACTTGCAAGCATCTTGCCGCCATCGCGCCGCACTCCGAACACGTGGTCTATTACGCCGATCTCTCGAAACTCGCAGAGATGAAGCGTGTGGCGGCCGACATTGCCGCGGCCGAACAGAAGATCGACGTTCTCGTCAACAATGCGGGCGCGATGTTCTCGTCGCGGCGCGTGACGGCGGACGGTCTCGAAATGACCTTCGCGACCAACCACATGTCCTACTTCGTGCTGTCGAATGTGCTGCGCGAGCGCATGGGAGCGGGCGGGCGCATCGTGAATACGGCATCGGATGCGCATAACGGCGCCCATCTCGATTTCGACGATCTGCAGTCGGCGAAACATTATTCCGGCTTCGGTGTCTATGGGCGCTCCAAGCTCTGCAACATCCTGTTCACGCGCGAACTCGCAAGGCGCCTCGCCGGTACCGGCATCACGGCGAACTGCCTGCATCCGGGATTCGTCGCCACGCGCTTCGGCAACCAGAGCGGAGGGGTTTTGTCCTTCGCCATTCGCGCCGCAAAGAATTTCGCGCTGACGCCGGAACAGGGCGCGGAAACGATTGTCTACCTCGCATCGTCTCCCGATGTCAGCGATGCCACGGGCGGCTATTACGTCAAATGCAAGCCCGCAACGCCGTCCAAGGCCGCACAGAGCGACGACGACGCGAAGCGGCTCTGGGACATCTCCGCCCGCCTTGCGGGCCTCGGCATCTGAAATGTTGTCTTGAATTCCACCGCGACGACACAAAGAACACGAAGAATCTTCACAGGGAGACGGTGGGGCGGCGCGAAGGACGATCATGCGCCTTCGGCGCGCCGTCTCACTGCCTCCCGACGCAATCTTTCGTCCTATTCCTCCTGGTGAAAAGTCACAGCGACGGGCTGAAGAGCGTTCCAGTCGCGGCAGGAAGATCGCCGAATTCGGCGCGGCCATTGTTCAGACGCACGTAACCTCTGGCCAGAAGGCGCAGCGCCGCCGGATAGAGCGTGTGCTCAGCGGCGAGCGTCCGCGCGGCGATGGTGTCTTCGGTATCATTTGCATGCACGGGAACGGCGGCCTGGGCGATGATCGGGCCTGAGTCGAGTTCGGGCGCCACAAAGTGAACGCTGCAGCCGGTGATGCGCACGCCGGAGTCCAGCACGCGGCGATGCACATTCGTGCCCTTGAACGCCGGCAAGAGTGACGGGTGGATATTGACCAGCCTTCCCGCCCAGGCTTTCACAAAGCCATCCGAGAGGATGCGCATGAAGCCCGCGAGACACACGAACTCGATGTCGGCCTTGCGCAGGTCGGCGTCGAGCGCCGCGTCGAAGGCCTCCCGGGTGGAAAACGATCGATGCGGGATGACTTTGGTTGCGATGGACGCAGACGCGGCACGCTCCAGCCCCTGCGCACCCGCGACGTTTGCAACAACGAGCGCGAGTTCGGCCGGAAATGCCGGGTCGGCTGCGGCAGCGATCAATGCCTGAAGATTGCTGCCGCGGCCGGAAATGAGGACGGCGACCCGCTTGCGCGCGCTCATGCGAGGTTCAGCACATTGCGATAGATGATCTTCGCATCGCCGTCTCCTTCGGCAATGCGCCCGATGATCCGCGCCGTGTCGCCTGACGCGGCGAAGGCCTGGATGATGGCGTGCGCCTGCTCCGCGCCTGCGACGACAATCAATCCGATGCCGCAGTTGAATGTGCGCAGCATCTCGCGCTCTTCGATGCCAGCAGTTTTCGCAAGCCATGGAAAGACGGGGTGAGGTGACCAGGCGGACAGATCGATTTCCGCATCGAGCCCCTTGGGTAACACGCGCGGCAGGTTTTCCGTGATGCCGCCCCCGGTGATATGCGCCATCGCCTTGATCCTTCCCGCGGCGATCGCGCCGAGCGCACCTTTCACGTAGAGCCTGGTGGGCATGAGCAAAACCTCGCCGAGCGATCGGCCTTCGTCGAACGGCGCAGGAGCCGCGTAGGAGAGATTTGCACGGTCGATGGCATGACGGACGAGCGAGTAGCCGTTGGAATGCAGGCCCGAGGAGTCCACGCCGATCAGGACATCGCCGGCGCGGATGGCTGCAAGGCGGGGAAGAACCTGTCCCCGCTCGACGGCGCCCACGGCGAAGCCGGCCAGATCGAAGTCGCCCTTCGCATAGAGTCCCGGCATTTCGGCCGTCTCGCCGCCGATCAGCGCGCAGCCGGATTCTTTGCAGGCGCGCGCAATGCCCTCGATGACGGAGACCGCCGCATCGATGTCAAGCTTGGCGCTCGCATAGTAATCCAGGAAAAAAAGGGGTTCGGCCGCCTGAACGACGATGTCGTTCACACACATGGCGACAAGGTCCTGGCCAATGCCGGTGAAGTTCCGCAACTCGATGGCGATCTTGAGCTTGGTGCCGACCCCGTCCGTCGAGGCGACGAGCAAAGGGTCCTCGAACCCGGCGGCAGCCAGATCGAACAGCCCACCGAAGCCTCCGAGCGCGGCATCGGCGCCGGGACGCCGTGTCGCCTTCGCAGCCGGCGCGATCCTGTCGACGAGCGCGTCTCCGGCGTCGATGTCGACCCCGGCGTCCTTGTAGGTCGTTCCGTTCTGGCCCCGCTGCTTGGGGTTCATCCGCTGATCCGCCGCGATATTGTCCAACCGGGCTCGTTTAAGGTTGGAGAACCCCGTTCGCAAGCCTGACCGGGAACCGGCGGAGCACAAGCTGGAAACGTCACCTTTCCGTGGTGATAAGCCGTCATTATAGTCCCGGCGCTCAAGAAGGGCCTTCCATGCGTCGATTTATGATTTCCGCGCTTTTTCTGATCACCGCCAAT
Source organism: Rhizomicrobium sp. (assembly GCA_050010175.1). Classification (GTDB taxonomy): domain Bacteria; phylum Pseudomonadota; class Alphaproteobacteria; order Micropepsales; family Micropepsaceae; genus Rhizomicrobium. The sequence goes on from JBEKLN010000006.1 coordinate 29,948, forward strand.
GTCCTGTCGATCGGTGCCCGCGCGGCTGAGGATCCCTTTACCGTAACCGGTATCACGGTGGACGCATCGGCGTCATCCGCGGTTGAGGCCCAGACGATTGCGATCAACAGCGGTCGCGCGCGCGCCTGGACGGCCTTGTGGCACCGGCTGACCAAGGCGCAGGACTGGGCGAAGCAACCGCCGCTGGACGATGTCACCATTCAGCGGCTGATCCGCAGCTATCTACCGGTCAATGAGCGCCGGTCGACGACCCGCTACGTCGCGAGCATGACCTACGTCTTCAACCCCGATGCCGTGAGGCGCATCTTCCGGCAATACAACATCGCCTACGCAGACGCTCAGGCGCGACCGATCCTGATCGTGCCCATGGCGCCGACGTATCAGCCGCACGCCGCATGGACAGCCGTGTGGGCTAATCCGCACTACGCGTCCGGCGCCGTTCCGGTTGTATTGCCAGTCGGGGATGCAATCGACACGGCCGCCCTGGGGGCAGTGAAATTCGCGACCAGCACCTGGCAGGACGTCGAACCGGCTGCATCCAGGGTCCATGCCGATGAAGTCTGGCTGCTGTGGCTGCAGCCAGCCAGCGGTCAGCTGGTTATCAAGTTGAAGAGGCTCGCAGCCGGAAATTCGCCTCCGGTTCCCGATGTTGTGGTTCCCGTTCCGCCGAAGACACCGCCGGCAAAGGCGCTGGCAAGTGCTGCCGATGCCGTCGACAACGCCCTCATCGACGCATGGAAGGCGCGTGCGGCCATCGATTTCGGCAAGCGATCGAAATTGGTTGCGGAAGTGCATATCGAGTCGCTGGCCGCGTGGAGCGCTCTTCTGCAGAAGCTCGGCGCGGTGTCCACCGTTTCGGATGTCGGTGTCGTGGCGATGAACACCGGAGAAGCCCGCATTGTGATCAGTTATGTCGGGACTGCGGATCAGCTTTCCGGCCTTGTGCATCAAGCGGGTCTTGACCTGACGGACGACGACGGAACGTGGTGGCTGGGCCCGCAGTCGCCTGATTCGCCCGCGGCCGGTCAGTGAGCAACCTGTTCAAACATGTTCCGAACCTCCTGACGGCGATGCGGCTCGCCTGTGCTCCGGCGCTGGCCATTCTTCTCGCCAGCGGGGCCGACAGAGAAGCGTTGGGAATCTTTGCGCTTGCCGGTCTCAGCGACGCGGCAGACGGCTATCTTGCGAAGAGATTCGGATTCGTGACGCGGTTCGGACGCTATCTCGATCCAGCCGCCGACAAATTACTCATGTTCACCGCGTTCGTCATTCTGGCGGCAATGGGCTTCGCGCCGGTCTGGCTCGCCGTCTTGGTGATTGCGCGCGACGTGGCGATCGTGGCGGGCATTATTGTCGGGCATGTCCTGAACCTGCCGCTCAAAATAGCGCCCCTGACGATCGGCAAATGGTGCACCGCAATTCAGGTCGGCTATGTCGGGTTCCGTCTCCTGTTGCTGGCCGTCGGCCTGCATTGGGACGAGCCAGCGTGGATCGCCGCCTGCGCGACCGCTGGAATAACGCTCGCATCCTGGATCGCCTACGGCCTGCTCATGTTGCGAGCGTTTCGCGCTCGTTACCGTTCGGCCGCGTGATACGCTGCAACGATGAATTCCCAGCTGTCATTGCCATTGGAGACCCGCGAATCATTTACCCGCGATGGATTTGTCGTCGGAGGGGCAAATGCGCGCGCAGTTGCCCTTCTCGATTCCTGGCCGGACTGGACCATCCCGGCGGCCGCGCTGCATGGGCCCACCGGATCGGGAAAGTCGCATCTTGCCGCCATCTGGAGGGAACGCTCCCGAGCGCAACTCCTGACTGTCCGCCGGCTTCCCGAGATTCCGCCGGTGGATGGTCCCATCATCATCGAGGATGTGGACGCTGCGCTTCCGTCGGAGCACGTTGAGCTTTCGCTCATGGGTCTTATCGACGGCGCGGATAGATCCAGGCCCATTTTACTGACCGCCAAGGAGGCGCCAGGCTGCTGGCCGTGCGTGCTTCCGGATCTGGCGTCGCGATTCGCCGCACTGCCTTCAATCGCGCTTTACATGCCTGACGACAGTCTTCTGATGGCAATTGCCCGAAAGCTGTTTGCCGACCGGCAATTGGTGGTGCAGGAGGCAGCCATTCGGCGGATGCTCAACCTGCTCGATCGCTCTCCGGCGTCTATCGGGAGTTTTGTTGCGGAACTCGACCGTAAAGCGCTTGCCGAGTCGCGGCCTGTGACATCTGCTCTTGTCGGCGAACTGATCGCGTCGCGATCGGGTAACCTGTCATGACAGATTCGCGAATTTCATTTAGCGTGCACCACTCATGAGCAACGAAGAAAGAACAATGGTCAAAGGACAAGCGAGGGCCGAAGTCGCGCCTGCGGCCCATCCGGACGAACTGTTGCTGTCGAAGCCGGATGGCGGAACATCCCATTCACCGGATCGCGGGTACGACCTGAAGTCTCCCGACCGCTTCATCAACCGCGAGCTGTCCTGGCTCACGTTCAATCAACGGGTGCTGGAAGAATCGAAGAATCGGCGTCATCCGCTGCTGGAGCGCCTGAGGTTTCTGTCCATCTCGGCTTCGAACCTGGATGAGTTCTACATGGTTCGTGTGGCCGGGCTGAAAGGCATGGTATCCGCCGGAGTAACGTCAACCAGTGATGACGGACTGACGCCCGCACAGCAAATCGCCCGAATCGATCAGGTGGCGATGGAGTTGATCCTGGATCAGCAGCGAATCTGGGCGTCGTTGCGGGACGAATTGCATGACGCGGGTATCGTCGTGCTCGATCCCGAGCGCCTCAGCGACACGGACCGTGCTTGGCTCGATGTCGAATTCCGGGAACAGATGTTCCCCGTGCTCACGCCGCTGGCGCTCGATCCTGCACATCCGTTTCCATTCCTTCCCAACCTCGGTTTTTCGTTTGCGCTGCGGTTGTCCCGCAAGGACGACGGAAAAGCCACCAACGCGCTCCTGCCCATACCCTCGCAGCTGCAGCGGTTTGTCCGCCTGCCCGACGAAGCAGGTGCGGCGCGGTTTATTTCTCTCGAGAACGTACTCGAGCTTTACATGCATCGTCTTTTTCCCGGATATTCGGTGCTCGGCGCCGGCGTTTTCCGGATCGTGCGCGACAGCGACGTTGAGATCGAGGAAGAAGCCGAAGATCTGGTGAGGCTCTTCGAATCGCTGCTGAAGCGCCGCCGCCGGGGCTCCGTCATTCACATGGTTTGCAGTGGATCGATGCCGGCCGATCTGCGACGGTTCATAGCGGATCAACTGGCGCTGAAGAGCTCCGAGCTGGTTATCGTCGATCATCTGCTGGGTCTGGCGGACACCAGCAAACTGATTCTCGACGACCGGCAGGATCTGAAGTTTCCCCGATTCAACGCACGCTTTCCCGAACGGATCCGCGATCATGGCGGCGACTGTTTCGCCGCGATCAGAGCGAAGGACATCGTCGTCCATCACCCGTTCGAGTCGTTCGACGTCGTCGTGCAGTTTCTCAGGCAGGCGACTGCGGACCCGGATGTGGTTGCGATCAAGCAGACGCTTTACCGCACGTCGCACGATTCGCCGATTGTCAGCGCACTGATCGAAGCGGCAGAAGCGGGAAAATCGGTGACCGCTCTCGTGGAATTGAAGGCCCGCTTTGACGAAGCGGCAAACATCAAGCTGGCCCGCGATCTGGAGCGCGCCGGAGTCCAGGTCGTCTATGGCTTCATCGAACTCAAGACGCACGCAAAAGTCAGTTTTGTCGTCCGCCGTGAAGCGGGCCAGCTGCGAACATATGTGCATTTCGGAACCGGCAACTATCATCCGGTTACGGCGAAGATTTATACGGACCTTTCACTCTTCTCCGCCGATCCGGCGCTCGGGCGCGATGCGGCTCAGTTGTTCAATTACATCACGGGTTATGCCGAGCCCGTCGGTCTCGAGAGGATATCCATTTCGCCCCTGACGCTGCGCGGCAAGCTCACGGACGCCATCCAGCAGGAGATCGGCCATGCAACCGCCGGCCGGCCGGCGGCGATCTGGGCAAAGCTCAACTCACTCGTGGATCCCGCACTCATCGATGGGCTCTACCGGGCCAGCCAGGCGGGCGTGCGGATCGAGCTTGTGGTTCGGGGAATTTGCTGCCTGAGGGCCGGCGTGCCGGGGCTTTCAGAAAATATTCGTGTCAAGAGCATCATCGGACGCTTTCTCGAACACGGGCGAATTGTGTGTTTTGGAGCGGGAAATGGTCTCCCGTCGCCGAAGGCAAAAGTCTATATTTCGTCGGCCGACTGGATGCCGCGCAATCTTGACAGGCGGGTCGAAGCGCTCGTTCCCATCGAGAACGCGACGGTTCACGAACAGGTTCTGGATCAGATCATGGTTGCGCTGCTGAAGGACCAGGCCCAGAGCTGGCAAATGCTGCCCGATGGCTCGTTCATGCGCGATCCGAACTCGCAGCGCGACGATGCGTTTTCCGCGCACACGTATTTCATGACCAACCCTTCCTTGTCCGGGCGCGGCCGCGCGTTGAAGATCGAGCAGCCGCGAACCGTGCGTGGCGCCGGACGGCGAGAACGAACCGAATGAGCAAATGAGCATTGGGTCCATCTCCGGGGCTGGAGTATCTCGCGTCTCCAGCCAGTCGCAGGGAATGAAGCCCATTGGCGGACCCGTCGCCGTCGTCGATATCGGGTCCAATTCAGTCCGTCTCGTCATATACGAGGGGCTGACACGCGCTCCCGCAGTCGTTCACAACGAGAAGGCCATTTGCGCCATCGGGCGGGACATGGTGACCACGGGGCAGCTTCACCGCGACGGCATGAAGCTGGCTCTGGAGGCTTTGGCACGGTTCCGGATGCTGTGCGACGCGCATCGTATCGAGGTCCGGGAAGCGGTGGCAACGGCCGCGGCGCGCGATGCACGCAACGGCCAGGACTTTGCCAGGCAGGCCGAGGCGGCGTTGGGAAATCAAATCCGGATTCTCTCAGGCGAGGAGGAAGCCCGCCTGGCAGCCGAAGGCGTTATCTCGGGGATTCCATCGGCTGAAGGCCTTGTCGCGGATTTGGGCGGCGGCAGCCTGGACATGATTACGGTGACGAGCGGCGGCACCGGACGGGCACTGACGTTGCCCATCGGGCCCCTGCGGTTGATGGATGTTGCCAGAGGCGATGCAGACGAGGCACGCGAACTGGTTGATTCACGACTGAAGGCGGTCGAATCCTTGGGAAACCTGCACGGCCGCCATCTCTACGCAGTAGGCGGCGTTTGGCGCAGTCTCGCGAGGCTGGACATGGATAGTGTAGATTACCGTCTGCACGTCCTGCACAACTATATCATTCCCGCGTCCCGCGCCGTGAAGCTGTCGAAGGTTCTGTCGCGCCAATCCCGCAAATCGCTCGAGAAGCTGCGCATAATTTCACGCAGGCGCGCCGAGGCTCTGCCATTCGGCGCTATCGTGCTTGAACGCCTCTTGCTCGCAGCAGGTTTGAAGGAGGTTGTCGTCTCTGCTTATGGCCTCAGGGAAGGTCTGCTTTTCGCCCGTTTGTCGGTTGAAGAGCGGGCGAAGGATCCCCTGATCGCGTTTGCGGCCGCCAGCAATGCGCGCATCAGTCGCATGCCGGCCCACGCGGAGGAAATGTTTCTGTGGTCGGCCCCGCTCTTTGTCGACGAGAGCGACGAATTGCGCAGGATCAGGCACGCCGTCTGTCTGTTTTCCGATGTCGGCTGGCGCCGGCATCCTGATGACCGCGCTGCAGGATCATTCTCACAGGTTCTGACGGCCCCCTTCGCCGGAGCAGGACACCGTGCGCGTGGCATAATCGCTGCGGCCGTCTACCACCGCTATTCGGGAGATGAAGATCATCCGCCCGACGTGGCGTTGGGCGAACTGTTGAGCGAAGAGGATAGCGCCATGGCGCTGCGCATGGGACTGGCCGCCCGCCTGGCGTATGCGCTGTCGGCTTCTGCCGCTGGGGAACTGCCGCATTATCGGTTGCGCATGACCCCGACGCGCCTGCTGCTGGAAATATCCCGGCGCCGGGAGGCCATCGCAGCCGAGCCGGTGCAAAAGCGCCTGGGCGAGCTTGCCGCAGTCTTCGGCCGTAGAGGCGAAATCATCATCTCCTGAGCTTGCATAAACCGCCGGGTTGGGCGTTTAAGGGGTAACGCCTCGGCAGCAATCCTGCGTTAAGCTGGCCCAAGGCGGTCAAAGGAGAGTTTCCATGGGTGCTCTGAGCATCTGGCACATTCTGATCATTGCCATCGTCGCCGTTTTATTGTTCGGCGGTCGCGGCAAGATCTCCGATCTCATGGGAGATGTCGCGAAGGGCATTCGCAGCTTCCGGCAGGGCTTGAGCGAGCCCGACGAGGCGCCCAAGACCCTGACATCCGAGCGGCGCGACGAGCCCGCGCCCATTAACAAGGACCAGACCGTCAACCGCTAGGCACCGCTCGAAACGCACAATGTTCGATCTGAGCTGGAGCCATATCCTCATCGTCCTCATCGTTGCGCTCGTCGTGGTGGGGCCGAAAGATCTACCGAAAATCATGCGGACCGCCGGGCGCTGGATGGGCAAGGCGCGGGCCATGGCCGACCAGTTCCGCAAGAGCTTCGACGAGATGGCGCGCCAATCCGAACTCGACGAGTTGCGCGCGGAGATCCAGGCGTTGCGGACCCACCGGCCTCTTGCCGAAATCGAGCAGTCGGTGAACCGGTCGATCCTGCCGCCCGACCCTCTCGCTGAGCCGCCGCATGCCGGCGCGCAACAGCACCTCGTCGATGTGCCAGACCCGGCGGCGACGCCCCATGCCACCGTTCCCGAGACGCCGCATCCGTGATCGCGCCGACGCCAGACGACGAGGCCGCCATCGACGCCACGAAAGCGCCGCTGCTCGATCATCTCGTGGAGCTGCGCAAGAGACTCGTGATTTCTCTTCTCGCGTTTTTCGTTTGCTTCGTCGTCGCCTTCATATTCGCGAAGCCGATCTATGCATTCCTGAAAGCGCCGCTCGATCACGTGCTCGCCGGGCGCGCATTGCATCAGATGATTTCTACAGGCGTGTACGAGACGTTCTTCACCTACGTGAAGGTCGGAATGTTCGCAGGCATTTGCCTCGCATTTCCGATCGTCGCCGCGCAGGTGTGGCTGTTCATTGCGCCCGGCCTGTACAGGCATGAGCGGAACGCATTCCTGCCGTTCCTCGTGGCGACGCCGGTGTTATTCCTGGCCGGGGGGGCGTTCGTCTATTACCTCCTTCTACCCAAAGCGCTCGGGTTCTTCGCCAGCTACGAAGTCGTGGGAAATCGCAGCACGCTGGGAATCGAGCTGCAGCCACGGGTCAGCGAATATCTCGACTTCGTCACAACGCTGATCTTCGCATTTGGACTCTGCTTCCAGTTGCCTGTGCTGCTTACGCTCCTTGGGCGTGTGGGTATTGTCTCCAGCGCACAGCTGCGATCCATGCGCCGCTATGCGTTTCTGGGCATCGTTGTGCTGGCGGCCGTGGTGACGCCGCCGGATGCGCTCAGCATGATGAGTCTCGTCGTTCCTCTCGCGTTTCTCTACGAAGGGTCGGTCTGGCTGGTCTATCTCTTCGAGCGCAAGCGCGCGGCGGAGGATGCCGCGCGTGAGGCAGGAGCGACGACATAAGCCGCCACTTTACCTGCCATTTTGGGCGTGCCATTACCCCGCCTCGACGGCGCTTCGCCGCCACGGATATCGATCATGCACGACATTCGACTGATCAGGGATGACAAGGCCGGTTTTATTGCGGCTCTCAAGCGGCGCAATCTGGAGCAGGCATCTCTTGTCGCCGACGATCTGGAGGCGCGCGATATCGAGCTGCGCGTGCTGCTGACGCGGTTGCAGGATGCACAAGCGCGCCGCAACGAAGCATCCAGACAGATCGGCCAGGCGAAGGCGCAGAAGGATGAAGCCCGCGCGCAGGCGCTGATGGCGGAGGTGTCCGGCCTCAAGGATGAAATTCAGCGAGGAGAGGAGGAGGAACGCTCATTCAGGGCCGGGCTGGACGATGCTCTTTCCACGATTCCCAATCTGCCCGCGGCCGACGTGCCCAATGGCCGGGACGAGAGCGACAATGTCGAGGTCGTATCCCGCAGATGGGGTACCCCACCGGGGATGAACGCTCCGAGAGAGCACTTCGACCTCGGGGAAGCTCTCGGCATGATGGATTTTGAACGCGCTGCAAGAGTGTCGGGCGCTCGCTTTGCCTATCTGACGGATTCGCTGGCCCGGCTGGAGCGCGCGCTGGGCAATTTCATGCTGGACCTGCATACCGTTGAGTTCGGTTACACCGAAGTCGCGCCGCCGCTTCTGGTCCGCGATGATGCCGCATACGGAACGGGGCAACTCCCCAAGTTCGAAGATGATCTGTTTCACACGACGACAGGCTACTGGCTCATTCCCACGGCCGAGGTTTCACTGACCAACTACGTGCGCGAGTCGATCCTCGAAGAGGGACAACTCCCTCTGCGCTTCACGGCGTGGACTCCCTGCTTTCGCGCCGAAGCAGGCGCCGCCGGCAGAGACACGCGCGGCATGATCCGCATGCATCAGTTTTCCAAAGTGGAGCTGGTGTCGATCACCGCTCCGGACCAATCGCAAGCCGAGCACGAGCGCATGACCGATTGCGCGCAGGAGGTGTTGAAGCGTCTCGGTCTTCACCACCGCGTCATGACGCTTTGCGCCGGGGACATGGGCTTCTCCGCGCAGAAAACCTACGACATCGAAGTCTGGCTTCCCGGACAGAACCGGTTTCGCGAAATCTCGTCCTGCTCGAATTGCGGTGATTTCCAGGCCAGGCGCATGGACGCGCGCTACCGGCCGAAAGGTGAAAAGAGCACACGCTTGGTGCACACGCTGAACGGTTCGGGACTGGCAGTTGGACGAACGCTTGTTGCGATCCTGGAGAACTATCAGGAGCCGGATGGTTCAATTACGGTTCCGGCGGCTTTGAGACCTTACATGGGCGGCCTTGAGCGGATCCCGGCAGCGGAGAAGTAATCGCGATGTCGCAGCCTTTGCGAATTCTCGTCACAAACGACGACGGAATTCATGCGCCCGGACTGGCTGTCGCGGAACGCATCGCGCATGCGCTCAGTGATGATGTGTGGGTTGTCGCGCCCGAAACGGAACAGTCGGGCGCCTCGCACTCGTTGACGCTCACTCAGCCGCTGCGCCTCCGCCAGATCGATCCGAAGCGCTATGCCGTGACGGGCACGCCGACCGACTGCGTCATGATGGCGGTCGCCAATCTGATGGAAAAGTCGCCGCCCGGTCTGGTGTTGTCGGGCGTCAACCGCGGCTCGAATATCGCCGACGATGTCACTTACTCCGGTACGATTGCGGGCGCCATGGAAGGGACCGCCCTCGGCATCCGTTCGCTTGCCCTTTCGCAAGCCTACGGGTTCGGCGAGAATCAGAACGTGCCGTGGGACTGCGCAGAGACGCACGGGCCATCCGTCATCAGGAAGCTTGTCGATGTCGGCTGGCCGAACGACGTGCTGATGAACGTGAACTTTCCGGACCGTCCCGCGGACAAGGTGACCGGCCTTGAGATCACCGAACAAGGCAAGCGCGATCTGCAAACTGCGGCTCTCGACATGCGGGTCGATGCCCGCGGCAATCCCTATTACTGGATCGGCTTCAGGCGGGTGCGCAGCGAACCGGCCGACGGCACGGACCTCTCGGCAATTTATCGTGGGCGTATTTCGATTACACCGCTGCATCTCAACCTGACGGAGTATCGCGTCCGCGAAGTGTTGAAGGCACAATTGGACGGTCCGCTGTCTGCACCATGATTGAGGACCATCGCCCCATCGCACTCGTGATGGCTTTGCGCGGACAGGGCATATCCGACCGGCGCGTTCTGGAGGCGGTCGAGCGGACGCCGCGCGACCTGTTCGTCGAGGAGCCGTTCCAGTCGAGTGCCTACGAAAACAGCGCGTTGCCCATCGCGTGCGGCCAGACCATCAGCCAACCCTACATCGTCGCCTACATGACGCAGATGCTGGAGGTGGCGCCGAAACATCGTGTTCTCGAGATCGGAACAGGTTCGGGCTATCAGGCTGCAGTGTTGGCGCCGCTGTGCCGGATGGTCTATTCGGTAGAGCGGCATCGTCAGCTATTGAAGGCTGCCGAATCTCGCTTCGCCGCCCTCAAGCTCCACAATATTGTCACGCGTTGCGGCGACGGGCTTCTGGGGTGGCCGGAGCAGGCGCCTTTCGACCGCATCATTCTGACGGCCGCCGTGCCCGAGGTGCCGCCAAACCTTATCGAACTGTTAAAGCCGGATGGAATATTGATAGCGCCCGTGGGTCAGCAACCGTCGGCGGAAAGCATTTCGCAACACTTGGTGAAGATTATCCGAATGGACGGTACCGTAACGCGCGAGACTCTCATAGCTGTCGCGTTTGTTCCGATGGTGCCGGGCGTACCGAAGGAAGCACAAAGGCCCCATGGTGCCGAGAGCAAGACATGACTGGCCGCGACCGACAATCGTCATGTTGGGCCTGCTTGCGTGCGTGTTCCTGACGGGTTGCGAAGATGATCTTCTACCGCCCGGCGATTCCGGTTTGCCCCGGGCAACTTACTATACCGTCGTTGTTCGTCCGGGAGACACGCTATCGGCGATTGCTGCGCGTTATGACGTTTCCGCCGACGATGTCGCGGATATGAACGGGTTCTCGGATGCGGGCCGGATTCGCACCGGGCAGGTGCTGCGAATTCCTGCCAGTGGCGGTGCGACCCGCGACGCCGTTCTGGGCGAAGCGAGCAGCACGAGAAGTCGCAACTACGCACCTCCGCCGAAACCGATCAATGTAGCCCGCTACGAGCCCAGCGATCGCGTCGTGGTTCGGCCGCTCCCGCCGCCGGCGCAAATCAAGGTCGAGCCGGGCACGCACCACGTCGACGAAGGCATGCAGCATTCGAACAGCGATGCAGAAACCGCGGCTCCCGAAGGGGAAGCCAACGGCAGCGCGGCATTTGTCTGGCCCGTCAACGGCCAGGTGATTTCACAATTTGGCGCGTCTGGCCGGGGCGAGCGCAACGACGGCATCAACATCGCCGCTTCTGAGGGCACGCCCATTCATGCGGCTGCAGCGGGGACGATCACCTATGCCGGCAACGGCATAAAGGGCTACGGCAATCTTGTCCTCATTCAGCACGATGGCGGTTACATCACGGCCTATGCGCATGCCGACACCATCTCCGTCAGTCGCGGAGATCACGTTTCAAAAGGGCAGGTCATTGGCCTTGCCGGGGCAACAGGAGACGTCGATCGTCCCCAGGTGCACTTCGAGATACGCAGGGGCGTCCAGCCGATCAATCCGCGGCTCCTGCTCGCAGCGAAAAACTAGATCAGTCCAGCGGTTTGCCGAGCTCGCCCGCGACATCTTGAATAAACTGCCAGGCAACCCGCCCCGAGCGCGCGCCGCGCGCCGCCGCCCAGGCCAGCCCGCGCGCATGCAGCGCGTTGCCGGTGAGCGCGATTGCGTAGTGTTCGGCGTACGCGTCGATCATCGCCAGATATTCGTCCTGACCGCAGTTGTGAAATCCGAGCCACAATCCAAAACGGTCCGACAGCGAAACCTTCTCCTCCACCGCTTCCGACGGACTGATCGCCGTCGAGCGCTCATTTTCCATCATGTCCCGCGGCATCAGGTGCCGCCTGTTCGATGTCGCATAGAGCAGGACATTCGCCGGACGGCCTTCTATTCCGCCTTCGAGCGCTGCTTTCAACGATTTGTAACTCGTATCGTCTTTGTCGAATGACAGATCGTCGCAATAAAGCAGAAACCGGCGCGGCGTACCGCGCAACAGCCGCAGCAGCTGCGGCAGGCTTGCGATGTCTTCGCGGTGGATCTCGATCAGGACCAGCCGATCCGTACCGGATCTGGATTCGTTAGTCGCGGCATGGACGGACTTGATCAAAGAACTCTTACCCATGCCCCGGGCGCCCCACAGCAGCGCGTTGTTGGCGGGTAGTCCTTCCGCAAACCGGCGTGTGTTTTCGAGCACCGTGTCGCGCGCCTGGTCTATCCCTTTCAGCAGGCGAAGCGGAAGGCTGGCGACTGTCCCTACGGCCATCAGGCCACCATGCGCGGGTTCCCAGACAAACGCGTCGCCCCTGTCGGGAACGGTACCGGGTTGGGTGGATGGCGCCATGCTCTCAAGGGCGGTGGCGATGCGCGCCAGGACCTTCGCCTCCTCGTCAGGGGCGCTCATAGCGTTCCGGCCACGGTTGCAATGGAAAAGCCCACGGCTATAGTCCGCCGCCTGACGCGCCCAGCGTCCTTATTCGCTTGCCTGGAACATTCATGGATACGAACTTTCTCATTCAACTCGTGCCCTGGATCGCCATCTTTGCGATCTTCTACTTTCTCATGATCCGGCCGCAACAGCAGCGTGCCAAGCAGCATCAGGAGATGATCAACAATGTTCGCCGCGGCGACACCGTGGTGACGTCCGGCGGAATCGTCGGCCGGGTTGCCAAGGTCAAGGACGATGCCGAGATCATGGTCGAGATCGCCGATAACGTACAGGTCCGCGTGCTGAAGAGCACGCTCAGCGACGTTCGGACCAAGGCCCAGACCGCCGACTCCAAGACAGACGCGGAATAGCGCGAGAAGCCATGCTGCAGTTTCCCACCTGGTACAGAATCGTCACCGCCATCATCGTCGCCGCAGGAATTCTGTTTGCGCTGCCCAACGCGCTTCCCGGTTGGGTCGTGGCGAAGATGCCGGCCTGGCTGCCGAGGAATTCCGTCACGCTGGGACTCGATCTGCAGGGCGGTTCATCGATCCTCCTCGAAGTCGGAATCGACCAGGTCTACAAGGACCAGCTCGTCACGCTGACGGGCGACATCCGGGTCCGGCTGCGCAAGGCGAATATCGGGTACAAGAACCTCGAGACAAAGACCGACCAGGTGTCGGTACAGATTATCGATCCGGCGCGGTACGATGACGCCAAATCCATTTTGAACGACCTCAACCCGGCAGTCGGCGGTTCGATGCTGACCGTCGGCCAACGTGCATACGACGTCACGGAGCCCGGCGGCAATGCGGTCGTCCTGAAAATGACGGACCCCTACAAGGCGTCGACGCTGCAGACGACCATGAGCGACTCGCTCGAGACCGTCCGCAAGCGAATCGATTCGCTGGGTACGCGGGAGCCGACCATCACCCAGGAAGGCGACAGCCGCATCGTCGTGCAGGTTCCCGGTCTCGACGACCCCAGCCGACTCATCAAACTCCTCGGCAAGACGGGAAAGATGACGTTCCAGCTGGTCGACGACTCCGCTGACATTCAGCAGGCCGCCCGCGGGGTGGTCCCCATCGGCGATGAACTCCTGCAGATGCAGGACAAGGACAGGAACGGTCAATCCCTGCCCCCAATGGTGGTCGAGAGGCGAATCATCGTCAACGGCGTCCACCTCAAGGTCGCCCGGCCGGACTTCAGCTCGCAATCGGGCCTGCCCGACATCCAGTTCAGTTTTGATACTGTCGGCGCCAAGGAATTCGGCGACGCGACGAGCGCCAATGTCGGGCGCAAGTTTGCCATCGTCCTCGACAACGAGATCATCACAGCTCCGACGATTCAATCACCAATCCTCGGTGGCAACGGAGAGATAGACGGCAACTTCACAGTCCAGGAAACAAACGACCTCGCCACCATCATTCAGTCCGGAGCTCTGCCGGCCCCCCTGCATGTGATCGATCAGGCCACGGTTGGACCGTCTCTGGGCACCGATCAGGTGAATGAAGGCAAATACTCGGCTCTGGCCGGGCTGCTGTTGGTGTGCCTGTTCATGATCTTGCGCTACGGGCTGTTCGGTGTGTTCGCCGACGTGGCCTTGGTGCTCAACATCGTGTTCCTGATGGCGATCCTGACGGCATTTGGCGCCACGCTGACGCTTCCCGGCATCGCCGGCATCGTGCTCACCATGGGCATGGCAGTTGACGCGAACGTTCTGATTTACGAGCGCATCCGCGAGGAACACCGCAACGGCCGCACGATCATCGCCTCGATCGATCAGGGCTTTCAGCGGGCGTTTACGACCATTTTCGACGCGAATTTCACGCACATGATCGCGTCGCTGATTCTGTTCATGCTGGGCTCGGGCCCGGTTCGCGGATTTGCGGTGGCACTGGGCGTTGGCATCGTTACTTCATTCTATACCTCGTTCAATGTCACCCGGCTGATCGTCATCACCTGGCTCAAGGCCGCCCGGCCCAAGGAACTGACGCTCTGATTTTCGCCGGGTGGGCTTTGATCCGGGGAATTTGAGGTAAACTCGCAGGCAGACTCACTCGACCAACAGGGGAGGCTTCACGCCATGGCCGCGTTCTTTTCCAACCTTCGAAACACCATCATCGCCGGGTTCGTCCTGGCGCTTGCCGTACTGGCGCTTCACTGGTCACAGAGCGGCGTCTCGCTGGATGCCGGCTTCTGGGCTTTCGTCATCCGATGGCTTCATATCATCTGCGGCGTCATGTGGATCGGACTCCTGTGGTACTTCAACTTCGTCTCGACTCCAACCACGCCCAAAATTCCCGAAGAACTGCGGCCGGCGCTGGGCAAGTACATCACGCCCGCAGCACTCTTCTGGTTCCGCTGGAGTGCCATGGGCACCATCGTATTCGGCATCATCCTGGCAATTCTCAATCACTATATCGTCCAGGCCTACACGCTCGACATCGTTCAGGATGGAGGTTCCTTCACCAATCCCGTCGCGCTCGTGATCGGCATCGGCATGTGGCTCGGCACGATCATGTGGTTCAACGTCTGGTTCATCATCTGGCCAAACCAGCAGAAGGCGTTGAACATCGGCAACAAATTCCCGGACCTGTCAAAGGAAGCCAAGGCGGCTGCCGCCAAGACCGCGGGAATGTTCTCGCGCATCAACACGATGCTTTCGATCCCGATGCTGTTCTGCATGGCAGCGGCATCGCATCTGCCGTCTTAGGCGCGGTATCTGCATGATACTGGGGGCCGTCCGGGTGACCGGGCGGCTCTTTTTCTTGGGGACGATCACGCGTGAAGGCCGAAGAAGCCCTGGCTGCCTGCGAGGCGAGCGTGCGCCGGCACGATCCCGATCGCTTCTTTGCCGCGCTGTTCGCGCCTGCCGACCGCAGACCGCTGCTGTTTGCCCTTTATGCATTCAATTACGAAGTCGCGCGGATCGGCGAGCAGAGCCGCGACCCGATGATGGGCGCCATTCGCCTGCAATGGTGGCGGGAGACCATTGAGCGGGCACGCGAAGGCCCGACGCGGGCGAATCCGGCTGCAGTCGGCCTTGCGGAGATGTTCTCGAGGACTGCAGTATCCCGGGAACTGTTCGAGACGTTGCTGGACGCGCGCGAATTCGACATCGTTCCCGATACGTTTGCCGACATCGCCGCACTCGAATCTTACTGCGACGCCACATCTTCAGGTCTGATGCGCATTGCGGCGAAGGTACTTGGCGCAGAGGCGCGTGACGATGCGTATCTGAAGCATGCCGGTACGGCCTATGGCATTGCCGGATTGCTCCGCGCCATTCCGTTCCACGCAGCACGCGCCAAGCTCTATCTTCCGCTCAATCAGCTCACCGCTGAAGGCTTGTCTCCGGAAGATGTTCTTGCGGGTCGCAATCTCGAGGCGTTGCAGCGCGTCGTTCCGCAGCTGTCGGCTGTCGCACGCCGGCACATCAATTTGGCCCGGGCCGCACGGCACGACCGCGGGGAAGCCGTCGCGGCTTTGCCGGCAGCACTGGCGCCGCTTTATTTGAGACAAATCGGAAGGCGTGGCTTCGACCCATTGCGCAATACCGTCGACGTGCCGCTGTTTCGCCGCCAATGGGCGTTGTTGGGCGCGGCGATGACCGGCCGTATTTGACCTACGCCGCCGCGTGACGCGTTGCGCCGAGCCAGGCGTCAACATCGGCCAGCGCGCGTTCGGCGAGCAACCGTTTTCTGTCCCGCCCGCGCACGCGTCCCGACGCCGTCAGGTCGGGGAAGAGGCCGAAATTCACATTCATGGGCTGGAAGGTTTTCGCGTCGGCGCCATGTGTGATGTGATTGAGAAGCGCACCTAGCGCCGTCGTTTCGGGCGGAACAGTTCTCGGCAGATCGAGGGCCTCCGCGGCCGCAAAGCGTCCCGCGAGAAGTCCGATGGCCGCACTCTCCAGATAGCCTTCAACGCCCGTCATCTGGCCTGCGAATCTGAGGTTTGAATGCGATTTCAGGCGCAACTCCCCATCGAGCAGGCGTGGAGAGTTGATAAACGTATTGCGGTGCAGCCCGCCCAATCGTGCGAACGCAGCATTTCCCAGTCCGGGGATCGTGCGGAAGATTCTGGTCTGCTCGCCGTGCTTCAGCTTGGTCTGGAATCCGACCATGTTCCAGAGCGAACCGAGCGCATTGTCCTGGCGCAGCTGAACGACGGCATGGGGCCGAAATCCCGTGCGCGGATCGCTCAATCCAACCGGCTTCATCGGTCCGAATCGGAGCGTTTCTTCGCCGCGCGACGCCATCACTTCGATCGGCAGGCAGCCTTCGAAGTAGGGCGTGCTCGCTTCCCACTCCTTGAACGACGTCTTCTCGCCGGACATCAGTGCAGCGATGAAGGATTCGTACTGCGCTTCATCGAGCGGGCAATTGATGTAATCGGCGCCGTCGCCGCCCGGGCCCTTCTTGTCGTAGCGCGATTGAAACCACGCCACCGAGAAATCGATGGACTCGCGATGCACGATCGGCGCGATCGCGTCGAAAAAGGACAGAGCATCTTCTCCCGTCGCCTTGACGATCGAGGCAGCCAGCGAGTCTGACGTCAGCGGTCCCGTCGCGATGATCGCCGGTCTCGAGCGATCGTCCGGCAAATCCGAGATTTCTTCGCGACGGATTTCGATCAGCGCATGCCCAGCAAGCGCCTTCGTCACCGCCTGGGAAAATCCATCGCGGTCGACGGCCAGCGCGCCTCCGGCCGGCAGCTTGTGCGCGTCGGCCGCGCGCATGATGAGCGAACCGGCGCGTCGCATCTCTTCGTGGAGCAGGCCCACGGCATTGTTCTGCCAGTCGTCCGAGCGGAACGAGTTGGAGCAGACGAGTTCGGCCAGCGAGTCCGTCTTGTGTGCGTCCGTACCGCGCAACGGCCGCATCTCGTGCAGGACGACGGGCACGCCAATTTGCGCCGCCTGCCAGGCAGCCTCGCTGCCGGCGAGTCCGCCGCCAATCACATGCATGGCTTTCGTCATTCTTCGTCCGCTACCGATCACACCGACCTTTTACCACCCGGCGGGGCGGAAGATCGACGCTCCTAACCCCATACGGGAGGGTGCCGGTCATGCCATGGCCGGGCCTGCTCAAGCTGCGCGGCGAGGCGAAGAAGCGTTGCTTCGTCGCCGTAGCGCCCGGTGAACATCATGCCGATGGGCAACCTGTCCGAAGACAGGCCGAGGGGCAGCGAGACGGATGGCTGCCCCGTTATGTTCCAGGGCGGCGTATAGCCGAAGACTCTCGACTGGCGCTTGTTGAACTCGCGCGGTTCGACATTGACGGGATCGAGATGACCGATGACAGGCGGAGGTGCCAGCGTCACCGGCGACAGGAGCACGTCGAACTCGCGCCACAACCCGAGCAATTGCCGCGACATCAGGCGCATATTCTGCAATCCCGTGCCGACCTGCGAACTCGAAAGCGATTTGCTGCCGCGGTAGCTGGCCCACGCGAGTGGTTCCATATCGTCTTCGCGCGGCTCATGTCCCAGGACTTCCGTCCAGTCGTCGATGCTGGCCGCGAACATCGCGCCGGAGACGGCGCCCTGCGCCCTGTAGAGCTTGCGCCAGTCGATCGGCAGTTCTTTCTTTTCGATCAGGGTGTGACCGAGTTCGCCAAGCAGCGCCACGGTCGAATCGAACACAGCCTGCACGTCCGGGTGCGGCGGCATCTTGCGCGGCACTTCCGTCGTGAACGCAATCCTGAGCTTGCCCGGCGGCGTTTTGATCTCGTCCATGTACGGCCGCTCTTTGGCGAGCGGCGCATACGGCGCGTCGTCTTCGGGATAACCCGTCCAGTCCAGCATGGCGGCGCAGTCGCGCACGGACCGCGTCAGCACGTGATCGACAACCAGTCCATGAGCGCGGTTGCGGTCGTCAGGGCCGCCCGGATTCCTGAACTGTGTAGGCTTGAGTCCGACCAGGCCGCATTGGGCTGAGGGAATGCGGATGCTTCCCAGTCCGTCGCTGCCATGCGCCATCGGTACCATGCCGCTTGCGACGGAGGACGCGGCGCCGCCCGATGATCCGCCGGAGCTGTGATTGGGGTTCCACGGATTGCGGCAGACGCCCAGGTGCCTGCCTTCGGTGGTTCCCGGGATGCCGAATTCCGGTGTGTTGGTCTTGCCGACAAGGACGACGCCGGCCGCGCGATACCGTTTCACCAGCTCGCAATCGTCCGTCGAGACGTGGTTACGCAGCCAGGCGGAGCCGTTGGTCATCGGCCAGCCTTTGACAGGAAGGTTGATGTCCTTGATCAGGAACGGCACGCCCTTGAAGGGGCCGTCCGCCAACGCAGATTTCGCTGTGGCCCGGGCTTCGTCGAAAGCCTTGTAGACGACAGCATTGAGCGTCGGATTGTGCCGCTCGATGCGCGCAATGGCTTCATCGACGAGTTCCAGCGGTGTCACGTCCCGCCGGCGGACAAGCTGGCAAAGGCCAAGCGCGTCGTAGCGATCGTATTCTGCGAAGGACATGGCTCTTACCTTTTTCTGATCGCGTCGAGATCCGGGCACCGCGCCGACCATGGCGAGGCCTGCTCGAGTTCGGCCGCCAGTTGCAGCAACGTCATTTCATCGCCTGTGCGGCCCACGAACTGCACGCCGAGCGGCAACCCGTCGGCGCTCCAGTGCAGCGGCAGGCTGATCGCCGGCTGGCCGGTCGCATTTTGCCAGGACGTGTAAGGCACATAATCCATCAGCGGCGTCATGGCGCGCAATGCGTATTGTTCTTCGAGGTCAATCATGCCGAGCGGATTGGGCGGCGCGCCGAGCGTTGCAGTCAGCCAGACATCGAATTTCGTGTGAAACCTCGCCATGGTGCGCGCGGCGCGGTTCATCGTCTGCTGGGCGACCATGTGCTCGACCGCGGTGACCTGCGAGCCGACAACGTAAAGTCCGTATGTCAAGCCCTCCAGAACGTCGAGCGACGGCGTGATTCCGGTCGCCCGCGATATCGAATCGACTGCCAGCGCCATGTTGCCGGACCAGAGCGTGAGGAACGCCGGCGTCATGTCGCCGTGCTCGAGTGGCGGACGAACATCTTCGACGTGGTGTCCGAGTGACTCGAGCAATTTCGCGGTCTTGTCGAGCGCCTCGGTGACTTCAGGGTGATGAAGTTTTCCCGTCGTCCCGGTTCTGGTGATGGCGACAGTCAGACGCTTGGACGGCATTGCGAGTCCGTCGAGATAGGAACCGGGGGCAGGCGGGGCGAAGTACGGATCGCCCAGATCCGGTGCGCTGCTGATATCGAGGGCAGCGGCGCAATCGCGGACACTGCGCGTGACGACGTGATCGACGCTGAGTCCGCTGGTGGAATCCGCGGCATCGGGGCCCTGCGTGATCCGGCCGCGCGAAACTTTGAGACCCACCAGGCCGCAGCACGAAGCGGGGATGCGAACGGAACCACCGCCGTCAGTGGCATGCGCAATGGGCACGATACGGGCCGCGACTGCAGCTGCGGAACCGCCCGACGACCCGCCGGTGGATTTTTCCAGGTTCCACGGATTGCGCGCCGGACCATAGAGCTTTGGCTCCGTGGTGGGAACGATTCCGAATTCCGGAACATTGGTCTTGCCGAGCGGAATGAGGCCGGCCTCCCGGTACCGCGCCACCAACGTGCAATCATACTCCGCAGGCGCTGTGGGACTCATGCGCGAGCCGTTGCGCGTCGGCATGCCTTTGGCGCCCGCGCGCAGATCCTTCAGCAGGATCGGCACGCCGGTAAACTTGCCTTGCGCAACGCCGTTCTTTGCGGCATCGCGCGCCATCTCGAATGCATTGAACACGATTGCGTTCAGGCCGGGATTGAGCGATTCAGCCCTCGAGATCGCTTCATCGACAAGTTCGATAGGTTTCACGTCCTTGTTGCGCACAAGGTCAGCCAGTCCCAGCGCGTCGTAGTCGCCGTATTCGGGAAATGCCATTCAGATCGCCCGCGTCGCGCTGGCGAGCCAGGCATTCGTCTCCGCGTCGAGATGCGGGGCAAGCGTCTCGCGCACGCGCGCATGATAGACGTTGAGCCACGTCTTCTCGTCGGCCGTGAGAAGCGCAGGCTCGACGAGTTCGAGATCGATGGGCGCCAACGTGATGGTTTCGAAACGCATCATTTTGCGGTCGCCGCCGGGAATGTCCTCTGCATCCGTGACGACGATCAGATTCTCGATGCGGATGCCGTACTCGCCGGCCTTGTAGTAGCCGGGTTCGTTCGAGCAGATCATGCCGGGCTTCAACACCTGGGTGATCGGTTTCTTGGAGATGTTCTGCGGCCCTTCGTGAACCGACAGGTAGCTGCCGACACCGTGGCCTGTGCCGTGATCGTAATCGAGGCCGGCGTCCCACAAAGGCTTGCGGGCGAATGCGTCGAGCGCAGCGCCCGTCGTGCCGTCCGGAAAGCGCATGGTTGCGAGCGTGATATGGCCCTTGAGCACGCGGGTGAAGCGATCGCGCATCTCCGCCGTCGGTTCGCCAATGATCATCGTGCGCGTGACGTCGGTGGTGCCGTCAGGATACTGGCCGCCGGAATCGATCAGGAATATCTCGTTCCGATTGATGGTCCGGTTGCTGGAGCGCGTGACTCTGTAGTGCGGGATGGCTGCGTGCGGTGCGGCGCCGGAGATCGAATCGAAGCTCAGGTCCGACAGCGCCCCGGTCGCGATGCGAAATCCTTCGAGCGCCTCGGCCGCATCGATTTCCGTCAACTGACCGTTTGGGGCCTCGCGGGATATCCAGGCAAGAAAACGGCACAGCGCGGTGCCGTCGCGAACGTGAGCCTTGCGGGCGCCTTCGATCTCGACCGGATTCTTGCAGGCTTTCGGCAGTTGGCAGGGGTCGGACAACCACTTGACCTTCGCGCCGGCAGCATTCAGCCGGTCGGAGATCGCCGACGCACCCATCGAGGCGTCGACACCGACGGTCTTGCCCTTGAGGGCATCGAGCGCGGAGACGAATTCCTTGGGTTCGCGCAGGCGCACGGCATTGCCGAGATGCTGCACCAGCTCCGGCGAGCTCTTGCGCGAATCCATGAAGAGGTCGGTAGAGCCGTCCCCGTTCAGGATGGCGAACGACAAGGCAAACGGCGTATGTGGAACATCGCCTCCGCGGATGTTGAGAAGCCAGCAGATCGAATCCGGCAATGTCAGGACGCAGGCGTCTGCGCCGTTTTTCCTTACGTCTTCGGCGATGCGCATGCGCTTGGATTCGGCGCTTTCGCCGGCGAGGTTCTGTGGTTGAACGATGGCTTTGGCGAGCGGCGGCGGCGGTTGATCGGGCCACACCGCATCAATGGGGTTGGTTTGGCAGGCGACCAGAGTGGCGCCGGCTTTCGCGGCTGACGCGCGCAGGGCGTCGAGCGGTGCCGCCGAATGAAGCCAGGGGTCGTAGCCGATCCTTGCGCCACGGGCCGCGTTGTTTTCGAGCCAGGTTCCGACGCCTTCACTGACAAGGTCGCGGGGATCGAACAGCTTCGTGTCCGTCTGCTGGCGGACCTGCAGCGTGTAGCGGCCATCGACGAAGACCGCCGCTTTCTCCTTCAGCACGACCGCCGCGCCGGCCGAGCCGGTGAATGCCGTCAGCCACGCCAGCCGCTCGGCGCGCCTGGGGACATATTCGCCCTGGTGCTCGTCGGCGCGCGGAACGAGGAACCCGTCAAGGCCCCGTTTGGCAAGTTCGTTGCGGAGGGAGGCCAGTCGGGGCGCGCATAAGCTTGCGTCGGACTGGTCGTCGAAGGTCTGGTACGGTTTGTCCATGCGCGGCACGTTAGCGTGCGCGTTCCGGCCTCTCAAGCATGAGCGCCAGCCAGGGGCCGTCGTGATGCCGCTCACGCAAGACGAGCCCGTGCGGCCTGTAGAAGCTGTACACAAGATTTTCCTGCCAGTGCAGCAGACCCGACAGAACCAGCACGCCGCGGCGCCCGAGCGCTTGCGAGATGGATGGGGCGAGTCGGGTGAGGGGCCCGGCGAGAATATTGGCCACGATCAGGTCGTAGGGTGCGCCACCGGCGAGACCTGGGTTGTCCAGTCCGTCGGCCGTGATGGCGTGCAGGAGCGGCGCCGCGTTGTTGGCGATCGCATTTTCGACTGCGACGCGCACGGCCACCGGATCGATGTCCGATGCGAGCACGCGCCTGCGCCACAGTTTGGCGGCGGCGATGGCGAGGAGTCCCGTGCCGCAGCCGAGATCCAGCACGCGCTCGAAGCGCCGCCGCTTGGCGAGGTTGCTCAGAAGCGTCAGGCAGAGCGTCGTCGTCTCGTGATGGCCGGTGCCGAACGCCATGCCGGCTTCGATGCGGATCGGGATGACGCCGGGCGGCACGAGACCTGCGTCATGCGCGCCGTAAACGAAGAATCGACCCGCGCGCACCGGCGGCAGACCTTCCTGGCTCAGCTTGATCCAGTCGGAGTCGGGCAGCAGCGCGATGTAGACCTCGCGGCCGACAAGACGCGACAACAGATCGCCGTCCGGCATCGTCGCATAGAGCGCTTCGACCGTCGCGCTCTTGCCGAACGGTTCCTCGTCGACAAGCACGGCCTGCGGCGCCGGCGGTGCAAGCTCCAGCACGGCGGCCGCATCGGCTGCGTCGGCCTTCGGAAGAACGACGGAGGCTTTCCAGAGGGGAGGGGAGATCATGGTGCGATGATGCCTGCTCGATCTTAAACTGTCATCCCCGACAGCGAGCGCTTGCGCGAGCGTGATCGGGGACCCAGTGCAGCGCGCGTCTGCGCGCTGAATGACTCCGGTCGGATCGAGCGTATTTGAAGGCGTTATTCGCGCCGCAGACGCGTCGCGGCTGGGTCCCGGCTCTGCGCCGCGCTTCGCGACGGCTTGGCCGGGATGACAAAGATGGCTGCGGCAACGGCCGCGCCGGCTTTTGGCAGCATGACGGATGCTTTCCGGAGGGGAAGGGATGGGGACATCAAGTACTCTGACTTTAATTTCAAATCTCAGCGTCGTGATCCGCCGTCGCGGTCCATGACAGCTGGGGGAAAGCAGCGGGTTACGCCCGCGTCACGAAGTTGTCGATCACGCGCTTCTCGCCCGCCTTGTCGAACTCGACCGTGAGCTTGTTGCCTTCGACGTTGGCGACACGGCCGTAGCCGAATTTCTGATGAAAGACGCGGTCGCCGCGCGCATACGCGGAGGAGGTGGGGTCGCTCGTCTGCACCACATGGGCCTGCGCTTCGATCAGCGGCGGACGGGTGCGCTGTGTGCCTGACGCACGATTGGCCTGCGCGCGGCGCCAGCCCGGACTGTCGTAGGTGCTTGAAAAACCGGCGTCGGCGGCATTGTCGCGGAAACCGACATAGCCGCCATAAAACCCTTCGTCGACAACCATCTCGACATGTTCCTGCGGCAGCTCCGTGATGAAGCGCGAGGGAAGTGCGCTTTGCCAGCTGCCATGCACACGCCTGTTGGCGGCGAAGCTGATGCGCGCACGCACCTTCGCCCGGGTGAGGCCGACATAGGCGAGCCGGCGTTCCTCTTCGAGACCCGCGAGCCCGTGTTCGTCCATCGTGCGCTGCGAGGGGAACAGGCCTTCTTCCCAGCCGGGCAGGAACACGGTATCGAACTCGAGGCCCTTGGCGGCATGCAGCGTCATCAGGCTGATGCGGTCTTCCGTGTCGTTCTGCTCGAGTTCCATGACGAGCGAGACGTGTTCGAGAAACGCCGCCAGCGATTCGAACTGCTCCATCGAGCGGACCAGTTCCTTCAGATTGTCGAGCCGGCCCGGCGCTTCCGCCGATTTGTCGTTCTTGAGCATCTCCGTGTAGCCGGATTCGTCGAGCACGATTTCGGCCAGCTCCGTATGCGGAAGATGTCGCGCGGAATCGCTCCAGCGGGCGATCATGGCGGCCAGATCGCCCAGCGCCTTGCGCGCCTTGGGCGGCACTTCGTCGGTCTCGGCAATGTCGCGCGCCGCGGCGAGCAGCGGAATCGTCCGCGCGCGGGCATATTTGTGCAGCGCCTGCACGCTCGCATCGCCGATGCCGCGCTTGGGGCGGTTGACGATGCGCTCGAAGGCGAGATCGTCGTCGCCCTGCGCGATGAGCCGCAGATAGGCCATGGCGTCGCGGATTTCGGCCCGCTCGTAGAAACGCGGGCCGCCGATCACGCGGTACGCAATCCCCAGCGAAAGAAAGCGGTCTTCGAACTCGCGCATCTGGAAACTCGCGCGTACTAGCACTGCCATGTCGGAATAAAGATGTCCGTGACGATGCAAGTCCTCCGCATCGTTCGCCACGGCGCGGGCTTCTTCTTCGGCATCCCACACGCCCTGCACGCGAATCTTGTCGCCCGCGTCGCCTTCGGTCCACAGCGTCTTGCCGAGGCGTCCCTTGTTGGCGGCGATGAGTCCGGATGCTGCGCCCAGAATGGCGGGCGTGGAGCGGTAATTGCGCTCCAGACGGATTACCTTGGCGCCGGGAAAGTCGCGCTCGAAGCGCAGTATGTTTTCGATCTCCGCGCCACGCCAGCCATAAATGGACTGGTCGTCGTCGCCCACGACGCAGACGTTGCCGTTCGTACCGGCGAGCAGCTTCAGCCAGAGATACTGGACAACGTTCGTGTCCTGATATTCGTCCACCAGCATGTAGCGAAAGCGTTCGCGGTATTCGCCGAGAATGTCGGGTTTGCTCCGCAGAATCGTCAACGTATCGAGCAGGAGGTCGCCGAAATCCGCAGCGTTGAGGGACTTCAGGCGTGCCTGGTATTCCGCATACAGTGTGCGACCTTTACCAAAGGCGTAGGCGTGCGCTTCGCCGTCCGGCACATCAGGCGGCGTCAATCCGCGGTTCTTCCAGCCGTCGATGAACGAGGCCAGCGTGCGGGCCGGCCAGCGCTTTTCGTCGATGTTCGAAGCCTCGATCAGCTGCTTCATCAGCCGCAGCTGATCGTCGGCATCGAGAATGGTGAAGTTGGATTTGAGGCCCGCGAGTTCGGCGTTCCGCCTGAGCATACGCGCGCCGATGGAATGGAATGTGCCCAGCCATTGCATGCCTTCGACCACGCCGCCGATCAGCGTGCCGATGCGCTGCTTCATCTCGCGCGCGGCCTTGTTGGTGAAGGTAACGGCGAGCATCTGGCCGGGCCAGGCGCGCCGCGTGGCGAGGATATGGGCGAGCCTTGTCGTGAGCACGCGAGTCTTTCCGGTGCCGGCACCCGCCAGCACCAGAACCGCGCCGTCGACCGTCAGCACCGCTTCGCGCTGCTCCGTGTTGAGCCCGTCCAGATACGACGGCTCGTGCGACAGGATTCGCGCTTCGGCCTCCTGGCCGAAAGCGGCGTCCAGAGGGTCGGACCAGCTCGGAAGATTGGGTGTCATGGGTCTGCTATAGTCCAGCCGTGCGGCCCGCACCACGTCGCGTGTTCGATTTTGAGCCGGAGGCTGACATGCGGAAATCTTCGGCTATCCTGGGTTCGTTTCTGTTCCTGGTGATCGCGCCGGGGACGGTAGCGGGACTGATTCCCTGGGCTTTCAGCGCGTATCGCCTTGGGCCTGCTTCGCCGGAGATTTGGGCGGTTCGCGCACTCGGAATTTTGCTCATCTCCGCCGGACTGCTCTTTCTGCTCGATTCCTTCGGGCAATTCGCGCTGAGGGGAATCGGGACTCCGGCGCCCATTGCGCCCACGCGTCATCTCGTCGTCGGCGGGTATTACCGCTACGTCCGCAATCCCATGTACGTGTCCGTGCTGGCCCTGATTCTCGGTCAGGCGCTGTTGTTCGGCAATCTCGCACTCTTCGCTTATGCCGTCATCGTGTGGGCAGCCTTTTACGCATTCGTGCTGGGTTACGAGGAACCCGCGCTGCGGACTGCGTTTGACGAAGAGTACTTGTCCTACTGTGCGCATGTTCCGCGCTGGATTCCCCGATTGCGGCCGTGGAAGCCGGAGGTTGATCACCACAAATAGAAAGAGAATGGGCGGCATCGGCTCCGTGTGTGCTTCGACACGCCAGCATCGGGAGCAGCGTGTGCCAAAACGTTTCTCTGCCCAGCACGCAAGGATGTCGAGGCCACCCACCATGCACCTCGCCCTGAGCCTATCGAAGGCTGTGACAGCTGTCTGTTAGGAGATTCCCAGAAACTTCATGATCGCATCCCGATCGCCGTCGAGATCAGGCGCGCTCTTCCGTGTCGGCGGGTCCTCGTACGCCGAAAGCTTGATCGGATTGCCCTGCATCTTCAGCGGCCCAAGATCGGGATCGTCGGCCGTCACGATCATGTTGCGGGTAGCGACCTGCGGATCGGCCATCACGTCGGCGACGGTATTGATCGGACCGCAGGGCACCCCCTGAGCTTCGAGCAATTCAAGCCATTCCTTCGAAGTTCGCTCGCTGAGTGCGGATTCGAGTTCCTGCTGCAACGCCTGCCAATGTTCGACGCGCAGCGGATTGCCGAGAAAGCGCGGATCGCGCGCCATGTCCGGCTTGCCGAGGACTTTGGCGACGCGCGCGAACAACGCGTCGGTCCCGGCAGCGATGACGATGTGTCCGTCTTTGGTGGCGAATGTCGCAAACGGCGCGATGGAAGGGTGGCGCGAACCCAGCGGCCCGGGCACCTGGCCGGTGGCGACATAGCGGGCGATGGCGTTCTCCAATATCGCCACTTGGCAATCGAGCATGGAGACATCGACCTTCATGCCCTTGCCGGTCGTCTTGCGATCGAAGAGCGCAGAGGCAATGCCGATGGTGGCGAACAACCCCGCCGTCAGGTCTCCCACAGAGGTGCCGACGCGCGTCGGCGGGTTTCCCGGATGACCCGTCAGGCTCATGATGCCGCCCATCGCCTGCACCACCATGTCGTAGGCGGCACGCGACGCATACGGCCCCGTATGTCCGAAGCCGGAAACGCCCGCATAGATGAGCCGCGGATAGCGCTCCTTCAGAACTTCCCAGCCATAGCCCAGCTTCTCCATCGTGCCGCCGCGGTAGTTCTCGATCAGCACGTCGGCGCGTTCGAGCAGCGCCTCGAAGATCGCGCGATCTCTGGCGGCTTTCAGATCGAGCGCGATGGATTCCTTGCCGCGATTGATCGAGAGGAAGTATCCGGATTTCGATTTTCCCGACACGCTTTTCAGGAACGGACCGATGGCGCGGGCATCGTCGCCGTGGTCGGGCGGCTCGACCTTGATCACACGGGCGCCGAGCTCGGCCAGCAGCAGCGCGCAATAGGGACCTGCGAGCACACGTGTGCAATCGACCACGACGATGTCGGAGAACGGACCCGCGGTCATGCCGTGTCGTCGTCCCGTTTGCCGATCCTGTGCTGCTCGTGTTTGTGTGCAGCGATGTCCTCTTCGGCTTTTGTCAGATCGCGCGCGCTCTTCGGTACGCCGAAGCGCGCTCGGTTCGCTGCAGCCGCCGTCTCGTGCTCGGCACGTTTCTTGGTCTTGCGCGCGCGGCGCAGATTGACGATCTCAGCCATTGTCTTTGGCGATGGCGCGTTGCCGCGCAGGTCGCGTGCTGACGCGTCCCAAATAGGTGTCGTAGACCTCGCGGTCGGGAAACAGCGAGCCCTTGAAGAAACCCAGTGCGCCGCCGACGAGAACATCGGCTGCGGTGAAGCTGTCGCCGGCGATGTAGGAATGTTTCGCCAAGGTCGCCGCGATGTATCCTTCCATATCTTCGAAGTTTCCAAAGCCGGTCGGCGCATCATTGTCCCAGCCGCGGAATCGCGCCGTGATCACTGGGTTCATGACGCCCGTCCAATAGGCAAGCCACGTCACATAGGCGCCGCGATGCTTGTCGCCGATCGCCGGCGCCAGCCCTGCTTTCGGAAACGCGTCGGCGAGATAGAGCGCGATCGCTGCGCTCTCGAAGACAACGACCCCGTCGTGATCGATGGCGGGCACCTTCTTGTGCGGATGGATGGCGCGATAGCTGTCCGGCGCGGGGTGTCCCTGACCGTTGCCGTAAACGATAGGAATGATCTCGACGCGATAGGGTTCGCCGATCTCCTCGAGCAGCCACAGGATGCTGGAGGAGCGCGAACGCGGCGCGTGATAGAGCGTGATCATGTCAGTCTCCCGAAGTGAGGAACGCTAGGCTGGAGCAGGCGCATCTGCAAGCGGCTATCCTTCGTCGTCTTTGGCTTGCGCGCGCGCATAGGCGGGCCGTTCGAGGCAGCGTTTGACATAGGCTTCGATGGCGGGCGATTTCGGCAGCATGGGGCTCGCGCCGAACATCGCGAACGTCGTCGCATACAGTACGTCGGCGGCGGAGAATTTGTCGCCGAGCAGCCAGGGCGATGCGGAGAGCGTTGCGATCACATGCTCCATCGCTTCCTCGACGGGAACCCAGCCGGCGGTGCCGCGCGGTACCGGCGTGTTGAGAAACTTCGACATGAAGGCCGGTTCCAGCACGTCGCCGTAATACGCAAGCCACGAGAGATAGGGCCCGCGTTTCGCATCGCCGACCACCGGACCGATGCCGTTCTTCGGGAAGCGGTCCGTGAGGTAGAGCGCGATGGCGGGCGATTCCCAGACCGCTGCGCCGTCGTCGGAGATGGCTGGCACCTTGCCGTGGGGATGCGGATTGGCGGGATCGACAGCGCCGCTGCCGTCGGCCCGGCGCACGGTGACCTTGCGGATCGTATAGGGGGCATCGAGCTCCTCCAAGAGGAAGATGAAGCGGGACGAGCGGGTCTTGGGATGGTGATACAGCGTAATCATGGCGGCCTCCGTTTCGCTGCTCTTGACTAGACGATCCCTGCTGACAGCATCCTGTCAGCAGTAACACATGGGGAGACGGGAGAGCATCCGAATTCCCTGAAGCAGGGAATTTCTGAGGGAATTTTTTATTTTTTTGGCCCGCATGTCCGGCGGCGGGCACTGCGAAAATATCGCATGACGCGATCCATCTATCATCGATTCTGCGACGGACGCGCATGTGAGTCAATCGGCGTGTCGCAGTTCGGCATCGAATTTGCGGATGTGTTGCCGCGCCGACCCGGATCGTTGCAACGTTTCGGGCGCGCGTCGTTCGCTCCCTGAGCGCGATGCAATTTGATGGCGCAAAAGTCGCACGCATGTTCCCTTCGGGACGCATGGCGACGTCGGGAACATGTGCCGTTTGAGGACGGGTTTGCGTGTCCTTCGTGGCGCATCGGTGACCCAAAAAGGCGCAATCAGGTGTCGTTGTCTGAACGCAGCAGGGACGTGCGATGCATCGTCGTTCGCTCAGCGCCGGCTCGCGCGTCGCACAGGAGATGCGCGCGCTTCATCATCGTGCTGCATCTTGCATAGGCTCTTCTTTGATTTTCCGTATCGAATTCCGTCCGTTGGTTTGGCGTCATCATCATGAATGTCGAATCCGCCCGCGGATCGCTGCGGTGTTGCAGCAGGGACCGCCGGCGGCGGCGCGACCGCTGAAGCCATACAAGACGGTCCGATTATTTCCCGTTCCTCACTGCCGCCAGTGCGTGAAGCCGGAGCGCACTTGCCAGCGGAGTGGTGCCGCGTGCGCCGTCGATCTCGATGACGAGCGACGCGAGGCTGCGTTGCGCCGCGACAGCCTCTGCTTCGAGAACCGCCCAGAACTCCGGCTCCAGCGCCACGCTGGTGCGATGTCCGGAGAGGGAGAACGACCGCTTCCTAAGCAATTTCGCCGACGCGTTCGAGCACGGACAGCTGCCCTGCGATGTCGTCGTCGCGGTGTTCCATGCGGAGTTCTTCACCGCCGGCGGACAGCGACCAGTGGTCGCGGAAATGGAGCGGTCTTTCTCCGCCGGTCTCGACATGCGAATCGATGACGAGCTCATCATCCTCCCACATCGCGGTGCTCACCATCGTGAGACCGCGCACCTCGTTGGAGAATGCCTGTCCGCCGGTATCGCCTTCGATGCGTCCCAGCGACATTGTTCCGTCGGCGTAAAGTGTCTTCACGGCCTGCACGAAATGCGGCTCGCAATGCTCGATTTTCATGCCGAGTTTCGACACGGCGAGACCGGGCAGGCGGCTTTTCGCCGGGACGAGACGCCAGAGCCCGGTGAAATCGCGCTTCGTCATTTCGGATGCACCATGTCCGCCGGCACCACGAGGCGGTCGAATTCCTCCGCGGTTACAAGCCCGGATTTGAGCGCCTCTTCCTTCAGCGTCGTGCCGTTCTTGTGCGCGGCCTTGGCGATCTTCGCGGCATTGTCGTAGCCGATCTTCGGCGCCAGCGCCGTCACCAGCATGAGCGAGCGCTCGACGCCGGCCTTGATGTTGTCGAGCCTGGGCTCGATACCCACGACGCAATTGTCGGTGAACGAAACGGCTGCGTCCGCGAGCAGCCGCACGCTCTGCAGGAAGCTGTAGGCCATCACGGGATTGTAGACGTTGAGTTCGAACTGCCCGTGCGCGCCGGCAAACGTCACCGTCGCCTGGTTGCCGAACACGCGCGTGCACACCTGCGTCAGCGCTTCGCACTGGGTCGGGTTCACTTTGCCCGGCATGATGGAGGAGCCCGGCTCGTTTTCCGGCAGCGCGAGTTCGCCGAGACCCGCGCGCGGGCCCGAGCCCAGATAGCGGATGTCGTTGGCGATCTTGAACAGCGATGCGGCAACCGTGTTCAGCGCGCCGTGGGAGAAAATCATCGCGTCATGGGCGGCCAGTGCTTCGAACTTGTTGGGTGCGGTCCGGAAGGGCAGGCCGGTGATGGCGGCGATCTGATCGGCCACCAGTTTGTCGAATCCCGCGGGCGCGTTCAGCCCCGTGCCCACCGCCGTCCCGCCTTGCGCCAGTTCCATCAGTTTGGGCAACGTCTGCTCGACGCGCTCGATGCCGTTTTGAACCTGCTGCGTGTAACCGGAGAACTCCTGGCCCAGCGTCAAGGGCGTCGCGTCCTGGGTATGCGTGCGGCCGATCTTGATGATGTCCTTCCAGGCTTCCGATTTGTCGTTGAGCGCATTGCGCAGTTTCTGCAGGCCCGGGATCAATCGGTGAACGATCTCTTCGACGCAGGCGATGTGCATGGCCGTGGGATAGGTGTCGTTGGACGACTGGCTGCGGTTGACGTGATCGTTGGGATGCACCGGCTTCTTCGAACCCATTTCGCCGCCGAGCATTTCGATGGCGCGGTTGGAGATGACCTCGTTGGCGTTCATGTTGGACTGGGTGCCGGAACCCGTCTGCCAGACGACCAGCGGAAATTCGCCATCACGCTTGCCTTCGATGACCTCCTGCGCGGCCGCCGCGATGGTTTCGCCGAGTTTGCGGTCGAGTTCGCCCAGATCCATGTTCACGATCGCGGCTGCGCGCTTGACGATGCCCAGCGCCCGGATGATCGGCGGCGGCATGCGCTCGGTACCGATTTTGAAATTCTGCAGCGAGCGCTGGGTCTGCGCTCCCCAGTAATGATCTGCGGGAACTTCGATGGGTCCGAACGTGTCGGTTTCCGTGCGCGTCTTGCTCATGGCGGGTCTCGATGCGGGCTGAGGCTCAGCCGGGTTGGGTCTTGCGGCCAGTCTACTTCTTCCGGAACGAATCCAGGCTAACCACTTCGCCGGGCGCCGCGGGTTTTTCGGTGGGTTCCTCGACATGCGGCGGTTTCTCCGGTGTCGGCAAGGCGGTGGGTGCGGTGCCTGGCTGGACCGTATTCGCCGCTTCGGTTTCTTCGGGCTGGAACTGCAGACCGAACTGCACGCCGGGATCGAGGAACGCCGTCAGCGCGTGAAACGGAATGGCGAGCGTTGCAGGGATTTTCCGGAACGTCAGCGTCACTTCGAAGTGGTTGTCCTTGACCTTCAAGCCCCAGAACTGGTGCTGGATGATGATCGTCATCTCGTCGGGATATTGTTCCCGGAGGAAGTCCGGAATCTCCACGCCGGGAAAATGCGTCTTGAAGGTGAGCCGGAAATGATGCGCGCCGACCAGCCCCTGCTTTTCGGCGCGTTTCAACGCTTCCCTGACGACGCCGCGCAATGCAGCGTCGGTGAGCGCTCGATAACCTATGAAATCCTTCGTCATGACGCTCCGGGCCGGAATGGCCAGAGACTAAGCGCGGCGGCCCCCGAGTCAATCCGGAGATCAAGGGGATTTCGGCCCGTCTTTGGTTCCAATTTGAGGGATGACGAGCAAAGAATATCCCCTTTTTTGGGGCCCCTGTGGCGGAAGCAGCTTTCGCACGCGGCGGTGCAGAGTACGCAGCCGACGATGGGACCTTTGGTATTCACGGCCGCGGCCGCGGCGCAAAGAGTCTATCGAGGTCGCATCTCGTGATTGTTGCGACATAAAAGCGGTGATCGCATCACGAAACGCGGCCGGGTTACCAACGCACTCCGCAATCCGCACAGGCGAGCGGCGACTGATCGTACGCGCGCTCAGTTTGGCGTCAGCGCAAACACCGTGCCGCATCCGTCGTTGCCGGTTCCGCATCCACTGCCGGTGCCGCCCAGTATGGTTGTTCCGTAGAGCGTGCCCTTTGCATCGATCAGATTGCTGGTGGGGAGCCCCCCGTCCGGCACTCCCTGGAACCGGTAGACCACACTCTCGTCTCCCGTCTTCGGATCGACCGCGAACACCGTTCCGAGGGTGCTGTTGCCCGGCTCCCCGCCTTCATAGGTTGTGCCGTAGAGTGTACCCTTCACGTTGACCAGGCCCGCTTGCGGCGACCAACCGTCGTCGCCACCCTGGAAGGAATAAACCGCCTTCTCGACGCCCGATGTCGTGACGGAGAAAACGGTCCCACATCCGTCCCCGTCGCAGCTCCCGGTACCGCCATAGGCTGTGGTGCCATACAACACTCCATTCACGTCAATCAGACCGGCGAGGGGGTAGTCGCCGTCCGCGCAACCCTGCAGGCTGCAAAAGTTATAGAGTGTCTTCTCTTTGCCGGTCTTCGGGTTGAGCGAGAACACGGTGCCGGCGGACGTAACATCGTCTCCGGACGTGGTCCCGAACAGCGTTCCCCTGACATCGATCAGACCGGCATCGGGCCAGGCGCCATCGCTTCCGCCGGCGAAGGTATGGAGGACTTTTTCTGCACCGGTTTTGGGGTCGACTGAAAACACCGTCCCGCAATCAGACCCGGTGCACCCCACATCCCCGCCATGTTTGGTCATCCCACTTGCGCCGCCAAACTGGGTCGTACCGTAGAGCTTGCCCTTGACATCAGTGACACCACCCATGGGTGTTTGGCCGTCAGCGCAATTCTGCTGGCTGCAAAAGGCGTAAAGTACTTTTTCTTTGCCGGTTTTCAGGTCGAAGGCGAACACCGTGCCGCAACCGCCGGAGTTGCAGGTGGCATTGGTCATTCCTCCCAGCACAGTCGTGCCGTAGAGCGTGCCGTTCACGTAGATCAGGCTGGCGTGCGGTTGCGCGCCATCCGTTCCGCCGGCGAAGGTATAGAGCACCGTTTCGGCGCCAGTCTCCGGGTTGATGGAGAACACCGTTCCGCAACCGCCATTGGCGCAGCGTGTACCGCCATCGAACGTTGTTCCGTACAGCATCCCGTTGACAGCAAGCAGACCGGCATAGGAGCGCACGCCGTCCGCGCAATTCGCCTGACTGCAGAAGGAGTAGATGACCTTCTCCGTGACTGTGGTGCGTTCTCCTGCCGAAACTGGCTGGAGTATTGCACAGGCAATTGCACCAGCGACGATGGCGCCGGAAACGGTTTTCATCTCTTCCACCCCGTAAATGCTGCCGTGCGACCTGCTCGCCGAAGGCAGCTTTCATCCTTCTCAAGGACTCCATTCTACAGCAGAGCAGCTCCTGGCGATACCACTGAAGGCGTTGCGATCGAGCGATGTCTCTCGCCCTCAGCCGGTGCGCGCCGATGTCTCGATATTCGAGAATTCTCCCCGGTGTTGCCTGCGCGGGTCGCGGGTCACGACGGATTTGGGAGCAGGTGTTGGATGCTCTCCGCTAATGCAACGTCTCCAACGCCTTCGGCTCGTACGCCGCAAGTGCATCGAATTGTCCCTGACGCACCTTGTCGGCCCAGTCGGGATTGACGATCAGCGCACGGCCGACGGCAACAAGATCGAAATCACCCCGTTCCAGCATCGCCAGCAGCCGGTTGATGTCCGCGGTTTCTGCGCCCTTCTGGCGATAGGAATTGATGAAATCGTCGTTCAATCCGACGGACCCAACCGTGATGGAGGGAACGCCGCTGATCTTTTTCGTCCAGCCCGCGAGATTGAGATCGGAACCCGTTTCGGGAAATTCCGGCTCCCAGAAACGGCGCGTGGAACAATGGAACATGTCGACGCCGGCAGCGGTCAGCGGCGCCAGGAATCGCTCGAGCTCCGCCGGGTCTTTCGCGAGCTTCGCGGTGAAATCCTGCTGCTTCCATTGCGAGAAGCGCAGCAGAATGGGGAAATCGGGACCGACGGTGCGCCGGACCGCGGCGATAATCTCAGCCGCGAACCGCGTGCGCTTTTCAATCGAACCGCCATAGGCGTCTTCGCGCTGGTTGGTGCCGTCCCAGAAAAACTGATCGATGATGTAGCCGTGCGCGCCGTGGATCTCCACGCCGTCGAAGCCGAGCTCTTTGGCGTACCCGGCGCTCTTCTTAAATCCCGCGATCACATCGTCGATGTCTTGTTGCGTCATCGGCTCCGCCACCTTCTTGCCGGGCTTGGCGAGGCCCGACGGGCTCATGCTCGGCGCATCGGGATAGGGGCCGGTGCCGGGATGGCGCACGATGCCCTGATGCCAGAGCTGCGGCATGATGTGGCCGCCAGACGCCTTCACGGCCTTCAGCACGGTTGCCCACCCCTTGAGCGAGGCTTCGCCGAAGAAGGCGGGTACATTGGCGTCGTTGGAGGCGGAACGGTGCTCCGGCGAGGTACCTTCGGTGAGAATCAGCCCCACGCCTGTGGCTGCACGGCGGCCGTAATAGGCGGCGACATCCTCGCCGGGAATCTGCCCGGGGGACTTCGAGCGCGTCATGGGCGCCATGACGATGCGGTTGGGGAGCGAAAGCGATTTCAGCCGGAAAGGCTGAAACAGGGCGTCGATGGAGGACATGATTTTTCCGTTGTCGGGATGGCCAATTGGCGCGACGGGAGCACAAGCCACGTGCTAGTGACAAGACCATCCCCATGAGCACCGCCACCGAAAACGCAGCTCCGCCGCACTCTCCCTCGACCTTGTCGCTGTTGAGGGTATTTCGTCACAGGAACTACCGGCTGTTCTTCGCCGGCCAGCTGATCTCGCTGATGGGCACGTGGATGCAGTCTGTCGCCCAGGGCTGGCTCGTCTACAGCATGACGCATTCGCCACTGCTGCTGGGGCTGACGTCGTTCTGCGCCCAGGTGCCGGTGTTTTTCATCGCGCCGTTCGGCGGCACGATTTCCGATCGGGTGGATCGCCGGCGCCTGCTCGTCGTCACACAGAGCCTGTCGATGCTGCAGGCCGCCATTCTTGCGACGTTGACGCTCACCCATGTCGTGCAGGTCTGGCATATCGTCGTGCTGGCGGGCTCGATGGGGCTGATCAACGCGTTCGACGTGCCGACGCGCCAGGCCTTCACCATCGAAATGGTGGGGCGCGACGATCTGCGCAACGCGATCGCACTCAATTCCGTCATGTTCAACCTGGCGCGTGTGGTCGGGCCCAGCGCCGCGGGATTGCTGGTGGCGTTTGCCGGCGAAGGCGTCTGCTTCGCGCTGAATGCATTCTCCTATGCCGCCGTGCTGGCCGGCCTAGTATTGATGCATGTGCCGCCTCGCGCGCGGCCGGTGGCCGGACATCCCTTGCGCGAAATGCAGGCGGGATTCGCCTATGCCTGGAACACGAAGCCGATCCGCGTGGCGCTGATGCTGGTCGCCGTGTCGTCGTGTTTCGGGGCGTCCTATCTTGCGCTGATGCCGGCTTTCGCGCGCGACGTGCTGCATGAGGGTTCGCAGGGTCTCGGATTCCTGATGGCGTCCGTCGGGGTGGGCGCGCTCGGGGGCGCCTACATGCTGTCGCGGGTGCATGACCGCCATCTCATGCTCACTCCGGTGCTCGCTGCCGCGGGTTTCGGCGCGAGCCTGATCCTGTTCTCCCATTCGCACTGGCTGCCGCTGTCGATGGCGCTGCTGTTGCCCACCGCGTTCTGCCTGATGCTGCTGGGCGGTTCGACCAACACGATCCTGCAGACCGTGTCCGACGATCACATGCGCGGCCGTGTGGTCGCGTTCTACGCCATGGCGTTCATGGGCATGATGCCGTGGGGTTCGCTGTTGCTGGGATGGCTCGCCACGCATGTCGGCGTGGGCGACGCGGTGACCGCAGGAGGCATCGTCGTGATCGCGTCGGCGCTGGTGGCGTATCTCGACAAGAGCGATCGCCTGAAGGCCGTTCCTGCGGGCGCGGCCGGTGAATGAAATCGGGGAGAGTGACGAGCGTTGCATCTGTCATATGAGGGGCTGACCGAAAGCGAGCGCGAAGCGGCGTACGAAGCCTTCGTGTGGAAGAATCTCAAGCGTAATTACGCGGGCCATTATGTGCACGGCATGCTCGGCATGACGGGCTTCCGTCTCGTCAATGCGCCGACCTTCGTGCCCGCCTATCTGCACATGCTGTCCGGCTCGGATGTGATCGTGGGCCTGGGGCTCGCGCTTCAGCAATTGGGCGGGCTCATCTCGCCGATCGTGGGTGCGGTGCATATCGAGCACCGCAAGCACGTGCTGAGCCTTTCGATGGTCCTGGGCACGCTGATGCGGGTGCAGATTTTGGGGCTCGCGCTGGCCGGCTGGTTTCTCACGGGCAGGCCGCTGATCGTCGCGGTGATGATCTTCCTGTTCCTGCTGGGCCTGTTTTCGGGGCCGCAGGGCGTGGCGTTCCAGTTCCTGCTCGCCAAGATGATTCCCATTTCCTGGCGTGGCCGGCTGCAGGGCTGGCGCAACATGACGGGCGGGCTGATCGCGGCGCTGCTTTCGTTCTTCGCCGGCAAATATCTCGTCGGCACCAATTTCTGGGGCAATGGTTATGGCGCCACGTTTCTTGTCGCGGTGCTGCTGACGAGCGGCGGCCTGACGGCGTTTGCGCTGCTCGTGCGCGAGCCGGAGCCGCCGACCTTGCGCCCGCGCATGGCGCTGAAGGACCGGCTCAAAAGCTTTCCCGCCATGCTGCGCGACAATCCGCCGTTCATGTACTTCATGATCGCGCGCACCTTCGCGATCGCCAGCCGCGTCGCCGCACCGTTTTACATCGTCTATGCGAGCAAGACGCTCGGTTTTACGGGCAACGTGATCGGTACGATGTCGTTCGCCTATCTCATCGCCGATACGATCATGAATCTGTGCTGGGGCTACATGGCCGACAGGCTCGGCTTTCGCTCCTGCCTGGTGGCGGCGTTGTGCTTCTGGATTGCGGCGACCTTGCTTCTGATGTTCGTGCACGCGCCATTCTGGTTCGTCGTCGTGTTCTTCGGCCTCGGCGCAGCCAATTCGGGCTATCAGATGAGCGCGCAGAACATCGTCTTCGAATTCGGCCATCGCGACGACATGGCGATGCGTTTGGCGCTGTCGAACACGGCCGAAAGCCTGATGTCGACGATCGGTCCTCTGGCCGGCGGCGTCATTGCAGCAAGCTTCGGCTACCACGCGGTGTTTGCGGTCTCGATCGTCTGCCAGACGATCGCGCTGGCGCTGCTGCTCGCGCTGGTGCAGGAGCCGCGCACGGCGCGGGCGGGGGTGTGACGTTCCGTTTTTCAAGAATGAGTGGGGGGCTTCTGTCGCCCGGCACCATCAAAATATTTGTTTGAGAGCGCCGCGACAGCCTGAATGAGTGGGGGGCTTCTGTTGCCCGGCGCCCCCCGGGCCGCGCTTACCTATTAGGCAGCGAGGGCCATTTCATTATCGTTGGCACCTGTACGAATAGCCCGATAACGGCGGATACCATACCGAGCGAAAGGTCAGCCTTTACACGTCTGTCGATCCTGTTTCGCCCCCGAAAGCCCACGCCGTGGGCCCTGCCACAGGTGGGAAATTGGTGGAGGCGCCGGGTACCGCCCCCGGGTCCAGTCCGCTTATTACGCAGCCGTTTATCGCCGTAGCCGGTTGCCCGGCACACCCAATATAAGGGTTGGCCCTTAAGAAGAGAAGGCAGGCAGATTATGGCCAAACCCGTGCAAATCCCCGGACCGGACCATCCGATCACCATCGCGGACAATCCGAAGCGGGTGGTTGTGACAGCCGCCGGCCATGTCGTGGCGGACAGCGCGCACGCGCTGACGCTGAGAGAGGCGAATTATCCGGCGGTGCTCTACATCCCGCGGGCGGATGCGGACGTGGCGCAGCTGGAGCGAACCGATCACACGACCTACTGCCCGTACAAGGGCGACGCCTCGTATTTCAGCATTCCCGCGCTTGGACCGCGCGGCGTCAACGCGGTGTGGACGTATGAGGCGCCTTACGATGTGGTGGCTGAGATCAAGGACCACCTCGCGTTCTATCCCGACCGCGTGGATTCGATTGAGGAACGCTGAGCGCGTGCGTTGGGTGTGTCTGTAGAATCCGGCGCGGGCATCTCCTGGCCTTCGCGCCCGGACAAGTCTGAACCCGCTTGTCCGCTGGCGGTGTCAACCCGGTTGGTGGCGGCCTCGTCTCACAATCCTATCCAACCGGGCCCAAGAGGCCAGCGACCGCTGTGTACAGCCCACAAATGCAGTGGACCATTGGTTGCGGCCCTGTTCCCGTTCCCGACGCGCTGTTAATGTTGCGGGATCGCGTCGATTCCCACCCTCCCCTTGAGGGAGGGTCGAATTTTGTGAGCGCCCTTTGCGCGAAGCAAATTTCGGGGAGGGGTGATCCTGTGCCCAAACCCCTCCCCGAAAATTCCTTCGCTGCGCTCGGACTTTTCGACCCTCCCTCAAGGGGAGGGTGGAGAATGGTTCGCTTCTGAATCGGATGAGACGTGCGCCAGTATCTTGACCTGATGAAACTCGTTCTCGAGCGTGGCGTGGAGAAGCGCGACCGCACGGGCACGGGCACGCGCTCGATCTTCGGGCATCAGATGCGATTCGATCTGGCCGACGGCTTCCCGCTCGTCACCACGAAGAAACTGCACCTGAAATCCATCGTCTACGAGCTTTTGTGGTTTCTGCGCGGCGAAACGAACATCGCCTGGCTGAAGGACCACGGCGTCAGCATCTGGGACGAATGGGCGGATGCGAACGGCGAGCTCGGGCCCGTCTACGGTTATCAGTGGCGCTCATGGCCCGCGCGCGACGGCACGACCATCGACCAGATCGACGCCGTCGTGAAGGACATCAGGCGCAATCCGGATTCGCGCCGGCTGATCGTCACCGCGTGGAATCCGGCCGATGTGAACCGGATGGCGCTGCCGCCGTGTCATTGTCTCTTCCAGTTCTATGTCGCGGACGGACGGCTGTCGTGCCAGCTCTATCAGCGCTCGGCGGATATTTTCCTCGGCGTACCGTTCAACATCGCCTCTTATGCGCTCTTGACGATGATGGTGGCGCAGGTGACGGGGCTTGAAGCGGGAGAATTCGTGCACACCTTCGGCGACGCGCATCTCTATCTCAATCATATCGATCAGGCGCAGGAACAGCTGGCGCGCAAGCCGTTCGACCTGCCGCGCATGCGGCTCAATCCGGAGGTGGACGACATTTTCGCGTTCCGCTACGAGGATTTCACGCTGGAGAATTATCGCGCGCATCCGCATATCAAGGCGGAGGTCGCGGTTTGAGCACGTTCTCCATCCGGCACGCGCGGCTTGGCGACGAAGACTTGATCCTCACCCTGCTGCGCGAATTGGCCGTGTACGAAAAGATCGAGGCCCGCTTCAAGCTCACGCACGAAGCGCTGCAGCGCGATTTTCTTAGCGATTCTCCGCGGTGTTTTTGCGAGTTGGCATTTCATGGTGACGAGCCGGCCGGAGTGATGACGTGGTATCGCGTCTATTCGAGCTTCCTCGCGGTGCGCGGCATCTTCCTGGAAGATCTGTATGTGCGTCCGGCGTATCGCGGAAAGGGTTATGGCAAGGCCCTGCTGACGCATCTTGCAAAGCAGGCGGTC
Organism: Rhizomicrobium sp.; assembly: GCA_050010175.1. Classification (GTDB taxonomy): domain Bacteria; phylum Pseudomonadota; class Alphaproteobacteria; order Micropepsales; family Micropepsaceae; genus Rhizomicrobium. The sequence goes on from JBEKLN010000006.1 coordinate 70,155, forward strand.
TCCGAAGGCGCGCGCTACATCGACTGGTTCGTCCTCGACTGGAACAAACCCTCCATCGAATTCTACGAGCAGCTGCGTGCCGAACCCATCAAGGGTTGGCTGAGCTATCGTCTCGGCGGCGATGCGCTCGAGGATTTGGCTGAGTCGTGAACCGGATCGCGCTCGTCGTCGCCATGGCCGACAACGGCGTCATTGGTGTCGACGGCCGCATTCCCTGGCGCATTCCCGAAGACATGCGGCATTTCAGGGCGCTGACGATCGGCAAGCCCTGCATCATGGGCCGCAAAACCTGGGACAGCCTGCCGAAGAGGCCTTTGGTCGACCGCACGAACATCGTGGTGACGCGCAACGCGTCGTTCGCAGCGGACGGCGCTGTGGTTGCCCACTCGCTCGATGCGGCGATAGCTCTGGCCGAGAACGAGCGGCCGGACGAGATCATGATCATCGGCGGCGCCGACATCTATGCGGCGGCGCTTCCGCGAGCCGACGTGATCTACCTAACGCAGGTGCATTGCGATTTTGCGGGTGATACGCAACTTGCGGCTTTCCGGCCTGAAGACTGGCAGGCTGCGGAGGCAGAGAACCGGACGACCCCCGACGGGCTCGCCTACAGCTTCGTCAGATTGTCGCGGCGGAAATAGGTAATGTCCGCCAATTTCAGGCCCTCACATCGCTGTGAATGATGCGCGGAAGCCACAGGCCGCGCCCCGAATTGTGCCGTATGCAGACAGTCCGCCCACGAACCAGATTCAACCGCTGCTTGCAGACAGGCCCGGTTCTCTGGCGGGTATTGCCGATTATGCAGGGGAATCTGGCTTAATGAAGTATTTAAACGCGGATCTTTCAGCAAGGAATAGGCAGGACTGTGAGACGAATCCCTATTCGGTTCGCCAGCATTGCAATTCGTATCGCTTTCCTAAGTAAAAAACCTAGCTATTGATTCGTTACCGGCTTGATCAGTGTCCCGTCCAGACCGATGGCAACAGTCCATTGGTGTCCGCAATGGGATGGATGAGGACGGTATTCATGTATTACGGCCATTTGTGCTCTCCAGAAAAAACCCAGGCGACATTCCGCAGTTCGAGCGGACTCCGACACCTCTTCCGGCGTTTAGCGGCTTTCCTCGACCTGAAACGCAGCGCCTCTTTCGACATACCTTCCCGGGCGAGGGACGAGGCATTGCTCAAGTCTCCGAACGCGTCCGCCTTCCCCGCCCGCCATATCCGGCGCTGACAGGTACCCCATGCACGCTGTTCTTCACATGGTCGGTTCCGGGTTGAATTGGCTGACGGGTGTTACGTCTCAGGTTTCCGTTTCGCTGCCGTCTGCAAGTACACCGGCAAGCACGTCGAGCTTCACGCCGGCAGCGGCCGTCGTGGCATCCGCCGCGGTGGCCATTGTCTCGATCGCGCTCGCGCTGTTCTTCCGTTTGCGCCTGTTGGGCTTCCGCCAGGCCGCACGGTCGCGCGCCGCGCGCATGGACAGCGCGCTGCTCCTGCGCGACGCGGTCATCTCGGCCGGCCGGGAGTGCGTTGCCGTCCTCAATGCAGGCGCAGTTGCGCCCCTGTCCTTCGCCGGTGGCAACGCGCGTCTCAACGCGTGTTTACGCGGGCCGGATTCGGCCATCGTGGCGGCAAAGCTCAATGCGCTGCTGCAATCAGGTATCCCGTTTGCTCTGACCGCTTTAGCGCCGGACGGACGCCGTTACGCAGTGCGGGCCTGTCCGGTCGGTGCGCATGCGGCAGTGTATATTCGGGAAGACGTTGCGCAGACCGAAGCTGTTCCGGGCAGCGATGCCGTGCTGGAAGCGCTGCCGTTCCCGGTGTGGATCAGGGGGAAGGATCTGTCACTCCGCTGGGCCAATCACGCCTTCCTGGCGGCGACCAATTCATCGAGCCTGCAGCGCGCCGTCCAGTGGAATGCGGCGCTCGGGGACGCCGATCGCGACCTGGCCAGGGCTGCACGTTGCGGACGCGAGATTGTCGATGCGCGGCAGCATACGGTGATTGCGGGGCAGGTGCGCTCGCTGGCCTACAGCATGCGCCCACTAGAGAATGGCGAAGTCGCCGCCGTCGCCATGGACGTCACCGAAACCAATCCCTCGAATGCCGAACTCCAGGAGCGCGCCCAACTCGAGATCGACTCGTTGAACATGCTGTCTACGGCCGTGGCGATCTTCTCCCGCGACCGCAGACTCGTGCTTTACAACGTTGCGTATGCGCGCCTTTGGGGCCTGTCCGAGACCTGGCTCGATACGCATCCCGCGAAGGACGAGATCCTCGAACGATTGCGCGAGGCGCGCCTGCTCCCGGAAAGGCGCGATTTCGCCGCATGGAAGCGCGACCGGCTCAAACTGTTCGAAGCCGTCGACGGCGAGGTCGAAGAACTCTGGCATCTCGCATCCGGCAAGAGCCTGCGTGTGGACGTCCGGCGCCATGTCTCCGGTGGACTCGTATTCACCTACGAGGACATCAGCGAGCGGCTCAACATGGAGAGCGCCTATCAATCGGTTGTGAAGGTGCAGAAAGCCCTGCTCGATGCGCTGCGCGAGTGTGTCGCGGTGTTCGGACCAGACGGACGACTCAAAACCTGCAACGCGGCGTTTGCGAAGCTGTGGCTGCTCTCCGAATCCGACCTCACGGGCGAACCGCACATGAACAGGCTCGCCGATCTCTGCGCGGCACGCATCGGAAACGACGAATTCTGGGACATAGTCCGTTCCGGCGTTGCCGCTGGCGAGCCCGAGCGCGCCAACGAATGGGGGCTCATGACGCGCGCCGACGGCAGACCGCTTTCGCTTTCACTTGCGCGACTGCCCGACGGCTCGACCCTTCTGACGGTTCGCGAAGTTCCCCGATCCAGCGATGTCGCACCTGCACCCGCCGAACAAGCTGCGGCCTGAGCGCATGCAAATATCCCGGAAGTCAGACCAGCAACCTTGCGACGTCGGACTTCTCGCCGATCCGCTGCATGGCGGACAGCCAGTTCGCTCGCTGCTCGTTCGTCATCGTCGAAACGGTCCCGATCAGCGTGATCGTCGCGTGGGACAAGCCGCGGAGATCGAACACACCCGAGCCGCAGCGATCGGGCGTGCGGCTTGCCGCAGCCGAGCGGTGCATGAAGGCCGGCATGTCCATGGTTACGACGATGTGAGTTCGACGCAGAGGAGGAGGCGGCTGCGACATCGTATCGTCGAAGAACGCTCTTACCGATTCCGGTGGCCTGTCGAGCCAAAGCGGGAAGACGAGGACCATGGAATCTGCATGTCGCACGATGTCCGCTTCCACGCGACCTGCCGATCCCGAAACGTCGATACGCGTCGCGCCGATGCCCCGATTGCGAAGCCCCGATGCGTACGCTTCGCAGATCGCACTGCAAAACCGGCTCGGCCGGGGATCAGGATGTCCGTTCACGATTGCGACCCGTCCCGGACGCTTTCGCGGCCACAAACCCAGGGTTCGAAGATGTGCCCCGGCCGACACACCCGGCAAAAACCGTGCGGACCAATTGCGATCCGGTGTGCGTTGAAAGAGTTTTCGCGAGAGACTTCCTTCCGTCTCGAGCGGTCGTTGCGTCACAACATCCATGGAAAGAGTATGACACATGGCCACTGAAAAATTCGTGAAGTCGGAGCAGACAGTGTCGTTACGCAACCTAGCCGTTGCGGCGGCCATGCGTTACGGATCGTTTGAGGCGAGCGGCGAAGCGCGATTGGTTGTGATGCGCGAAGCGGGGCTCATGATTGCGTACCGCACGCCGTTCAATCCGCTTCCCACCCTCACCGACAGCATGCGGTTCGAAGCGGCTGTGCGCGGCAAGAACGCCTATCGCGAGCCTTACGGGATTGAGGTGTGGCAGGAGAGATTGGGGAAAGTATTGAGTATCGGCTGGCGCGGCCAAAATCCGCCCGTGGTGGATCACTATGAATGCGGCCTGTGGGAGCATACGCTTGCAGACATCGCGGGCGAAACGGCGGATCCGGCGTTTTGCCGGAAGTGCGCATCGGCGCTAACGTCGGGCCAGAAGCCAACACAGGGCGAACAGCATGGACGTCCAAGAGGTCGCAAGCGGGCTCAGGTTTCCGGAAGGGCCGGTCGCGACGGATGACGGCTCGATCATTCTGGTCGAGATCGCCGCAGGCAAAATCAGCCGCATAAAATCCGACGGAAAAAAGCAGTCGATCGCCAGTCCTGGCGGCGGCCCGAACGGACTCGCCGTCGGACCGGACGGCGCGCTTTACGTCTGCAACAATGGCGGCAATTTCGAATTCCATCGTCGCGGAGGTTTGACCATTCCGGGGCATGCCCCAGCGTCGCACTCAGGCGGTCGAATCGAGCGCGTCGATATCTCCTCCGGCAAGGTCGAAGTTCTTTACTCGGAGTGCGACGGCCATCGTCTCATTGCGCCGAACGATCTGGTGTTCGATACCGCTGGGGGATTCTGGTTTACGGACCACGGCTCGACGACGGCCGAAGGTCGCACGCACGGTGCCTTGTATTACGCACGCGCCGACGGCTCGAGGATTACCCGCGTCCTGCGCGAACTGATATCTCCCAACGGGGTCGGTCTCTCGCCCGACGGGCGCACCGTATACTACGCAGAGACGATGCCGGGACGGCTGTGGGCGCTGCCGCTGACAGGCAACGGGAAAGCCGCGAAAGTGGAAGGGTTCACCCCCGCCAATTTCGTCGGTGCCTATCCGGGTCTCGCCTATTTCGATTCGCTGGGCGTACAGGCGGATGGCGGCGTCTGCGTGGCGACAATTCTCGCGGGCGGAATCACAACATTTTGGCCGGGCACCAAAAAAGTGCGCCACACGCCCATTGCCGATCCGCTGGTCACCAACATCTGCTGGGGCGGCAAAGACATGCGCACGGCATACGTCACCGCGTCGGGCACAGGAAAGCTTCTTTCGATGCCATGGCCCAAGCAGGGGCTTCGGCTGGCCTACAACGCGTGAGCTAGGGCGGGGAGAGATCGAACTCCACCGCCACGCGCTGTCCGGCTCCGTCGTAACGTTTCTCGCCTCGAGGCTGCCAGGACGGATGCAGAATGATCATGCCGGTCTGAGGACGGATTGACTCCGTGTGTCCCGCCGTTGCACCGCCGGCCACCCGGAACGCGTATTGCGGCGCGACCATCGCAGGAAGCGCGCCACGCGGATCGGCGAGTTCGCATTCACCGCCCAGCGTTTCTTCATCGGATTTCGCATAGCCGTCATCGACAAAATAAACGCCCGACCACAGCGCGCCGGGACGGGCGCAGAGTTCTGCGTATTCCCCCTTTTGTCGAACCACGGCGCAGGCGCTGACTTTCCATTCGAGGTTGACGCGGCCTCCGGCGCGCGTCGCCGTCAGACTGTCGGCGAGTTCGCGCAGCACGCGGAACAATGTCTGGGCCGGCAAAGCGCCCCAGGCTTCCAGGTCGCTTGTGGAACGCCAGCCCTGGCCATTTGCATCGGCGGCACCGTTAGCGCCCATCTTCTCCAAGATCAGCGGACGCAATTCCGCGTTCACTTCCTGCGCGATGGGTAGAAAGTGCACGCACACCGGCGTGGGAAACATGCTGCGGACTTGTGGTTTTTGCGTTGCCATAATCTCATTCCATTACAATTCGAGGGGTAGGCCGAGCGGCCACCCTGATTTCACTCGCCACTTTTGCCGCGAGGGCGAGAAAGGCCTGCGCCTCGCGGCTGTCCGGCGACTGGGCGACAATGGGAGTCCCTGCGTCGGAGGTTTCGCGGATCGAAGGCACAAGCGGTATCTCGCCGAGGAACGGTGTGTCCAGCCGGGATGCCGTTTCACGGGCACCGCCATGGCCGAAGATGTGGGTTTCGCTGCCGCAGCGAGGGCAGACGAAGACGCTCATATTCTCGACAATTCCCAGAATCGGCACGTGGGTCTTGCGGAACATCGCAAGGCCCTTGCGCGCATCGATGAGTGCGAGATCCTGGGGAGTGGATACGATAATCGCGCCCCTGAGCGGCACACGTTGCGCCATCGTCAATTGCGCATCGCCCGTTCCCGGCGGCATGTCGACGACGAGAACATCGAGCGGTGCCCATGCCACGTCGCCCAGCATTTGCGTCAGCGCGCTCATCACCATCGGCCCGCGCCAGATCATCGGCTCGTCTTCCTTGATCAGGAACCCGATGGACATTGCCTTGATGCCGAACTTCTCGATCGGCTCCAGTATTTTTCCATCGCGGGAGCGCGGCTTCTCGGTGATGTTCAGAAGCCGCGGAACGGATGGGCCGTATATATCTGCATCCAGCAATCCGATCTTCAGGCCGAGTTTCGCAAGTCCCAGCGCGAGATTGACGGCGACAGTCGACTTCCCGACGCCACCTTTTCCGCTGGCAACTGCGATCACCGATGCGACGCCGGGTATGCCCTGCGGTCGTGCCGGCGGAGCGGTTCCACCGGCCGCACGCTTGGCGCCCGCCTCCTGGTGCGCGGTCAACACTGCGGAAACCGACAGTATGCCGGGCAAAACCGATACCGCCTGCTCTGCGGATTGTCTCAATGGTTCCGCCGAAGGGCCACGCTCCGGAGGAACCTCCAGCACGAAGCCGACATGTCCGTCGCGCAGTACCAAGCCCTGAACGAGGCCTGATTCAACGACGTTGCGTCCGCTTGCCGGATCGATGACACGCGACAGCGCATCCAAAACCGTTTCCCGTGTGGCAGATGGCATGAAATTCAAACTCGTCGATTGCCTTATTCGAGCAGCCGCTCCGAATACGAACCAATCCCATGGGACGGGACAGGTCTGACTGCGTTGCGCCTGGGAAAGGATGAACATATAACCGCCCTTTCCTGGGAAACCAAGAAAGTCGGCGGACATTTTCGTCGGGGTCGTGAATCGTCGCGAGGCAGGGGTGTCGGGTCATATAAATGCCGTGGAATAATCAGGGGTCCGGCGGAAACGGCCAGGGTTCGGGCGGACCATGGGGGCGTGGCACGCCTCAAAACGGCGGCGGCTCGAACGGTGGGCCTCCCGACGTCGAAGACTTTCTCCGCCGCGGCCGGGATCGTCTGGCGCGCATGATGCCGGGAAACGAATTCAACATCGGGGCAATCACAATCGTTGCGCTGGGCATCGTCGTGATCTGGATGTTCAGCGGTATCTATTTCGTCACGCCGAGCGAACAGGGAGTCGTGCTCCGCTTCGGTGCCTACGTGGCGCAGACCGGCCCCGGGATGCACTACCATCTGCCGTGGCCCATCGAGACGGTCGAGAGGCCGGAGGTTACGTCGAACAGACAGATCGCCATCGGTTACCGGCTCGGGAATGAAACCGACGACACCTCGTCGCCGGAAGATCAGCAGGAAGAACGGCTGATGCTGACGGGCGACGAGAACATCGTCGACGTCAATTTCACGGTGAATTGGTCGATCAAGGATGCGCCGTCCTACCTTTTCAATGTCGACAATCCGGAACAGACGATCAAGGCGGTCGCTGAAAGCGCGATGCGCGAAGTGGTCGGAGAAAGCCAGATCGAATCCATCCTGACGCAGGACAAGGCTCGCATCGGTTCCGAAGTGCGCGATCTCGTGCAGAAAACGCTCGACAGCTACAATGCCGGCATCGCGATTTCGCAAGTCAATGGCATCAATGTGAACAGGGTCGACGTCCCTGAAGAAGTACAGGGCGCCTATCGCGATGTGCAGGCCGCGAGGGCCAACCAGGAGACTGCGCGAAACAGCGCCGAAGGTTACGCAAACCAGCACATTCCCGAGGCCCGCGGTCAGGCGGCAAAGGTTGTCCAGGATGCCGAGGCCTATCGTCAGCGGGTGATTGCGGAGGCGGAAGGCGAGGCCAAGCGCTTCCTGTCGGTCTACGAGGAGTACAAAAAGGCTCCGGAAGTGACCCGGCGGCGGATGTATCTTGAGACGATGTCCCAGATCTTGGGTGACACGAACAAGATCGTCATCGACGACGGTATCGGTAAGGGCGTGGTTCCGTACTTGCCGCTACCAGCGTTGAATGCGAGGAAGGGTTCGGCCGCCGGTGTTGCGGAACCGTCGGGTACGCCGGCGAGCAGTCCTGGTTCGGGAGCGTCGCAATGACCCGCGCCACGGCGTACTCGATCGCGGCCGCTTCGATCCTCGTGGCGTGTTTGGCGGCGTTTCTCAGTTTCTACACCGTCGATCCGACTCAGCAGGTTCTCGTCCTGCAACTCGATGCGCCGCATGCCGTCGTCACTGAACCCGGCCTTCACACCGTCATTCCATGGCCGTACCAATCGGTGCAGTACATCGACAAGCGCCTGCTCATCCTCGAGGCGCCACAGGACGAAGTGATCACGGAAGACAAGAAGCGCATCGTCGTCGACGCCTTCGCCCGCTGGCGTGTCGTCGATCCATTGAGGTTTTACCAGGCGCTGAGCAACGTCCAGAATGCCGGGCTACGGCTGGCGCCGATCCTCGATGGCGGACTGCGCCGCGTGCTGGGGTCGCAGCCTCTGTCGACGATGCTTTCGTCGCAACGCGCCAATCTGATGCGGTCGATCCGCGACGACATGAACGCACAAACCGCGTCGCTCGGCATTCAGATCGCAGACGTGCGCATTCGGCATGCCGACCTGCCCCCCCAGAACAGTGCGGCGATCTACCAGCGCATGCAGCAGGAACGGCAGCGCGAGGCTGCCGAATTCCGTGCAGAGGGCGAGGAAATTTCGCAGCGGATCAAGTCGCGGGCGGATCGGGAAGTGACGGTTCTGCTCGCCGAAGCCAGCCGGCAGTCACAAATCCTGCGCGGCGAAGGCGAGGCCGAGAAGACCAAGATACTGGCGCAGGCCTATGGCCAGGATCCCGATTTTTTTGCGTTTTATCGTTCCATGCAGGCTTACAAAGACGCGTTGCCGGGCGGCAATACAACCATGGTGCTTTCGCCCAACAGCGACTTCTTCCGATATTTCAGCCAGGCCGGCGGACCGTCCGCCGCACCGACCCGCGCAGGACATACGAAGCGGTGACTCTTCGAAACCATGGTCGGTCGAATATGTCGACAGAGAATGCATTCTTGCACTGCAACATGATCAGCGACTCTCTCCTTACTGCGATTGTGCCATCATCCGACAATTTTCGCGGATTTAATCTGCTGTAGAAGAGAGCCTGCTCGACAGCGCATCGCAGATTGTGCTGAAGAGAGAGGGCGCAGAGCGGGGGCGCGCTGTGATCGCCAATGGAGGCCCTCGATGCTCGAATATGACATCTGCTATCTGAACGACGACGGTTCGCTTGCATGCTCGATGACCGCGCTCTGCAGGGACGACCTCCACGCAAAAATACTGGCGCACGCAATGAAGCTTGCGGCATGCCGCCGGTTTGAGGTCTGGCAGGGTCGGCGCGTCGTGTACGAGCGACCGCAGCTGTTTGGCGAGCTATCCCTGGAAGCAGGAGCCGATATGATGGTCGCATCTGCGCCCCGAAGCAGCTCACCAGCGCAACATCCACTTGCCTGACAGGCAGCCCAGGGCGCCCACGGCGGCGATCCCCAGCGTGTACCAGATGGCGATGAATGGTGCCGCGCCCTCGTCACAATGAAAGGCGTAGATCCAGGCGCCTGCTGCGCCTGCCAAAAGGCCGGCGGCCAGGCCCGCGGCGACAGGACGGGTGGGCGCAAGCCGCCGCATGCCGACAATCGCGGCAATCAGAATTGGGACCGACAAGGCGATGATGCGCCACGGACATAGCCGAGCCGAAGCGCCCATCATCAGATGCGTGCGTGCCTGTGGTGCAGCTTCAACGAGCTGCGCAACGGCAAATGCGGCGATCGTGATCAGCGGGATGAGAAGCATGCGCGCCGGCCGTGCGGCAGCCGCAGCCGGCCGCGCGAGCCGCTCGGCCAGCCAGAAGAGCAGCATCGCGAGAGCAAGCGTGTAGAAGAATTTGATCCAGTACCCTGTTGTGAAGAGGGCGGCGATCAAGTCCGGCCGTATCCCCAGCCACGCCAACATGACGATGAAGGAAGCGGCGCAGCCGGCAAGAATGACTGCCGAAAACCTTACGAGCGCGAGGCGTGGCCGGCTTTCGGCGGCTTCGGATGCCAGCTGGTCGATCAGTTCAGCGGTCTGCACGGTTCTGACCTTCCCGTATTCTTTCGCTCAGTACCTTCAACCCGCGATGGAGACTGACCCGTACTGCAACTTCCGACCTGCCGGTGACGGTAGCTACATCCGCCGTTGAGCAGCCGTCGAGCTTTACTCTGCGAATAATCTCCTGGGTGGCCGGCGGCAGGTTGGCAAGGAGTGCATCGAGATCGAGGCGCGCATTGCTTGCGGCTTCGCCGTCCTCCGGCTCGAATATATCTCCAGCGTCATCCAACGGGATCGTCATTCGAATCCGTCCCCGTCGCAGATGGTCCATCAGTTTGTAGCGCGCGATAGCGTAGAGCCACGGAGTGAAGGGCTGCGCCGTATCAAAGGTTTCGCGCTTCGAATGAATGCCGATCAGCGTCTCCTGGACGAGGTCTTCCACATTGGCGTCAGACGGCGGAAGCCTCCGCCGGTAATAGCGACGCAGTTGCTCACCAAGTGCCGTCAGCAGGGCGCGATAGGCAGGCTTATCGCCAGCCAGCGCGGCGAGCATCAGCGGCTTCAACTGCGCTTCGGCTGCCGACAATCTGTTCCTCGTTGTTTGTTCGCGCGATGACGAGTGAGCGTTACACGAAGTGGCAGTCAGGGACCGCAAATAATTCGGTCCATGCAGTGTAACCCATCTTCCCCCCGGGCGAACTAGCCCTGCGACAGGCGGCATCCGCCGCCAAACCAGATGCTGAGGAGATTTTCGCCATGAATCGCTTTCTGATCGCCTGCTCGCTTGCGACGCTGTGCGCGACGGGCGGAATTGCGTGGGCCCAGACCGGGTCGATGTCATCGCCGTCGCAGCAGGACAACATGTCCCAACAGGCGCCGAACAGGCAAATGTCGTCCGGTCAGATGTCCGGGGGCCAGATGGCGGCACAGCCTGCAAACAAGAAGAAAAAAACGCATCCGGCGAGCGCCGGTGCCATGACGGGCGGCACCATGAGCGGACCCAACTCGGGCGGGTCGATGGCGTCGCCCCCAGCGGACAACCAGGGTTCGATGTCGAGTCCGCACTGACTGCTCCTGGCTCGCTCCGGAGCTTGCGCCCGGAGCGAACGCAGGCCCGAGGTCACCGGCTCGCTGTTCGCTTTTGAGGTGGTTTTGTCTCCAGTTGCGCCACGATCTTCCTGGGGGCGATGGCGCGATAACTGTCGTCGATCCATGCAGAGAGCACATCAAGGGGCGGCTTGTCCTTGGCGGAGAAGGTCGAGGTAATCCAGCCGCTTTTTCCGAGTCCATAGCGCGTCGGAGCGACAAACGGATATTGCAGCGCGAACTCGTGACGGTTCGTGAGCTTGAGCGACAAGCCGAGCTTGCCTTCGTTCAGTCCCATAAAAAGGAAAGTCTTTCCTCTCACCTTGATGGCAGTTTCTCCCCAAGGATGATCTTCGTGAGCCTCCGGATAGGCGAGCGCCAATTCGCGCAACTTCTGAAACGATTTCTCCAGCGTACCCATTGCAGCTTGTCCCCCTGACGAATCGGCCTGAGCCAGGAATTTATCCCTTGCCGAGCCGGTTCGCGCGACTCCATGGCGCGGGTGTCGCCCGATAAAAGAATCCTTCGGCGGCATGAATGCGAGCGTGAGCGCCAAGAATATCCTCGAACTTCTCGGGGAGCGCGGTATTGCCCGCGGGAATGACTGCCGCAAACACGATGATTCCGTTGTCGTTCATCTCGGTCTGCAGCTGTTTGATCATGACGGCAACCGCGCGCTACGTCTGTGGGAATGCAACGCGGTTTGCTGATTTTGCCCCGGCGGATGGGGGCTCTGCAGGCGCGCGGCCGACAAACCGGTCAATCTCAGGCGCATGATCTATGCGGCGTCTGGCGCGCACGCCGCTGGCCGACATCGCGATCACGACAACGCCCGGCCCATTCCGTGTGCAGGCGAAACGCCACGACAGCGGACCTGAGCGCCACCACAGACAGACCTCCTGCCCCTGCAACTTTTCGGAACGATTGTGTGGAGCGCCGTCGTCCCGCGCTATCCGAGGCTTCGTCCTATCCACACGACGCGGCCGACGATGGAAATGTCGTCAGGTTTGATCCCCTCATAGGTGGGATATGCGGGATTGTCTGACCTGATGCTCAGCAGCTTCTTCACCGGGTGCATCGAGATGCGTTTGACCTGCAGCATGTCGTCCAGACGGATGATGTAAAGGCCTTCGCGCCGCGGATTGTCCTGTGCCGGATCGACCAGCACGTGGTCGCCGTCATGCAGGGTTTCCCACATCGAATCCCCCGATACCTGCAGAACGAACAACCGCCGGACGTCGGTCGATATCTTTCGCAACCACTGTTCGCGAAACATCAGGTGGTCCGATGGCTCCGTTTCATGAGCCAACGCGCCCGCTCCGGCAGCCGCGCGAAGATCGAACACCGGCACCGGAAAGTGGTCTGGATTGATGCGCGGTTCTCCGGCGATCTCTCCGATCGTGACGTCGAAGATCTTGGCCAGCCGCCGCAACAGGGGGAGGTCCAGCCGCTGATCCTGCCGCTCGTAGCGACCGACGGAGACGGCCGTGGTGTTCAACTGGTTGGCGACGTCCTGCTGAGACCAGCCGCGCACCTGTCTGAGTTTTGCGAGATTGTTCATGGCCGGATTGAACCGTAATGGTTCGATCCGAACTACAACTATTTCGGTTGACAGAAATCTTTATTGGTTTATATACGTCGGAACATATCAGGAACAAATGTGTCATGAAGCCTACCCCCGTAACGGGCCTCACCCCCCGGCAGAGATCATGCCTCGACGCGATCCGGCAACATCGAGATGCCACAGGCGCCATGCCCAGTATCTCCGACTTGGGGGACGCGCTGGACAATCCGTCGAAAACCGCCGTGCACCGGTTGCTGCGCCAGCTTGAAACCCGTGGTGCGATCACGCGCGTGCGTGGCCGCGCGCGCGCAATCCGCATCGTCGAAGATCAATGCCCGCATTGCGGTGGAATGCTGCAGCCATGACGCGTCAGGGACGGTCGTCGGGCATGGGTCTGCGTCATGCCTGCCCGGCCTATCGTGAGGCAGCAATCTCCTATGACCGCGCGTTCGAGCGCGGCGACGTGCGCGCGATCGAAGACGCGTTCAGCCGCATGCAGGAGATCGGCCGCGCATTCGATCAGGGCATCGAATGGGCCAACCGGCATCATACGAAAAGTTAGGGAAAAACCGCGAGCAGACGATGAGCCGAAAACCGCAAAGCCAGAAGAAAATCCGTGCCGTCCGCCGCGCACCCAAGGGCGGCCCGGGCGACGTCTATGTCGAAGAACTCGTATCGGCGCGCACCGGCTGCGAAACGCGATTTCGTAATATCGGCGAACATCCGTTGACGCTGGCACATGCACGCGGCCGCATTTCAGACGATCAGTTTGCTGCCGGGGAGGAATTGCGACGGCTGTATGAGCTTCGCGTCGTCACCGGCCGCGACAGTACCGAGATGTCTCCGGGCGGCGGCACACGGACCGATGTCGCATTTACCCAGACCCAGGTCGAGGCCATGAGAAAACTCGGAAAGATTCGTGACCAGCTGAAAAAGCGCGACTGGGTCATTCTGGAAAAGTTTTGCGGCGAGGGCTGGCCGATGGCCGATGCCGTTCGCGCCGCAACCGTCTGCCATCGCAGCGGCGTGCTCCAGCGTGTGCAGGAGGCATTGGACGAACTGATCGACGCCCGCATGCGTCAGCGTGCGGCACCAAGGCCGCCGTGATCGATGTACGGGATATTCGAAAATCAGGATGGCCGACTCGAATGAAGTCAGCGCTGGACGCTGTCTGAGTCGCCGTTTCGGAACGGGTTCAATGAATTTTACCCTCTCCCGACGAAAGGCATTTTGGTGGCCATCACCGTCATGAATTGAACGTTGGTCGACAACGGCAGGCTCGCCATGTAGACGACGGCACGCGCCACCTCACTGACATCCATGGTCGGTTCCGGCCTGACTGCACCGTCGGGCTGCAACGCTCCCTCGGCGATTCGCGCCGTCATGTCAGTCGCGGCATTTCCGATGTCGATCTGACCGCATGCAATGTCGTAAGGGCGGCCGTCGAGGGACAAGGCTCGCGTGAGGCCGGTCATCGCATGTTTGGTCGCCGTATAAGGCGCCGACATCGGCCGGGGAGCATGTGCCGAAATCGATCCATTGTTGATAATCCGCCCGCCGCGCGGTTGCTGGGCTCGCATCAAGCGAAAGGCGCGGCGCGCGCAGAGAAATGCACCCGTCAGGTTTACCGCCACTGTGCGGTTCCACTCCGCAAGGGTTAATTCGTCGAATGGCTTCGGCAACGTTCCCGTGCCGGCGTTGTTGAAGAGAACATCCAGCCGTCCGAACGACTGCTCAACGTGGCCGAATAGTCGGTCGACGGACTGCTCGTCAGACACGTCGGTCCGGATCACCGACGAGCGCGACCGATCACCAGCAAGTGCCGCGGTCGCTTCGAGCAAGTCAACGCGCCGCCCGGCCAGAACGACCGTGAAGCCCGCTTCGATCAGAGCCAGGCTCGTCGCGCGGCCAATACCGGTGCCGGCTCCTGTCACCAATGCGGTCTTCGCCGTCATGACCGGGATCCGGCCGACTCATCGGACGTGGCGTTCTCTGGCGGCGCGGAGCTTTCGATGCCGGCAATGATGTAAAGCGGGCGCCCCTTGGACTCGACGTAGAGCCGGCCCAGATATTCGCCGATGAAGCCCAGGCAGAGCAGTTGCACGCCGCCGAGGAACATAGTGACCACCATGATGGACGCGTAACCGGGGACGTCGACGCCCTGAACCAGCGTGCGAACGATGAGAAAGATTGCGTAGGCGAACCCGACGATTGAGACGAGCATTCCGGCGAGGCTCGCGAGGCGCAGGGGAAGGATCGAAAAGCTGGTGAGGCCGTCGATGGCAAAGTTGAACAGCCGCGGATAGTTGAAGCTGGACCGGCCGGCGATGCGGGTTTCGCGGACGTACTCAACGCCTGTCTGCCTGAACCCGACCCACGAAAACAATCCCTTCATGAAGCGGTTGCGTTCGGGCAAAGAGAGCAACGCTTTCACGACACGCCTATCCATCAGGCGGAAGTCTCCGGCGCCATGCGGAATCTTGGTATTCGCAACGCGATTGAACACATTGTAAAACATCGCGGCCGTTGTGCGCTTTAGAAGCGTATCCGAGGCGCGCGATGCACGAACGCCGTAGACGACGTCGAAGCCTTGTCGCCATTTAACGACGAATTCGGGGATGAGCGACGGCGGATCCTGCAGATCCGCATCGATGACCAAAATGGCGTCGCCGCGTGCGTGTGCGAGTCCGGCAGTCATCGCGGCTTCCTTCCCGAAGTTGCGCGCCAGATCTACAATGGTGAGATTCAGAGTCTCGTTCTTCTTCGCGCGCAAGCTCTCGAGCGTTCCGTCGGTGCTGCCGTCATTGACACAAATGTATTCCACGCGGCAGTCGAGCTGAGACTCGATCTGCGAAAGCTCGGAGAACAATGCAGGTATCGCCTGCTCCTCGTTGTGAAGAGCGATGACAATAGAGAGCAATGCCTCGCGGCCCGGTTTTCCGCCCGAATGGGGCGTCGCGAGTTGGTTCGAAAGGTGAGGCGCGACGGTCATGAATTCTGGCTCCCGCTGGACGCGGATTGCGGCGGTACGATCCCCCACCTGATGACGAGCGGTTTGGCTTTCGGGACGTCCGGCCACGTAAACACCGTCTTACCAACCATTCTCAACCCCTTTATCGCGAGTAAACGGCGGGGAAAGCTGCCGTCCCGCCAGACGACCAGCGCTCCCTGTTGCGCAAGCCGTTCAGCAGTGATCCACGGTGACTCGCGCACGTCGCCATCCGTCAACACGGACGGTCGCCAGGATAGCCGCATCGCGATCAATCCGGCGAGCCAGCCGTCTCCCGCAACGATGTGCACGGGTTTTCCAGCCTCGCGAAAGTATGCCGACGCCAGTGTGCTCGCCATTTCCCTGTCCGGCCATTGCAGTCGCGACGGCTTTCCCTGCCGCGCCGGTACGATCGAGGTCGCGAATACGTATGTCAGTGGCATAAATATGAAGATTGCGCACATGCATGCCGATAATCTCCGCCACGAGACGTTCGGCCAGCTGTTCCTGCAGGCGTAGACGATCGTCAGTCCGGTCAGGCTCCACATCGGCGCCGCCCACATGTCGCGCAGTCCCACTCCGGCGATCAATGACAGTGCCGCAGTCAATGCGGCCGGCCC
The DNA here is from genome assembly GCA_050010175.1 of Rhizomicrobium sp. GTDB lineage: Bacteria > Pseudomonadota > Alphaproteobacteria > Micropepsales > Micropepsaceae > Rhizomicrobium. Next base: position 86,456 of record JBEKLN010000006.1, read on the forward strand.
TACCGCGAACCAGAGCAGGAAACGAAGTGTCTGATCGGGCTCCGTACGCCGCAGAGATTCACGACCCAAAAAACCGGCGATGGCGGCTGAAGCGATTGCCGGCGAAATGTCGAGCAGTTGGGTAAGAAGAAATCGGAAGGGCGTCACAATGCGCTGGATGACGCCGTGGCTTTCTCCGGCGCGTTGCTGGGCGTACGACAGCGTGGGAAAGTGATTGTGGACAAGCCAGACAACGTGCGGGCTGACCACCATCAGACACATCGCTGCTGCGAGATACGGACCGCTCGACCGCAGGATTGCGCGTCTTTGCGCATCGATCAGAACGTGGCCAAGCAGAACAATAATCAGAATGCCTGAGGCGTATTTGGTCAGCAGTGCCAAACCGCAGGTGACGCCGAGCATCACCCACCAGCGAAGGCGCCGCTCGCTGATGGCCCCGTGATACGCGTAGACAGCGGCCGCCCACAGGGGCATCTGCGCGACGTTGTGATTGAATTCCGGCGTGGGAATGGAGAAGTAGTACACACAAGCCGTCAGTAATGTTCCGGCTGCGGCCCATCGCGCGGGCATCAGCTTCTTGCCGAGCAGGAATACGAATACGTATGTCAGCGCGACCGTGACCTGACTGAGAAGATAGGGGCCGATATCGCCGAGCGCATCGAAGAAGACTTCGACTTCCCAGGAGGGAAGCGGCGGATGCTTGAAGTAACCCCACTGCCATTCATGCCCCCACGCGAGGCCATCGCTGACGACGTCGAGGGGAAGGCTTCTGCCTGAAAGCCATGGTACGATCGTCCAGATCGCCACCTGGGCGACGACCAGCAGCGCAACGCCTTGGGCCGGCTGAATGCCTGGCGTTTGCGCTGGCGCCGGAGAAGACCGCGAGATTGTGTTGCCTGCTTGCGTCATAAATCGAGCTTGTTCGGGATCGCTGTGACCGGACCTGGCATCTATGGCATACTGCGCTCGGGGGAGGACACCGGTCTTGGGCCGGGCCTCAAGCGCACGACAAACAGGTTTGTCATCCGGGCGATGAAAGCAATGTGGGGGAAAAAGGCGCTGGCGGTCGCCGCGCTTGGGTGGCTGCTCGCAGGATGCACGACCACGTCGCGCGAAGCACTGGACGCAAATGATCCGTTCGAGCCGATGAACCGGGCGGTATTCACGTTCGACGAAAAATTCGACAAATACGTCGTTCTTCCGGCTGCCGGCTTCTACCTGGGCTATGTGCCTGTTCCCATTCGCAAGGGTCTGCACAATGCTGTCGCCAATTTAAACTCGCCCGTTACCTTCGCCAACGACCTCTTTCAGGGCGAAGTCGGACAAGCGGGGCGAACGCTTGGGCGATTCGGCTTGAACTCGACGGTGGGATTGGGTGGATTGGTCGACGTGGCGACGCCCGCCGGCCTGACTGCGCACAGATCCGACTTCGGCCAGACCCTTGCCAGGTTCGGTATCGGCGAAGGGCCATTCGTGGTGTTGCCCATCATCGGTCCTGAGCCGCCGCGCGACATGGTGGGGGACGCGGTTGATCTGGCGATTGATCCGCTGACCTATCTACCCGGTTCCCTGCCGCTGGGGGACCGCATCGGAATCGCGATCGGATTTCACGTGGTCAATCCGTTCGAAAGACACGCGCGCAATATCTTTTTGAGACAGGAACTCGAAAAGGATTCGCTCGATCCTTATGCAACGATGCGCAGCACTTACCGCCAGGTCCGGGCGCGGGAAATTGCGGGAGACAGGCCGACGCTCGACGAGCCCGTGCAGAATACCCGCCATTAGCGCGCCACATTCAATCGGCCGAACCATGCCCGAAAGCGATTCCGTCTGCGATCTTACTTGACGCGCTCGGCTTTAAAGATTTTCTCGCTGTCGTTGATCTTGAGGTTATAGGTGCCGAGGAAACCCCGGGACACAGTGACGGTGTTGTCGCTCGCGGCCTTGTGGAAGGTGGCATGGTCCGCATCGCCCGGCACCTGCCGCCAGACCTGTCCATTGTCCAGAAACACGATGAACTTGCCGAACGGCGTATAGGCATACTCCGTCACGCGCGCGGTGATGCTGTCCACTTCCTTGGCGGCCGTGTCCTCCTTGGCGTGGGTTTCGGGAAGCTGGTCGGCGCCGAACTGTTGGGGGGTGGTCTGCTGGGCTGTGTCCGCGCCGAACAGATGATCGAGGTTGAAGCCAAACCAGGATTGCTGCTCTTCCTTGGTCGGCGGGCGGTTGCCCGGGAGTTCCGCCGGTGGCGTCGCTAACGCCTGCTTCACATGGGGCGCTATGGCGTCGTAACAGGCCAGCCGTTCCTTGTCGTCCGCTACGGCGGCGCATTTTCCAAGCGCATCCAGCACATCGTCGCGCGTTTCCGCGCAGACAGGTGTCACATAGGCCAGAACGACCGCGATACCGGCCAGGAGCCGCAGGTTCATGTCTCGTTTATCCCTCTGTGGCCTAATGCTCCGCTTCGCGGGCACCGGATCTGACCAATCCAAGATAGGCGATCAGGTGCCGGGAATCGAGCGACCTTGCTGATCGATGGAGGTCGGGCGGAGAGGGGAATGGCCGACTGGAAGGCATTCACACGACGCGGCCTGCTTGGCGCGGGCGGCGTCGCAGCCGTGGCCGCGGGGGCGGCCTACGCCCTGCGCGGATCCGGGACGAGCCGGGCCTCGTCGGCCGATCCGTGGACGCTTCGCCGCGGCAACCAGTCCGAGCCTGACACGCTCGATCCGCATCTCGCCACGGCTCAGTACGAATACCAGATAGTCGGCGACATGTTCGTCGGATTGATGACCGAGGATGCGGCAGGCAATCCTGTGCCTGGCGCGGCCTTGGGATACGACATAAGCCCGGACGGGCTGACATACAGATTCCATTTGCGGCGCCATACGTGGTCGGACGGCGTGCAGGTCACGGCCGACGATTTCGTCTATTCGCTGCGCCGGGCGCTGAGCCCGAAAACGGCGTCGCAATCGGCAGCGGTGCTCTACGCCATCAAGAATGCGGAAGAGGTGAATGGCGGCAAAGCGCCGCTCGACGCGCTGGGGGTGCGCGCCATCGATGCGGACACGCTCGAAATCACCTTCCACATCGAAGTGCCCTATTTCGCGCAGCTGATGACGCATAATGTCGGTTATCCGGTGCCGCGCCATGTAATCGAGAAGTTCGGCGAGCAGTGGACGAGGCCGGGCAATATCGTTTGCAACGGGCCCTATGTTCTCAAGGAATGGCTGCCGAACGACCACGTGCTGCTCGAAAGAAACCAGCGTTTCTACGACGCGCACAACGTTGCGGTCAGAGGCGTCTATTATTACCCGACGGAGGATTATGCCGCGGCCCTCAAGCGGTTTCGAGCAGGCGAGCTTGACCTGAACATCGGCGTGCCGTCGCAGGAAATCGGCTGGGTGAAATCCATCCTTCCCGGAGCGCTGCACCTCGCGCCCTTCCTCGAAACGCAATATGTGATTTTCAATGTCGTTCCGAAGCCGTTCAACGACGTTCGGCTGCGCGAGGCGCTGTCGCTCGCCATCGACCGCGAAGTGATCGCCGGCAAGGTGATGCGCGCGGGCGAACAGCCGGCTTACGCCTTCGTTCCGCCGCGGATGCCATCCTATCCGGGCACTGCTGCACTGAGGTTCAAACCGCTGCCCATGGCGGCTCGGATCGAAAGGGCACGGGATCTCCTCGGGAAGGCCGGCTACGGACAGCAAAACCCCCTCGTCTTCGATTACAGGATCATCAACGAGACCAATCACCGTCTGGTCGCCGTCGCTTTGCAGGCGATGTGGGACGGGATCGGCGTTCATGCGCGCATCGTGCCCTCCGACGCCAAGAATCACTACAATCTGCTGATGAAGCAGGATTTCGCGGTTGCGTCGGCCGGCTGGGTGGCCGACTACCGCGATGCGAGAAATTTTCTGCTACTGGGCCAGAGTTCAACGAAGTCGATCAATTTCGGCGCCTGGTCCAGTCCGCGGTTCGATGCGCTGATGGACCAATCGGATCGCACTGCCGATGCGGCCGCGCGCGGCGAGCTGCTCGATGAGGCGGAACAGGTGATGCTCGACGATGCGTCGGTGGCCCCCATTTACTTCGGAGTGTCGCGCACGCTGGTGTCGCCGTCGGTGAAGGGCTGGATCGACAACCAGATCAACGTCAACCGCACGCGCTATCTGTCGCTCGACCGGCGCGTCGCGTAAACGCGCTGCATGGGCTGGAAAACGAGCGCGGTTCCCTCAACGGGCGCCAGAAAATTTCTCTCCGGCGGATTGCGAAGGCGAATAACAGGGGTAAAGTCGAATTTCACCCCTGTTAGCGCGGTTGACGGACGCCGGTCGCTGTTCGCCGAAATTTCTCTGATCGAGGGAATACCCGGATTGCCTGATCCGGCGACGCGCGCTAGCGGAAAACGGCGCGGAACAACGCGCCGCCGCCTGCGCCCAGCAGCAGAACGCCGCCGGCGATGCGCACCGCCCAGGCGAGCACCTTGTCTTTCACCTGCCAGTAGTCCCGCGTCGCGCGCTCGCATTCCGACAGTCGCACTGCGAGATCGGGAACGGCGGGCTGCGCCTCGAGCTGCACCAGCCGGTCGGCGATATTCTGCAAAACGAGTCTCGTCTCTGCATGGATGTTCTTGAGGTCGTCGGTCGAGCGCCTCAGTTCGTTGGTCTCGCGCGACAGCGCCTCCGTCCGCTCGATCAGAACACCGAGCAGGCGATCGGTGGTCGCGATCATGTCGGGCTCGGTCACGGCGACGGGCTTTCGCTTTACCGGCTCACGCGCGCGCGCGTTCATACTTCTCGAACGCACTCCAGGCGATGCCGCCGAGGAAACAGATCGAACCGATCCACCCCGACATCTGGCTGTTCTGCAGCAATCCATGCGCCACGAGCCAGCCGCCGCCGAAGGTCGCGGCATGGCGGACGAGGCCGAGGAACATGTCCTTCACGAATGACGATGCGAGCATAGGCAATCTCTTCATGTGTTGGTGGTTGGAAACGCGTCGCGGGCAGCACACGGGAAGAGCCCCGCATGCGGCCCGCGTGCCGTCGCCCGGCGTCAGACGAGCGAGACGCCCGAGCCCGTCTTGAGCAGCGAGAGCGCCAGGTTGACGAGGAATTCCAGAAGCGTGTTGCCGATGGACGAGCCGTCCGCCTCGATGGCTTCGAGAACATTGTCCTTGGCGTTGGCGAACTTCTCCTCGCCCGAGATGAGCAGGGACGCCTGCGCCTTCACCGCGGCGATGGCGGTGCCGAGGAACTGGGTGATGACGGATTCGGCTTCGGAGATGAGGTCCGGCTCGATCGTGTCCCACAGGGTCACGGCTTCGCCTTCGATGGTGGTGAGCTCGGATTTGCCCCATGCGATAATGGATGCAAAGAATCCGGTCGAAGCAGGCGCAGGCGCGCCCGCCACGGACATCGTGTCGGTCATGGTGGTCTCCAGGATGAGAGGGTTTGAGGGGCCGAAAATGCCGGGCCCGTTGCGGCGTCTTCCGCCGGTACCGGCGGAATGGAGTTCAGGTGGTCAGGGCGTCATGCCCGAGAGCTCATTGGAGTGGTGGCGCTCTACTATCGCATTCACAGTCAATAGGCTGTGCCCGTCGTTCGACGTATAAGGGGCAGGGATGGGGATTGCGATGAAATCGGCGATTGTGACCCGCTGCACCATTGCAGAGCGAATAACGGCAACAAGCGGAAGAACAACCGGGTTCGACTACCTACGTATTGCTCTGGCAGTGATGGTCATACGAGCGCATTGCGCTGGTGTCGTCTTTGGCCTGAACAATGCCACGGCAAAGGATTCGCTCAATCTGATGGCGAACAATGCGGCACCGGTTCATCCGCATTTCTGGGAGCCAATATACTGGTTCATCGTACCGAGTTTTTTTGCGCTGAGCGGTTTCCTCGTGGCCGGTAGCCTGATGCGCTCGAAAACTATGCTTGAATTTGTCATGCTGAGGGCGCTTCGCATCGTTCCAGCTCTCTTTGTGGAAACAATATTGGCTGCTCTCATACTCGGCCCGCTTGTGACGGAATTTTCGATTGGTCGGTACTTTGCAGATCGTCAGTTCTGGCACTACCCCCTCAATATCGTCGGAGACATCCACTACACGCTACCTGGCGTGTTTCTCCACAACCCAACACCAAGAATAGTCAACCTTCAGCTTTGGACGATACCAGGTGAATTGTTGTGCTATCTGGCGATTGTTGTGGTTTCCGTTATCGGCTTGATTCGTATCCGCGTCGCCATACCGGTGGACGCAATCGGTTATGCCGTGATCTTGACGCTTTCGCTTTTCATGTCTGCCCACAACCACAGCGCTGGATTGCCGCTTTTTGCAGGCGTGAGCCTCAACACGCTACTGATTTCATTCTTGGCCGGCGTGGCGATATTCCTCTACAGAGACCTGCTCCCGCTGAACTTTCCCATATTTATAGGGTGTTCGGTTGCATCCTACGCGCTTCTGTGGAACGGCACCTATCAGTATGCTGCAAGCTTCCCGGTCGCGTACTGCACAGTATTTCTCGGCCTGACGGATTTTAGGAAAACGTTCGTTACGGCAACAGGTGACTATTCCTACGGTGTTTATCTATACGGGTATCCTGTCCAGCAAACAGTGATGTACGCGTTTCCGACCCTGAACAATACGTGGTTCAATTTTGGAACTTCGCTAGCCGTTGCGCTCCTGTTCGCCAGCCTATCATGGCATTTGGTAGAATCTCAGGTGTTGGCCAGACGCAGGACGATTATCGCATCAGTACAGACGCAATTCGATCGCCTGTCACTTGCTACCAGGCGAATCACACAACCCCGCTAGGGACGGTCACGCCCCCCTGACTCGCGTGTGTGAAAGTTTGTCGTTCGCATTGGTCACGTCTGGGACTGGAGCTCAAACCGAACACGAGGTAAGTATTTCCGCATTGGAGGCGGCTCGGCGAGCGGTCGGCCGAAAAACGGTAGCATTCGTGCGGCTGCTTCAGTCTGCTGGCACTGTCGTGTTGTTCTATGCTCCTCGAAGGTTGAGCGCATGCCAATGAAAATGTTGCGGCGATGAAAATTGATGCGTGTATTGCGCTTCTGAAAGGCGCGACAACCTATGTTCCGGGGGTCTATCCTCTGTTCCGTCAACGCCACATGAATCTCAGCGAAGCGGTGCGCGCAGAGTACTCATATGGCGTATGGCTGAAACACCTTACGCTCCTGAACAGAACAGTCCACTGCGGCGTTCCCCGGATCATTGCGGAGCTTGGTCCTGGTGACACCCTGGGCGTTGGCGTTGCAGCCCTGCTGAGTGGCGCCGAGCGATATATTGGCGTGGATACAATTCCGTACGCTGCCAACTGCTATGCGGTGAACGTCGCGCAAGGCCTGTTCGAGCTTTTTCGACGACGGGTTCGGGTTGAAGTCAATGGTTGGCCAGATTTCGGATATCTGCTCGATAGTAAAGGATTTCCGTCGGCCATTCTCGATGACTCTGTTTTGAGCAGGATGGTCGAGCCAGACAGGGTAGCTTCCATTATTCGGGACGTGGGGCGGGTGACAATGGGAGGAGAATCCGAGACTCCGTTTATCGATTATTGTGCTCCGTTTTCAGCAGCCCAAGTGAGAGAAGAGAGTGTAGATTTTGTAATTTCACACTCCGTGCTTGAACATGTTACCGACATTCGCTCGACGCTACAGTCGGCCCATCGCTGGCTGAGGCCCGGCGGGCTGATGTCGCACCAATACGATCTCAGCTCTCACGGCATAATGCGTTCATGGGACGGCCATCGAACGTTTGGCGCGTCAACATGGGAAGTCGTGGTCGGCGCCAGGCCGTTCATGATCAATCGCTTGCCGCACTCGCGGATCGTAGAAGAGGTGGAACTCGCCGGCTTCGAGATATTGGTGTCCGAACGATTGACTGCAGAGCCCACGCTTGCACATAAACAATTATGCCGACAGTGGCAGGCTTATACTGAAGAAGATGTCCACACGTCTGGCGGATTTATACAGGCAAGAAAACCTACTTAGACCTGCGGACTCGAAGTGTGGGATGGCGCGCTCAGGATGATCAGCGACAATCTTCGATCCCTGAAAAAAGCGGTGCGACAGGTGCTTTCCCCTGTGCCTGTTCGCCTGTCAAAAAACCAAAAGCAGATCGGCGTAACTGACCTGGCGCTCGTCGAAAAATCGATCCGGCTGAACTATCACACCGGATGGAGGGCCGAATCCACCTATTCGCCGGATTCCTATCGCTCCGATCTTGAAGATCATCTGTACAAGAGACTGGAACTTGATAGAACCACCAACATTCCGTGGCTGGACAGCGTTTGTTCGCTGCCTGGAAAAAAGATACTCGAAATCGGATGCGGCACGGGTTCTTCCACGGTTGCGCTGGCCGAACAAGGCGCGAAAGTCATTGGAATCGATATCGACGAAGATGCACTGCGGGTCGCATGTGATCGTTGCCGTATCTATGACGTTGACGCTGAGGTTATAGCATTACGCGCCGAAGACATCGCTGAGTCCTTCGGCGCTGATGCGTTCGACGTCATCGTGTTTTTCGCATCTCTTGAGCACATGACGATTGCGGAGAGGTTACGTGCCCTGCGCTCGGCCTGGACGGCGCTACGCACTGGAGGCGCGCTCGCAATAGTTGAAACCCCGAATCGTCTTTGGTACTTCGACGAACATACGTCCCGATTGCCATTTTTTCACTGGTTGCCGGACGAGCTCGCATTCGAATATTCGCAGTTCAGTCCGCGGCAGAATTTCAACAATCTGTACCGGCTACGCGACGCGTCATCGGAAGATCATTTTCTGCGACGAGGGCGGGGGGTGAGTTTTCACGAGTTTGATATCGCGATCGACAGGGTCCAAAACCTTCACGTCGTCAGCAGTCTGTCAGCCTACCAGGGAATTGTGAGACGACTGCGCACCTCAGTACTGGATCGGCGATACAAAGCCATTCTCAAGGTCGTTCATGCCGGGGTTCACGACGGATTTTTTGATCCGAATTTGGATTTGGTGATCGAGAAACGTTAGGCTATTGGCAGCGGCGACGTGGTCCGATTTGCCAAGCTCGATATCCCGCATTCCTGGTTTGCAAATCGGATGATTTCATCATTCGGGTTATCCGCCTGCCGATACAGGCAAAAGATATGAAAATACCCCGTCGCGTCCGAGTAGCCGCACGGAACATCGAGACTGGTTATTACTTCGGCGCCATCGACCCAGACGCTGATATTGGCATTCCCTGTTCCGCTCGGCGTGAACGTCACGGTGTAGACGCAGCGATGCCACTGTCCCAGTCCGCGCGAGAGTGGCGCGGGAGATGTCCAGATGCGCGCAGTACTGGTGTGAACGTTGGTATTCGAAAATGCATTGACGCCCAGGAAGTCTCCAGGCAGCAGCACGAACTGGAACGGCCCGGACGGCCCGATGCCTCCCGGGCCCTCCTGGTGCAACTCGTTCAGAACGCAGAAATCGTTCGTCGTCCATACGGCGCCCGACATGGGCAACGCACCCAGAAGCTCGAACGCGAATGAACCCCAGACGGTGGCGTTTGTCGCGAAGGCGGATGCCGGGCCGGTTTGTGCGGCCAGTTGCAGATGGCAGACAGGCGGCGATTCCGGATTGGCAATGTCCCACCAGGACTGGTCTCCGGGCCTGGCTTCGAATTGAAACAGGCCCAGCTTGTTCGCGGCGCGGAGAAACCCGTAGGACGACGGCGATTGAAACTGTTCGTCCCCTTGCGCCATGAGGCCGTAGTAGGCGTTGTTCTGGGGATTCCATATCTGAGTATACTGCGCGGGAAGTTGTTGTCCGATACCGCCAGTCTCACCGGGGAATGGGAGCGCCATGAGTGTCGGATAAAGCGCCTCGGCCAACGCGTTCTGTGCCTGCCAGTTGCCGGCGTAAGTGCCGGTCTGCATCGCATAGGCATCCGCGATGCCGCTCCAGCCGTTTGTCGCTGCTTCCGTTGTGGCGACCGGATTGATGCCGACGGTGCCCGACAAAATACTCTGCGCGGGAAGCCACTCGCCGAACCATTCATGCTGCAGAAACACATCAGCACTTCCAGAATACTCTGCTGGAATGACGAGCGAACAGGTTTCTGCATTGCGGCTGACGCTGCCGGATGTCGTCGGGATCCAGCTGGTGTAGTCGAATTCTCCCGAAGCGTCCTCAAGCTGGGGCATTGCAATGAGGAGACGGATCGAGCCGGTGCCCAGATTTCCATTGTCAGCAGAGTGGATGCGAAGATAGGGGCTGACTCCGTTTCCGGATGGTACCGCGCGGAAAACGCTTCGATGGACAATTGTCGTCGGATACGAAAAACCGTAGCCAATCGTCGTTCCGATGTACGAACCCCCGCTCGAGTACTCGTCCAGCGCCAAATCGCAGAAAGTGCCGGACGTGTCCGTGAAACTGGAGGACACTATGCCAATATAGGCGGAGAGGGTGCAGCCCCCTCGAACTTGAGACGACAAAACGATTTTTGGAGATTGAAAATATATATTGAATGAATCCGACTCCAGAGACGCGACTGACAATGTGACGTCCAACTCTACGTATCCCGCCCCGCCGCTATAACCGTTGATCGTGTTCACCGCATTTACGGTTGCAGTAACCCCGCTGCTTAGAATCCAGTCCGTCGGCAATGTCGACGGCGTGGCTGCTCCGGCCATGTTGGAGTTCTGGATGAAGTTCGTGCTTGCACGCTCGCATGCCTGGCCGCCATAGGCGTCGCGCCGCGTTGCCGTTCCGCTGAACTGCGCCACCGGTTCCTGGTTGTCGCGCGGCCAGCTCGCGGCGGACGATGCGCGTGCCACGATCGCAACGCTGCTTTCTCCCGCGGCCGGCCCGCCATCCAGCCGGTAGCGCTGCGCCGCAAACTGCGCCCGCACATAGCATGATCCATCCGCCGCTGCGTTCATGAAGCCGGCCTGGTTGGCGGTGGCCTGTGCCGTGTTGGCTGCTTCGGTCGCGCCGGGAATCAGGCACCACGCCACCAGCGATGCATTGTAGCGCAGGAAGCTTTCGCTCGATTGGTTCCACACCTGATCGCCGTCGAGCGGAAAGACATAGATCCAAGACGTGCCCGTCCATTGCGCGATGGCGGTGTAGTAGGAGTCGCCGTAGCCGAGAATCCAGCGGTCACCGACCGAGGGAGAGCTGGGCAGATTGGCGGCGCCGAGCCAGAAGACGCCGTTCACCGCGAGTTGCCGCGTGCTGCTCGCGGGAACCGGAAATGGCGTGAAATAGAGCGGCGTCGCGCCGACGGTGATTGCGGACGCGGCCAGGAACAGCAGCCAGTAGGTTCCACCGTTCGTCGTTCCTCCCTGCAGGACGGCGACCATGAGGCCTGCGAGCTGCGAGGCGGTGCTCGCGTCGCCCGCGCGTGTAAGAATGTAAGGCGTTGAACCGCTGCCCGCCTGCGTTACGACATAGAGGCCGTTGTTCGCGGCCGTCGCCTCGTTCTTGACGAGCAGGCGTTGTCCGGCGGCAAGCGTCACGCCGTCCTGCGCGGGAAGCGCGCCGTTTGCCGTGGCCGTGAGAACGCCGCCGCCATAGGTGTTGGACGGCAGCGCTCCCGTCGTGGCCGCAACGACCGGCCCGCCGGATGCTGAGGTCCCGATGCCGAAGTTGACCGATGGGATCTCGGAAATGCGCGTGCTCAACGCGGCTTCGGCGGCCTCCGCGCGCGCGGTCTCCGCGCCGACGGCGGCCGAGATGGTGGACAGGCTGTAGTTGAACAGCTGACTCCAATTGCCGGCTCCGTTGCCGCCGCTTGTTTTCTCCCAGGTGCCATTATTGGCGCTCGTCGGATCGGCGTAAACCAGTGCAAATGTGCCGGCCACATAGTTGTCCGTCGCGTACAGCGCGGCCAGCGTCGCGAAGTTCAGTCCCTGTGGCACCGGAAGCAGCGTTCGGCATCCTGCCGCCATCAGCGCGATCTGGTCGGCGGTGGAGTTGTTCACAATGGTGATCAATCCGTCCGCGTCGGAGACGTAAGAGGAGCCTGAGGGCATGGACGCGAACTGCATGTTCGCGGCGGGCGCGAGCATCAGAATCATGGGTTTCTCCGGAGATTGATTTCAGGAACAGGGCTTGAGAGTCACATCGTTACCGACGGGCTCGAGCGCATCGCCCTTGGCGGAGGGAGCCGCGGTTAGTGTTGCAGCTCACGGACTGAGGAAAACGAAGTAGGTGACGTTGGAACCCGTCAGCGCCGTGAGACTGCTGGCGGACGACGGCATCGCGCCGTACGCGTAGGTTTCCTTGTAGCCCTCGACCACCGTCGTTCCGTTCGAAAATCCGAGAAAGGTTCCGATCAGGGACTCCGCAGCGCCCACGTTTCCAGATCCTTCGACGCTGACCGACGCGCTGCAATTCATTGCAACCCATGCGCCAGGCGGCGAAAGTGCGATCGAGCGGCCCGATATTGTCTGCATGCCGCCGCCTTCCGAGACATTTCCGGAGTCGTCGATCAGATTGCCTGGCTCGCCTGCAGTGGTGCCGAAAACTCCGAGTTCGCAGTTGCCCGTGCCAGATGTGGTGACATCGATGCTGATCTTTGTGAACGTCTGGCTGGTGGTGACGGGAATCCAGAAGAAGTAGATGGTTCCTGTGCTCGAGAGCGATTCGGTGGAGGGTTGCCCGGAGCCGAGCGGCGGGTAGTAGTATCCCGACACGTATCCGGGTCCCGTCACGGCGGAAATACCGCCCCCGCCGCCCGAGATCGTGTTGCAGCCCCACGCATGCGTTGCAGTGTTGTAGGTCAGCGCGTTCGACGAACCCGCGCAGCCATTTGTGCCGGACGTCGGCATCGCCACGGCGGTCGGCGATCCGCTCGATCCGGACGCGTTCATGTCGACGGTGTCGGCGCTTTGCGCCGCCATCTGTGACAGCGCAAGCGAGCCGGAGACGTCGGCGAAGCCCGGCTGCGCGCAGGCGGGCTGCGTGCCGCTCGTCGGAATAACATCGATCCATTGATGGGTCGGACAGGATATCGCGTAGACGCCGCCGAAAGCCGACGTCGTCGGCGCGATCAGCTGCGAGGCCGCGATGGAGCCGGAAACATCGGAGAACGCCGGCTGTGTGCAGTTGTGAACGCCGGCTGTCGTGACCTGGTTGATCCATTGATGCGAGACACAGGTGACGCTCTCCACACCCCCGATCGTCGTTGCCGTCGGCGTGGCCAGCACGAGATTGCCGCCCGATGTCGTCAGGCCGGTTCCGATGTTCAGCGCGAACGCACCTGCGGAGTAGCTGAGCGGCGACGTTGCGGAGATGCCCGAAATATCGGTGATCGCCGGCTGCGCGCATGTGGGTTGTGTCCCGGATGCCGGGATCACTTCGATCCACTGATGCGACGGGCAGGCGATTGCAAAGATGCCTCCAAAGGCCGACGTCGTCGGCGCAATCAGCTGCGATGCAGCAATCGATCCGGAGAGATCGGAAAACGTCGGCTGCGCGCAGGACGGCTGAACCTGTGTTGTCGGGATGACGTCGAGCCATTGATGAGCGGCGCAGGTCTGCGCTTCCAGCCCGCCGAGCGTCGTCGATGTCGGAAGCGGCAAATCTCCGGCGGGAACCATGATGCCGCCCGGCAGCGACGTTGCCCACGCCAGTGCGCCGGAACCGTTGGTCGCGAGGATGGAGGAGTTCGCCGTCGGCAAAAGCGCGCAGCCTGATGATGTTGAGTACAGCAGATCGTTCGCTGTCGCCGTCAGCGCGGCGTTGCAGCCTCCTTTCGCCATCGGCACAAGGGACCAGCCCGAATCTGTCACGCGTTGCGCGCCATTCCCGAGCAGGAAATCACCGACGATGATCGTGTTGTCAGCATTGATGGGATTGGGCACCTGTCCGGCCCAGGCAGTGCCGATGCCTGTCACGACCGCGATCGCGGCCGCGAGTTTCCAATGTCTCATGATGGTCCTTTCGAACGAGGGCGAACGGCGAGTAGGGAATGGATAGATCGGCCGGCGCCGGGCTTTGCGTTAGAAAACTTGCTGCCACACGGCGCCGGTCCAATGCAGCGAGATGCCGCCGCCATCGACCGCGACGGTGCCGACTATCGCGCCGCCCGTGTTCCTGACTGTCCAGTTAAACGTGGCGGCGTTTCCACCTTCGTCGGCGAGGCGGACATCCTGATTGGTCGCCGGCGTCGAGGGTAGATCGATCGCCAACGCGGCCCCACTCGTGTTGGTGACCCCCACGTAATTGTCGCTTGTCAGGATCGGGAGCGGCGACGCGCTCACCGTGACGGAGCGGCCGCCGTTTACGGACGCCGACGCGGCAGCCGTCGCACTTGCGCTTGGCACAGAATCTCCGGCGATATTCACAGCTTCGACCGCGTAGGTGTGCGAAGCGCCAGGAACCACGCTCGTGTCTGTCCAGTTCGTGACGTTACCCTCGAATATCAACAGGCCGTCCCGGTAGACATCGTAGTACAGGACGTTGTCGGTTGGCGGATTCGCGTTCCACGAGAGAGCTATGCCGCCGGGGATGCCCGTCGCCGTCAATCCTGTCGGCTCGATCGGTACTCCGGCCCCGCCGCCACCGAAACCCGCGCCGGTCGTCGTGTATGCATATGCAACAACGTCGCTTGGATCCTGCAGCTCGTTGCCGAAGGTGTTGTAGCCGAGGAATTTCAGATAGATCGTCGTGCCGATATACTGGGTCGGCAGATCATAGATCAGCACACAATTACCTGGGGGGTCTGTCTGACCGAGCTCCACGCGGGTGAAAAACGAACCTTCCGGATGATCCGGAGCTTCTGTTCCATAAAGTCCCCGTTCGAGATAGCTGATGTTGAACTGCTCGGCCGTGGCGCCCTGCGCAACATTTCCATAGGCGAGCAATTCGCCAGTGTCGGGCAGCGTCGCTGCGTCGTCAGATACTGTGAAGCTCGACGTAACATAGCACAGCGTACGATACGCCTGTGCGTCTGCGTCCGTCGCATTGGTGGGCAGAACAGCGCCGGACTCGGTGAGGTCGACCGCTAGGGTGTGGGTTGTGTCAGGGTTCGCGCCTGAAAACGATGGCAGATCCGCAGTCGTGGCACCCTGCGGAGCAGGCGCGGTGATGAATCCGATTTGATTGTAGTTTGTCCCGTCGAAACTGACCAGAACAATGCTGCCGCCCCAGCTCGCGCCACCACTCAATGAAATCCAGACCTGCGCAACTCCTCCCGTCAGCGCCGAATTGGGTTCGAACACGCAGGGTGGATTTGCATTGCCCGGATCGACATATTGATCGTAGCCGCCGGTTCCCCCGCCGGATTGCTGCGCACCGACGATGTCGGGTGCGATTGCGGTACCCAGCGTTCCCGGAAATTCTTCGGCAGTGATCGCCAGATTGTATTTGTCATCCTCGTCGATCGTCTTGATGCGTACCGGCTGATTGAAAATGCCAATGTGCGGCTCGGTAACCGTGACGATGTCGCCAGGCTCGAGCAGGGAAAATTCCGCCCCCAGCGTGAAGGCGTAGGTATTACGCTGGTAAGCGAGTCGCTGCCCGATCAACTGGGCAACGATATTTCCCGTCGAGATGCTGCAAATCTCATGAGCATCTGTAACGTTGGAGTTAATCTGCCCGAATTGGTCGACAAGTGCCTGATCCTGCCACTCTATGGGAGCGGTGTTGTAAGCGTTGGCGCGATCCTTCACTTCAACCTTGACGTGATTGGGTGCGTCTGCCGGATCGATGCGCGTCACCTGCAGAGGCGGCGCCGCTTCGCCTGAACGGCCATGGTGTCCCTTGTCGATATAATCATCATAGGTCAGGCCGTAAGCGACGGAGAGATTCGGCGTAAAGGAAACATTGGGTGCAATGCCGGTGTTGGTGATGGCGGAATCGCCCAGCGGCACGAACTTCAGCATACCCTCGCTCCAAAAGATCAGCGTGTTGGTGATCGATGCCCAACGGTCGATCGTCTGACTCATCTGCTCCTGGTCGGAGAGCAAGGGCGAAATGAACAATCCTTGCGCAGCACAGTAGGTGCGATAGAACTCCAGACTTACCGAGTCGATGGCGCCCGAAGTCAGACCGATAGCGTATTGGGGGTTCGTCAGAAAATCCTCAATCACGTCTGCCGGGTTCGCGTCGAGAACAGGCGCGCTGACGTTCTCTGCAGCACTGTATGGAATTGCGGTCGGACCTGACCCGCTCACCAGTGTAAGCGTGCCGCTGCCGCGCGTGCCGGCTGGTCCGGGTGGAGTGAACAGGTAGACATTTGCGCTCGGGTTCGTGGTCGGTCCTTGATAGGTGAACTCAATGCCGTCGAAGAACGAGTCGCTCGACGAGTAGACGGCCCCACCCTGCACGGCGACCTGGATGTTTCCAGTCGGCGTAAACTGTTCCATCGGCTGCGTGTACGAGCCGCAGTACTTGCCGAACAGTTCGAAGCTGTGATCCGGCAAGGACGGAGAGTATCCAAGGTCGTATTTAGACGATGCGACGTAAGCCAGCGCTGAATACGGAATCGCTTCGCTTGGGAAATTTGAAGCAAGGTATGGCCAGGTCGATTGGCCAGCCTCGCCTTGAAATGGAATAACATTCAACTTTGATAGCGTGGTCATCTGCGCCTGGTCGCGCCAGACTCTGCCGATGAAGGTGTTCGCGTTCGGGTACAGATCCGGAAACAGGGTGTTCATATCTGTGAGCGCCCCCTCGCAGAGACCGCCGATGAAGGCCGTCGAATATGTGTATTGTTGTCCGCCCTTCGCGCCGCCTTTCCCGCCCCCTCCTTTGCCGCTGACCGGTTCCGAATTGAAGTTGCCATTCCAGATGAGATTGAAGGCGCCGCGCACCGCGCCCCAGCAGAGGGGAACGGGCAGTCCCTGCGCGCTTGTCTGAACTTGGAGTTGGGTGTAGCGGGGTACCTGCGTGTTGGTTCCGCTGGAAAACATACCTGCCATGTCGGTTCACTCTTAGTGACGCACTAAGAAGGCAAATGCCCCGCTGGACACCTGGAAGCCCAGCAATCGAACAACTTGTGCGGCCGGGGGCGGCCATTGTTCATTTGACAGAGCTTGCTGTCCCGTACCGGCGTGATCGTTACGTGCTGTTCCAGATACCAGGCATGGATGATGTTTTCCTCACTGGTCACGAGTGCGCCGTGACTGAAGCAGCGGCCGAATTTGTAGACAATGACGTCGCCGGGAATTGGAGGCCGTCTGACTTCGGTGCCGAGCGTTTCGATGATCGTGAGGAACTTTTCCTCACTGTGATGCAAGTGCCATTGCGGCGAGTAGGGCCTTGGGTCGAACGCCGGAACGACACCGGTGTCAACGAAGGTACGCACCAACAGCATTGCGCAATCCACGCCGGCGCCCTTTATGTCCGATTGGTCTCGGAATGGCGTGCCGGTCCACGTCAGCGCTTCGGCAACCACTTTGGCGCGTTCCTCAGATTCCGTCATACGCCGTACTCGGCCTGTGGAACCCATGGTTCGCCGCGAAAATTTTGCGAATTATCGACAACGTTGCCGTTGTCATCCGTTCGGTTCTGGCATGAGTTCAGCGAACGCGCGCAACCAATCAACACGCTGAATGCATCGCCTGCGTTTGGTGTGCCATAGAGCGGGTAGGTTAGATACACGCCCTTGGAGTTCGCGTTGCGGACAGACCGGACTTGAGCGGCGCATACGCCGCCACCTTCCTCAGCTGCGTTGAACGTGATCTTCCCAAGCACAAAAAGTGCGGGATTGGACGGCGCAGTGCCCCACGGGACAAAGCTTGTGGTTGCCCCATTACCCACCGAATTTGCGATCGTATAGTTCGCCTCGAGAAGCGTGCAACCGGAATCGCAGAACGTGTGCAGGCACGTTGTCTGGTAGAGGTTTCTGGGCGTTTGCTGGTTCATCAGCACGTTATCACCTTTCGCGGTGAAGGTAATGCCGGCAGCGGTGATCACTGCCTGACTGATGCGTCCACCAAACATCAGGACCGGGCCAAGAGACGTATCGCCTGGAGCCGGCATGAACACCCGCTGCATGGAAAGTCTCGCTCCGTCGAGAACGCCGTTGTGTACCGCCAGCTTTAGATCGATGCCCTGCAACTGAACCGAGTCCAGAGCTGTTAGCGCGACTTCCAGCTCGGGAACTTCCACGGTGCTCCTGAGCGTCATACGCGAGCGTTTGATGAGACTGCCGAGCGCTGACCATGTTGAGCCGCCATAGCAGATATTTTCATCAAAGCTCGTCCAAAGAAATTGAGTCACGCCATCGGCCAGAGTGATTGAAAAGAGTTCGGCGATCCAGCAAGGTGCGCGTGTGCGCAGGTAGTCCTGCAGAGCTAGGGATGCACCGCGCACCTACTGAGCGCCGATCTGAAACCATGTGTCGCCATTCCATCTCAGCGAAACGAAGCCGCCGCTGACGACGACGTTGGCCACCGGCGCACCGTCGTATTGGATCATCCAGTTGTTAGTGCCCGCATTTCCGCCTTCGTCGGCGAGCTTCACGACCTGGTTTGCGCTGGGATAGATCGGAAGGTCAATGGCAAGCGTCGTTCCGGTGGCATTTGTGATGCCAACGTAGCCGTCGGTATTCATGAGTTGCAGGGGGGAAGCATAGACTGTGATCGAACGCCCCGCCGCCTGCGATGTTGATTGCGGTAGCGACGATCCGCCCGAGCCAAATCGCAGGCTGACCAGTGTTACCTTCTTCAGGCCCCAGAGCTGATGCATGAACTTCTCGAAGTCCTGCGAGTCCGCATTGAATCGGGCATAATAGAGATAGGAAAGGTCTGCGCTCAGAACGTGTCCAGCAGGCGGCGCTTCATTGAACACGATCTGCTGCTGTTTTGGTGCGGATGTTGAGAGCGAGTAACCAAAAATCGGATCGGTGGGAGAAACCGGCATGGCCGACCCGTCTGCGTAGAGGTTGAAGGGCCGGTTCAGATCCAAGAATCCGATTGCCTCCGTGCCGAGGTATCCCATAGCGGGGTTATTGGCGCCCAGGGTTCGAACGAGCGTATACGCACTGGAAAGCCCGTCAGTAGTGGCGAAGGCCTGCTGGAACACCTGGTGATCGTCGCAATCCCAGAACTGAAATCCCAACAGTGAACCGGAACAAGCGAGAAACATTCCCTCGATCTGCCGCAACTCATCGTAAGCTATGCCATCGCGGTGACCGTCACGCAGCACATTGTATGCGATGTCCCATTCCCACAGAGGTTCCGACCAGTAGGACACCCTGACCTCTGCACCCGATTGATGTGATTGCAGTTCGATCGAGTGCTTTGGGCGTCGTGTGATTTCCGGTGCCAGGCCCGGAAATGCCCTGGGGTAGAGCAGATACGTCATAGGTTTGGGCTCGAGTTAAGCGTGAGCGAATGAACGAGAAGGGTGCCTTCGTCTAAACCGTACGGCCGGATGGACGCGTCGGTGAACCGACGCGGTATCCGCGCTGAATCGAGTCGGCAAACTCGGCGCCGCTTGTCCCGAGCAAGCGTTTGAGGTCGGCCGGCTCCCGCATGTTGATCGTCGGGTAGTAATGATTATGAAAGTTTGTATCGCCACCGCGGCCACCAGCGTACTTCATGGCCTGGAAGCTGCCGACGCTTAATGCCGACGACCGATAGCGGGAGGCATCCTTCAATTCCCATCCGGCCAAGCCGCCCGAGGCACGGATTTCAGCGGCGCGATGTGCGGGAATGATCATCTCGCCCTTGTGCACCCTGGCGACCATGTCATTGGGAATGTTGTCGGCGCCTGTGTCGAAACCGAGGAGGTCGCCAACCGCTTCTATCGCATCTTCGATATCGAGCGCGATCGTGTTAGCGAGCGTCGCGATCGTATTTGCAACTGTGGCAGCTAGATTGGTCGATTGAACCGCAGTGTTTGTGGAGGTTGCGACCGCGTTGCCGGTGGTTGCGACGGTGTGGGTTGCTGTTGCAACGCTGCCTGTGGCTGTTGCTGCCGTGTTGGTGGTTGTTGCCACGGCCCCCGCTGACTGTGCGGCTGTATTCGTTGCCGGTACGGTTCCATGACCGGTCAGCGCAGCCGTCAGCGCGGTGAGAGCTGCGCTATTGGACGTAAGTGCGGCTGTTTGGGCTGCACCTTGCGCGTCGCCCGATGCCTGCGAAGCAGCCTTCACTAATCCTCCCGCGCCCTGCTGGGTCACACCCGCGCTGGCGTCGGAAGTACCCTCGCCGAACAGGCTTGCCGTTGCGCGGTACAACACGCCGCCTTTTTCGATCGCGGCGATTTTCCCCTGGGCCACGGTGGCATTGAGAATCTTCGCGGTCCACATTTTGACGTCATCGGCGATCTCCGTCTCGGCGAGCCTCTCGACGATCTGAAGCATGTCGCGGCTGAGGCCTTTGCGCTTCTCCAGGACATCCTTGACGAGGCTGCTCTCCGCAGTGCCGATCTGATTGACGGCCTCCTTCCAGATGTCCGCTGCCTCTTTCGCCGCGGCCGCCGTGTCTTTGAGTTGCGGAATCAGACCGCTTGAGATCGCGCCGGCTTCCGCCTGTCTCGAGAGAGCGTTCAGACCGTCGCCAAGTTGCGACGTTTCTTCTTTTGCTGCCGCGAACTTGTCCTGAAGATCACCGATATCGGCTGTGATCTTTACGGATAGCGTGCTGTCCATGGCGTTTGCCTTTCAGAATCCGCAATTTAGTTCCGGATGACGCCCGACTGACGTGCGACGACGAAGATCGCCGCAATCAAGTCTTCGATGTCGAGCGATAGATCGTCGAACTCTATACGTTTGAAATCGGGTTGGGCGCGTGTCATGGCCGTGAAGACGATGTCGCACATGGCATCGTAGGTGCTGGTGTCGATCAGATGCGTGAGCAGACGGAGCCGATTGATGCCCTTGGATTCATCCTGCGGATCGACCAGAGCGCATGATCGCGCTTCGATGACCTTCGGGATCAAGTCGAGCAGCGCAGGCACGATCGTGCGGTTCTGCCTGGGCGCCAAAACAGGAATCGGCAGTTCCCGGCCCGCGAGCCGGATTGTCGGAACGGTCGGTTCGGCTGGCGAAGTGGACTCTGTCATGGATCAACGCGGGCGGCTGCCCGGGCTCCCGATAGACGTTGAATTGCCTTTGGTGAGTGTCAGTTCAGCCGAAGCCTTCCGGTTGGAAACAGTCGCATGAGCTCGCTCACCGCATCCAGGTCGCGCGACTTGGGTTTGTATCCAAGGTAACCGGCCACCAGAACGGCGACGGGAGGATGACGCCGCCATTCTTCCTGCTGTGCTTCGTAGCGGCGCCATGTCAGCGCGTCCTCCCAGTAATCGGGAGTCGTGCCGGGAAGAAAGTTGCAAAACTCCGCGATGATCGCATCGCAGTCTGGGGGCCCGGAACTACTGCGGGGTTGATCGCGCGTCGCGGCCGCGATCATACCGGTCTGCTGCGCAATCACCGGAACCGCGGTTCGAAGCTCGTAAAGCGGTATCGGCCAATCCTCGACGGCAGCTCTGTCCAAATCCGGATACGCTCGCGTCAGGGCTGTGATAGCGATTTCGAGCATGAAGGAATAGCTGAGATCGCGCGCGACAATCAGCGGCACGATGATACGGTTTTGCCGCGGCGCCAGCAGCGGAACGCGCCATGGCCGGCCGGCAATGATGATTTCTGCTTCGGTCATGCACGAAGCCTGCCTGATCGCTGTGGGCGACGGATGTCATTCGCTGAAGGCGAACGT
This sequence comes from Rhizomicrobium sp., assembly GCA_050010175.1. Lineage (GTDB taxonomy): Bacteria > Pseudomonadota > Alphaproteobacteria > Micropepsales > Micropepsaceae > Rhizomicrobium. The sequence goes on from JBEKLN010000006.1 coordinate 108,112, forward strand.
CCCCCAGTTGTTGTTGGGATCGGCGAAGGCCGTAAATTCGAAATCCTGGATCGTGTAGTCGGTATTCTTGAACGGCAACGACCACTTCGATGATCGGCAGGCATTGAGCTTGATGATCAGCTTTTTCTCGACGCCCTGCACGAAATAATCCTGTTTGGCATTGAACTCAAAAACGGGACCCGAACCCATCAATTGGTTGGCAAGCGAGAGTTGCACCAGATTGGCGACGGTATAACTATAGTAGACAACCATCGCTGCGCCTTCATCGGCGGCTGCGAATGTGTAGGTGCCGGCGCTGATCGAGTATTGGCCCTGCGTCGGCGTGCCCGTTGTGGGCTGAAGTTGCATCCCGGCCGCGTAAAACACACCAAGATCTTCGATGAAACCGCTGTGATTCACGACTTGATAGGTATAGGGGGAACTGGCGGGTACGATGAACGCTTCGGCGACCGCCATATCAATGCCGGACGAGTCCGTTTCCGTCTGGCCGAGCAGAAGATTGTTGACGCTTGCACCCTGGATGCGCGCAAACTTCGCCTTGCCGGTCACCTTCATGCTGGATGGCGCAATATCGACAGGCATCTTGAATGCACCGGTCAGTTCCTTGAGCGTGACGTCGAAGTCAATTTCGAGATCCTGCAGAACACCGATGAAGGACGGTTTGGCGTTGGCAATGTCGGTTCGCTTGCCGATGGCGGTGCCGACTCCGAAGTTGAGTTGCATGTCTGTTGGGCCTCCCAGCCCTGGCTAAACTGGTTGAAGTGTGGCGGCCCCGGTTTTCCGTGCCGGCACCTAGGAGTTCACGAGGATTTCGACGGGTATCAGCGCTTCCGATTGTCCCGATAGCCCCTCTGTAATTGTGATTTCGCCGGATATGCGCGCGTGCCAAACCAGCCCGCCGAGTGTCTGACGCCAGTTTTGCCACTGGGTCGATGCGAGCGCATTCATCACGGAGTCCAGCAGATCGTTTAACTGTGTCGAAACCGGCTGCGTCGGATCGTTGCATTCGCAATAGATGAACAGCCGGCAGTTGAGCGTGACGATCGGCGGTTTTCCGACCGGCGCATCCCACTTCTCGCCGATCTCGACCTGCAGGATCGCAGGCTGAGTCGCCTGGCTGACGTCGGCATATTCCTTGATGCGCCGGGTAGCGGTCTGGAATGAACCGGCTTCACTGACCAGCGAAAAAAGTGCCGCAAAGATGGTTTCGCGGGAGAATTGCGGTTCGCTCATGACAACGCCTCATCGATCGCGTCCTGCATGTCGCGTATGAAGCCTCCTTCGATCTCGGTCAGTGACGCGCGCATGAAGCTTCGTTCGGGAATATCGGCAACGTGCGCCGCGGCGTGCTTCGCGAAAACGAGCCGCCCCTGATACTCGAAGGCCAAGACTTTCGCCGTTTCGGGAAAGACTCGCGGAATGTTGACGCGACCGCCATATTCCTGGATCCGTGCATATTGCGCGGAGCCATCACTCGCAACGGCATTGCCGATCACGGCGTCCCCGGCTGCAAACTCTGCGTCAACGATGCTTTGCCGCAACGCGCCCGAGCGAAGATTGAGAACCTGTCCCGACAGCTTGCCGTCGATTCGTGAAAGCAGACCTTGCGCGTTGGCGCGGACGGCACGCGTCACCGTCGCTTTCACAGCACCGCTGCGCCGATCAAACGATCGGACCATGTCCGTCGTATCGGCAATCACCTTTATCACTGCCGTGGCCACGTGCGTCGGTCGGCCCGTTCAGAATGGAGCGACATTTCGGTAAGGCTCGAGCATCGCGGCGATGAGAGGTGTGAACCGGCCGGTGTCGAAGCTCACAGTTTCGTTTCCGCCGAGGCTGTGAGACCTTTCTCCCACGCGCTCCGAATATTTGTAACGTTCCGCGACAAGTTCGATGCAGGCATCTGCCAGGTCCGAAGGAATGAACCCGTAGCTGACAAGCACCGTCGCTCCGTCGTCGCCGGCGTTGAAATTGTAGACTCCAGCGGTCGATCCAAGCTGGTACTGACCCATGGCTGGGCTTCCGCTGACCTGTTCAAGCGGTGCGCCTGTCGCGTAGGTGACGCCCTCGTTCGTTGCCCAATATCCGAACGGAGCGTTTACTGTCACCATGCTGCCGCTGACGATCTGTGGCTCGGCGGAAACCTGATATCCGGCCTGATAGGACACGAAGACATTCTGGGTGTTTGCCGCGCCTGGAAACGATCTTCCGAACGTGTATCCGCGCAGGTAAAGCGCCTGTGGCCTGCCGGGCGGCGTTCCGTCCCAGATTTCGCATGTCCAGCCCGGACCACTCGCGGGCTGCGCGAAGGTCGATGCACTCGCCGCCTGTGGCACGGCCAGATGCCCGATAACGAGAGATGTCACCGAAATGACCGGCCATTCCTTCAGCATGAGCGTGTCGCCGCCTGAGCCGTTGCGGACTTCGTCTACGGCGCGGGGAAGGATCAGGCCTCGCTGCAGATGCGAGTAAATCTGCCTGCTCGCACGGGTAATCAGAGCCGACAGGAGCGAGTCGGAATTCGAGTCTGTACGGCCGAGCCAGGCTTTGATATCTGCGAGATTCGTCAGATCGTTCGCTGCCATTGTCGTTTCGCTCCAAGCGGACGGGGAGGGAGGACGCAGCCGTACGCGAAGCGGCTCTCGCCGCTTCGCAGGCTTTGTTGCTTCGGGAACGTGCTCAGCCGTTGCCGATGTTCGTGATGATGCCCATCGCGAACTGGGCATAAACCGCGAGCACCTCTTCGGCGTAGATGCCATACTCGCGGCGGCGGGTACGCAGCGGCCAGTCGACGCGATAGTAGTCGCGTCTTGTGATCACTTCGGCGACGTTGGGCACTTCGTTGGACTGGTACCATTCGGGCAGACGTTCGCAATAGGCGAACAACGTGCCCGGAGCGAGATCGGGATGTGGCACGATGGGGATCGTCATGCCGTCGCCGTCGAACGGGTTGTAGTAGTACTTGATCTGCCCGCCGGCCGTGATTGCATAAGGTTGCCCCGGCGTGGCGGTCACATCGTAGCGCAGCAGCGGACTGGACGCATTGGACAGGACTTTGTTGGTGATGTTCTTCTGCTCCTGGCTCGAAACGAAGATCACCGTCGGGCCTAGCCGGTAGTTGTCCCACATGTTTTGCAGCAATGTGTCGATCTCCACAATCGATCCGCGACCGGAGGCCGTCAGGGGTGTGCCGACACCGTTGGTGCCGGTCGCCTGCGTCATGAGACTTCCGCCATTGAACGCATTGGTCAGAAACCCGTCGAAGGCCAGCGTGGAATTGGTCGAGCTGTCGGCGGTTACAGTCGTTGCTGCCTGGCGACCGGTTGCAAGTGGCGCGTTGAAGTAAGCGCAGTTCACCGTCGTGATTGCCTGCAGCGTTTCACTGCCAGCGGTGCCGACGAACCAGGCGTAAGCCGCTGCACCTTTCACGTTCGTGACCGAGGCCGCGAGGCCCTTGCCGGACGTGACGGCCAACGTGGTGTTCGACGACACATTGGAGTTGCCGCCGTTGAGCGTGTAGTTCTGGCCATCCATGCCGGTGATAGTTTTCTGCGGCGTGAAACCGGCCACCGCATTGCCCTTGCAGTTGAGCCAGCCTTCTGCCGTCAACGCAGCAACGATCACCGAGTAGGTCGCGGCAGGCAATGTCGATGTGGAATCCGTTGGCGCCGACAGCGATGGCGCAGACGGTGTTCCGAGTGCGAGGCTCGCGTTGCCTGCGAGGAGGCCTGTCTCCTCCTTGCGCATCGTCTTCTGGAGCAGGCGCAGAGACACGGTTGCATTCATATCCTCAAACCCCTCAGCCGCGGATTCCGCTTCGAATGTCAGATAGTCTTCTTCGCCGACCGTCACGTAAGTCGCTGACATGTCCGAGCTCGTGTAGCTCATCGCGGCCGAACGCTGACCTTCGGGAATCCAGCCCATCGCGTCATAGCCGGAACCGTTGACTGCGGTGATCTGCTTCCAGTGAGCGGCGGTGCCGTAACCGGACGGACGGCCCACGCGCGGCGTCATGTTCCTGAGTTTGGTGATGGTCGGATACAGATTCTTTGCCGGCGCCTGCAGATCATAGAAAGTGAGACCGGTAGATTCGGTCACGGTCTTGCGCAGATCGGGCTGAGATTGCGTAAGCGCATTGCGCATCAGCGCCATGCTTTCCTGGGTGATGTTCATGCGAATGCTCCTGGATGTTCAGCGGTTGAGAAAGATGCCCCCCGCCCGAATCCGCGCACTGGCCCGCGCCGCACTTCCGAGGGGGAAGAAGTGCAGCTCCGGCACGACGCGCAGACGATTGATCGGGCGAGGGGCGAGCCGGCTAGCGGCTCATCGGGTTCTTGAGCGCAAGTTTCGCCAGAACATGGGCGCGTTGCGCGGGTGCAAGAGTGTCGAGGTGTTGTTCGAACGATCCCACAGGATCGCTGCCGAGATTGCGGCCGCCTAGGTCATGCGACTTCGCGACGGCGAAAGCGGGCGCATAAGGTCCGCCGGGCATGGGCATCGCTTCGAGCGCCTCGATGCGCCTGCCCAAAGCATCGAGCCTGGGGGCAAGCTTCTCGAGCGTTCGGGCCGCAATGTCGCCTGCGAGTTTGGCGAGTTGGGGTCGCATCGACTTGAGCGAGTCGCTCAGATCGTAGTCGGGATCGGCGTCCTCGTCACCGCCGCAAGTTGCGCCCAGATCGACCGACGTATCGTGCATCAGCTGCACGCGTGAAAGATCTTCCCTTGAATGCCGCGCTCCGTATTTTGCCAGGTCCATGACCGACCGATCCTTGCTTGTCGACTGTTTCAGATTGAACTTCCGCAATTCGCTCGAACCATCATCCTTGATGACTTCGAACGTCGCGGAGGGAATGCAGGGGTTGTCCACCAAAGAGACCTCCATCGGCTCGGGCGTGTAGCGGGTGAGCTCGGGCTTCTTGGGATCACGCCATCGCTTCTTGTATTTGCCGCCCATGGAGAAGCCGGTGTAGACGCCCTCCAGCACTTTTTGCCATTCGGTGTCGTCGACGACCTTGGCGACGGTTGCGATGCGTTTTTCCTTATCGTCGAACACGATTCGGTCTAGGCGCCCCGCGGCGACGCTACCGTGCATGGCACGCAGATTTCCCGCGCTCTTGCCGTTCGAGGCGCGTCCTACTGCGGCAGACCAGGCCTCAAACTCAGGCTTTGCCGACTGATAATCCATGATCTCGCCGGACTTGTCCGGCACTTCCTCGGCGATCGTCCCGTAAACCAGTCGCTTGGCGACGTCGACTTTGGTGATGGGAATAAAGAGTCGAAAATCCATGGGGAACTCCGTGAGAATGTTGAGCAGCACGAACCGCGGGCTTATCGATCCGCAGTCCCGGCCGTCTGTTCAGCGCCGGCGATGGGCGTATAGCCGCTTCCCGTTGCGACCATGAGCTGATCGCCTCCTTGCATGGGATCGAGGCCCCGGCTCGTGCGCACTTCGTTGATCGTCCGGATTCCGGCCTTCACATCGGCGACGTCGATATTGTCGGCGATCTGCGGATCGAGTTCCCCTTCGTCGACCGGGACCATCTCGATGTCGGCCCAGCCGAGACGATCGAACATCAGCCGGAACAGGCGTCTGTAGTAGTTGAGGATGGGAACGAGGCCCTCTTCGATGGCGGTATCGTGCGCCGTTTCGGCTGTGGAGCGATTCATCATGCTGACGAAAGGCTGCGGGCTGACCGAGAATGCAAAGCAGATGATGCGTGCAAGAAATTCGTCGTACGGATCTTTCAAGCTCGGTTGCTTGAGGTCTTTAAAGTCCACGCCTCCCGGCACCCAGACGCCGTGCCTGCGGGTTTGAATGTTGCCGCCGAACTGGGAGTCCCAGTACACCTGCCACGCCCGGATCTGGTCGTTGCTCCATGTCTCGGGCGAAACGAAAATGCCGTCAGTCAAGTTACCGTCGGTATAGAAAGCGAGTTGGTGTGCGTTTCGACGGACCAGGATGTTGGCCGTCGAGATCACCTGTTCGACCGGCGAAAACCCGTAAACATGTCCAGGCCGGCGATTCCTCGGAAAATAGATCATCTGTTCCGTCGAGAAATCGGCGGCGGGAACACCATGCAGGATCTGCTGGTAGGCAACATCGGGCGCGGCGGGAGTGCGTCCCCACGCGTCGATGCGTGGCGAAATCGTCGTGCCATCGATCAGCTCGAATGCAAATATCCGTCCTGACCGGTCAGGTCGCACATAGACGGATACGGCGTCGATCACGAACAGCTCTTCGGCAACCGCCCGCATCCAGGACGCAAGGTCGTGTTCTTTGTCGGGCCATGCAAAAAAGTCCCTGGCAGCTTCTATCTCGTTGGCGAATTGGCTGCTTCCGGGGCGCGACCCGTCAGGCGATTTTCGCGGGCGGATGTCCCAATCCTGCCCCTCGATCTGATCCTTTCGCGTCTCGATGACGAGGCGAAGCATGTCGCATCCGTCTGCAAGCGCACGCAGATCGGCAAAGGAAATCGGTTCGTCGGTTCGCGGTTGGTAATTGAGATTGTATCCCGTCGGATAATCGAAGGCGCGTCCGCCGGTCCCTTCCGGAGCCATGGGCTGCAATGGCTGCATGGGTCCGAACCATGTCGTCGGCGCAACACCGGTGATCAGGTAACGAACGGCTTCGCCAACGCGCGTCGTGAAGCCCTTTGGCACCGGCGTGACGCGCGCCCCCGGAACTGAGAGATCAGGCATCGTTTGTCCTTCTGAATCTGGAGAGGGATCGGCCGGAACATATGCTGCAGCGTGCCACACGGATCGACTTCGCTCGAACGTGCAATCCTGGGCGCGTGGGATATCTCAATTCAGGAATGAAAAACCCGGCTGCTTCCTTCGAAGCGCCGGGCGCACCATTCCGTCATGACGAAATTCGTAGTGCGTTTGATCAAACGTGTCAACGACGATTTTCGAGAATATCATTCGTACACGGAACGTTTCGCTGACGAAGCTGGAGAAAGTGAAAAAGAGTCAAGCCATTATGCGGCGCAAAGTTTTTTCTGCCGCGCCGCGGTTTCGCAGGCAATTGGCGCACTCTGCCGGACCGAAATTATCTGTCCTTTTGACGCCACGACCGCCGAAGTCGGTCGCCACTCTCTTTTCGCGGCGCGATTGTAGACTGGAATTCACGCGTTTGGTCTGCGCGATTATGTAACCGCCGTGCCGGTTTGAGCGCTTTGCATTGTTCCGCTCCGGCATTGCCGTAATGTCTGCTTTCGCCTACGCTGGGGTGGGGTATGGGCAGGGCGAAAATGCGGGGATTGTTGCTCGGCGGCGCCATTGTTTTGTCGATGGCGGGGTCTTGTTGGGCCAGCGGCTATCAAGAGTTCATTTTCGGCGTTGCAGCGCGCAATCGGGACGACGCGGGCGAGGCCATCAAGCGTCTCACAAGTGCATTGGCCGCGCCGGATCTTTCCCCTTCCTTCAAGGCCGTTGCCTACTTCGATCGGGGCGATGCGTATTTAGCGAGCGGAAACGCCGACGCGGCGATCACGGATTTTTCCGCTGCCCTGAATGCAAAGCCTGACTATATCTACGCTTATACCGAGCGCGCAGTGGCTTACAGGGCAGAACGAAAGTACGATCTTGCTATCGCGGACCTGGGTGCCGCCATTCGTCTCAGGCCACGCCATCCCGAAGCCTATTTGCAGCGGATGAGTATCTATGCGCAGTTGCAAAGGTACGACGACGAACTTGCCGACTGCAACGCGCTGCTGGGATACTGGCCGGGCGACCCGGACTTCTTCGTCCAGCGCGGCCTTATTTATCGTTCCATGGGAAAATATGCGCTCGCGATTGCAGAATCTTCCGGAGCGATCGCAATCGATCCGGCATTCACTTATGCGTATAGTTCGCGCGGGAGGGCGCGTCAGCTCGACAACGATCTCGACGGCGCCATCGACGATTTTGACAAGGCGATCTCGCTCGACCGCGACGATGCGGATGCGCAAATGGACAAAGGCTTTGCCGAGTGGCAGGCGGGCAGATTTGACAAGGCGGAGAAGGCGTTTCGCCGCGCGGTCGATCTTTCTCCAACGTCTGTCTGGGGCTACCTCAGCGAGGACATGGCGCGCATCAGAATGGGCGATCGGGTTTCCCACGACTTTGAAGACAAAGCAGGATCACTTGATCTTGCAAACTGGCCGGGACCACTGGCCGCACTCTTCCTTGGAAAGCTGACGCCCGATCAACTCGTTCAGGTGGCCGCGCAGGGAGAAGGTCGCGATCCGCGCGATCAGGCCTGTCAGGCCCAGCTATTCCTGGGCGAATGGTATAACGCCCGTGGCGATTCGATCCCGGCCCGGAAATCGCTGCAGCAGGCAGCGATGTCCTGTCCGTCGGACATGGTGGAGCTGTCGATCGCCAGATCAGAACTCGCCCGCATGCCCGCGGCCGAGGGCGGATCGTGATGCGGCCCACCCAACACTTCGCCGCGTTTTCTGCGCTCGCCTGCATGTTCGCTGCCGGAACGGCCCATGCCGCCGATACGCCGGTGTGTACCGTCGGACAGTACGCGTCGCTTCCCATGGAGGCGGAGCCGGATGGCGCGGTCACCGTTTCCGTGTCGATCAACGGCCAGCCGGCAAGACTTGTCGTCGACACTGGAAGTATCATCAGCTCGCTCACCTATGTCGCCGCCAACGAACTCGGCTTGAAGCAGTGGGACAGTCCCTTTCAAGGCGAGTTCGTGAACGGCATCCGGACTTCGCGTGTAACCCATGTGGACTCTATCGCCATGGGTGGTGCATCGCTGCGCAAGTCCGTCTTTCTCTTGGCGCCGTATACTCTTCTGAACGCGAACGTGTCCGGATTGCTTGGGCCCGATATCTTAAGCAATTTCGATGTCGAATTCGATTTCGCCGCGGGCGCGATGCATCTTCTGGCGCCCAACACATGTGCCGTTGCTCCCGTCTACTGGACGCATCAACCTTACGCCGAAGTGGCAATGACGCTCGATCAAAGCATGCATATCACGGTGCCTGCCCAGCTTGACGGAAAGGCCGTGGTGCTTGCCATCGACACGGGCTCCGCAAGGTCCACGATGACGTTCGAGACCGCGCGTGAGCTCTTCAATCTGGCGGAAAATGATTCGCGCATGAAGGTGCTCCCGCCTCAGCGCATAAACAGGGGCGAGCCGGTCTCCATGTGGCGTTATCCGTTTTCGAGTCTCATCTTCGAGGGGATCCAGGTTGCCAATCCCGATATCGATATCATTCCGGAAAGGAATTTCGGGGGCCACGAATCGAAGATCGTCATCGGCATGAGCGTTCTCCGGCAGCTCCATATCTACATCGGGTATAAGGCGCAAAAATTGTACGTCACGGCAGCCGAAGCACGCTGACCGTCACGTCGGCCCGAAAAACCTCCGCGATGTTCCCCATTGCAGCAAAAGGTCCGGCCACGCGGCGACCGGCAGACCGACCGTGTCGCGAAGTCCGAAGCCGTGACCGCCGTGCTCGAACAAGTGCATCTCGACCGGGATCTGCGCCGTGCGCAACGCCGTGAACATGAGGAGCGTGTTCTCCGGCGAGACGTAGTCGTCGTCGAGCGCAGCCACGAGAAACATCGGCGGCGTCTCCCGTGTCACCAGACGCTCGCAGGAATAGGCAGACCGCAATTCTGCGGAGGGTTCGGCCCCCAACAACGCTTCCCGTGACGCTTCGTGTGCGTAAGGCAGCAACATCGTGATGACGGGATAAAACAATGCCGCAAATGCCGGCTTGGCACTGAGCAAGTCGGTGCCGTCCCGCGCGCCGTAGACAGGCGCATCCGGCCGCTCGCACAGTGTGGCGGCGAGATGTCCGCCGGCGGAAAATCCGATAGCACCGATGCGATCGGCATCGATACGAAATGTGGAGGAATTCGCGCGAATGAGGCGCATGGCGCGCTGCGCATCCTGCAGCGGCACGTCGCGACCGGCGACCCAGCCTTCGCTGGGCAACCGGTACACAAGAATGAAACAGGTGACACCGGCCGACGCAAACCGCGCCGCGATATCGAAGCCTTCGACGTCAATTCCGAGTTCGCGGTAACCTCCTCCCGGCACGATCAACAGCGCCGAACCGTCCGGCTTCGAGGGGCGCGCCACATAGAGAGCCGGCTGCGCAATTCCTGTCAGGATTCGGCTGCGGTGCGATGCGTCGGAGTCGTCCAAGGCAACGTGCAGCGTGGGAAGCGCTGCTCCGATATTCGGCGGCGAACCTTCCCAAAGCAGAATCTGTTCGGCGATGACTCCCGAAGGCGGCACGCGCTCGGCCGCCGAAGCGGCTGCGGGAATAGCAGCCAGTGAGCCGATAAATGTACGCCGGTCCATGAGTCCGCCCTGCCCGGAAACCATGAAACACTAGCAATCGAAGCGGCACATGGCGAACTCAGGAGTGAGCAGTGCCGACATCCGGGTGAGATCGACCCGGAGGCTTTGAAGCGCTTCGATTCGACAAATGCGCCGCCATGAAGTCGCCGAGCACCTCCAGACGCTTCGGTTTGGGGCCTCCGGGCGGCGTCACCCAATGCACCGCTCCGGCCGGCAACGACCATTCGGGCAACACGATTTCAAGCTCGCGTTTGCTCAAGGCGTCCCGCACGATGAAATCCGGCAACACGCCAAGGCCGACACCGGCCAAAATCGCCGGCAGCATCGCGTCGCCATTGTTGACACGCAACGGACCCGCCGGCCGCACGCTGGCCGTCTCGCCGTTCTTCTGTCGAAAACGCCAGGTATCCGGCGTCAGCTGGTAGGCGTAGCCGAGACAAGCGTGCTCCGCCAATTGCAACGGATGCTTCGGCTTACCGTGCTTTTTGAAATATGCAGGTGCGCCGAGAAGATAGGGCGACATCGGGCACAGGCGCCGTGCCACGAGCGACGAGTCGGGCAGAGCGGCAATGCGGATCGCCGCATCGAATCCGTCGCCGATCAGATCCACCATCGCGTCGCTCAGATGAAGATCGATGGAGACATCGGGATAGAGCCGGAAAAATTCGGGCAACAGCGGCGCCACATGCAGAACGCCGAACGACATCGGCGCGGCGAGCCGCACCAGCCCGCGCGGCGCGAGCGATTGGGTTTGCGCTTCGCCTTCCGCCGCTTCGCCGTCCGCCAGAAGCTGCGCGGCGCGGGACGCGAGCGTCCTGCCCGTATCGGTGAGCGCCAGCCGGCGCGATGTCCGGTTGAAGAGCCGCGTGCCGAGCCTCGCTTCGAGCCGCGAGACGGCTTTGGACACCGTCGCCTTCGATAGTTTCAGATCCCGCGCGGCGGCGGCGAAGGAGCGTTGCTCCACCACCTTCGCGAAGACCGCCAGGGCTTCGAAATCCGGCAATTTGGCCATGGCTCACAATTGGAAACAATATGTTTCAAGAGTTTCTATTTCTTATCGACAAGGCTGTCCATATCTTCGGTCTCGGCAATTGAGCGGCGAGGCCGCTCGAAAGGAGATTTCAAATGATCGAACGCAGACCTTTCCAGTCGTTGGGCGGTGCCAACCATGGCTGGCTTAACGCGAAACACCATTTTTCGTTCGCCGACTATCACGATCCCGAGCGCGTCCACTGGGGCGCGTTGCGGGTGTGGAACGACGACGAGATCGCTCCCAATACGGGCTTTCCGCCGCATCCGCATGCCAACATGGAAATCGTCACCTATGTCCGCCAGGGCGCCATCACCCACAAGGACAGCCTGGGCAACGAAGGCCGTACCGCGGCAGGCGACGTCCAGGTGATGAGTGCAGGCTCCGGCATCCGGCATGCCGAATACAATCTCGAATCCGAACCGACCACGCTTTTCCAGATCTGGATCCTGCCGACGAAAGACGGCGGTCAGCCCGCCTGGGGCACCAAGCCGTTCCCGAAGGGCGACCGCTCGGGCCGTCTGGTGACGCTGGCGAGCGGCCTTGCCAACGACAATGACGCGCTTCCCATCCGCGCCGATGCGCGCGTCGTAGGCGCGACCTTGAAAGCCGGTGAAAGCGTGTCCTATGCGCTCGGCCACGGACGCCACGCCTATCTCGTGCCGGCGACGGGCGCCGTCGAGATCGACGGTGTGCGCATCGACGCGCGCGACGGCGCAGCGATCGAAGATTTGAGTGATTTCACCATCCGGGCGCTCGAGGACAGCGAGCTTGTGATGGTCGATGCCGCGTAAGCGGCAGCGCATTTCGGATAGCGAGTAGGCAAGGATAGCAGGATTTCCATTCGCTGCTCGCTACTCACTGAACCAAGGGAGATTCACATGGCAAAAGTTCTCGTGCTTTACTACTCCGCCTACGGACATATAGAGACAATGGCGCACGCCGTGGCCGAAGGCGCGCGCGAAGCCGGCGCCGAGGTCGACATCAAGCGGGTGCCGGAGCTCGTGCCGGCGGAGATTGCGAAGAAGTCCTATTACAAGCTCGACCAGCCTGCGCCCGTGGCGAAGATCGAAGACCTCGCCAATTACGACGCCGTCGTCGTGGGCACGGGAACCCGCTTCGGGCGCATGTCGTCGCAGATGGCGAATTTCCTCGATCAGGCCGGCGGGCTGTGGGCCAAAGGCGCGCTGCACGGCAAGGTCGGCGGGGCGTTCGCGTCTTCCGCCACGCAGCATGGCGGCCAGGAAACCACGCTCTTCAGCATCATCACCAATCTCCTGCATTTCGGCATGGTGATCGTGGGACTGGATTACGGTCACGCCGGGCAGATGACGCTCGACGAGGTCACCGGCGGCTCGCCCTATGGCGCGACCACCGTGACGGGCGGCGACGGTGCGCGCCAGCCCTCCGCCAACGAGTTGCAGGGCGCGCGTTATCAGGGCCGCAAGATCGCCGAAACCGCCATCAGGCTTCGCGGCTAATTCCCCCGGGGCCCCGCGAAATCTCCCGCCGTCCAGCCCCTCCGGCGGCGGGAGATTTCCGCGCGTCCGCCATGCGCAGCGCGTGTGCCTGGCAGGTTGCAGTTCCCGCATCGCAGGCATATCTGCAGTCGGGAGAGGCACCATGCATGACACTGCCGTTCTGATCGAGCGCTACGGCCTTGTGGTCGTGTTCCTGAACGTGCTTTTGAGTCAGGCTGGCCTGCCGCTGCCGATTTACCCCACAATCATTGTGGCTGCTGCTCTGGCGACGAACAGCGCCGTGCAGATACCGGAAATTGTGCTTGCGGCCGTGATCGCGTCGCTGATTGCCGATGTCAGCTGGTATTGGGCCAGCCGGCGCTACGGGCGGGGCATCCTGAAAGTTCTCTGCCGACTCTCGCTGTCGCCGGACTCCTGCGTACGCCGCACGGAAACGACGTTTTCGAAAGTTGGTCCGGCGTCGCTCCTGTTCTCGCGCTTCATTCCGGGATTGGGCATGGTGTCGATCGCGCTGTGCGGCATCACCGAGGTCTCGCCGCTGGCGTTCGTCGCGCTCGACGGCCTCGGCGCCACCATCTATGCGACCAGCGCCGTGCTGCTGGGATACGTCTTCCGGAACGCGATCTTCACTGCGCTGGAGACGCTGGGCGAATTGGGAGGCATGGGTGTCGCGCTTGTGGCGTCGGCGCTCGCCATCTGGCTCGCGACGCGCTGGTGGCAGCGCCAGGTGTTCATCCGACAGCTGCGCATGGACAAAATCACGGCGAAGGAACTCGCAAAGATGATCGACGGCGGCGACGCACCGGTGATCCTGGACGTGCGCTCGCCCGCGGTGCGCCTGCGCGACGGAATCATTCCCGGCGCGGTGTTCGCCCATCCCGACGAAGCCACGGCAACGTTGGCATCGTTCCCGCGCGATGTGGAAATCGTCGTTTATTGCTCCTGTCCCAACGAAGTCTCGGCCGCCCTTGCCGCCCAGCATCTGAAGCGTGCCGGCTTCACGAAGATCCGGCCGTTGCTCGGCGGGCTCGACGCGTGGGAAGCGCTCGGCCGCCCGGTCGGTCACGAACCGAAGCCGTGCATGTCCTGCGAGGCGCAGCCGGTGATCACCGCCGAAGGGCTGCGCACGGCGGTGTGGGGCGACCTGATTTCGTAAGAGAATCTTTCCTCCCCCGACGCGCAGCGTTTGGGGGAGGGGGACCGCATAGCGGTGGAGGGGAAGCCGCTGTCGCGATGCTGGGGATTGCCCCTCCGTCTCGCGCGAACTGATGTTCGCGCGATCCGCGCAAACGCTGTCGCTAGCGCCCCCCATCTTCGACGGGGGAGGAAAGAAGCGCGGCGGACTCTAAAACGGCGGTGTCGGCACCTCGTCCAGCAGGTGCAGCTTGCCCCATTCGGCGAGCTTCTCCTTGGCATATTCGATCCAGCCGTCTTCGCCCACGGGTTTGGCCACCATCAGTTCGGTCAGCGCCCAGACAAGCGCATCGGCGCGGTCGGGAGAGCCGTCGCCGGCGTAAGCCTCGGTGGTGAACGCGCAGAGCTGATCTTCCAGCGCCGGAAACGCGCCCACATGGCGCACGCGGCGTTGTTCATAAAGTGCTGCGATCGGTTCGGCGCGCACCGCTTTGCCGCGCGAGGCGGTGACGAGCTTCACGCGCTGCGTCACGCCGGCGGTCTTGAGCACGCTTTCCACCATCGCGCCGCCGAAATTGGCTTCGGCGACGACGCAGTCGGCTTTGTGAGCATAGGCCGTCTCCGCCACGCGCCGTCCCCAGCCGGCCGGCGACAGCGAACAGGTGGCGTCGGCCAGAACATAGGCAAGCCCGTCCGTGCCCTTTGCGGCCACCACGATGCCGACGCTGTCGTTCCCGTCGCCGCCTTTGGTGCCCGACGGATCGACGCCCACGACCACGCGCACGAAGTCCGGCAGCGTGCCGGCGAATAGCGCCTGCTCGATCGTCGAGCGCATTCACAAGGCGCCGGGAATGTCGTCCAGGATCTCCGCGTCGATCTCCTGGCGGCCGACGCGCGTGCCGTCATAACGGCGGATCACTTCGGCGAAGAACGCCGGCGCGAGATTGGCGCGATTGTCGTGCGTGGAGCCGCGCGTGATCGCGGTGTCGCTTCTGGCCATGATCTCTTTCAAGAGCTTCAGCGGCCGCGGAGTCGTGGTGATCATCTGGCGCGGCTGCTCGCCCAGCCTGAGGCCGAACTGCAGATTGTCCTACGCATCCTTCAGCCGCGACCATTTGGCGAGCTCGTCGCACCAGGCGGTGTCATGTTGCGGCCCGCGCAGCAGACGGATCCGCTTGCCGACGGTTTTCGCATCGAGCGGCATGATAAAAAATCCTGG
>JBEKLN010000007.1:0-121076 GCA_050010175.1 Rhizomicrobium sp.
TCTGATGGCGCGGATGCACATGCCGCCAGCCCAGTTCGCCCATCGCTTTCCGCGCGAGTTGTCGGGTGGGCAACGCCAGCGCGTCGGGTTGGCCCGCGCATTGGCCGCGGCGCCGTCGATCATGCTGATGGACGAGCCCTTCGGCGCACTCGATCCTCTGACGCGTGACGAGCTCGGGCCCGAATATCGCGCGCTCCACGATGCCTTGGGGCTCACCACCGTTCTCGTCACCCACGACATGACCGAGGCATTTCTGCTGGCCGACCGGATAGCCGTGATGCGCGCAGGGAAGCTTGTGCAGATCGGAACGCCGCACGAAATCGTTGCGCACCCGGCCGACGAGTTCGTGCGCGCCCTGATCGAGAACCCGCGCAACCGCGCCCGCGCGCTCGCCCGCGTGATGGAAGCGAACGGCGCGCCATGAGCGCCACCATACCACCAACCTGCATGCCGACCCCGCTGAAGATATCTCACGCGGAGACGCGAAGACGCGAAAGAACAAAAATTCGCACCACAAAGACACAAAGGACACCAAGGATTGGTTTGGCGCGCATTCGCGCGCCGGAATTTTCTCTTCGTGCTCTTCGTGTCTTTGTGGTCGAACTTCTTCTCCGCGTCTCCGCGTCGGCCGCTCTGCCGGCGCCCGACCCGCATGCAATTCTTTTCTTCTACCAAAACAGCCGGCGCGCGTCATGAGCAGCGGGCTCGAATCGGCATGGGCGGATCTGCCGGAATATCTCGGCTGGCACGTGCTCTTGAGTCTCTCCGCCATTCTGCTCGGTGTCGCAATCAGTCTTCCGCTCGCCATTCTTGCGGCGCGTTTCCGGTATCTGCGCGCGCCGGCGCTCGGCCTTGCGAGCATCGTGCAGACCATTCCCGGCCTCGCATTGCTGGCATTATTCTATCCGATCCTGCTCGGACTCTCCGCCTTCACCCAGGCGACGTTCGGCTTCGGTTTCCGCGCGCTGGGATTTCTGCCGGCGCTTGCCGCGCTGACGCTCTATTCCATGTTGCCGGTGTTGCGAAACACCATCACGGGCCTCACCGGCATCGATCCCGCCGTGATGACGGCGGCACGCGCCGTCGGCATGACACGCGGACAGCAATTGCGGCTTGTCGAACTTCCCCTCGCCGCACCGGTAATTTTGGCCGGTATTCGTACCGCCGCCGTGTGGGTGATCGGTACCGCAACGCTGTCGACGCCCGTGGGCCAGACAAGCCTCGGCAATTACATCTTCACGGGCCTGCAGACCGAGAACTGGATGCTTGTGTTGTTCGGCTGCGTAGCCGCGGCGATCCTGGCACTGGTTGTGGACCGCTTGCTCGCACTGGCCGAAGACGGACTCGTGTTGCGGTCGCAAGTCCGGTTGGTCGGATCGGCGGTCGGGCTTTTCCTTGTCATCGCGGTCAGCATCTTCCCCCTGCTCGGAGCCGCGCGGGACCGCGCCATCGTGGTCGGTACCAAAAGCTTCGAAGAGCAGTACATCCTGGGCGCGCTGATCCAGGATCGCCTCACACACGCGGGCATCCAGAGCATCCGCCGCGACGGGCTGGGTTCGCAGGTGATCTTCGATGCGCTGGCTGCGGGCGATGTCGATGTCTATGTCGATTACTCGGGAACGATCTGGTCCGACGACATGAAGCGCAGCGATCTTCCGTCGCGCGCACAGGTGCTGGCGCAGATGGCTGCGTGGCTGAAGCGCAACCACGGCATCACCTATATCGGGCCGCTGGGTTTCGAAAACGCCTACACCTTCGCCATGCGCAGCGACCGCGCCGCGGCGCTGCACATCGACTCGCTCGCCGATCTGGCATCGTACGCGCAGCACATGAAGATCGGCGGCGATTTCGAAATCTTCAGCCGGCCGGAATGGCGCTCCGTCGAACACGCGTATGGCTTACGATTCGGAACACAGCGCGTGTACCAGCCGGACTTTCTCTATCGCGCGCTCGCGAGCGGCGAAGTCGATGTCATCAGCGCGTTCTCGAGCGACGGCCGCATCGCGCAATATACATTGAAACTACTGGCGGATCCCAAAAGCGCGTTGCCGCCTTACGATGCCGTGCTGCTCGTCTCGCCGGCGCACGCGCATGACGCGACATTGCTCGCCGCACTGAAGCCGCTCATCGGTTCGATCGATCTCGCCACGATGCAGCGCGCGAATCTCTCAGTCGATCGCGACGCCGACAAGCGCACGCCGAATGAAGTGGGGCACATGCTGGATGCGGAGATCACGCGAACTCAGAACACCACACGATGATATCGGTGGAATGTTACAACTCGTGGGGTGTGCCGACGGAGCCTTATAAGCGATCAGACCTGGCAGGAGACAATTTTGGGGAAATCAACAAACAAATGGGCTATCGCGATGTGGCTGGCTGCCGCGTTGGTGCTGGTTGGCCAGGTTCTTGCGGGCCTGTATATGAATTGGCCCAATACGCACGACACATCGTTTTTGGTGGAAGTGCTGTGGAGTTCGGTGCGCTACGTGGCCTTTTATGTCGCGATGCTGACCGGACTCGGCGTCTTGATAGAGAAAACCGACCAAATCCTATGGCGACTGAAAACCCCTGCTGAACGGGAAGCCAGCAACTGAATTTTCCAACCTTTCACAATGCCCGTTTCTAGGCCTCCGGTGGTGCCCTAGTTTGAACCTGCTTGGCAAGGCTCAGGCCGGACCACGCGGCCGGTCGAAAAAGGGGGAAACATATGCTTTCGCGTGCTCCGCTCAGGACTGTCAAAGATCGAGTCCGCGACAGCAAGCACTGGGACCGTTACAAGCCACGGCCAGGTGATGTCGTCGTCGCCACCTTTCCGAAAGCCGGCACGACCTGGACGCAGCGCATCGTCAGCCTGCTCATCTTCCAGTCCGCGACGCCGGTGCCGATCCTGCAGACCCATCCCTGGGTCGACTGCCGCTACCAGCAACCGATCGATGTGATGATCTCCGTGCTGGAAGCGCAGACGCATCGCCGCGCGATGAAGTCGCATTTGCCGTTCGATGCGCTGCCCATCCATGACGAGGTGAAATACATCCACACCGCGCGTGGCGGGTTGGATGCGTGCTTCTCGTTCCACAATCACTTCCTAAATTTCACGCCGCAAGCGATCGGCAGCATCCAGCGGATCGCCGAACAGGATGGCGACACAGCCGGCCCTCCACCGCCGCCGCCGGAAGACCCGCGCGAATTCTTCCTGTCGTGGCTCGAACGACATGACGACGACGTTGTGCCGGTGGCCAATGCGTTCTTTGACATCGAACGCAGTTACTGGACCGAGCGTCAGCGCGGAAATCTACTGATGGTGCACTACAACGACCTGAAGGCCGATTTGCCGGGCGAGATGAAGCGGATCGCCGCGTTCCTCGGGATCGAGACGCCGGACGCGTTGTGGCCGGAACTCGTCGATGCGGCGACGTTCGAGAAAATGAAGAACCAAGGTGCGGCGCTCCTGCCCGGCATTGAAATGGCGGTCAAGGGCGGACATCAAACATTCCTCAATAAGGGCGCCAACGGCCGCTGGCGCGACGTGCTCGCGAAAGACGATGTCGCGCGCTATCGCGAGCGTGCCGCGGCCGAACTGTCGCCGGGGTTGAACGACTGGCTCGAGCACGGCCGCACAGGCAGCGATCCAAAAACGATGAAGGATTGATATTGCCCCCCACTTATCGGGACTGAGCGAGCGAAGGGGCGGGCCTTCCACGCTGAAGTCGCGTCTGTCGCGTCCGGGCAAATCGGGACACTACCAGGCCTCCCGTTGACAGGTCCGGGCCCCTTCTCTAGATACCCGGCTCCTTTTCGGTCGGCCGCAACCTGCGGCTTTCCTGGAGACTGGCCTATGAAGCGCACCTATCAGCCGAGCAAACTTGTGCGCAAGCGCCGTCACGGCTTCCGTGCCCGCATGGCCACCGCCGGCGGCCGCAAGGTGCTGGCGCGCCGCCGCGCCCATGGCCGCAAGAAGCTTTCGGCCTGATTTCAACGGGTTACCCTTCTCTTTCCTCCCCCGTCGAAGTTGGCGGAGAGGGATCGCGAAGCGGTGGAGGGGGCGGCCACGCGCCCGATATCTGGAATTGCCCCTTCCGTCTCGCGCGGACTGATGTCCGCGCGATCCATCTCCCCCATGCGTGCCGCACGGGGGAGGAAAGGTCTGGGCGTTTGCGGCCATGACGACAACCCTCGACCACCTGACGACCCGGGCCGATTTCCTGCGCGCCCAGCGGGGCGTGCGCCGGGTTTTCCCCGGTGTGACCCTGGAAGTCTGCGCCACGCCCCTGCGATGGGCGAAGGACGGGCATGTGAGGGTGGGATACACGGCCAGCAAGAAGATCGGCATCGCCGTGGAGCGGAACCGCGCCAAGCGGCGCTTAAGGGCAGCCGCGGCGCAAGTCCTTCCCCTTTATGGCATCCCGGGCAATGACTATGTTCTCGTCGCGCGGCGAGAGACGCTGACCCGGCCGTTCGACGGGCTGCTCGGCGACCTGACTTCCGCGCTCCAGGCGGCCCACCAGAAGCTCGGGCGCACCAAAGCAGGAGACACCGCGTGACGGGGCGCCAGACAAATCTGCTGCGCGACTTCCTTGTCACGTTGCTTTTGGCGCCGATCCGCCTCTATCAGTGGTGCATCTCGCCGCTGCTGCCCTCGGCCTGCCGCTTCGATCCGACCTGTTCGCACTACGCGGTCGAAGCGCTGAAGGTTCATGGTCCGTGGCGGGGGCTGGGCCTTGCCGTGCGCAGGCTTCTGCGCTGCCACCCATTTGCCTCGCTCGGCGGATCGTCGGGCTACGACCCCGTTCCTCCCAGCCGCCGATAAGAACCGATGAACGAAAACCGCAACCTCATCCTCGCCGTCATTCTCGCGGGCGCCGTGCTGCTCGGCTGGAACTACTTCGTCCTGATGCCGCAGCAGCAGGCCGAGAAGGCGCAGCAGGCGCGGCTTGTCCACGAAACAGCGGCAAAATCGGCTGCAGAGCCGACACAATCGGCAAGACCGGCAACGGCGACTGCGGCACATCTCAGTCTGGCGGCGGCGCTGAAGGCGGGCGGGCCTCGCGTCGTCATCAGCACGCCGACGCTGGACGGTTCATTGCGTTTGAGCGGCGCCCATTTCGACAATCTCCGTCTGCGCAACTATCACGAGACGACGAATCCGAAGAGCCCCGAAATCGATCTGCTGTCGCCGAGCGGCACCAGTTACCCTTATTTCGCCGTGTTCGGCTGGCTTTCCGCGTCCAATACCCATCTGCATGTGCCCGACGATTCGACACCCTGGCGGCTCGCGCAGGGCAATGTTCTCACGCCGAAATCGCCCGTCGTGCTCGAGTGGGATAACGGCCAGGGCCTCACGTTCACGCGGACTATCTCGGTCGACGACCGTTACATGTTTACTGTGAACGACACGGTTGCGAACCGCAGCCGGTCCGCCGTGACTCTCGCACCCTACGCCGTCGTCGAGCGCGTGGGCGTTCCCCCGAGCATGCATTACTGGGCGCTTCATGAGGGTTTTGTCGGAGCGACGGCAACGGACGGCGCAAGCTACACGAAATACGACGATCTGAAGGCCGGCGAATCGAAGACCTTCCAGTCGACCGGCGGCTGGATGGGTATTACCGACAAGTACTGGATGGCGGCCGCTATTCCGCCGCAGAACCGCGCCTTCGATGCGGAATACAAGGTCAGCGGAGCGGACACCCAGAAATCCTACCTCTCGGATTACCGCCTGCCCACGCAAACGATTGCGGCCGGTGCGTCCGCGAGCGTCACGCATCACATGTTTGCCGGTGCAAAAGTCGTATCGATCATTCGCAACTATCAGGCCGCGCTTGGAATCGTGAATTTCGATCGCGCGATCGACTGGGGCTGGTTTCCCTTCTTCACGCAGCCGATCTTTTATCTGCTCGATCTCTTCTACAAATACCTCGGCAATCTCGGACTCGCGATCCTCCTTCTGACGGTATCGCTCAAGCTTCTGTTCCTGCCGCTGGCCGACGCATCCTACCGCTCGATGAGCCGCATGAAGAAACTGCAGCCCGAAGTCGAAAAGCTGCGGGAGCGATTTGCCGAAGACAAGGTGCGCCAGCAGCAGGAGATGATGGAGCTCTACAAGCGGGAAAAGGTGAACCCGCTGTCGGGCTGCCTGCCGATGTTCATCCAGATCCCCGTCTTCTTCTGCCTGTACAAAGTACTTCTCGGCACCATCGAGATGCGCCAGGCACCTTTTTTCGGCTGGATCCACGATCTGTCCGCACCCGATCCGACGTCCCTGTTCAATCTGTTCGGCCTCCTGCCGTACTCGATACCCGCTGCCCTGCCGGAACTCGGCTTTCTCCAGGGCACGGTGTTGACTGTCCTGCATGTCGGCGCATGGCCCATACTGATGGGCCTGTCCCAATGGGTTCAGACAAAGATGAATCCGGCGCCGACCGATCCCGTGCAGCAGAAGATGTTTGCGTACATGCCGCTGATCTTCACCTTCCTGATGGCGGGATTGCCGTCGGGGCTGATCATCTACTGGACATGGAACAACCTGCTGTCGGTGACCCAGCAGTACATCATGATGCGCAGGCAGGGCGTTGAGGTTCACCTGTTCAACAATCTCAAATTGCCCGACTCCATCCGCCGGCTTGCCGGGAGCGGCGCGCGCGCGAACACCCATCCTGGTGAGTGAGGCATCCGAAAAGCTCTTCAAGGGCGCCTGCGATTTCGTCGCGGGCGCTGCGACGACCGACGCGATTCCTCCGCCGCGGCGGCCCGAGATCGCCTTTGTGGGACGTTCGAATGTCGGCAAGTCGAGCCTGATCAACGCGCTGACTCACCGCAAGAGTCTGGCGCGGATATCGCAGACACCCGGCGCCACCAAACAGATCAACTTCTTCGATCTCGCGGGAAAGCTGAATCTCGTCGACCTGCCGGGCTACGGCTTTGCCCAGGCCTCGAAGACTCTCGCGCAGCAGTGGCAGGCTCTCCTCTTCGCGTATCTGCGCGGCCGCCCCACGCTCAGGCGCGTGATCCTTCTTCTCGATGCGCGCCGCCGCATCATGCCGGTCGACGCCGAAGCCATGAAATTGCTGGACGAGGCCGCCGTATCCTATCTTGTGGTGTTGACGAAGGCCGACACGCTGTCGGCAGAGGAATGCGAGCGGGCCGTTAACGAATGCAAGGCCGGGCTCATTCGCAATGTTGCGGCGTACCCGGACATTCTGCTTACCTCCGCCCAGACGAAATCCGGGCTCGAAGCGCTGCGCGAACATATTGCCGCGCTGGCCGCCCCATAACTCTTGGGATATAAGCCGGTCGCACCGGCCGGGAGCGACGACCGCATGGCATTGGACGATGATGTCGGACAGGATCGCAATCTGCGCGTCATGGCGCGGTGGCGCTCGACCGCTCGCGTGCTGGTCGAGGCGCTGCCCTATATTCTTCGCTACGACAGGCAGACGATAGTCGTGAAATACGGCGGTCACGCCATGGAAGGCGGCGTGACCGAAGAGTTCGCCCAGGACATCGTCCTCATGAAGCAGACGGGCATCGACCCGATCGTCGTTCATGGCGGCGGGCCGCAGATCGGCTCCATGCTGAAGCGCCTCTCGATACCGTCGTCCTTCGTCGATGGCTTGAGAGTGACGGACAAGGCCGCCATCGAAGTGGTCGAGATGGTGCTGACGGGATCCATCAACAAGCAGATCGTCAGCGGCATCAACGCCGCCGGCGGCCGGGCCGTGGGTCTTTCCGGCAAGGACGGCAATCTCGTCGTCGCCCGCAAGCTGGAGCGGTTCAAGCTCGACCCCATGACTCTCGAGGACAAGCTGGTCGATCTCGGATTCGTCGGCCAGCCCGAAAACGTCAACCCGGAAGTGCTGCGCAGCATCATCAGCTCCGATCTCATTCCGGTGATAGCCCCCATCGGGATCGGCCAGAAGGGCGAGACATTCAACATCAATGCGGACACGGTCGCCGGCGCCGTTGCCGGCGCCATGAAGGCGATGCGCCTTCTGCTTCTGACCGACGTCGAAGGCGTGCTTGACCGAGACGGAAAGCTGATTCCGAAACTGACGATTGCCGAAGCGCGCGCCCTCGTCGCCGACGGCACGATCTCCGGCGGCATGATCCCCAAAATCGAAACCGCCATCGATGCGGTAGAGGGCGGTGTCAGTGCCGCCGTTATTCTGGATGGACGCATCCCGCACGTGCTGCTGCTCGAACTGTTCACCGAGCGCGGCGCAGGTACCATGATCGTCGCAGAATGAATGCACTTGTCCGCCTGGGGGCAGCCATCTCGGCAGTGGCGGGCGCACTGTTACTTGCGGCGCCGGCGAAGGCCGACATGCATGTGTGCAACCAGACAAGCTACATTCTCTACACCGCCATCGGATTCAAAGCCGGCAATGGAATCGAGACGCGGGGCTGGACGCGCATCGCTCCGGGAGACTGCGCGCTTGCAATTCGCGAACTGCTCACGCAGCCGGTCTATTTCATCTACGCGAAGAGTTCTCTTGCGCATTCCGGCCCGGCGCGGGCCTGGGGCGGCCAGTACCGGCTGTGCACCAAGAATACCGATTTCGCCATTCAGACTCCGACCGGCGCGCCCAGCTGCGGCGGAGACGATCTCTTCCTGATGCCGTTCGCGGCGGTAGCAACGCGCGGGCATTCGTCGTGGACCGCGACCTTCACCGAAAGCCCGCAGACCAATACGTTCTATGCGGCGCAGCAGGCAGGCCTCGCCCGTTTGCTCGCCGATATCGGATTCAAGGGCAATCTCGGCGAAGGCAAGGCGCTTGAGGAAGCGCTGGCGCAGCTGCGCGCCAGGCTCAGGGTGCCGGCCAATGCCAGTCCGGACGAACTGTTCGACGCGCTCGAGGTCGAGGCGATGAAAGCGTCCGCGCCGTCCGGCTATTCGATCTGCAACGATGCGGACAGTGTCGTGTGGGCGGCGATCGGCATGCAGCAAGGAATCGACACGGTCGCGCGAGGCTGGTGGAAGATATCTCCGGGAAGTTGCGCCAAAGCCATCACGGAACCGCTGGCATCGGACCGGGTTCTTCTGCTCGCGGAAAAGCACGGCAATGACCATCTCGTGTCCGGACCGACAAGACTTTGCGTGACCAATATCGAATTCGAGATCTATGGCGGACAGAAATGCGCCACGCGCGGCCTCATCGAAGCCGGATTTGCCGTCACGAACACGAAAGGCTTAAGCGGATTCGTGGCTCATATCGGGCCGAACGGACTGCTTCCTCCGGCGCGGCAGGTCACTCAGGCGCGCACGCCGAAATAGCTGAGATGCCAGCGCATCTCGCTTTCCGGCATGGGAAACCCGATGCCGTCGCGCGCCGGGATCAGTTCGTCGGCGGGCAGCCGCATCACGAAGGTCTGAATCTTGAACGCCGTGCGCATGCTCAGACCGGCGCGCCACACCAGGGCAGTCAGCGGCTTTGCGGATCGGGTTCCCATGATGCGTTTCGCCGCGTCTTCCGGAACCGTCGCGAGCAACGCCAGTGCCAGCGTCACGGCATCGCGCCGGCCGGCTTCCGCCGCCCGTTCGACGAACTCGTCGTTGAGCGTTCCCTTCTTGAATCGCTTTTCGATTTCGCTGATGACTTTCGTTGCTGCCGCGGCAGCATTGTCGTCCTCCGCCGCCTGCGCCAGCCGCGACTGCGCGGCGCGGGCCAGCTGGCGGCGGGTATCCTCGTCCAGATTGTTTCGTGCCGCGAGTATCTCGATGAGCGAGGCGCTGACAAATCCCGCAAGGCGCCGGATCGCCCGCTGCGAGAGATCGTTGCGCAGCACAAGCGGGCGGTGCCATTCGACCACCGCTTCCGCCTTGTCCGCAATCTTCTCCAGCGTTTGTTCGCGAATACGGGCGTCGGCGTTGTCCAGAAGCGCCGCGACTGCGGGCACATCGAGCGCCGCAGCAATGGCATCCGATACGTTTTCGCTGAGGGGCCGACGGCGCGCGATGGCTTTGAGCGCATGATTGGCGTGCGCAGTCGTGATGATGTCGATCAGATCGGCATCCGACAGCAGCGGCGAGAACTCGAGAACCGGCGCGGACACTTTCTCCACATCGCGCGCGAGGCGCCTGACGACATGGTTCGGCACACAGTCGAGCGACTTGATTTCCTCGGACAAAATCTGGCGGACGCGCGGCAGCTGGTCGCGCGCCAGGAGATCCAGCGTTTCCAGAGTGAGCGCCTGGACTTTCTCGCTCGCCTCGCCGGAAAGATTGGGCAGAATGCGGCCGATCTTGCGGGCAAGCTCGGCGCGAACCTGCTCGTCGGAATCTTCCGCCAGGCGGCGGTTAGCATGAGCCGGAGTCGACGGATTTGATGCTGCGGCCCGGCGGGCACGCACTTCGCCTTCGCTGGCGAGAAAATAGAGAACTTCCGGCGCGACATCGCGGCGCCCGGCAAGTTCGGTGCGCGCGTCCTCGTCCGGCCCGTTCAGGACTCCGAAGATATCGGCCCTGCTGAGCATCTCGGGCAACCTGCCCCACCAGCTTTTTTCCCGTGCGCGCGCGGCCAAGGCCGAACCCCCGATGCTGCGTATTTCCCCGCAGTCACTCTCTCCGGGCTCTCATTAAGGCGAACTAAAGAGAATTGGTTAGCGGCCGGTCATGCTTGCCAGGCCGCGTGGCTTTGCCCATCTTCACGGGCGATGCTGACCCAAATCGAAACAGTCCCGGATTTTCGCCACGTCGAGACATGGATTTTCGATCTCGACAACACGCTTTATCCTGCCGACAGCGGTCTGTTCGCCCAGATCGACGACCGCATGACGCTGTTCGTGGCGGAGCTCTTCGGCGTTTCGCGCGATGAAGCGCGCCGCATCCAGAAGGCCTATTACAGCGATCACGGCACGACATTGAACGGCCTCATGCGGCTGCACGGCGTGAATCCGGAGACCTACCTCAGTTTCGTCCACGACATCGATCTG
Organism: Rhizomicrobium sp.; assembly: GCA_050010175.1. Lineage (GTDB taxonomy): Bacteria > Pseudomonadota > Alphaproteobacteria > Micropepsales > Micropepsaceae > Rhizomicrobium. The sequence continues at coordinate 10,930 of JBEKLN010000007.1, forward strand.
TCGCCGATCTCCAGGGACCCCCACCTCAACGAAGGTCTGGAGCGTCTCGAAGGCCGGCGCTTCGTCTTCACCAACGGCTGTCGCAATCATGCCGAGCGGGTTCTGGCCCGGCTTGGGATCGAGCGGCATTTCGACGGCATCTGGGACATCCGCACCATCGGATATCGCCCCAAACCTGACCCGCGTGGCTATGAAACCGTGCTGACTTCGGCCGGTGCCACCGCCTCGCGAGCCGCGATGTTCGAGGATGCCGCCCGCAACCTCGTTCCTGCGCACGCGCTCGGGATGACGACGGTGTGGCTCAGGAACGGCTCGGAGTGGTCGAAACAGGGACCTGCATTTCCGGTTGCATCGGACGAGCATATCCATCACGAAATAGACGATCTCTCCGCGTTCCTCCACACGATCAGGATCTGACATGACGACCGCTATGTCCCGCATCGTTGACGAAGCCTGGGAGACGCGCGACGCCGTCAGCTCTGCCACATTCGGGCCCGTGCGCGACGCCGTCCAAGAGGCGCTCGCCGGGCTCGACGAGGGCGAATTGCGCGTCGCGGAGAAATTCGACGGAGCGTGGCACGTCCATCAATGGCTGAAGAAAGCTGTTCTTTTGTCGTTCCGGTTGAACGACATGGCAGTCATCGCCGGCGCGCCCGATGGCGCGCATTGGTGGGACAAGGTCGACTCGAAATTTCTCGACTGGACCGAGACCCGGTTTCGCAAGGCAGGCTTTCGTGCCGTGCCCGGTGCCGTCGTGCGGCATTCCGCCTACATCGCAAAGGGTGTGGTCCTCATGCCGTCTTTCGTGAATGTCGGCGCGTATGTCGGCGAAAACACGATGGTTGACGCCTGGGCGACGGTGGGCTCGTGCGCGCAGATCGGCGCGAACTGCCACATCTCCGGCGGCGCGGGCATCGGCGGCGTACTGGAACCGGTGCAGGCAACGCCCGTCATCATCGAGGACAATTGTTTCATCGGCGCACGCTCCGAAGTTGCGGAGGGCGTTGTCGTCGGCGAAGGCTCCGTGCTGTCGATGGGTGTCTATCTGGGGCAGTCGACCAGGATCGTCGATCGTGCGACAGGCGAAATCCATTATGGGCGCGTGCCGCCCTATTCCGTCGTCGTTCCCGGAGCGCTGCCGCAGGGCCCCGACCGCCCGGCGCTCTATTGCGCCGTCATCGTCAAGCGGGTCGACGAACGCACCCGCGCCAAGACCTCGATCAACGAGTTGTTGCGTGACTAGAGCGCCGGGCTCGCCGCTTCGATGAGCGAGCGCGTATAGGCGTGTTTCGGGCCGCCGAGTATATCCGCCAGCGTTCCGCGCTCGATGACATGGCCGCCCTTAAGAACCATTGCGTCTTCGGCCAGGGTCTGCGCCACCGTCACGTCCGACGTGATGACGAGGAACGCCGGGCCCTCCTCGGTGCGGAAACTGCGCAGGAGATCGCGCATGACGCTTTGGGCAAACGCGTCGAGACCGCGGAACGGTTCGTCGACAATCGCAATGACAGGCGCGCTGACGATGGCACGGGCAACCTGCAATCGCCTCCTGTCGAACACGGACAGCCGCGCGACAGGCAGTTCACCGTTCAGCGACGACAGCCCGACACGCTTCAACGCGGAATCCCGATAACCCGCCATCAGGCGACCCGGAAGATCGAGCGTCGCGCGCAACGGCTCCGACACGGTATCGGATACGGTCAGGCGCGGATCGAGTACGTCGTCGGCGCCCGCGATCACCGCCACGCGTCGCCTGAGACGCGACATCATCGTCTCGGACAGCACACCGATATCCACCTGGTCGAACACGACGCGGCCGGTTTCGATCCGCTCGAGGCCGATCAGCTGGCGCGCCAGCGCGTGACGTCCCGACCCGCGTTCGCCGATCAGGGCAAGCGACCCGGCACGACGCAATTCGAATGTCAGCTTTTCGCTGCTCTTCAAGGTGATGCCGATCGCCTGCACGACCGCTTGTCCCCGGGCGCCTCGTGCGGCCGTCTGTTTGATCACGATCGGCACAGCGGGTCTGAGCAGGGTCTGCGTGTAGGCGTGCGATTGCGACGTGGCGAGGCGCGAGACCGGCCCTTCTTCGACGATGCGTCCGTGACGCATCACGATGAGCCGGCCGCCCAGCCAGCGCGCGACTTCCGTGCTCATCGCATTGTAAAGAATGGCGAAACGCTGCCGTTCCTGCTCGGCGACAATCGCACGGGCGAGTGCGCGCGCGGACGTCGGGGGCAGTCCCACGAGAAAATGATCGATCAGCAAAAGCTCGGGAGTGGCAGCGAAGGCCGCGGCCATCAGGCCCCACGCCAGGACGTCCGGATCAAGCGCAGCCGGAGACCTTTCCAGCGCATCGACGGGCGGTGCACCTTTCAGGCGCTGAAGAACCATTCCGAGTTCGGAGTAGGCGCTCGCGCGCGGGATCGAGATCTTTCGTGCGACCACACGCGCGAGTTGCGTCGCAGCGGTCGCATGTGCACTGAGCGGCCGCGCGGCCGGTCCCGGGAGATAAGCAAGCCGTACCGGCGGTTGCGACATCGCCGCAGCGTCGGTCGCTGCCCCGATGCCGAACTGCACGGATCCGCTGATGATTTCGCCAGGCAACGGCGCTCCGGCAAGCGCGCGCATCAGCGCGTCTTTGCCGGCATCGGCTTCACCCAGCATAATCACGGTTTCGCCGCGCTCGACCGCAAGCGAGAAGCGGTCGAGTTCGGCGCGCGCGTCTCCATTGCGTGTGATCGTGATGTCCTTCAGACCGAGGAGCGGCTCGTTCACGGTCGTTCGCCCTCCTCAAGACCGGCTGCCAATCGCGCGAAGAGGATCAGCACTGCAAGCGCGACGGTCGGAAACGTCACGGTCCACCAGGCTGTCACGAAATCCTCGCGTGCCGCCTCCGAAATCATCAGACCGAGGTCGCGATTGGGCGGCATGCTGCCGAATCCGAAGAAGCTGACGGTGGACAGAATAATCGTCACCGCTGCAAAAGCGCGTGTCGCCACGCCGATGAACCCTGCACGAAATTCATAAGTGATGTCGCGGCGCAACAGTGTCATCGACGACACGCCTGTAGCACGGGCAAATTCGGCGTGCGCGGAATTTCCCAGCTCGCGCGCCCGGTCGAAGGCGCGCGCAAATGCGACCGGCGCCGCGGCAAGCCCTGCACAGAATGGGGCATAGCCTCGGCCGGTGAACTCGATCCACAGCAGCGCCAGGAACACAGCCGGCAACGCCGTCAGCACGCCCATGGCGCCGCGCAGCAGGAACCCCGATCGCCACGGCAGCCGGGCCGCCACAAACCCGGCAAGCCCGCCGGCAAAGATTGTTACCACCATGGCGATGCTCGCCGTGTCCACCGTGACAGCCAGCGCGTGGAGCGTTTCGCGCAGCATGTCGCGCCCCAGATGATCGGTGCCGAGCGGGTAGAGCGAGGACGGAGAGGCGAAGGCGGGTCCGACCTCTGCCCCGATGGGCTCGCGTTGGGGCACGCTGCTCAAGCCGACAAGAATCGCAACGAGACCGAGTCCGCAGATGCCGATCGTGCGAATGGTCGCGCGCAGAGAACCGTCGGCGGAATCGCGGAGCGGTACGAACGCCATCACGGCTCCACTCCGCCGAAGGCACGCGCGGCTATGGCGCCGCACAGGTCCGCCAGCAGACTGATCGCTGCAATCGTCAGGAGAATCAGGGCCGTCAAATTCCAGTCGCGAAGCGCGACGGACTTGACGAACAGCGCGGCTGCACCCGGCCAACGGAACAGCCATTCCGCCACGGCAGCCGCCGAGAACAGTGCAAGGATGATCTCGCCGAAGCTGGCAAGCAGCCCTGCGAAAACCTGCGGCACGAGATAGAGACGATCGATTTCGAAGCTGCCCAATCCCAGGAGCCTCAGCCCCTGACGATACGGGTCGTCGCTCGCCTCGGATTCGGCGCGGCGAACGGCAAGCTGGACAACAGACGCGCCGGCGGCCCCGACCGTCAGACCCGGCAATGAGAGAGCCTTCAATGCAGCAAGGGCCGTCGCACCACCGGCGGCCATGGCGGGCCAGGGCAGGGGCTGAGGCATGTATGTCCAGTGGAACACGCGTGCCGCCAGCCAGATCAGACCCAGTCCTGCGCAGAACACAGGAGCGGCAGCGATCAGCTGCACGAGCAGCGCCGCGGCGCGCAGTCCGCGGCCGCGACCAAGGAGAAATCCGAGGGGTGCGCCGAGAAGAAATGCGATCACGGCACCGATTGCGATCAGCTCAAGCGTCGCGGGAAGACGTGCTGCGACCTCCTGGGCCGCCGGCAAACCGGTGATCGAACTCGCGCCAAAGCGGAACTGCAGAAAATCCGCGATGCGCACGAACACGAAGCGCAGCTGGTAGTGGCCGCCCGGCTCGGGCACGGCGGCAACCGCCGCCGCCAGAACCACGGCACCCAGAAGCCCAAGCACAAACTTGAGCACCTGCCGGAGTTGCCACATGTCTCTCAGGACCCCCGCCCTGAATAATGGAACCGGAATTGTTACGCCCATCCCCCAGTGGGAGGTGCGCCGAATTTCTCATCAGCCCTAACAGTACCCGAGGCCACTTGCCCACATGAAAGTCGGCCGAAGACCATTTTGTCCCCTTCGCACGGCCTGACGGGTTTGCGCGCCCTCTGCCATCCGGCCAATACTGGTGGTTTGGGGGCAGATGCGCATGGCGAATGTGGCGGCGGTTGATGTCGAGGCGCCGGCGGGCGGCATCCTGAAGCGGCATATCGCGGCTGCCTGTGCGGGCAACGCGCTCGAATTCTACGATTTCATCGTCTACACCACCTTTGCCGGCCAGATTGGACACGCGTTGTTTCCCGGCCGCACGGAATTCGAAAAGCTCATGCTGTCTCTGGCGGGCTTCGGTATCGGGTTCCTGAGCCGGCCGCTGGGCGGCTATGTCATCGGCCGGTATGGCGACCGTGCGGGCCGCCGGCCCGCGATGCTGCTCGCCTTCATGCTGATGGGAGCGAGCATTCTCGGCATGGCGCTGGTGCCTTCCTATGCCGCGATCGGCATCGCCGCGCCCCTGCTGGCGGTGACGTTCCGTCTCGTGCAGGGCTTCGCGCTGGGCGGCAATGTGGGACCGACCACCGCCTATCTGATTGAAGCGGCCAGACCGGAACAACGCGGCTTCTATTGCTCGCTGCAGTTCGCGAGCCAGGGACTGGCGGTCTTTGTGGGCGGACTCGCGGGCACGATCCTGTCGAACCTGCTCGACGCGCAAAGCCTTGCAAGCTGGGGCTGGCGGGTGGCGTTTCTTCTGGGCGCCGTCGTCCTGCCGTTCGGTTTCTACATCCGCAACCAACTTCCCGAAACCTTCGAGTCGCGCGCACCGGACGTGGCGTCGCCGTCCACGAATCCGGGAGACCACGCGCGCATCATCGTGCTGGGGTTCCTGATGGCCGGCTCTGCCACCATCGCCATCTACACGCTCACCAACATGACGACCTACGCCTCCTCGACATTGCACATGGCGGCCAACGTGTCGTTTGCGGCCACGGCGATTGTCGGCCTCGGCAATATGGTGTTCGCCGCGGCCGGCGGTGCGTTGTCCGACATCTACGGCCGGAGGCCGCTGTCGATCTGGCCGCGAGTCGTGTTGGCGCTGGTGACGCTTCCCTTGTTCTTCATGCTCGACGCCAACCGCACGGCCGTCTGGCTGCTCGCCGCCACGCTCGTGATGACCGCGCTGAACGGCCTCAGCACGGCGGCCGCTTTTGCGTCTCTGACGGAGGGCTTGCCCAAGGAGTCACGTGCCGGCGTCTTCGGTGTCGTCTATGCGCTGGCGATATCCATTTTTGGTGGAACGACTCAACCGATCGAGACATGGCTCAGTCACGTGACGGCCAATCCGCTCGTGCCCGCCTGGTATCTTACCGCGGCCACGATCCTCGGCGTCATCGCGCTCGCTCTGACGCGCGAAACGGCCCCTGCCATTGCCGATCGCGCACGCTCGGCTCGACCGGCTCGGCCGGGATGAAGCAAATCGAGCGCACCGAAGAATTGCATTCCAATTTCGTGTCCTTTGACAGGCTCATGATGAGGAGAATTTCGATCGCATCGGCTGCAGATGGCATACCCAATCTTCCTTATGCTGAGCCTGTCGAAGCACGTGCAATGCCAATCGGGTGCGCCCGGGAGAACGCATGACCGCGACGACGCTCAACAGGCAGGCCGCACCCGCACAATCTTCCATCAAGCTGAAACACGTCGCCGCGGTTGCGGCCGGCAATGCGCTGGGCTTCTACGATTTCCTCACCTATTCGTTCTTCGCCATTTCCATCGGACACGCGTTCTTCCCGTCGAACGATCCGTCGCAAAGCCTGCTGTGGTCTCTCGCCGTATTCTGGGCGGGCTTCGCTTCCCGGCCCGTCGGCGGAATCGTGATCGGCATTCTGGGCGATCGCATGGGGCGAAAGCCCGCAATGCTGATCTCGTTCTCGCTGATGGGATTTGCCATCGTCGGCCTGGCGCTGACGCCGTCATATGCCAGCATCGGCGTTGCCTCGCCGATCCTCTGCGTTGTGTTTCGCCTGCTGCAGGGGTTTGCTCTGGGCGGCGAAGTAGGCCCGACGACCGCCTATCTGATCGAAGCCTCTCCGAAGGGACGGCGCGGATTCTTCGGCGCGCTGCAATACGCAACACAGGACTTCTCGATTCTGCTGGGCGGCATCGTTGCGTTCACGCTCGCGCATCTGCTTCACGGTCACGCCTACGACGTATGGGCGTGGCGCATCGCCTTTCTGCTCGGCGCCGGCATCGTGCCGTTCGCGCTGATGATCCGCCGGCAACTTCCCGAGACGCTGGAGAACGGCGGGGACAATTCGCGCCTGATCGACGTCGACGCGAAACGGGAATCGGCATCGCTGCCGGAAATTCTCCGAATCGCGATTCCGGGTTTTTTCATTATCGGCAGCGGCGCGGTCGCCGCCTATGCGCTCATTTATCTCTCGACCTACGCGCAGGACACGCTGGGCCTGCCGGCCGAGGCCGCCTTTATCGCCACCATCGCGACGGGATTAAGCGGCACGCTGTTCGATCCCTTAAGCGGGATACTTTCCGACCGGTTCGGCCGCAAGCCGGTGATGATGATTCCCTGGCTGTTGCTGGTGGTCGTGGCGATTCCATTCTTCTCCCTGATGGTACATTGGCGAACGACGCTGGCGTTGCTTGTCGCCACCATTGCCTTGTCGATCTGCAATCAGCTCACCTCGCCTACCGTCGTCACCGCGATTGCCGAGAGCATGCCCAGCAAGAATCGCTCCGGCGTTCTGGCGATGACTTATGCATTCGCCCTCTTCGCGTTCGGCGGCAGCGCGCAATGGGTGATGAAGCAGCTGACGCTGATGCTCCATGATCCGCTGGCACCTGCTTACTATCTGACCGGCGCGGGCGTCATCGGATTCCTCGCCATGCTGGCATTCCCCGAAACGGCGCCGGGACGCAGCCGACCCCCGGCCCGTTCTTGATTTGAAGGTCGAGAATTTTGTTCTCAAGGGTTCACCTATCGAGAAGGATATTCACGCGTCGACGCCGGGCTGTGCACATTGCGACGCGAACCACACTCGAACGCACACCTACCTGACCGAGACGAACCTCGAACCGGACATTTTGTGCGTCTTGTTTCGGACACCCGACGGCACCCCAAATGCGACTTGAACGCGACATTTCCGCTCCCTTGTGTCGTATCCAAGGAAAGGGGGGCGAACTGTGCAACCCTCCGAACCGATTCCAGAAGACCTGAGCCTATTGGATGACGTTCGGACGGTTTATCCTTTCGTTCCAGACCACAAGTCTTCGTAACGATCTGAACGTGCTCTCAAATTTCTTGAAACGTATGCTGGAACGAAAGTAACACTTGCTTTTACTCGTCTGTTCTTGATTTGTTCTTCTCCTTGTGCAAGACTCCGGGCTCCATTGGGACCCGCCCGTGAAAGACATCGAACACCTGCAGACTCGATGGCGCGACAGCGTCCGGTTCCGCGGTCTGCACGCCAATCTGATGCTTGAAAAAGACGGACTGGTTCTCGGCGCGAACACCCGCCTTGCCAAGCGAAATGCAGACGGCGCGCTCGACATCGAACGCAATGAGGCCCGAGTGCTTACATTGCTCTCCGTCGCCTACGGCCGGCCCGTCAACGCGAGCATTCTCAACGCGTTGAGCGGCGCGTCGAAACATGCGCGGGGTGGCGATGACGCGCTGGCGGCCATGCACATCGCACTGGCGGGCCTGCCGCGGCTGCCCGATCTAAACGATGCATCGCGACGCCTCTTCATCGCTGACGGATTGCTCGAAGCGGGCGTCGAGCCACGAGACGTCTTCGCGACGCGTCAGGTGAAAGCCAGTCAGGGACGGCCGGTCATCTGGATCTTTGCCGAAAGGGATGCGGCTTTGTACGTCAACAATCTGTTCCACAGCGATGAACATCCGCTACTCAATAGAATTGAGGTTTTGTGCGTGCCCTGGAAGGAAGGAATGAAATGAGCGAACATCAATTCGACATCGTTTGCTTGCAGGACTGGCACCCACAAACTCCAGCTGAGATCGGCCGAAAGTTTCTTGAGACATTGGATGCCTTGTCTCAGGTCGATCGGCATTTTGACGCCTGGCAGATCCTGGATGATGAGAAGGAAACGAGCATTCCTCTCGAACGCGTACGCGCAGATATTTCTCAAATTGTCGAGCGTGGGGCGAGTAAGGGCGACGATGGCGAGCCGGAACCGCAGATGGGGTATAGGGTGCGGGCAGTCAACCGCTTCGTCAACTCCGATACGGATCCTTTCAGCGTGGAAGTGGGGATGCATGCAGGAGGTAACGCCGGGACCACTCAAAGTATTTCGTTCTCAACCGAATATGGCCAGATTCCTGCCCCTTCGATCGTCGCTTTCCCGGTTGTCAAGACGGTCTTGCTGGCTTTCGTGAACATCTGGAATAGCCGAAATGGGTCTGCCTATTCCCGGGATTTGATGGATAGGTGGGATGATCCGCGATTCAAATTCGAGCTGTATTGGCTGACCTATCTCGATGTGACTCTGGCCACGCAGATCACGGTTCCGCCCGATGTCTGCATGGAGAGAACTGCAGATGGGGGAATATTGCTGATCGCCACGGAAGAGACATTCAACACTGCCAATCCGGATCATATGGCAGCGGCGCGGCGAATCCGCGACGCGATGGCTCCGCTCAACGATCTGGCCCAGCACGAACGCGACAAACAGGCGAGCAAGGAGATTGACCGGATGCTGGAAGCCATCGGCGCCGAGCGTGTCACGCGGCGCGGGCGCGATCCATCCTCACAGTAACCCCAGTGCCTTGAAGCTCGCATGGCCGCCGCGGCCGATGACGAGGTGGTCGTGCACCGCGATGCGCAACGCCCGCGCCGCCTCCACGATTTCCTTCGTCATCTCGATGTCTGCGCGCGACGGAGTCGGATCGCCGCTCGGATGATTGTGGACGAGGATCAGGGCCGACGCGGAAAGTTCCAGCGCCCGCTTGACGATCTCGCGCGGATAGACCGGCGCGTGATCCACCGTGCCTTGCGACTGTACTTCGTCGGCGATCAGCGCGTTCTTGCGGTCGAGGAACAACACACGAAATTCTTCCGCCGTCGCGCGCGCCATCGCGGCGGCACAGTAGTCGAGCAGCGCGCTCCACGAGCTCAGCGCCGGCCGGTTGAGCAATCGCGTTCTCGCCAATCGCAGCGCCGCAGCCTGGACGATCTTGAGCTGCGCGATCACCGCCTCGCCCACGCCGTCTATATCTTTCAGCCGTTGCGGCTCCGCCGCGATCGCATCCGCGAAGCTGCCGAATTTGGCGATCATCGCCTTGGCCAGCGGCTTGGTGTCCCGCCGCTTGACGGCGGCAAACAGCACGAGCTCAAGCAGTTCGTAATCGGCAAGCGATTCAGGGCCGCGCTCGACGAACCGCGCCCGCAGCCGCTCGCGGTGACCCAGATAATCCGGTTCGTCTTCGCCGTCGGAGAAGTGTTGCGGCATGTCCGTTCGCGCCCTGATCGGGCGACGAGTTTGAAATGCCGGCCTCTGCTCCGCAACGGACCAATCGTAACCAGATGTCGCGATGTCCCGCATTGCAAAATATCGCGACCAAAAATCGGATGCACGGTCAAGCGGCAGGCATCGCAGGATCATTCCCAAGAAAAATTCTCACGCGGAGACACGGAGGCGCGGAGGTGCGTCGTGTGTCATGAGCGTCCGAAGCGTTTTCCGGCGACGCCCGGCAAGATATTATTGGCGCGCCCTGCGCGCCGGCAGAATCGAAGCGTTCGAGGTGAGCTCACGCTGATCTTGCCGCATCCACAGCGTCGCTCCTCGTCTCCGCGTGAGAATACCTTGCCGAGAAGGAGGAAAGCCGGACTGTCGCCGCGGCTCAGAAATACGGGGGCTTGTCGAGGCCCTTGGGCGATGCCGTGAATATCTCCACGCCGGTCTCCGTCACGCCGACGCTGTGCTCGAACTGCGCCGACAGCGAGCGGTCGCGCGTCACCGCCGTCCAGCCGTCGTTCAATACCTTCACGCCGTAGCCGCCGAGATTGATCATGGGCTCCACGGTGAAGAACATGCCCTGCTTCAGGCCCAGGCCGTAGCCCGCGCGGCCGTAATGGACGATGTTGGGCAGCGCGTGAAACACCCGGCCCACGCCATGGCCGCAGAAATCGCGCACCACCGAGCAGCGCTCCCCGCCTTCCGCGAAGGCCTGGATCGCATGGCCGATGTCGCCGGTCGTGGCGCCGGGTTTGACCACCGCAATGCCGCGCATCATGGCGTCGTAGGTGATGTCGACGAGGCGCAGTGCTTTGCGCTTCACCTCGCCCACGGGATACATGCGGCTCGTGTCGCCGTGCCAGCCGTCGACGATCACGGTCACGTCGATGTTGACGATGTCGCCGTCGCGCAGCGGCTTGTCGTTGGGAATGCCGTGACAGACCACATGATTGATGGAGGTGCACAGCGTATGACGGTAACCGCGATAGCCGAGACAGGCGGGAATGCCGCCGTGATCCAGCACGTAGTCGAAGGCCAGCTTGTCGAGCGCCTCGGTCGTCACGCCGGGTTTCACTTCAGCCACCAGAAGATCGAGCACTTCGGCCGCCAGCCGCCCGGCCCGGCGCATGCCGGCAAATCCGTCGGGACCATGCACGGCGACGGTCATGTTGCCGCGGCGTGCGGCTTCGAACACTTCGGGATTCGGCAGTTCGGATGCGGACATGTGGCCTAACTTGGTGAGTCTCGGGCGTCATTGAAGCCCCGGCTTGCGGGGCCCGCGCCGCCCATGCTTTTTAGGGCCGCCAATGACAAGGATTTCTTACACCCGGCCGGACGCAAGGGCTAGCCACAGGCGATGACCGCGTCCGCCCCCGTTTCGCCCACCGCGGCCGTGCTGGTGATCGGCGACGAGATCCTGTCCGGCCGCACCCAGGATACCAATACGGCCTATATCGCCAGGTTCCTTGCCGCGCTGGGGATCGACCTTGTGGAGGCGCGCGTCGTTCGCGATGTCGAACCTGACATCGTCGCCGCCGTCAACGCCCTGCGGGTCCGCGTGACGTATGTGTTCACGACCGGCGGCATCGGGCCGACCCATGACGACATCACCGCCGACGCGATCGCCAAAGCCTTCGGCACCGCAATCGACTACCACCCCGACGTTCTCGCGCTGCTCGGCGCCCGCTACAAGCCGGGCGAGTTCAACGACATGCGCAAGCGCATGGCGCGCATCCCCGACGGCGCATCGCTGATCAAAAACAGCGTCTCCGGCGCGCCGGGTTTCCAGCTCGGCAATGTCTTTGTCATGGCGGGCGTACCCATGATCATGCGGGCGATGCTCGAAGACGTCGAGCCGAGACTGCCGCGCGGTGCGGTCGTGATTTCCCGAACGGTGAGCGCCCGGGTTGCCGAGGGACGCATCGCAGCGTCGCTCGCGCGCATTCAAAAGGAATTCGATGGCATCGCCATCGGTAGTTACCCCTACTACCGCGAAGACGGCTCCGGTGTTCAACTGGTTGTTCGAGGTCGCGATGCCGCGCTGGTGGATGCAGCCGCCGCGGCCATCGAGCAGGCTCTCGACGCCGAACGGGTCGAGCATGTCCGAACGAACTCTTAAGCATTCCGCTCAAAGCCGAATCGAGCCGTTTCGAGTTAGCTAAGACTCTATCGCATAAGGAAAAAAACGGGATGACAAGCGGCCGCCCGGCGTGTAGTGTTGGTTTCGGGCAAGGGGTCATAAACAAAAGAACACGCTCGTAGGGGAGGCTGTTCAAAAACGCTGTCGTACCTGTGCCAGGACGTAGTCCCGCGTCCTGGACGATTTGTGGCACCACCGATGGCCGCATGGCCAATCAGGAGCAGAGACATGAACAAGCGAATTCTGGCAGCGGTCGCAGGGGGATTGATGTTCGCACTTGCCGGCGCAGCGGCTGCCGGCAGCTTCGTTTCAAGCGCGGACACCGACTTCTTCTCCGGCGGCAGGCACCAGTTCTATGTCTGGTGCGCGGGAACGCCCGATACCCTGGCGACGGCGGCCGGCGCAGATGCGGAAGACGCCCAGATGAAGCTCTACGATTCACTGAAGGCGAAAGGCCATTCGACGTGCTGGCCCGTCTGGCAGGGACGCGTCGGCGGATAACCCAGGACACATTCGACGTCGACGCGACGGCGACCCGACGGTCGCCGTTTTGTCATTCAAGTTTGAGCGACGCCGCTTCATCGTGAAGGGCTGCCAACGCGGCAGCATTTTTCTGAAGCGCTACGCGCGCATCGGTCAGCGCCGACCGCGCCTTGTCCGGTTCGCCCAGAACGGCATAAGCGCGCACCAGCCGCTGCCAACCATCCGGATCGTCAGGGCTCGCCTTCAACCTCTGCGCGAGTTTGGCAACCATCGCGACGATGTCGGGAGACTGCCCCGCCTGCCCCTCCAGTGCGGCGATCCGGTCGACCAGCATGGGCCGCCACTCCGCGCCCGGAGGCGCCTCCGCCAGCAGAGGTTTCCACCACGACAGAGCACCTGAGCGGTTTCCCCGTTCGGCCTCGGCCAAGCCCAGGTAATAACGTGCTGCGGGATCCTTGGGTCTGCCTGAGAGAACGGACCGGAACGCCGCCTGCGCCTCGTCGGTCACCGCGCCCGATGCCGCATACAGCGCCTCTCCGTAGGCGGACAGAAGTTCCGGTTTTTCGTCCTGGGGCGCAACCTCCACCGCGCGCCGGAACGCAGCCGCCGCGTCGCCTGCATCATGAAGCGCGAGATACCCTTTGCCCAACAGGACCCAGCCGAGAGGGTCCGATGGCCTTTCCCGAACCCGCCTCGCCACCGCTGCAACCAGGGCCGGAACATCGTGCGAATCCGGTGGACCGAGGGCGCGAACCGCCAGATGTGGCGAACCCCGCATCACGTAGAACCCACCTCCGATGGCGCACACGGCGAGCAGCACTACCCCGCCGGACACCAGCTTCATAAGAACGGACATGGTCCCGGAACGGATGATGGGCAGGCACGCGAACGCCGCGGCAAGCAGGATCAGCAGTCCGAAAATAATGGCGACGTCATCGACGGGTTTCATGATGGGTTTCGTCTAGCACGGCCGCCATGAACGCGCGACGGTTCACGCAACTTCGCGGGCTTTGACCACGACGCGATCCACGGGGAAGGAGATCGTCACCGTCGTTCCGCGATTGAGCCGGCTTTCCAGCGTCAGTTTGCCCCCATGCAGCGCCATAAGTTGCCGCGCCAGAGGCAGACCGAGACCGGCACCCTGATATTTTCGCGCCAGCCGGGAATCCACTTGGCCGAAGCGCTCGAGTGCCTTGGGAATGTCGGCTTCGGCAATGCCGATTCCGGTATCCGAAATGCACGCCGTCACTTCGTCGTCGCACAGAAATGCCCTGATGCGCACGCTGCCGCCGGCGGGCGTGAACTTGATCGCATTGCTTGTAAGATTGAGCAGCACCTGAAGCACGCGCCTGCGATCTCCGCGAATGTGCGGCAGGTGTGGCTCGACTTGCTCCGCTACGCTGACGCCGGCGTCGTCGGCCTGCATACGCAGCATGCGTGCGGCTTCGGCAATCACCTGGCCGAGGTCGAGAACCTCGTCCTTGAGCGAGGCCTGACCGGCATCGAGCCGCGAGAGATCGAGAATGTCGTTGATCAGCGACAGAAGCAGGGTGCCGCTTTCGCGGATATCCTTCACATAATCCCTGTAACGCTGGTTCCCGAGCGGGCCGAACGCTTCCATGATGAGGAAATCGGAGAACCCGATGATGGCATTCAACGGCGTTCTCAATTCGTGGCTCATTGACGCAAGGAACTGAGCCTTAGTTTCGCTGGCCGCCTCCGCCGCCACAAGCGCGTGAGACAAGTTCTGCGACGTGGCCTCAAGCGAACGCTTGGTCTCTTCAAGTTCGCCGATGTATCGGCGCAGTTTTTCGGCTTCGCCGATTTCCCGCCTTGCGAGATGATAGTCGACAATGGCGCCAACCATACCCAGCGCGACGATCAATATGCCGACGGCGCCGACCGCAATCGCCAGCGACATCGGATCGACAAGCGCGTTCGGGATCGCCACCGCGGAATCGGGCCGGTAGGTGACGGCCGACATGCCCGTGAAGTGCATCGCGATGATGGCGATCGTCAGCAACGACGCTCCCGCGCTCAGCGAACGAATGCCGCCGCGGCGCAGCGAGACATTCAGCCCGAACGCACAAAGCCCGACGCCCACAACGACGGACGCAACGACATAGCTTTCGTCCCACACTTCGGTTGCGGGAATCCGCACCGCCATCATGCCGGCGTAGTGCATTGCACTGATCGCCATGCCGGCCACAGCGCCGCCCAGAAGAGGACGGTTGTACAGCGCAACCGCAAAACCTGCCGCCGACGCTGCGATCGCGACCGCAATGGAGACGATCGTGAGCGTGGCATCGTAGCCGACGGGAAGTCCCGCACGAAACGCCAGCATCGCGACGAAATGCGTCGCCCAGATGCCCGAACCGAAGACAACGCCGGCCGCAGCCAGCCACAACCAGCGAAGCCGGCCAGCGGCGGCACGACCGCGTATCAGCATGCTTGTCGCGGTGAAACACGCGAGAAGACACAGCACGCCCGCGAGTGCGACAAGGCGAAGATCGTGCTGTTGGGTAATGCAGCCGATGACGTGCAACATGGGGGCAAGTGTCGGCAAAAATCGTAAATCCGCGATGAACCGCGCACTCTTCGATCCGCCGCACTGCTTGTTTTCGCGCTCTAACTCGCTAATTTTGCTGATAAATTCGCGCCGGAGGACAGCCTAATGATTCCTTTCACGGGAAATCCGCTCGATCGCGCCAGCGAAAAACGAACGGATGCGGATTTCATCGCGCAAAAGCGCCACGACGCCTCATCGCTCGTCATGCCCATGTGGCGCCTCCAGCCGTTCCTGCTGGGTTCGGAGCGCGCGTCGGGACCGGTCGAAGCGGGTTTCCTGAGGCCAGGTTTGGCGGATTCGCTTGCCGCGCCCGACGCGCCCTGCGTCTTTCTCGGGCTTGAGGGCAATCGTGCCTATTTCGGCCTCGATATCTCGGCTGCGTCCGATCCCGCCAATGACGGACCGCTCGCCGGACTCGGGCATTTTCGCGACATGCGCACTGCCGGTTCGCTGCTGCCGCCGCGCGATGTCGCCGTGCTCGGTCAAGCCAAGGCGCTCATCGACTGGCACCAGCGCCACGGCTACTGCCCCAACTGCGGCTCACCGACTGTTTTCGCCGATGCCGGCTACAGGCGTGCCTGCCCCGCTTGCAGGGCCGATCATTTTCCGCGCACCGATCCGGTGGTGATCATGCTCGCCACGCACGCAGACGCCTGCCTCGTGGGCCGCAACAAGCGCTTCCCCGGACGCATGTTTTCCGCACTGGCGGGATTCATCGAGCCCGGCGAAACCATCGAGGAAGCCGTGCGCCGTGAGATCCACGAAGAAGCCGGCGTGAGGACCGGTAAGGTCACCTATTACACAACCCAGCCCTGGCCGTTTCCGTCATCGCTGATGATCGGATGTTTCGCCGAAGCCGAGAGCCGAGAGGTTCATGTGGACGGCAATGAAATCGCGGAAGCCATCTGGGTCGACCGGAAAACGGCACGGGCGCTGCTCGCGGGCGAGCGCGTGACGGACTACTTCATCCCGCCGCCGATCGCGATTGCGCATCATCTCATCAAGCATTGGGCGGAGCGGGACATGTGAGTGCGCACATCGAGGCGATCGAAGCCGACATTTCGACGCTTGCAGTGGATGCGATCGTCAATGCCGCGAACGAGCCGCTCATTATGGGCGGCGGAGTCGACGGCGCCATTCGCCGCAAGGCGGGACGGGAGATGGAAGAGGAGATCCGCCGCATTGGGCGGTGTCCCACAGGAAGCGCCGTCATCACGCGCGGCCATGGGATTCCTGCAAAGTTCGTCATCCATACCGTCGCGCCCGTCTGGAGCGGTGCTGGTTCGACACCGGAGCAAAAGCAGGTGCTGCTTGCATCCTGCTATCGCAATGCGCTTTTGCGCGCCGACGTGAATGCCGTCCAATCGATTGCTTTCCCGTGCATCGGCACGGGAATTTACGGCTGGCCGGCCGATCTCGCCGCCACCATCGGGTTCGAAAGCGTCATGACGCATCTGAAGGGATGCAGCGTGCAGAACCGCATCGTCTTTTGCTGTTTCAGTCCGCAAGACCGCGAGCGTTACGCCACACTCATTTCTTCTGCGGCAAAGCGATGATCAAATCGCGGGCATATCGGCGCGGAACGGGTGCGCGGGATAAATCCCCAGCACCGTCAGCTTGCTCGTAAAGAACTGCAGTTCTTCCAGCGCCAGACGCACGTTGCGTTCTTCGGGATGGCCTTCGATATCGGCATAAAATTGCGTCGCATTGAACGAACCGCCGAGCTGATAGCTCTCGAGCTTCGTCATGTTGACGCCGTTGGTGGCAAATCCGCCCATCGCCTTGTAGAGAGCCGCAGGAACGTTGCGCACGCGGAAGATGAAGGTCGTGATCACGGGAAAACCGTTCGCCGCTGCGTCGTCAGGCTCGCGCGCCATGACGAGGAAGCGCGTCATGTTGTGGGATTCGTCTTCGACATCGGCCTTGAGAATCTCCAGACCGTAAAACTCGGCGGCCAGCGAAGACGCGATCGCGGCCACTGTCGCGTCGCCCAACTCCGCCACATGGCGCGCCGAACCTGCCGTGTCGTACCAATTCTGTGCGGTCAGTTTCATGTCGCGGATGAGTTTGCGGCACTGGCCGAGCGCCGGAGCCTGGCTGAGAACAGTCTTCACGCCGGACAGCGTTGCTCCCTTCGGCCCCAGAAGCTGGTGCCGGACGCGGTGAAAATGCTCGCCGACGATGTAAAGCCCCGCTTCGGGAAGCAGGTGATGGATATCCGCAATGCGGCCGTGCAGCGAATTTTCCACCGGAATGATCGCGAGATCGGTTTCGCCGTCGCGAACCGCGGCGATCGCATCTTCGAACGTCGGCCGCGGGATGGCCGCTGCATGGGGGAGTGCTTCCTGCGCCGCGAGATTGGCATAAGCGCCGGGTTCGCCCTGGAATGCGACCGTTCTTGCGCGTGCAATCAATGATTCAACCGTCATGACAACGAACTCACGTCATCGCGCCCAGAACGGTGCGCGCCTTTTCCAAATCTGCCGCCGTATCCACGCTGAGCGGAACCTCATCTATCCGCGCAACGGCAATCGACATGCCGGCTTCCAGCGCGCGTAGCTGTTCCAGCTTCTCCCGGAGCTCCAGCGCGGACGGCTTCAGACGCACAAATCGCGACAGTGCCTCGCGTTTGTAGGCGTAAATTCCCACGTGATGATAGAGCGGGCCCTCGCCATGCGGCGCCCGCGAGCGCGTGAAGTAGAGCGCCCGGCCACGCCGGCCGGACTCATCCCACGCAACGACGGGCTTGACGACACTCGGGTTGTCGAAGTCGGCAGGATCGTCGATTTCGGCAGCAAGCGTGGCGATATCCGAGCCGCTCGCGGACAGCGTCTGCACCACGTCGCGGATATACTGCGGATCGATCGCCGGCAGGTCACCCTGCAGGTTGACGACGACGTCATGAGTGGCCGACGGATCGAATCTCTCGAGCGCCTGGAAAATGCGATCGGATCCGGACGGCAGCGTCGGATCAGTCAGGATCGCCTTGCCGCCGGCGCTGCCGATCACCTCGGCGATCGCAGATTCGGCCGCAGCAACCACGACCGGCCCCAGGTCTGCCAGTACGGCGCGCCGCCATACCCGCAGGATCATCGGCTCGCCTGCGATATCGGCGAGCGGCTTGTCGGGAAGCCTCGTTGAGGCCAGCCGTGCGGGGATCAGGACGACGGGGTTCATGCGGGACGTCTTTTGCTTTTGCCTTCACATTCCATGACTTATGCGACGCTTCGCCGCAATGACGCTCCAGCGACGGACGGTAATGTCCCGCCGGTTCTCAAGGGGGTAGTCGCTTCGCTGGCGCCATGACCCCTTCCTTTCAGAGCACGTTGAGCAGCGAGCCGGCAACGCGGAGCGAAACCTTATGGATTCCTTTGAGTGGAACAAGATCGTCGGCGCCATTCTGGGAACGCTGTTGTTTGTCGTCGCCGTGAAAATCGGCAGCGAAATGCTGTTCGAGGTCCCCGAACCGGCCAAGCCGGGATACGTCGTTCCGGGCGTCCAGGAAGCACCTGCACCGGGCACTGCCGAGACTCAACCGGCTGCCGAGGTCGTTCCGGATTTCGGAACGGTGCTTCCGAAAGCAGACGTTGCCCATGGCCAGCAGGTCTCGCAGCGCTGTCAGCAATGCCACGATCTGTCGAAGGGCGGGCCGGACAAGATCGGACCCAATCTCTGGGGAGTCGTCGGCCGTCCGCGCGCCTCGCGGCCGAGCTTCAGCTATTCGAGCGCCATGAGCGCCAATCACGATCCGTGGACGTTCGATAAACTGTTCGTCTATCTGAAGTCGCCTGCCACGATGGTTCCCGGGACGAAGATGTCCTTCGCCGGTATCGACAGCGCACAGGATCGCATCGATCTGATCGCATATCTGCGCACGCTTTCGGATTCGCCCGTAGCAATTCCGCCGCCCGCGCCGCCGAAACCTGCGGCTGCGACACCGCCAGCCGGTGCGCCGGCGCCGGGTCAGCCAGCAGCCCCAGCCGCAGCGGCTCCGCAGGGGCCCGACTTTGCAACGGCGCTTCCCGCAGCCGATGTGGCCGCCGGAAAAGACACCGCACAGCAATGCCAGCAATGCCATGACCTGACAAAGGGCGGGCCGAACAAGATCGGTCCCAACCTCTGGGACATCGTCAACCGGCCGCGCGCGTCGCATCCCGGCTTCAGCTATTCGGGCGCGATGAGCGCCAGTCACGATCCGTGGACGTACGACAAGCTGTTCGCCTACCTGGAATCGCCACAGACGATCGTCTCCGGAACGAAGATGAGTTTTGCGGGCATCAAGAGTAAGCAGCAGCGCATCAACGTGATCGCATATCTGCGCACGCTGGCCGACTCGCCGGCAGCGCTTCCCGCCGCCGGCAAGGCCCCGGCGCCGGCGACTGCGCCGGCAAAGTGAGCCCGGCGGCGTTGCGCGTGCAGCCCGGTCGCAAAGCTCCGGGCTGCTGACGTGACGACGATCCTGATCAGCGTTCCGGTTGCGTGGGCGGACGTGTGGACAAAGCCCCTGCTGGAACTGACGCCGTCATTGCGCCTCCTCGTGCACGATCGCGACGCCTATGCGCCCGGCGACATCGAATACATCCTCAGTTTTCGCCCGCCGGCAGGGCTCGTGGCATCGCTGCCCAACCTGAATGTGGCGTTCTCGTTGGGAGCGGGCGTTGACGGTTTTCTGTCCGACCCGAGTTATCCCACGCGTGTGCCGCTCGTGCGTCTGGTCGATCACGGGCTGTCGCGCGACATGATGCACTACATCGTCATGCACACCCTTATCTTCCATCGCGGCCAGAGGGCGCTCGATGCCTTTCAGCGAGAAGGCAAGTGGCGCCAATCGCTGCCGTCCCGGCCGACGGAGAACACGCGTGTCGGAATTCTCGGCATGGGCGAGATCGGATCGCTCGCCGCAATCCATCTTCGTGACCTCGATTTCGCCGTGGCCGGATGGAGCCGAACGCGCAAGCACATCGACGGTGTCGAGAGTTTTGCGGGCGCCGCGGAATTCGATGGGTTTCTGGCGCGCACCGACATTCTCGTGTGCGTGCTGCCGCTGACGCCGGACACACGCGGCATTCTCAACCGCGCGACGTTCGCCAAATTGCCGAAAGGCGCCTTCGTGATCAACGTCGCGCGCGGCGGACACCTGATCGAGAACGACCTGGTTGCCGCCATCGACGAAGGCCACCTCGCAGGCGCAACGCTGGACGTGTTTCAGACCGAACCGCTTGCCGAAGGCAGTCCGCTCTGGGCGCATCCTCTCGTCACGGTGACGCCGCACATGGCCGCGATGTCCGATCCACGCGCCGTCGCGCGCGCCGCCGTCGACGGCATTGCGCAACATCAGCGCGGCGAACCCCTGCAGAATCGTGTCGATCTCGCGCGCGGGTATTAGCGCGGCCTGTTTCGGGACATGCCTGCGCTCCCGGCCGGATAGCGATCCTTCAACAACGCATAAAGTGCGCGCGCGCCGTTTGCCTCGGGTCCACGCTTCCGGCCCGGACGGGGACGATCGACCCATGCGGGAATATCGAAGTGCACCCAGCTTTTTGCATTCGCCACGAAGCGATTGAGGAAAAGGGCCGCCGTGATGGCGCCCGCGAGATTGTAGTCCGGGCTGTTGTTGAGATCGGCAATGGCACTCGACAGCGTAGGTTCGTAGCCGCGCCACAGGGGCAATCTCCACAGCGGATCGTGAACGGCTGAAGCATGACGTGCGAGATCCGCAGCCAGTGCCTCATCGTCGGTAAAGAACGGCGGCAGCTCCATGCCGGTCGCAGAGCGCGCCGCACCCGTCAATGTCGCCACATCGATGAGCAACTCGGGCGTCTCGCCGTCCGCTTCGCACAAGGCGTCGGCCAGAACCAGCCGCCCTTCCGCATCCGTATTGCCGATCTCGACGGTCAGTCCCTTGCGGCTCGGAATCACGTCACCTGGACGATAAGCACCGCCGGAGATGGAATTTTCTACTGCCGGGATCAACACCCGCAAGCGGACATTCAATCCCGCGCCCATCGCCATTTGGGCCACCGCGAGCACGACCGCAGCGCCGCCCATGTCTTTTTTCATGGTGAGCATGCCGGCGGAGGTCTTGATGTCGAGGCCGCCGGAATCGAAGCAGACACCTTTGCCGACCAGCGTCACCTTCGGAGCCGACGCGGGCCCCCACGTCATGTCGATCAGACGGGGCGCACGCTCCGACGCCCGGCCCACGGCATGAATGAGGGGGAAGTTCTGCTTCAGCAGTGCATCGCCGGTGATGAACGATATCCTTGCGCCGTGGCTCTTGGCGACGTTCCGCGCGGCTTGCGCGAGTTCTTCGGGCCCCATGTCGTTGGATGGTGTGTTGATCAGGTCGCGCGCCAGAAACACCGCTTCGGCAATGCGGGTTACGTCTTCGCCGTCAACGCCCGGCGGAAGAACAAGGCGCGGATGAACGCGCGCATTCTTTCGATAGCGCGCGAACCTGTATGTTCCCAGAAGCCAGGCCAACGCCGCCTGCGTGCCGCCGACAGAAGCCGGCACACCGTCGAGCCGGTACGTGCCATGGGGAAGCTGTTCGGCAAACGTCGCGAGCGCCAGCGGGTCGCCACCCTTGCCCAGTCCGAGCACGCCGGCACCCACCTCGCCATTGGCTTTGGGAATGAGCGCCAGTTCACTCTCCTTGGCTGCAAACGCGGATTGCGTAAGCCACGCCGCCTCGCGTTTGGATCGCGTTGCGAGCCACCGCTTCAGATCCGTCGAGGCGACGGCATGAAGAGGAATGGCGGCGGATGCGCTTTTCACAAGGCAAGGATGCATGGATGGCCTTTGACGGTGATCGAGCATCAACTCTAGAAATGGCGCAAGGCAATCGCAATGGAGGCGGCCATGGCCAGGTACACCTTGATCCTCGGGACGAAGAACTGGTCGAGCTGGAGCCTGAGGCCCTACCTGGCGCTCTGCGCGACGGGGGAGCGATTCGACGAGGTCGTTGTCCAGCTCGACCGCCCCGAGACGCGCGCCGAAATCCTGAAGTACTCACCGTCGGCAAAGGTGCCGGCGCTGCGGATCGAGGAGAACGGGCGCAGTTATACGGTGTTCGACAGTCTGGCGATCTGCGAAACCCTGGCCGAGCGCCATCCACAAGCGCGGCTGTGGCCGTCCGGCGCAGAAGCCCGCGCCCAGGCGCGTTCCATCAGCGCCGTCATGCACTCCAGCTTTCCCGATCTGCGCGCGGCCCTTCCGATGGATTTCGCCCGCACGCTCCCGACGCCGGCTCTCGGCGACGCCGTCAAATCGCAGATTTCGGAAATCACGTCGTATTGGCAGGACGTTCTCGACCGCTCTGGCGAGGGACGGTTTCTGTTCGGAGACTTTTCCATCGCGGACTGCATGTATGCCCCCGTTGTGTCCCGTTTCAGGACATATGGCATCGCACTTCCCGACTCGCTGAAGGCCTATTGCACGCGCATCTGCGAGCTGCCGGGCATGCGCAACTGGGAAGAGGACTCGCGCGCCGAAATAGCGGCTGGCAAGGCCGAACGGCATTGAACCCGGGCAGCCCATTGCCGAAATTCGCATCCAATCTTTAGGGCCCACTTAAGCCTTTATTGACTGCCCGCGTCGCATGCTTGCGGCCGAATTTTCGAGCCGGTGGCTGGCATGAATCGTATTTCGGTATGGGCCGTGACTGGCGTACTTTGCACGCTCTCGCTGGGCGCTTGCTCAAGCACTGCGCCCGATGCTGCCAAGCCTCAGGCGATGACCGCTCCGGAAAAACCGCAGGCGCCCGATCCGGCGCTGAAAGCCGATGCAGACATCGCGACAATTGCAAAAGATCTTCCGGGAACGCTGGACGGCGAGGTCAAACGTGCGCAGCTCCTGCGCAGCAGGGGCGATCTCGACGATGCAAGCCATTCATTGGCTCAGTTGATGTTGGTGGCTCCCGACGATGCGCGCGTTGTGGGCGAATACGGCAAGGTATTGGTGCAACAGGGGCATCCGCAGACGGCCCTGCCGTATCTGAAGCGTGCAGCAGAGATGCAGCCGAAGGACTGGACGCTGTTCTCTGCGATGGGCGTTGCCTATGACCAGACCGACGATCATACGCATGCGCGGGTCGCCTACGAACACGCGCTGGAACTGGCTCCAAACCAGCCCGCGGTTCTGAACAACCTCGCGGTCTCGCACATGCTGGCGGGCGATCTTTCGGGCGCACAGAAGCTTTTGGCGCAAGCCGCCGTCGCCGGATCGCAGGATCCCAAGATCGCCAGCAACAGCGAAGTCCTCGCATCTCTGAAGCCAGCGGCACCGGCAGCTCAGAAACCGGCGGCTTCTGCTTCAAAATCTCCCGCACCGGCCGCGACCAAACTCTCATCCGTGTCGCCGAACCGTGAAGCCGTCGCACCGCCCAAACCGCTGACGTCGGCTGTCGTGATGCAGGCCGTGCCGGTCGATCCGCTTGCCGGTCCCGTCAAACCGAAGACGTCTCCGAAGCCGGCGAACGGCGGCAGGCAGAAGCCGACCGGCACTGCTGCGGCGCCTTCCGCGCCACCGGCGCTTCGCACGGCAGCTGAAGCGAACTGACGGTATCTCAAAGTACGAAGCCTGCACGTCGCCAGGCGGCGTCGCGCGGCCCATTCATCTCAATGATGAAATGTGTGCATCACCCGGATGATCGCGGGACCCAGAATCACCACGAACAGGCATGGCAGGAAAAACAGGATCATCGGAACGGTCAGCTTGGCCGGCAGCGCGGCAGCCTTCTTTTCGGCCTCCGACATGCGCATTTCACGATTTTCCTGCGCCGTAACGCGCAACGCCTGTCCCAGAGGCGTGCCGTATTTTTCCGCCTGATTGAGTGCCGCCGCCACAGCCTTCACGCCGGAATGGCCGCAACGAATGGCCAGATTCTCGAAGGCAACCCGTCGGTCGGGCAGGTAGGACAGTTCCGCCGTCGTCAGTCCAAGTTCCTCGGCGAGTTCGACCGACTGCTGACCGATTTCCGCGCCGACGCGGGTGAACGCCGCCTCGATGGACATGCCCGACTCGACGCAGATCAACAGCAGGTCGAGCGCATCCGGGAATGCCCGCATGATCGACGCCTGCCGCTTCTGGATCATGTTCGACACCGCCACATCGGGCAGATAATAGCCGACAAGCCCGGCGCCGAATGCCGCCAGGAATTTCATCCAGCCCGACCAGCCGAAATTGACGACGACAAACAGGTAGAACAACGCCACCACAAACACGATGAACGGCATGACGAACCGGAAAAAGATGAAGGTGATGAACGCAGCCTGGCCACGCCGGCCGGCGCGCGCGAGCTTCTCCCGCGTATCCTCCGATTCGAGCAGCTTGGACAGCTTGAGCCTGTCCACGGTCTGCTTCATGAAGCTCATCGGTTCGGTGGTGCGGAGTGCCCCGCGCTGCTTGAGCTGCGCGTGGTGTTTCTGACGAAGTTCCTCGCGACGCTCGGCAACGGCCTTCATCCGCGTGCCCAACGCGTTGCGCTCGAGGAGAGGCAGGCCCAGCGTCACGATGGTCGCAAACGCGAGCACGGCCGCGACGACCGTGGCATCGAAATTCAGATCGAAGAGCAGGTTGAGAAAACCGATATCCATGAGCGCCTCAGTGCTTGAAGGAAATCATCTTCTTCATCACGAAGACGCCGCACGACATCCAGAGCACGCATCCCATCAGCATGAGATTGCCGATGCGCTCAATGAACAACGTTTTGATGTAGTCGGGGGAAGCCATGTAAACCAGCCCCATCACACCCGGAGGCAATGCGCCGATGATCATCGCTGACGCTTTGGCTTCGGCCGACATTGCCTTGATCTTGCCCTGCAGGCGCTTTCGGTCGCGAAGGATGCCCGACAGGTTGCTCAAAGCCTCCGACAGATTGCCGCCCGATTTCTGCTGAATGGTCATCACGATACCGAAGAAACTGACCTCCGCAGTCGGCATGCTCTCGTACATGCGCTTCAGGCCCTGCTCCAGCGTGACGCCGACCTTCATGCCCTCGACGAGTTTGGAGAACTCGCTCGCTACGGGTTCGGCGATCTCTTTGGCCACGATTTTCAGCGCTTCGGTCGTCGGAAGGCCCGACTTGACGCTGCGAACGATGACGTCCAGCGCATTGGCGAACTCGGACGTGAACTTCTTGATCCGGCGGTTCTTCAGAAAGCGCAGAGTCCATCGCGGCAAGCCCAAACCGATCGCGAAACTGGCCAGCGCCGCAACGAGCATGGACTGTCCCAACAGCATGCATGCACCCGCCGTGACCAATCCCGCTATTGCGGACGCAATCCAGAAGGTTCGGGGACTGATGTGAAGACCGGCCTGCTCGATACGTCGGCGTAGTGTCGGCCTCTTCTTCTGTTCGGCTTGCTGCTTTTCGAGGTCTTTGAGCAGGGCCGTGACCGCTTTGCGGCGCTGCAGCGAATTGTCGATGCCGTTGCGGGTGGCGGCGCCCAGACCTGCCGATCCGCGTGTGGCGGAGGCAATTCGCTTCTTCGATGTGCCGGATGAACCGGTGAATGCGAACACGGCCCCGAACAGGCCCATGACTGCCAACATCGAAGTCAGTACGATCAGAAATGTCGAGTCCATTGGGCTACACCGTCACTGCTGAAGCGCATCGAGCGCTTCGGCGAGTTCGCGGTCCAGTCCGAAATAGCGCGCCCGCTCCCAGAATGCCGGGCGCACGATGCCGGTGCCCGCATGCTTCCCGCGCAGGCGGCCTGTCTCATCTTCGCCCTGCGTCTCGAACACCATCAGATCCTGCGTAATGACGACGTCACCTTCCGACCCGACGACTTCGGTGATCCGGGTGATGCGCCGTGAGCCGTCGCGCAGGCGTTCGGCCTGGATGATCACGTCGATGGAGCCCACGATCATTTCACGGATGGTTTTCATGGGCAGCGAAAAACCGCCCATCGTGATCATGGATTCCAGGCGCCCCATGGCCTCGCGCGGCGAGTTCGCATGCAGCGTGCCCATCGATCCGTCATGGCCCGTGTTCATGGCTTGCAGAAGGTCGAAGGCCTCGGGTCCGCGGACTTCGCCCACGATGATCCGTTCCGGGCGCATGCGCAGACAGTTGCGCACAAGATCGCGCATCGAGATCATTCCCTGTCCTTCGAGATTCGGCGGGCGGGTCTCGAGCCGCACGACATGCGGCTGTTGGAGCTGCAATTCGGCTGCGTCCTCGCAGGTGATGACGCGCTCGTCGGCGTCGATATACGCCGTCATGCAATTGAGCAGCGTCGTTTTGCCCGAACCCGTGCCGCCGGAGATCAGAACGTTGCAACGCGATCTACCGATCACGCCGAGCACACGAGCGCCGGCAGGCGTGATGGATCCGAAGCGGACGAGATCGTCCAGCGTCAGCTTGTCCTTACGGAATTTGCGGATGGTCAGCGTGGGCCCGTCCAGCGACAGCGGCGGTCCGATGACGTTGACGCGGCTGCCGTCCAGCAGGCGTGCGTCGCATATGGGCGAGCTTTCGTCCACCCGCCGTCCGACCTGGCTCACGATTCTCTGGCAGATATTCATGAGCTGCGCGTTGTCGCGGAACCGGATCGATGTCAGTTGGACTTTGCCGCCGACTTCGATGAAGACGCGATTTGCGCCGTTGACCATGATATCGGCAATGTCGTCGCGTGCAAGCAAGGGCTCGAGCGGGCCGTATCCCAGCACGTCGTTGCAGATGTCCTGAAGCAGGTGCTCCTGCTCCGCGATGGACATCACGACGGCCTTGATCGATATGATTTCGTTGACGATGTCGCGTATTTCCTCGCGCGCGGAGTCGGAGTCGAGCTGCGCCAACTGCGCCAGATCGATCGTATCGATCAGTGCGCTGAAAATGGTCGTCTTGATCTGATAGTAATCGTCTGACTGTTGTTCGGCCATCGCGACGGGCTTCGAAGCGGTCGGAGCCAGCTGTTGCCGGGGAGCCGCCAGCGGCTTTTCACGCGCTTCCTGCGGCGACGGCGTTGGCGCAGTCTGCGCAGGCGCCGGCTCGACTCGTGGTGCCGGTCTGGGTGCTTCTGAGGTGACGCTGCGCTTTCCAAACATGGCTTAAGCCTGCTTGCGCCCCTTCATGAAGGACATGAACGGAAGTACCGATTTCTGCGCGCCCGGCTGCGTTTTGCGGCCCGTCAGAATCTCGGCCAGCTGACGGATACCCTCGGCCACCGGCGATTTTGGATTTGCCTGCATCAGCATCTGCGCATTATTGGCGGCGGATCCGAACAACTGGGGCTCGAACGGCACGATCAAGGATGGTTGAATGCCCATGGTGTCGGCAAAATCCTTGGTCGGGATTTCCGGATGCTTCGGAATGCCCACCTGATTGAGGACGAGCCTTGGAGGCGCGTCGTTCGGCCTGTTTTGACGCATGAGCTCCGACAGCGCCCGTCCGGTGCGAAGACTCGCCAAATCCGGCGTCGCCACGACGACGATCTCGTCCGCGCCCAGCAACGTCTGGCGCACCCAGGGCGTCCAGATGTGCGGAACATCGACGATGATGCACGGCGTGATGCGCCGGACTGCATCGAGCACGGAATCGTAGGCGACGGCGTCGGCATCGTAGCCGCGCTCGAGCAGCGCGGGCGCAGCGAGCAGCGACAGATGCTCTCCGGTCTTCAGCAGCAATCTGTCGAGAAGCACGTCATCGAGGCGCTCCGGCGCGGACAGCGCGTCGAACACGCCCTGAGCCGGCTCCTCGTTGAAATTGAGTCCGGCGGTGCCGAAGGGAAGATCAAGGTCGACGATGGTCGTATTGATCTGGAACCTCTCGGCAATGCACCAGCCGACATTGTGGGCGATCGTCGAAGAGCCTGCTCCGCCGCGTGCACCGACAAACGCCAGCACGCGCCCGATGGGTGCCGCATCGGGGTTGAGATACAACCCGGAAACGACTTCGATCAGGTGGAGAGGATTGAGCGGCGCCACGAGATACTCGCTGACGCCGCGGCGAATCAGTTCGCGGTAGAGTTCGACGTCATTGGTTCGCCCGACAACAATGACTTTGGTTGCCGGATCGCAGACATCGGCAAGGCGGTCGACCTCTTCGATTGCGGCCCTCCCCTGAAGCTTGGTTTCGATGATGAGCAGGTTCGGCGTTACCTGCCCGGAATAAATCTCGACGGCCGCCTGCAGTCCGCCGAGCTGGACGTCCAGTTGCGCCTTCGAAAGACGGCGATCGGCCGCGGCGCGCTGAAGCGCCGCGCCCGTATCGGGAAATTCGCAGAACGCGTGAATGGAGATGCGCGGCACCGGCCGCTCATGCGGCGCCGCGCCAAACGGCTCTTCGCTTCCCATTGTCTGCTCCGCCACGGTCTTCGCCATGAACTTCTCCAGGTTATTGTCCGCCGCCGCTGCCGCCCACCGCGGACACGGCGCCGGATTGATCCTGCGTTTTCTGGGCCGCAGTCGTCTGACCCGTTTCGTATTGCTTGGTGAGGGTCGCGCGCCTGACGGCGTCCGATTGCCCCAAGGGGCGCGGCGTCACGAGATCCCTGGGATTGGCGACCATCGCCGCGATGTTGTGCTGCACGGCGCAACCGAAATCCGGCATCGGAAGGTTTGCGGCAGTATCGTCAGCATCCTGCGACCAGTTTCCACACGGCGCGGTGTGGGCGGCATACGCGACAAAACCCAGTTCGATGCGACCGTCGTTACCGGCAACATCATGCGTGCCCACCAGAATGTGCGAGCGCGGAACGCCCAACGCAACGAGCCGTTCGGCGATACCCTTGATCGCATCCTGCGAGTCGGAGCCGCGCGGTGCGGACACGGTGAGCGCACCGTTGGCGTCGGACAAATAGTCGGAAACAAACGCCGTCAGCTGGGCGCTGTCATCGGTCGACATCGAGTCAAGCGAACCGGCGTAGGACAGTTTGAGGGAGCGATAGTTCGGCTCCACTGTGATGGGGTGGTTTGCCGCGCCGTCGGCGTAGACTGCCGGATCCACGGTAAAATTTGAAGATTCGGCGCAGCTGCCCGCAAGCATGACCGCTGCGAACGACATGGCCAACGTTGCGATGTTCGTCTTCATGGTCATCTCCTATTGAACAATGAATCCGGCATTGCCGTCGCCTGCGTACTTCAATCCATGAGCGTCGGTCTTGTAGACGCGGTTCAGACGCCCACCCACGATCGTGTCGAGATCGGTTGCCGGAACAAATCCGTCTGTTGGCGCTGCGAGCTTGGTTTCGTGCACGGGATCGACAATGTATGCACTGACGATGACGACAAGCTCAGTCTCGTTATTCTGGAAGTCGCGACTGCGGAACAAAGCGCCCAGCACCGGCATGTCCTTCAGACCGGGAAATGCGTCGATCACCTGTTTGGTCGTGTTCTGAAGCAGACCCGCGATCGCGAAGCTGCCGCCAGACGGCAACTCGACCGTTGTCTCCGCGCGCCTGACGGCCAAGGCCGGAACGTTCAGGCCGGCGGCGCTGTTGGATCCGGTCGGCACCGTCTCCAGAAAGGCGCCTTCATTGGTGAGTTCGCTCACTTCGGTCGACATCTGCAACGAGATTCTGTTCTCGCTCTCGACCACAGGCGTGAACGAAAGCCCGACACCGAACTGTTTGAAATCGACCGTGACGTTGCCGAACTGATCGCGCGACACCGGAACGGGAAATTCGCCGCCGGCCAGGAACTTCGCCGTTTCTCCGGATACCGCCGTGAGATTTGGTTCGGCCAGGGTGTGGGCAAGTCCGACCTGATCAAGCGCGTTGAGGAGACCCTGCACGTTATTCGGTCCCGGGGCCAACGGATTGGATCCCACGCTGCCGATCTGGGCTCCGGAAGCCGCCGACAGCGCAGAGCCGATCAATCCATATGGATTTGCCGTCTGGGCAATCAACGGCACTCCGGCGAGCGAACCGGCGGCGCTGAGGTTGACGGCGAACTGCTTGGAAATGTTGTGCGCCATCTCGGCGATGCGCACCTTCAGCATCACCTGCTCGCGCCCCTTCACGCTGATCATGTTCTCGACTTTCGTCGGATCGACCTGCTGGGAGGGATCCACCGCATAGCGCAGAGCGAGATTGTAGATGCGCGTCGCTTCTATGGCGTTCGGTACGGTGCCTGTCAGCACGATGTCGTCGTTGAGCGCCGTGATCTTTACGTTGGCGTCGGGAATTGTCTCGCGAATGACGCGCTCGAGTTCCGAAACATCGCGTTCGACTCTCACATCGAGCGTCAGAATCTGGCGCCCCGATCCGTCGAAGAAATAGGCGCTCGCCTGCCCGGTCTCCGTGCCGAGCAGAAAAACGCGCCGCGGTGTCTTGATAACCGCGTCGAGTATTTTCGGGTCGGATACGAGAACGTCGCGTGCATCGGTGTCGAGCTGAACGATTGCGGCCTTGTGGCGTCCAAGAGTGAGATGTTCGACCACCGGTCCGGATCCGCGCGCCGTGACGGTGATCAACCTGGAACCCGAGCTTTCGACGTTCCCCTGCAGCGTTTCCGCAGCCGTCGTGGGGAACGTCAGCGCCAGTAATGCTGACAGCGCAATCGTGAGGATGCCACGCCGCATGGCGTTACTCCTTCTGTCCAAAGCTGGCGGGCTTGTCGACCCCATAGCGGATGACATCGACCTCGCCGGATTCGACTGTCGGCGGTGCCGATTGCGTGGCGGCCGCCACGGCCTTAACGCCCGCTGCATCGCCGTCCTGAAGCGGGCGAAGAGAGAGAGACAGGGTTCCTGACGCCTGGGCGCGCTCCACGACCTGGGCCTGGGCCGGCGACAGTTCGAGCGTCGCGGTCTTGGCGAGCACTGTCTTCTCGTCTTTGCCTTCATAGGTCTGGTCCACTGCCAACACGCGGACGTTGTCGAGCACGTCGCGCGAACTGAATCGCCGTGGACTATCAGATATCTGTCGTGTCGAAATCACATCGACGCGATCGTTCGGCAGGATGAATCCGCCCGCTCCCGTTTCCGTCGATATCGGGATCGAAACCGCGCGCATGCCGGGCGAAACCATTGCCGCCATGAAACCGGCACCCTGTGCATGTTCGACAATTTTGGATCTGTTCAGCGGTTCGCCTTTCACCAGCGGGGCACGCACGACGGCACCCGTCACAACCTGGTGAAGATCCGGATTCGTATCCTGTGTGATGAAACTGGAATCGACATTTGCCTTCGGCCACTCCTGCCAGCGCACCGATGAATCGGTCAGCTGCGTTCCCGGCGACAAGTCAGCCGACGCGACAAGGACTTGCTTTGTCGCAATACGTGGCGGCGGCAAGGCGGCGTTGACCTTCGGTGTTCCGCCACCCAACATGTGACTGACGAGGAACGCCACGACGACGGCGGCGACGAACGCACCCGCCAGAACAAGGACGCGCTGCATGGGCATGAAATCGGCTCCTTTGTGCCGATACGACCACGGAACCCTTTAGAAAGTGATTAATCAGCCCCTACGAATTGGCAGAGTTAGGCCGCCATGCTCGCGCGGAAGATTTCCGTATAGGGAAGAATGGCGAAGCTGCCGGCGGCGAGCGCGACGCCATAGGGAATACCCGCCTTTTCGTCGTGAAGACGCAGCAGCCAGGAATGCCGCGCCAGTATGGTGGGAAGAGGAACCTTGCGGAAGAACAGGAGCACCAGGGTCAAAGCTCCGCCGAAGATGGATGCAGTCAGCGCATAGGAAATGAGATCTGTGAGTCCGAACCACAGTGCAACGCAGGCAAAGAGCTTCGCGTCGCCGCCACCCACATATCCCAACGCGAAGAGCGCAAAGCCGATGACGAGGCCGATGAGGCCGGCCGTGATGTGGCCGGCGATCAGGCCGGTCGACATGCTGCTGACGACGGCGAACAGGACGAAACTGCCCAGAAGCGCGATCTGTATGGGGTTCGGGATCGTATAGGTAACGAGGTCCCATCCTGCGGCCGCAACGAGGCATCCGGCAAGAATGGCAGACACTAACAGGAGCTCGATTGTCACGGATGACCGCCGCGGGAGCTGCTTTGACGAAAACCACGCGGCGGCCTGTGCAGCCGCCGCGTCTGTTTCGACTTCGAAGTCGCGCTGGAATTACGGCGCGACGGCGCTGGCAACGCTCGAGAACGTGCCCTTCAGGTTCGTGCCGATGAGCTGAACGGCGGTGATGATGACGACGGCAATGCCGGCGGCAATCAGGCCGTATTCAATGGCAGTTGCGCCCGATTCATCGCGCACAAAACGAGAAACAAGATTTTTCATGTAAGCCTCCGTTGATTGACACCCTAGGACGTCCAGCCAGTGCCGATCTTCGAAAGCGGCCCGTCGCTTGGACACATGTGCAGCCTAAGAGAGGTCGATTAATGCGCGATTAAGCGGGAAAACACCTGCGTCCGCAGAGTGTGCTGAAGTGGCACGAAAAGATGCGTATCGAGAGATTGCGATGATGAATATTGGCGCGACATTTACCTATGGAAAGAATCAGGCCGGCATGCACTTGAACCGGAATGCTGCCGGAGTACCGGCGCTCAGGCCGGAGAGCCTGCGGGGGAACGCCGCGAACGCCAGATCAGTGCATCGGTAATGAAGTGGTGGAAGTTGAGCGTTTGATTGGCGATGATTGCAAGAACCAGCGCCGAAGGCCCCCAGGCGAAGGAGCGGTTGATGCCCATATACACCGCAAATGCGACGAGAAAGCAGAGCAGAAAGTAGGGAACGGCTCGGTTACCGCCGGTAATACGCCTGAACCAGCCACCCTCGCCCGCGCCCACTGCGTTCTCGTTGAAGAGCCAAACGAGCATGAGATACTGGCCTGTGTGCCAGATGTTGGTGACCACCCAGCCGCCGGACACGTCGTCCATGACGATGTAGCCGACGATGAAGACGACGTAGTGGCTTGCCGAAAACAGGGTATGAAGCAAGGGAAGTTCGCCCCTGGCAAATTCGCGGACCCGCGCCAAAAACCAGACTGCAAGACCTGCACACGCGATGATGCCCACCGCATCGGCCACGGCCACGGGAACCGGCGGCACCCAAATTGGCAGGTTCGGATAGAGGAAATGATCCGGAGCCTTCGTCAGCCTGTGTAACAGTCCCCAGAGGGGAACGAGCACGAACAGGGCTTCCGCAAAATGCGGGCTTTCCAGGACGCGGCCTTTCGCCTTCCGGCGGTAAAGCTGGGAGATGCCCCAACTCTGCCGGACGGTGTGATACCATTGCCAATAAAAGTAAATCGTCGCCACGAGCGTGATGCCCACGCCGATGGCAAGCGCCGCCGTCGCGGCGACCACCAGAATCGGAAGCACAAACAGCGTAAAGCGATGCGTTCGCATGGCGGCGCGATCGGGCGCAATCCGCGTGAAAGTCGCAATGACATGCGGGTAACCGAGCAACCAGTTGTCCGCGAGCAAGACGAGCGGCAGCGCGATAGGCTGAAGCGCGATCAGCAGGCCGGCCGCAAGCGCAAGTGCCGTCAGGCCGCAGATCAGCAGCGTGTCGAAATCCGGGTTGCGCAGCCAGCCGGAGACAGTCGACCTGTTCGCTACCGCAATATCCATCATGAGTGTCACAGCTGAATCGTGCCGCACGGACTCTGCGCGAACGCTGTAAGGATTCTGTTAAGTTGCACGTCGAAATTGCAGCCAATAGGGGGCTTAAATTTTCCTTTACGCGACACGCCTATGCTGCGCACGGAAACATCATCGGATCATCGTCATGGGCCGGACTCTCTTCGTGGCACTGCTGGCATCGGCACTTGTTGTTCCCGGTGCAATGACCTCCGCGACAACCTTGCACAAGACCTATCCGCACAAGGTTGCGAAACCGGGCGGCATCGGCGTCGTTGTCGATCAGGCGAGAATGGTAACGTTGGAACGGCCGGCGAAGACAATGTATATCGGAAATCCGACGATCGCCGACATCAACATCGTCGATGCTCGCCATGCGTTCGTGCTGGGCAAGACATTCGGCGTCACCAATCTCATCGCCCTCGACGCAGACGGACGACAGATATCGAATCAGCAGGTCACGGTGATGAACGGGATCCAGGCCGTCACCTTCAATCAGGGCGGAGGACAATACAATTATTCGTGCACGCGCGTTCATTGCGAAGCCGCTCCTCGACCGGGCGACGTGCCGCCATATGTCTCGAATACCGAAACGGGCATCTCGACGCATGAAGACGCCGCATCGAAGAGCGCGAGCGGCGGTTCCACCGGAACTGCAGCTATCCCGGTGCAATAGCAGAGTAGATCAGAATCGTATCTGGGATTGCGCCCGCTCGGAGCGCCTGCGCGTCACGTCTGGGCGGCAGGCCGGAGATTCGGCAGCGCGAACTCGATATCCTGCAAAATCCTCCGGGCCACGATTGCCGCAATCGCAAGGCTCGCGGCGAATGCGCTCGGAAACGGTATCCAGAGAAACGCGAAGATGCATGGCGCGGTTGCCGCGATCAACCAGAGCTCGGTTCGGTCAAACGACCGCTGCCGGAACACAAACGCGCACGGAATGGCCAGAAGCGGCAGGTCGTAGACAAACACATAAGGCGTAACCAGGGGGATCGCGGCGGCAAGAGCGGCAGCCTTCAGCTCGAAGGATGCACGGCTTCGCCAGTAGAATGAAACCGCGGCCGCAGCGGACAGCGAGACCAACCCCTGTCCCACCCATGCAGCCGAGGCCGGTGCCCCCAGAGAGCGCAGCAGACCGTAAGCGCTTTGCAGCTTATTCCAACCGATTCCAGCGTGCGTCAGATGGCTTTGCGTCGCTCCCGACAGTGCATGCGCGAACGCGCCCAGCGTTCCAAACCCGAACACGGCTGCCGCGAGCAGGTTAAGCAGGATCGTGCTCACGAATGCCCACCCGAATGTCCGCCAGTGCCCGCTGCACGCCAGCACAAGAGGAAACAGAACGCCGAATTGCGGCTTGTAGCTGAGAAGCCCGAGAAACAGCCCTGCAACTCCCGGACGCTTCTCGATGTTGAGCAGAGCTGCTCCCGCGAGCGCTGCGGTCAGGAAGCCGTTTTGTCCCGGCATCAGCGCGGTCAAAACCCAGGGCGCGGCACACGCGACCAGAAATGCGAGAGCTCGCCTGGTAATCGCGGCGACGACCCAAGCATAGATGCCCAGGGTCGCAGCTCCCCAGAGCAGGAACGACACCGTGTAGGGCAAGAGCGCGAGCGCTGCCGCAACAAAGAGAAATACAGGCG
Organism: Rhizomicrobium sp.; assembly: GCA_050010175.1. Taxonomy (GTDB): domain Bacteria; phylum Pseudomonadota; class Alphaproteobacteria; order Micropepsales; family Micropepsaceae; genus Rhizomicrobium. The sequence continues at coordinate 46,287 of JBEKLN010000007.1, forward strand.
GGTAGGACCAACCCAGCGTTCCGGGAAACGGATGCCCGATGGTTGCAACTTCGGCTGCGTGTTCGAGGTGTGAATCGTAGGCCGCAGAGGCTGCGCCCTTCAGCGCTTGCTGCCCCGCCGTCCAGAAGGCCGCAAAATCCTCGACGACAGGATGTCCGTGTTCGTCCAATATCCAGATATGCGACATGAAGGTCGCGAACATCGCGCCGGCGTAGCCGACCACAAGGCCGAATGCGATCGCCGAAACGAGCTCGGCGGACAGATCCAGGGGACGGAGAGACGGCTGTGAGCGCATGGACGAGCAGAATATCCGGCCGAAATTGATGCGATGTTAAATCGCCGCCCGTTCCTCTGCTGCAGCCGCGTGACCGACAGATGCAAAGAGTGCAACGTCCGTTCACGGAGTGAGATTGATGGTACCCGATGACGATCGTGGAGACATGAAGACCGACGAGTAAAGGTTCAGCGTTCCCATGTGCAGGAAATCCATGATTGGCGTGTACGCATAGCTTGTCTCGCCCATCACGACCGACGAATTCGGAACGTTCAGGCCGGCGGGGAGCGTCACGGCCTGGCCGGCCTGCCGCGCCGTGCCGTTCAGGCATTGGCTCCACGTCACCGTCGCGTTGCCGTTGGCATCAACTGTCACCAGAGACACGGTGACGACTGCTTTTGCCGCCGGATATGGAGTCAAAACCGTCGACGATGCGTCGAGAATGTCTGGCATGTCATTTGTCTGACTGACGGATGCGTACTGCGTAACAATATTGGCGACAGTACTTGCCGTCAGCGCCACCTGCCGCTTCACCGCAATGGCCTCGGAAATCTCGAAGCTCCCGAGATAGAGAAGAAGCATAAACGGCAGGATCATCGCGAATTCGACGGCCGCAAAACCATCGCTGCGGGAAAGAATCCGCCTCGTCGCATCGAGCAGGCGAAGGCGCTGGCGCGGTGCGACCGCGGCTTTGGCGTCAGTACGGTTCATTTCGGAAGGCCGCCGTTCCAACGATGAGAAGTTTGTTGCCGTTCAGATTGGACAGATTGAAACCGAGCGGCGCCAGAAATACGGGCCATTGATAGAAAGCCTGCGCGACGACGATGTCGCCCGGTCCGCCCGGATTATATTGCATGCTTCCCGCATTGAACACGCCGTTCTGTATCGGACTGGTGAGTGTGATGCTGCCGAACGTCGCGTAAGTCTGAACGCTGACGTAAATGCCGCCGCAATTGAACAACGGAGTTACGTCGGTGCAGACCTGACTCTGGAACTGAGCGGACGTCATGCCCTGGTTCTGCGCCTGGCCGGTCATGATCAGTCTGGCGGCCTGGCTGGTTGCGGTTTGCAGCACCGACTGCGCGATCAGCACGACACCGATTTGAAGAATGGCCACGAGAAGAGCGATGAACGGAGCGGCGACCAGACTGAACTCAACTGCCGTCGCGCCACGCTCGGTGCGCAAAAACCGGAGAAAGGAAACCGTCCCTCCCTCTCTTCTTCCTGTTCTCTCCTTCATGGCGTCACTCGTATCCTGAGTTGAGACAGTTTTCCCCGTCGCCTGTCGGAAATCGTAGCCGTTCCGCACTATCAAATCGTTCTGTCAATACTGAGCATTCGACGCGTCGCAGACATGGCCCGCTTACCCTGCAGGGAAAAATTCCGGAATGATCGCTCACCTCGAGCCCCCAGCTACTGCGCGAGATAGGAGGTCTGTACGGCCTTCTGGAAGAGGTCGACGAGCGCCTCGCTGATATCACCGCCCGTCAAGACCTCATAGTAGAGACCGGGCGAAGCGCATGTCTGCAGCGTCGGGCCGATATTTGACTGGAACGGCGAGATGTACTCGTTGTACCAGGCATTGGTCGGGAGCGGCAGATATTCAGTGTAGAGCACCGCGATCCGGATTCCGCGATTTTTGATCGTCGTGCAATCGCTTGTCTTGATCACCGATTGCTGACGGCTTCCATTGACCGACTCGTCCTCCACACCGTCCGTCACAAGGAACAAAACTTCCTGCGGCGTGTCGCCCTTCGTATTCGTTCCGTTGCCGGGGTTGGGCATGTCGGTATTGAGCGTCGTCATGGCGGCGTCGAAATCCGTGTCGGTATCGTTGTTCGCGTTGGTCTGGGTGAGATAGTTGTTTTTGTAGACTTCCAGAAGCGAGATATTGCCCGCCTCTGTCTGGGCCTGGCTGAGGTTTGACGTCAGCGCCGCGATCGACGTCACCGAGGTGCTGAACGTATAGATGGCTGCCTCATAGCTGGCATGGTTTTCGGTCTCGGTGCTTTGCGCGGTCGACATCAGATCTTCGACGGCTGTCGTCACGTTGTCGATGCGCAGCGTGACGCCGAGAGAGCGCGCAAGCGCGTAATTGTCCTCGCTGTTCGGATTGCCGAGTGCGGGGCTTTCCCCTTTCGGATCCGATTCGTGACAGCCGAACGCACAGCCGCCCTGCGCCGAGGTATTTGCGACCATCGTGTTGATGCCGGTCTGGGTGGCTGCGATTGCCATCGACGGAGAACTGTCGAGCAACAGATAGAAGTTGATGTTAGGCGCCAACGCTCCGACGGCTTTCGACGTTCCCGCGAGCGCAATACCGGACATGCCGAGAATGTTCGGAAAGGCGTTCTGCGATGTCGCTTTGAAGCCAACAGTCACCGTGCGGGTAGTGAGCGAGTCGGCGACCGTTACCGTGAGCCCCGAATTGCCGTTGTAGGTAACGCCCGGCAACGCGCCTGCCTGTCCGTTGAATGTGTCCTGGGCCGCGGTAATGGATGCTGAGTCTGTCTTCGACATCATGGCAGGCGTTACCGCCGCCAGGGCCGCCGCGTCCGCGATCGCGCCCAACTGATCTTCGCGCGAGCTCGCAGACGTATAGTCGTAGCCCATTCCGACGAGGTAGATCAGCGGAACGAGAGCGAGAGCAAATGTCATCGCGACATTGGCGTTGTTGTTCAGAAGAAAGCGTTTGAACTGCTTGAGCAGCATGGCAACCCTCGACACTTACAGGTTACCGATGATTTCAACGCCGCCAGATTATCAAGTCATTAACGGCGGCTGTCCCATTTCAGGATTCGTTCATAACTGCCAATCCGCGTTATCAGGCCTTCGACGCGGAATCGCGTACGCGAATCAATCCTTCCTGCGCGACTGAAGCCACGAGCTTGCCTTCCTGCGTAAAAACAAGACCCCGGTTGAAGCCGCGCGAGTCGGACGCGCTCGGGCTGTCTTGAACATACAAGAGCCATTGGTCTGCGCGGAAAGGGCGATGAAACCACATCGCATGGTCGATACTGGCGAGCTGAACGCGATCGTCGAACCATCCGATCCCATGCGGAAGCAGAGACGTGTCGAGCAGAGTCATGTCCGACGCGTAGGCCAGAACGCATTGCTGAAGTGCAACGTCCTGGGGCAAAGCCCCCGTTGCGCGAACCCACACGCATTGTTGGGGCGGCCGCTTGTCCGGGCGAAATATTTCCGAGCGGTCGACCGGGCGCAGCTCGATCGGACGCTTGCGCAGAAAGTGCTCCCGGTATTCCTGGGGGATCTTGTCCGCCATCTGCCGGCGGAAATCATCTTCGGTGGGCAGTGCTTCGGGTTGGGGCACTTTGGGTGGCTCGATCTGGTGTTCCAGCCCGGGTTCGGAGATGTGAAACGAGACCGACATGTGGAAAATCTGCCGGCCGTGCTGGATGGCAACCACCCGGCGCGAACTGAAGCTCGCGCCGTCCCTGCTGCGGTCGACCTCATAGAGAATGGGGACTTTGGGGTCGCCCGGCAGGAGAAAGTAGGCGTGCAACGAGTGACAGAACCGCGCTTCGACCGTGCGCGACGCGGCCACCAACGCCTGGCCCAGCACCTGCCCGCCGAACACGCGCTGCGAACGGTCTTGCGGGCTCGTGCCGCGGAAGATATTGACTTCGATGGATTCCAGATCGAGCAGTGCAATCAGCTGGTCGACGGGAGAGGCTTGCGCGGTGTCGGTCATGTTCCCCAATAGGCGAGGATTCGGCTGGGACGCAACCATTTGTCACAGGAGCGCCGGACGTGAGTTGGGCGTGCTGTTCCCGTTTGACGGATCGAGGCACACCAAGCCCGTAGGATATTTCAAAATATCATGTGTGGGATAAGTGCCTACAGGGGCGATTTGGTCTGTGCGTCTTCGCCGTTTGCGAGGCTCTTGACCAAGTCCAGCACGCGTTTGCGCACCTTGGGATCCTTGATCCGCATAAAGGCAAGCGTGAGTTGCAGCCCTTCTCCGCTGGACAGGAATTCGACAACGGGTGGCACATCCGCTTCGTCGTGACGCCGGCTGCCATCCGCCGGATAGTCCATCACTCCCTCATAGAAGTAACCGACAGGAACACCAAGTATATGTGCAACCTGATATAATCTGCCTGCGCCAATTCTATTAACTCCTTTCTCATATTTCTGGACCTGCTGAAACGTCAGACCGAGGAGTTCTCCCAATTTTTCCTGACTCATACCGATCAGCATTCGGCGAAGGCGAACACGATTGCCGACTTGTCCATCAATCGGATTGGCTTGTTTTTTGGGCACCGGTTTACTTGTGACTTGTTTTGTTCGGCGGGCGAACTTAGGCAGATTCTCCCGCCCAAAAAAATGCGTCCCTTAGGTTGCACTGCGCCTAAACTTCCCGCGATTATACAGCGTCCACGGTCGGGCTGCGAGGGCGCACATCGCAAGCATGAGAGCAAAGACCGCATCTCCCAAACGCCCGTACAGCGTTATCGGCAGCGCTTTCGGCAGTGGTGAATCAACGATTCCCGCACGGTCCAGCGCGAGACTGGAAATGACGCGGCCATAGGGATCGATCACGGCCGAAATGCCCGTGTTGGCGGCCCGGGCCACCGGAAGACCTTCCTCGATTGCTCGAACCCGGGCGGTCACCAAATGTTGATAGGGGCCCGTGGAAGGCCCAAACCATGAGTCATCCGTCACGTTGACAAGCCAGCCAGGACGCGTGTCGCCGATCACGGCGCCGGGAAAGAGAATTTCATAGCAGATGAGCGGGCCCACGTTGGGCGCGCCGGGCACCGGATAAGTGTGAGGTCCGTCACCCGGTGTGAATCCTCCGGGGCTGTCGACGAGCTTGGAGAGTCCAAGCTTCGACAGCGGGCCCGCAAGAGGCAGATATTCGCCAAATGGCACAAGGTGAAATTTGTTGTACACGTCGAGCATCTGGCCGCCACCGGCGAAGATATAGAGGCTGTTGAAAAACTCGATGCCTTTTTCCGGAGAATTCAGAACGCGTTCGGAGCCTGTCAGCAGGACGCGATGTCCGGCCGTCAGAACCGCGATGTCATCGAGCCACGGCGGAACGCGCGTGATGAAGTAAGGCGGCGCTGCTTCCGGCCAGATAATGTGGGTCGGTACAATGGACGATGGTTTCGTCGAAAGATCGATGAGTTCCTGCCAGTTCCTGGCGCGGTACTCCGGAACATACTTGTCCTGCTGGCGCACGTTTGGCTGAACCAGACGCAACTCGACGCCGCTGACATTGCCGAGCGTCGCCATCGCCAACCGCAGCGATCCTCCAAGCCAGAGCAAGGCGAACATCGCAACCATGAGCGCCGGCAGGCGACGAGCCCGGGCATCATCGAAGACATCCGCAAGAGAAGCGCCGAGGAGCACGGTCAGAAGCGTCAGGCCGTAGGCCCCGATCACGCTCGCGCTTTGCAAGATCGGCAATACCGCACCCCAGGAATATGCCGCCAGGTTCCAGGGGAAGCCCGTCAATATGTGGCCGCGCAACCATTCGGCAATTGCGAAGCACGCACCAAACGCCAGGATACGCGCTGATCCCGCCCGCCAAAGCCACGCCGCGCACGCGCAGGCCAGGCCCGGAAACAACGCCAGGCCGCCCGGCAATAACGCTTCGACAAACGGGATCTGCCAGGCATGATCGACGGCATCGACCGTGAACGCATAACCGACCCAATAAAGTCCGGCGAGGAAGTAACCAAACCCGAACGACCAGCCGATGAGCGCCGCGCGCCACGGATGCCGTCCGCCCTTCTGAGAACCGTCGATGAGAAGCACGAGGACGGCGAACGCAACCAGCAGACAGGGGAAGACATTGAACGGGGCGAAGGACAGTGCGGACACGAGCCCTGCAGCCAGTGCACAGGCGCATCGCTGCCATCCTGAGAGCGCACGAACACGCTCGGTCGCGACACGCGCAAGGTGCCGCGCCTGATCGGCAAGCGATCGAACTCGGTGAAGAAAGTTCATTTCCTCAGTGCCGCTGTGCTGAACCTGCGGCCGCAAGTTTGTCGGCGGAAGCAGGCCGGATGCGCAAGAGCTTCACGCGGCGCGGATCGGCCTGAAGGATTTCGAATTCATAACCGGACGGATGCGGGATGATTTCGCCCCGCTGAGGCACGCGGCCGGCCAGCGAAACCACGAGGCCGCCCAATGTATCGATTTCCTCCTCGGATTCTTCCGGCGCCAGATCGATGCCGGTTCCGGATTTGAAGTCCTCGAGATCGAGTTTGGCATCTGCTTCGTATCCGCCGCCGTCGAGAGCGCGCAGCTGCGGCGCATCTTCCGTGTCGTGCTCGTCGTCGATGTCGCCGACGATTTCCTCAACGAGATCCTCGATCGAAACAAGACCGTCGGTTCCGCCATATTCGTCGATCACGAGCGCCAGGTGAATATGGCTCGACTGCATCTTCACCAGCAGATCGCGCGCCGGCATCGATGGTGGAACGAAGATGATCTCGCGTTTGATTCTGGAGATGGGCGTATCGGAGACGCGCATCGAACCATTTGCGCCCGGCTCGAGCAGATTGAGCACGTCCTTGATATGCACGAGCCCTATGGGATCGTCCAGCGTTTCGCGATAGACCGGCAACCGGGAGTGTTGTGCCTCGCGAAAGCGGATCAGGAGATCCTGCAGCGGCGTCCTTTCCTCGACGCCGACAATGTCGCCACGCGGCACCATGACGTCCGCCACCCGCAGCTCGCCGAATTTGAGGAGATTGGCGAGCATGACGCGCTCTTGCGGCGAGAGCGCAGGGCTCTGCCGCTCGCTCTCCTCGATGACCTCTTCCAGGCTTTCGCGCATGGACTGAGCGTCCGTGTCGACGCCGAGAATCTTGGCCAATCGTTGTATCAGCGACAGCGGTTTGCCGTCGGGCCCACCGTTCGAATGATCGTCTTCAGGCATGCGGTGCATCTTATTCCGCTGCCAGGGCGCCGGCGTAGGGATCGCCGACACCCACCCGTTTCAGAATGGCCACTTCCAGACTTTCCATGATGCGCGCATCGCGCGCGAACTCGTGATCATACCCCAGAAGATGGAGGATGCCATGCACGACGAGATGAGCGGCATGACCCGACAGCGCCTTGCCCGCCGCCTCCGCTTCCCCTTCGGCCACGCCGAAAGCCACCGCGATATCGCCCAAATAGCCCGATTCCGCCGATGCGGCAGGAAAAGACAGCACATTCGTGGGTTTGGGTTTTCCACGAAATTTTTCGTTGAGTTCTCGCAAGCGGTCGTCGGACGTCAGCAGAACGGTCAGTGCGCCGGTCTGCCCCGCCTCGGCCAGCGCCGTCCGCGCGGCCTTGCGCAGCACCGGCAGCTCTACGCCGCGCCAACCCGGGTCATCGATCCGCCACGCGATCGAAGTCGTCTTGCGCGACCGCGCCTCGGACGGCCGAGACCTGCTCATGAGCCGCGGCCCTTGCTGGCGTCTGCCTGCGCATAAGCCCGCACGATGCGTGTGACAAGAGGATGACGCACGACATCCTTGTCCGTGAAATGCGCGACGGCAACGCCTTCCACATCGGATAGATAATGCAGCGCCTCGCTCAGTCCTTCCCCGCGCCCGCCCGGCAGATCGCTCTGGGTGGGATCCCCCGTAACGACCATGCGCGAATCTTCGCCGAGGCGGGTGAGAAACATCTTCATCTGTGCAGGAGAACAGTTCTGCGCCTCGTCGAGAATGACGAAAGCGCGCGCCAGTGTGCGGCCGCGCATGAACGCGAGTGGCGCGACTTCGATGACGCCGCTCTCCATCAGCTTCACGCATTGCTCGCCCATGGTGTCGAACAGCGCGTCGTAGAGCGGCCGCAGATAGGGGTCGATTTTGTCCTTCAGATCGCCCGGCAGAAAGCCGAGCCGCTCTCCCGCTTCCAGCGCAGGCCGCGACAGAATGAGCCGTTCGACCTGGCGCTCGTGCAGCAGATGGGCGCCGAATGCGGCGGCAAGATAGGTCTTCCCCGTCCCCGCGGGCCCGATCCCGAACACCAGCGGATGCGTACGCATCAGGTCGAGATAGGCGCCTTGCGCTGGGGACCGTGCCCGCGAGATGCGCCCGGAACCGGTGCGTATGGAAGGTCTGCCGAAATCGCCCGCCGAAGGCTGGCTCTTGTCGTGCAGCGCAAAACGGATTTCCGCGTCGACCTCCGCCAGCCCCACGCTCTCTCCGGCAGCGATGCGCGCATAAAGCGCGCGCAGAACCGCTGCGGCCTGTTCGCGCGCGGCGGACGCGCCTTCGACGGAAACCAGATTGCCCCTCGCCGCAACCCGCACACCCAGCTTCTGCTCGACACGAATCAGATTCTTCTGATGTGCGCCGCTCAGTGCGGCGAGCACGGCATTGTCGGGGAATTCCAGCGTGACCTGCTCGCGCGTCGTTCCGCCGTTGCCTTTCGCCGGGCTCAATGGAGAACCTGCTCACGATCCCGGCGATCGGCGTCGATCACACCGCGCAGGCTGTTCGGTAGAACCGCGTCGATGCGGACATCGCAGATGCGGCCAATGAGATGCGCAGCGCCTTCGACATGCACGGGCTGGAGATAGGGACTTCTGCCAAGAGCCTGCCCCGCCTTGCGTCCGGGTTTCTCGAACAGGATCGACATGGTTTTTCCCGCGCAGCCCTCATTGAAGCGCGCCTGCTGGCGGCTGAGGAGTTCCTGCAGCGCCGTCAATCGTGCCGACTTCACGTCTTCCGGAACCTGCCGGCCGTTCGAAGCCGCGGGCGTGCCGGGACGCGGGCTGTATTTAAAGGAGAACGCCTGCGCATACCCCACATCGCGCACAAGCGTCATGGTGGCATCGAAATCTGCGTCCGTCTCGCCCGGGAATCCCACGATGAAGTCGGACGACAGGGCGATTTCGGGTTTGGTTTCTCGTACGCGCTCGACAAGACGCAGATACCCTTCGGCGTCGTGCTGCCGGTTCATGGCCGCAAGGATGCGATCCGATCCTGATTGCACGGGGAGATGCAGATACGGCATCAATTTGTCCAGCTCGCGGTGGGCAGCGATGAGATCGTCGCCCATGTCGCGCGGATGGCTGGTCGTGTAGCGAAGCCGTTCGAGACCATCAATGTCACCCAGACGCCCCAGCAGCCTGGCGAGACTCCAGGGCCGATCATCCGGCCCCGCACCGCGGTATGCATTCACGTTCTGGCCGAGCAGCGTGATTTCGCGCACGCCCTGGCCCACCATTCGTCGCGCTTCGTGTTCGATCTGCACCACCGGCCGGGAGAATTCCGCGCCGCGCGTATAGGGAACCACGCAGAAGGTACAAAATTTATCGCAGCCCTCCTGCACGGTCAGAAACGCGGATGGCCCCGCTGCCGAATGGACGTCAGGCAGTGAATCGAATTTTTCATCCGCGGGAAACTCGGTTTCGAGCACATGACCCGTGCCACGGGCAATGCGCGCAACCATTTCCGGCAGGCGATGATAGGATTGCGGCCCAACGACGATATCGACCGCATCCTGGCGCGCGATGATTTCACTGCCTTCGGCCTGCGCCACGCAACCGGCGACGGCGATCACCATCGGCCGGCCGAGTTCCCGACTGCGGTCCTTGATGCGCTTGAGCCGGCCCAGCTCCGAATAAACCTTCTCCGCCGCCTTGTCGCGAATGTGGCAGGTGTTGAGGATCACCATGTCGGCGCGATCCGGCGAATCGACCGGCTCGTAACCGACGCCCGACAGCAACTCCGCCATCCGTTCGGAGTCGTAGACGTTCATCTGGCAGCCGAATGTCTTGATAAACAGCTTTTTCATGGCGTCAGAGACATGCCGTCACGCGGCAACTTCCGCAATCTCGATGTGGCCTGCGCCTTGCGGTGCAGACGTCACGGTTGCGAGATCGATGTCTAGGCCGGCCAGCGCGCGCGCCTGGCCGCTGCGGATCAGCGACTCGATCTTGGCGGCCAGCATTTTTCTGCCACCCTCCGCTTCGGCGGTCATCGGCGGATAAAATTCGACGACCACGTCGATGGGTCCGGTTTTGACCGCTTCCCACAGGTGGGGAATAAGATCCATGTCGCCATACCAGGCAAACAGGGGCCGATACTCCCGCCCCATGGGAATTCCATAGAGCCCGACATAAGACACGCAAACCGGCTGAACCGGCACTGGCCGCGCGGGCCCATCGGCGTCGAGCGTCAATTCGAGTTCAGCCGCGCCCATCAACGCGCTTTTGAACGGCAATACGCGATTGCCGTCGTCGGAGGTCCCTTCGGGGAACAACACCAGCGCGTCTCCCTCCTGAAGCCGTTGCTGGATCAGATCCCTCGAATGGCCTGTCTGGCTTCGACGATCCCGCTCGATAAACACCGACCCCTGCAGTTTGGCCATCAGACCGAAAAACGGCCAGCTCGCAACCTGGCTCTTCGCGACGAACGACACCGGCGTGGCTGCAGACAGCACCAGGATGTCAAAGTAGGACGTATGGTTCGATACCATCAGCACGCCGCGATCGCGGACCGGTTTACCGATCACCGTCAACCGGATCCCGAACAAGCGACACAGGAACCGGTGATAATTGTGCGGAAAGGTTCTGCGGCTTTTCCAGCGGTATTTCTGCGCGAGCCATTGCTTCGGAATGCCGGCAACGGTCAGCACGAAAAACACAAACAGGATTGTTGCTGCGCGTAGCGACTGCACGTCAGTGACCGCCGCTCTTCTTGGGTATGGCGTAAAGCTCCAGGCGATGATCGACCAGTTCGAAGCCAAGTTCTTCAGCCACGCGCCGCTGCAATCGCTCGATCTCTTCGTTGCGGAACTCGATGACGCGCCCCGATTGCACGTCGATGAGATGATCGTGATGTGAGTCCGGCACTTCCTCGTAACGCGAGCGGCCGTCCCGAAAATCATGACGCTCGAGAATGCCCGCGTCTTCGAACAGCTTCACGGTCCGATAGACGGTGGCGATGGAAATATGCGGATCGATCGTGGACGCGCGGCGGTAAAGTTCCTCGGCGTCGGGATGATCTGAGGCATCGGAAAGCACCCGGGCGATGACCCGGCGCTGGTCTGTCATCCGAAGGCCTTTTTCTGCGCAAAGTTTTTCTATGCGGCTCACTCTCAATCCCTGTTTGGCGTTCCGGCGCCGATCCTAATCGAGTTCTTCGCTATTTCCCAATCGGGCCAGCGGCAAAGGGCTGCGCATGGTAAGGCCGTCCTCGGAACCGTCGCGATAATAGCCTTTGCGCCTGCCTACCATCTCGAACCCAAATTTGCGATAGAGTCGCAAGGCATGAGTGTTTCCCTCGGCCACCTCGAGAAACAGTCGGGCCGAACCGGCCTGCGCCGCCTGCGTCCCGGCTGCGAGCAGAAGTTGCGTTGCGTAGCCCCGATGACGCGAGGACGGCACAACGCCGACGGTTAGAATTTCTGCCTCGTCGACTGCCGTCCGGACGACGATGAATCCAACGCAGGTTTCGCCGCGCAGCCCCATCAGAATGAAGGCACCGGGCGAATCGAGAAACCCAGAAAAACTGTCCTCCGGCCACGCCTCTTCGAAACACGCCGCGTGCATGCGGGCCAGAGCGCCACAGTCCGCGTGAGAGGCGCCAACGATTTCGAGCGCCGTCATCCGGCCGCTTTGGGAAGTTTCGCGTCGGGCTCGCGCAGGTAAAACGGACGCGGCGCTCCATGGGGCTCGGGAGCGCCCAGCGCCAGGCGCGCAAGCCAGAGTGCATCGGGTTGAAGAACGCCGCTGAACCGCGCGTCGTGGCCAAGCGCACGCCAGTCGGCCGCGGCTTTCTCGCCTGCACTTCCGGCAACGACGATCGGGGATCGGCCCGCGTGATCCGCCACCAGCGTGAGCGCGTCGGCATAGCGGCAGAGGCGGTCGGCCACGACCGGTTGGCCGTCCAGACTGACTGCGCAGTAAACCTCGTCGCGCCTGGCATCGTGAATCGCGACGCAGGCGCCCGGGCCGCTCGCGTCCGACGCGGCCGCGATCATGCACTGAAGCGTGGTCATCCCGACAAGCGGACGCTTCAACGCGACCCGCAGTCCGCGCATGAACGCGATACCGACGCGCTGGCCCGTAAACGTGCCGGGTCCCGTCGTCACGGCGAGGCGGTCGAGCTCGGCAAATCCGATACCGGACTCCGACATCACCTCGCTGACCATGGGCGCCAGACGCTCCGCATGGCCACGCGCCATCGCTTCGAAACGATGCGCAAGAATCCGCCGACCGTCCAGAACCGCGGCCGAACAGGCTCCCAGCGCTGTGTCGACGGCCAGAAGCTTCATTGCGTCACAGGATTTTGCACGCCTCGTCGAACGACAGACGCGGGCTGCGCGGGAACAATCCGGACGGATCGCCATGGCCGACGGCACAGATGAAGTTCGATCTGACCGTGGTTCCGGCGAAGAACTCGCGATCCACCCCGGCATTGTCGAAACCCGACATCGGACCGCAGTCCAGACCCAATGCGCGCGCGGCAATCATGAAATAGGCGCCCTGCAACGTGCCGTTGCGAAACGCGGTCGTCTCGGCAAGTTTCGGGTCGGCAAACCAGTGCTTCGCATCGGGCGCGTGCGGGAACAGCCGCGGCAGATTCTCTGCGAAGTTCAGATCGTGCCCGATGATGGCCGTCGCCGCCGACGTCATCACCTTTGACACGTTGTTCGCAGAGAGAAACGGTTTCAGCCGCTCCTTGGATGCGTCGGATACGACGAACACAAAGCGCGCCGGAGAACAGTTCGCGCTGGTCGCACCCCAGCGCATCAGGTCGTAAACCGCCATGAGGAGGGCGTCGCTGACGGGCTTGTCGAGCCATTTGTTCTGGCTGCGGGCCGAACGGAAAATCGTGTCCAGGGCTTCGTCGTTGATGGCGCGCGACATGGCGGGCTCCGAATCTGCGATCAAGGATTAGAATCGATCCGGCAGCCGCGCAATCGCAGGCTCAGACCGCTTCGACGGCGTTCACTTCGGGAATGTAATGCCGCAACATGTTTTCGATGCCGTTCTTCAGCGTCAGCGTGGAGGAGGGGCAACCCGCGCAGGATCCGCGCATGTGAAGGAACACAACACCCGAGCCACCGTCGAACCCCTTGAAAACGATGTCGCCGCCGTCACTGGCGACAGCCGGGCGAACGCGGGTGTCGAGCAGTTCCTTGATTTGCGCGACGATCTCGATGTCGCCTTCGGCAATGGTGTCCTCGTCGGCTTCAGCCGCACTGCCGTCGATCAGGGGCATGCCGCGGGTGAAATGGTCCATGATCGCGCCCAGAACCGGCGCCTTCAGATTGCGCCAGTCGCCGTCGGCCTTGGTCACCGAAATGAAGTCGCTGCCGAAAAAGACCCGGGCAACGCCGGGAATTGCGAATAAGGCAGTTGCCAGCGCCGAGCGTTCCGCAGATCCGCTGTCCGGAAAGTCTGCAACGCCCGCCTCGCCCATGACCTCGCGGCCGGGCAGAAATTTCAGTGTTGCCGGATTGGGCGTGGTCTCGGTCTGGATGAACATGAGCGTGCTCTTTGGAAACGTTCCAGCTGGCCCTTAGATGGGCCGATCAGGCCGGAAGATCAAGCAGCTTTAGAAGTCGGAGATGATCCCGTTGCGCTCCCAGTCGCCGTAGCGCGTGGGTTCCGGCCCATCGCGTCCGCCGATTTCCTTCGGTTGGGGCGGGGAAATGCTCCCCTTACGCCGGACGTCGGCCTCTGCCTTCGCCCGTTCGCCGGCAGCGCGGATTCGCTCGGCGATCTCGTTCTGCGACGGCTCTTGTTTCACGCCGGGCATCGGTTCCCGTTCCACGCTTGACGGAGGCGATCCTGCCCTTACATCGGGAACGGACGGCCCCTCTGAGCTAAGACGGCCGCCGGTGAAAGGCAAGCTGCCGATGATGAATACCATGCGCACCGCGCTCCTGATGGCGGGGTTGACCGGCCTATTTCTGGTGGTGGGATTTCTGGTCGGCGGAGAGCCGGGCATGCTGATCGCGTTCGTCTTCGCCGCAGGTACCAACCTCTTCGCCTACTGGAATTCGGACAGGATGCTCTTGTCCATGTATGGCGCGCGCGAAGTGAGCGCAGAAACCGCGTCCGATCTTGTCCATCTCGTGAACCGGTTGGCGACGGCCGCGGGCTTGCCCATGCCACGCGTTTATATAGTCGACAACGAGCAGCCCAATGCATTTGCCACGGGGCGCAATCCCGAACATGCTGCGGTGTGCGTGACGTCCGGACTCCTCGGCCGTGTCGACAACGAGGAACTTGCCGGCGTGCTGGCGCATGAATTGAGCCACGTCAAGAACCGCGACACCCTGACGATGACGTTGACCGCGACAATCGCCGGCGCAATTTCGATGCTGGCGAATTTTGCTTTCTTTTTCGGGGGCTATGGCCGCAACCGCAATCCGCTGGGACTGATCGGCATGCTGGTCGTCACGCTGCTGGCGCCGATCGCGGCGGTTCTCGTACAAATGGCGGTGAGCAGAACACGTGAGTTCGAAGCCGATCGCGCCGGCGCGGAATTGTCCGGCCGCCCGCTCTGGCTTGCCTCCGCTCTGCAACGGATAGAGGCCGGCGCATCGCAGATCGACAATCCTGCAGCCGACGCCAATCCGGCGACGGCGCATATGTTCATCGTCAATCCCTTGCACGGCGGACTCTCGGGCCTGTTCGCGAGCCATCCTTCAACCGAAGCACGCATCGCCCGTCTCAATGCGATGGCCGCCGAGATGGGCCAGGCAGCCAAGCCGAGTCCGTGGTCTTGACAGGAGACGCCGCTGCAGATGTTGCCGGCATTGCAGCGCGCAAGGCCGCGCTGACTGTTCTGAGCGAGGTCTTGCGCAAGCGACGGCCGCTCGATGTCGTCCTCGACGAAACGATTCCCAGCCAGCTTTCCCAGCGCGATGCCGGATTTGCGCGTGCCATCGCCAACGAAACCATGCGGCGCTTCGGGCAGATCGACGCGCTGCTGCGGTCGTTCATCGCGAAGACTCCGGCACCGCATCGTTCGGGATCGACGCTCGAGATTCTGATGGCCGGCGCCTGCGAGCTGCTTTTCCTCGGCGTTCCAGCGCATGCCGCCGTCGACGCCGCCAACCGCCTGGCGGCCACCGACACCAAGGCCGTGCATTTCAAGCCGCTGATCAATGCGACTTTGCGCCGGATCTCGCGCGAAGGCGCAAGCGTCATCGCGCAGCAGGACGCGGAGCGGCTCAACACGCCGGATTGGCTCTGGACGCGCTGGTGCGGCACCTATGGCGAAGAACAGACCCGCGCCATTGCGCGCATGCATGCGCAACCGGCGCCGCTGGATATTTCGTCAAAAGGCGCCGTCGAGGCTTCGGCATTTGGCCAAACGGCGCTCCTGCTTCCGGGCGGCACAATTCGGCTGAATGACGCGAGACGCGTCGATGCCCTGCCCGGTTATGCCGACGGCACATGGTGGGTGCAGGATTTTGCGGCGTCGCTGCCTGCGCGGTTGCTGGGCGATGTACGCGGCAAGCGTGTGATCGACCTGTGTGCTGCGCCCGGCGGAAAAACGGCGCAGCTCGCCGCAGCCGGTGCAGATGTAATCGCAGTCGAGCGCGAACCACAGCGCGCCGCGAGGTTGAAGGAAAATCTCGAGAGACTGCAGCTGAACGTGACACTCGCCGAAGCAGACGTTCTCGACTTCACGCCGGAACGGCCGGTCGATTTCGTCCTGCTCGATGCTCCCTGCAGTGCGACAGGCACGATCCGCCGCCATCCCGAACTGCCCTGGATCAAGAGCGCCGATGACATTCAGCTGTGTGCGCGGACAGCCGCCGAACTTCTCGATGCCGCGGGCCGCATGGTAGCCCCGGGCGGCGTTCTTGTCTTCGCGGTGTGCTCGCTGGAAGACGAGGAAGCAACCCAACAAGCAAGCGATTTCCTGCGCCGCACCGATGATTTCCGGCGCGAAGCGATCGCGCCGGCCGAAGTGTTCGGCCTGAACGAACTGATCGATGCCGACGGCGATCTGCGCACGCTGCCGTCACATCTCGCCGAAGAGGGCGGAATGGACGGGTTCTATGCGGTGCGGCTGCGTCGCCTACGCTGACAACCGGCCCAGCGAATAGGCGACGGCAAGATAGATTTTGCCGGTGTCGGCGCTCAGAACCGTCGTCGAGAGCAATCCGCCGGCGTCGCTATCCTTGGCGCGATTAAGGAGCAGCTCGAACTCCGACAAATACGCGTTCGCGGCATCCTTGAAACGTGGATTTTCGCGATAGAGCGCCGTGATCCGGTCCACGGAATCGGCGTCGATCGATTCGGCGATCTTGCGCGCGAAAATCGAGCGATCGCCTGCAATGTAGCGCCGCCACTCCTCTTCGGCGGGCGCCGCGTCGAGCGTGATTTCGTTCAGGTCGATGGCGATGTCTGCGAGCACGACCTGCAATGCGCCGAGCGAGGCGGCGGCATCCGGCTTCAAATCCCTCGCCTTCGCGTCGCCGCTGTCGACGGCGGTGAGCAGCGCGCGCATGTCCCAGGATTTTTCGCGATCGTCGGCCGCTTCCTTCACGGGCTCCTTGCGTTTCTGTCGTTGCGTCAGACGGCGCGCGAGGCTCAGCAGGCTGGGATTTTCGGTTTCGCCGGCGGCAACGGCCGGCTCTTCGACGGGCGGGCGAATGTTGGCGCGCGCGTGGATCGTCGACAGTGTGCGCGCCGACAGGTCGAGAATCTCGTCCGTCTCGGCCCGCACCACGTCGCGCACGCGTTGCGCTTCCTGCTTGGCGACGCCGGGCAGCGACAGCACGTGATGCTGGATGTCTTCCGCCGATTGCGTCATCGAATCCTTGACCGTCACCGCCTGGTTCGCGAGTTCGCCGGCCGCGCGCAGGAGTTTTTCGCATTCCGCCATTGCTTCGCCGATCAGCGTCTTGGTGCTGTTGCGCGCTTCGGACGTGGATTCGGTGATCAATGTCTGCGCGCTGATGCCTGCTTCGCGCAGCGAGTCGATGATCTTCGACAGCGTCGCCGTCGCCTGTTCGCTGGTGTCGCGCAAGGTGTCCACTTCGCGCATGAAACCTTGCGACAGCTGCGCGGCGCGCGTCGTGGCATTGACCATGATGAGTTCGAGATCGCGATCGGCGTTGCTCGCGAGACCTTCGAATTTCTCCGCCTGCGCGCTGAGTTCTTCCATGGCGGCCCGCATGGAGTTCTGCTGCGATTCCAGGGCGGTTTCGAGCTTCGTGCTTTCGTCGCGCAGGTTTTGCAGAAGATCCGACATCGCGGCGCGGTGGCGCTCGTGGCGACCGAGCACGAACTCGGCCCGCGCCATCGCCGCATCCGAGACTGACTCGATCCGCTTGGCCTGCTTGTCGAGTTCGAGTGCAACCGTTTGCGGCGCTTCGGCTGCGACGGATGCTGCCGCCTGGAAACTGGCGGCCTGCGATTCCAGCGACTGGCCGATGGTCTTCAGCGAGCCCTCTGCCGATTCCACCATCGCCTTCAGTTGCGCGGCACGGCCGGCAATCGTTTCGCTCGCACGCGACGCGCTGTCGATGAGCAGGTTCGCGACCTGATCCATCCGTTCGCGTTCTTCGCCGAGCCTGCTCGACGCGGTTTCGGCGCGGACATCGGCGCGCGCTCCGGCTTCGTCGAGCGCTGCGATCTGATTTTCGAGCACGGTTTCGAGCGCGCGCAACCGCGCGAAGGCGCCGTCCATTCCGACATTCAACGCATCGAGTTCATGACGCACGGTGCGGCCGAGGCGCGCCACGCGGCGCGATGCTGTTTCATCGACCGCGAAGAAGCGATCCGTTGCGGCGGCGAGCGTCACCGCGGCCGACGCCATCGCCTGTCCGCGCGTGAAGGCCCACGCGCCGATGATCATCAGCATCGGCGGCATGAACGTGGCGAATGCGAGGATCGCCAGTTCCTGGAGGTTCAGTTTGAACATGCCGCCGGGACCGAAATAGCCCCATGCATAAGCGCCCGATGCGCCGATCCAGAAGGCGCAGAGGAATCCCGCAATCACCATCGGCCAGATGTTGGTGGGTAAGGCTTCCACGGGACGCGGCTCGACGTTATCGAGCGGCTTCTCCGCCGTCTGCGGATGAAGCAGCAACGGTTGCGCGCGCTCCGGACCGGCCATGGTTCATCCCCTGGATCAAAAGATTGACAGAGCTATTTTAACCACAGTCGCCGCGCCATCGCGAGCGCCGATCAACGTTTTCAGGCACTTATCCTTACTTGGCCACAGAAAATGTCGGCGGGCGATGCCGGGCGTTAACCTCTGTGTCCAAAGGCGATGTGCGGCACGGGACCCGCTCCCCGGCCGGCTTGCGGATGAGCAGGCCGGCGTGGGACTCTTCCTGTCCGAACAGGGGGCCGAGATGACCGGCATGACCATGCTCTATGCCGCCGCGGCGGTGTTTCTCGGCATCCATCTTCTCATATCCGGCACACGCATCCGCGACGCCTTCACGGCAGTGATCGGCGAAGGCCCGTATATGGGACTGTTTTCGCTGGCCTCGCTGGGCGCCATCGTCTGGCTGGTGATGACGTACAATGCGGCCCAGCGTGGCCCCGATCCGGTGCTCTACTCGTTGGGGCCCGGCGTCGTCCATCTGGGCATTCCCGTTGTTGCGCTCGCGTTCTTCTTGGGCATCCAGGGATTGCTCGCACCCAATCCCACGTCCATCCGCCAGGAAAGTGCCGCGTCGAAAGAGGCGACAATCCACGGCGTGGTGCGCATCACGCGCCATCCGTTTTTGTGGGGCGTGGCGATCTGGTCGGCGTTTCATCTCGCGGCGAACGGCGATGAAGCCTCCGTCGTTCTGTTCGGGAGTTTCCTGATTCTCTCGATTCTGGGCACGTTTTCGATCGATGCCAAACGCAAACGCAAGATGGGCGAGGCGTGGGGCGCCTTCGCGGCGAAGACATCGAACGTTCCGTTCGGCGCCAGAGTAGGCGGCAGCATCGGCGAATTCTTCGGCTGGAGATTCTGGGTCGCCGTGATCGTGTTTCTCGCCGTCTTGTTTTCGCATGCGCGCATCATCGGCGTGTCGCCGTTTCCCGGCGGCTGGCGGCCGTTCTGAATTTCGCCGTTAACGCGGCTTTGACCTTGCTGGCGCACGCTGCGTGCCGCGATCGTTGGAGCAGCGAGAATGTCGATCACGACGTCGGCACGGCCTGTCGATCTTGCGCATCTGGCGCATTACACGGGCGGCGATCAGGCACTTGACGCCGAGATCCTGAAACTGTTCGTGGGACAATCCGAACAGCTGATCGCGAAATTGCGCATCCAGCTCGAGAAGGCCGACCTCAAGGGCTGGCACGAGACCAACCATTCCCTGAAGGGCGCTGCCCGCGGCGTGGGAGCATTCGCGCTGGCCGATGCGGCCGAGGCGGCGGAACGGCTGAACCCCGCGATCGATATCAGGGACGCGGCGCACGCGATCGACGATCTCAGGTCGCAGGCGACGGCCGTGAAGCTGTTCGTCGAGGGCTGGCTGAAACCCTGATTTTGGCTGTTCCCGGAATAACAGGGGCCATAACAGGGGCAAAATACAGCGGAAAAATCGGCCCAAACTGATTACCTTTAAGAATCAACAGGTTGACCTTCCAGTTGCCGCCAGGAACAGCGAATATTTCCCGCTGCTGCCCGGCAGAAACAGCGAAAAGGCGCGGCTTTCCTGCTTTCCCGCCAAGAGTTTTCACAATGTCAAAGAGCGATGTAACGCTACTACCAAAATGGTTGTATCGCAACCCTGATGTGCCGCCGCGTTTGATTTGCCGCAAGGCTTGGCTATAGGGCTGGCGCGAAGTCCGGCCGCGCCCGCCAGCGGGGCTGGTTGTTGGACAAACCCTTTCTACATAAAGCACGTGACCTTTCCGGAATCCTACGAGAGAAAACTGTAGATATGGCGATCGAAACCGATGTGGCCATCGTGGGCGCGGGGCCGGTGGCGCTGTTTGCCGTGTTCGAACTGGGGCTGCTCGACCTCAAGACCCATCTGATCGACATCCTCGACCGGCCGGGTGGTCAGTGTACGGAGCTTTATCCGGAAAAGCCCATCTATGACATTCCGGGCCTGCCCGTCGTCACCGGCCAGGAGCTGACCGACAAGCTGATGGAGCAGATCAAGCCGTTCCACGCCCAGTTCCATTTCGGCCAGATGGCGAACAGCCTGACGAAACTCGCCGACGGCCGCTGGAAACTGACGACGGATGCGGGCACGGAAATCGTCGCGCCCGTTATCGTCGTCGCCGCCGGCGCGGGCACCTTCGTCCCCAAGCGCCCGCCCATCGCCGGCATCGAGGCGTATGAAGGCAAGTCCGTGCATTATGCCGTGCGCAAGATGGAACAGTTCCGCGATAAGAATATTCTCATCGCCGGCGGCGGCGATTCCGCGCTCGACTGGACCATCAATCTCGCGCCCATCGCGAAGAAGCTGACGCTGGTGCATCACCGCGACGGTTTCCGCGCCGCGCAACACAGCGTCAACCAGATGCATGCGCTGCGCGACGCGGGAAAAATCGATTTCCACGTCGCAAGCGTCAAGGCGCTGCACGGCGCGGACGGCGCGCTCGAAGCGGTGACGCTGGCAGCCGCCGACAAGACGGAGCGCCGCCACGACTGCGATACGTTCCTGCCCTTCTTCGGCCTCACCATCAAGCTCGGACCGATCGCGGACTTCGGGTTGAACCTCAACGAGAATCTCGTCGACGTGGACACCGCGACGTTTCAGAGCAGGACGCCCGGCATCTTCGCCATCGGCGACATCAACACCTATGCCGGCAAGCTGAAGCTCATTCTCTGCGGTTTCCACGAGGCCGCGCTGATGGCGCAGGCCGCGTTTCATATCGTCAAGCCCAACGAGAAGCTCCGCTTCCAGTACACGACGTCGTCGTCATCCCTGCAGAAAAAGCTGGGCGTGGCGTGAAAGGAAAGAAGGGTGATTGGTGATTGGTGAGTGGTCAGTAGTGAATAGTGTGAACGACGCATACGGTGTAGCTTGTCCTTTTTTCACCACTCACCACTCACCACTCACCACTCACCACTCGCTACTCACTACTCGCTACTCACCACCAATCTGATCGACAACGGACCCTCCTCATGAACATCATCGCCACCGACCGCAACGGCAAGGAACACACCATCGAAGGCCGCGACGGCTGGACGGTGATGGAGATCCTGCGCGATGCGGGCCTGCCCATCACGGCTGAATGCGGAGGAGCCTGCGCCTGCGCCACCTGTCACGTCTATGTCGACGAGACATGGCTATCGAAACTCGACCCGAAGAGCGATTCCGAAACCGACATGCTCGACATGGCGCTGGCGGTGGAACCCAACTCGCGCCTCTCCTGCCAGATCGTCTGCAAAGACGACCTCGACGGCATCCAGGTGACGCTCGCGCCGGAGTAAGTTGCCCTACCGGGAGCGCGCGTCTCCAGACGCGCATCCGCTGGAGGGCACCGGAAGCGGAAAGACCGAACAAGAAATGCCAGGACTTCGTTTCCAATGCTTGGGAAATGCAGTACGTGCCCCCGTTTTCCAGCCCCCGCTTCACTTAGCCCGTCGCCGGTTTCTCCTCGTTCTGGATACAATGAACAAAGTCCTTTTCTCCGTGCAGTCCCATTGCCGACGCTTCGTAAGAACAATATAAGAACGAACATGTTTGGTGGCACCACAATTCTTGATGTTCGGCCACTGAATGCGAACACTATTTTAAAGTGCTGCTGAGTCGAACATGAACGTGTTTGGACAACTCTGCGATGAAAGTGGACTAACCTCTGATGAGATCAGCGAAGCCCTAGAGGTTAGCCGCGACGTTCTGGAAAACTATCGTGCGGGTCTGACGCGCCCCTCGGTACGGGAAATCCAGGTGTTGCGTGGCTTTTCCGTCGCGTTACGTAAGAAGGCCGAGCACCACGTCTCGCTCGCGGTTAGCACAAACCACAGCCAAGACGACCTGCTAACCGAAGCGTATCCAGACCGAACAAATCCTCCGGCTGATGTTCAAGCAACGCCGAGTGTTAAACAACGCGCCGGATCGAGTTCGACTAGCGGGGTAGCTCGCAGAAAATCTGCAAATACGCAAACCTTTGCATTGCCGTTTCTGGATGACACCCAGATCGCTTATCCAAAGAACGGGACCTCATGCGCCTTAGAGGACAGCGACTTTCCGTTCGAGACGCTGAGCGACATCTGTGAGGTCGAGAGTTGGCGCAAGGAGGTTAGTCGACCTCTGACGCACATTCACAAGTGGTGGGCACAGCGTCTAGGCACGGTTTTTCGCGCGATGGTTATCGGTGCCATGGCACCTTCCGGCACCAATATCATTGAGCTCTTTCACAAGCGCGCGCGCGTCAAAAGCGACGCGGTGATTTTCGACCCCTTCATGGGCAGTGGCACCACTCTGTGCGAAGCCGTTAAACTTGGCGCCCGTGTAATTGGACGCGATATCAATCCCGTTGCCCATTTCCTGGTTAAGAACGCCTTATCGATTCATGACCGCACGGCCATTCTTCAAACTTTCAGCGATATCGAGCGCGACGTTTCTCAGGAGATACTCAAGTACTACCGTGCGGAATTAAGCGATGGCGCGGTCGCGGATGTCCTCTACTATTTCTGGGTAAAGCAGGCAGATTGCCCGAAGTGCGCCCGTTCGGTCGATCTGTTTGCGAATTACGTTTTTGCCCAAAACGCTTACCCAAGGAAACAACCTCAAGCGCAGGCAATTTGTCCATCATGCGGAGGCGTAAACGCCACGCATTTTGACGCCCGCAACGTTTGTTGCTCCAGTTGCGAGCTAAAATTTGATCCTCAGGTCGGCCCGGCAACGGGCAAGAAAGCGAAGTGTGCAGGTTGCGGAGAGCAGTTTCTCATAGCAAATGCGATTAGAGAAAAACAAGGTCCGCCAAGACATCGGCTCTACGCAAAATTGGTGCTGACAACCCGGGGCGAAAAAATTTATCTGGCTGCCACTGCGCAGGATCACGCACTGTACGCTGCCGCAAAAGCAGAGCTTGAATGTCAGGGAGACCGAGTCCCGCACATGGCGATCAAGCCGGGTTACAACACCGATCAAGCACTCGGTTATAATTATCAATACTGGCATGAAATGTTCAACGCGCGGCAGTTGTTGAGCATATCAAAGCTTGCGAATCGAATTGCGCGTACGCCCGACCCCGTGCTGCGAGAGCTGTTCACCTGTCTTCTAACCGGTGCGCTGGAGTTCAACAATATGTTCGCCTCGTACAAAGGGGAAGGCACCGGAGCGGTTCGACATATGTTTGCTCACCACGTTCTGAAGCCCGAACGGACGCCTCTCGAGGCAAATCTCTGGGGCACACCCAAGAGTTCAGGCTCTTTTTCGACGATGTTTCGAACCCGCATTTCCCGTGCGTTGGACTATGCGGACAACCCTTTCGAATTGCGCGTCATAGAACGTCAGGGGAAAAAATCCGGCGCGAAGGTGTTTGGGCTGTCAGACAAGATTGGTTACGAAATTGCGGACAGCTACCAGGGTTTTGAAGCCGGCAAGCGCGTGTACCTTTCGTGCGGAGACTCTGGAAGAACGGACTTAGCCGACCGCTCCGTGGACTCGATTTTGACCGATCCGCCGTTCTTCGACAATGTGCATTATTCGCAATTGGCGGACTTCTTTTATGTGTGGCAACGATTCATTTTGGGCAACGGTTCCGGTCGAGAGTCGCTCACGACTCGGTCTGACTCTGAGGTACAAAACGCAGAGGAAACTATTTTTACCGACCGGTTGACAAACGTGTGGAACGAAGCAAACCGCGTGTTGAAGGACGACGGCATCCTCGCCTTCACCTATCATCACTCTCGGGCCGAGGGTTGGCGAGCGGTTCTTCGTGCCTTGATGAATGCAGGATTTGTCATTACCGCGGCGCATCCGATTAAATCTGAAATGTCCGTGGCAATGCCTAAGCACCAAGCAAAGGAGCCAATCGACCTTGACGTTATTCTGGTGTGCCGGAAGAGGTCGGAAAATATGGTCGCGCGCTGGGATCACTGTTTGATCGATAAGGCTAACGGAGCGGCGGCGACGCAGGTTCAACGCTTCCGGTCATCTGGTCGCCGACTTAGCCGAAACGACGTGCGCGTTATTGTGATGGCTCAGCTGTTGCGAATAATCTCATTTCTTCCATCTGCGGATGAGGCGACGCGCGTCCTAGACGCGGTCGAGAGCGAGATCGAGGGTGTCATTGAGCGACTCAATCGCTTCAATGAACGGGACGGTTTGTATGAAACGACAACTAGCATCGCACAATGACAACTGCACCTGACATCTTCAAATTGTGTGTGCAAGCAGTCAGAGATGGTGATCTGATTGAACGCGAAGGTAGAAGCGACAAAGAATTTCACTTCCAGAACTGGTTCAAGAACCGACTTGATTCGCTCAACCTGAACTATGATTCTCCGGGTAGAAACACTTACCCCGATTTTCGATTGGTGCACAGCGCAGAAGGATATGAGGTAAAAGGATTGGCCTATCCCGGCCGCGAGGCCGACTATGATTGCAACAGTCAAGTGCCTCGCGGTGGGCACAATGGTCGCTCAATCTATTATGTGTTTGGGCGTTATCCTGCGCGGCCGGATGGTAATCGCTATCCTGTGCTCGACTTGGTGCTTTGTCACGGGGGATTCCTCAATGCCGAAGCGGCCTACGTTCATAAGAATAAAAGTTTCAGAGGTTTCGGCAGTTATGGTGATATTCTCGTTCGTGATCGTAAGATGTACGTTGCTCCAACGCCGTTCGCATTGGTAGACGGCACTGCGCACAGATGTACTCTGATCTTACCGTCCAGCGTTCACATTCGAGGGGACTTTATTCAGGTGGGGTCGCTTGTAAGACGGGAGGCGGATGAGATTACTGTGGCTTACAACTTCGATCTTCAAACCAACGCCTTGGAAACGACCCGTGTACCCAATCCTACCGCTGGAAGACGCCACGAATTCGCCGCTTACCGACTCAATGATGACAATGGCGATCCAGTTTCACTTCGTGCTCCGGCCGACGTTCTCGCCGGAATGGCGGAAGCTGAGACGATATACGAGCATGAGTGACACGAAAATCCGGCGACAGGTTCAATGATGCCTTCAGGGGGGGCCAGCGCTTAACCTGCTGTGCGATTCGAAAATACGGGGACACCTACTGCGTTTCCCAAGCATTGGAAACGTAGTAACCGTCCCGGCATTCCTGAGGAATCATCAATCAAATCCGCTGGTGTATAAAATTCGTGCTTGGGGCCAATGCTCGGATGTCGGCATTGGATGGGAACCGGTCATTCGCACCCGATGCTCGCGTCGAGTGGATGCACAGGGCACCGCTTGCTTGGCCTGGCCCGCGAATTCCAATGCCGGTCACCGAGAGGGTTTCGGCACGTCGCGCCAGAGTGGAGCGAGACGCGCTGCGCCGCCCCGCCCGACGAAAAGCTGAATCTCCTCGAGCGAGAGGCGCGGACGCAGACGCCGCGCCTCGCGCAACGCCGCGATTGCCTCTTCCTTGCTGCCGAGACCTACCGCGGTGAACGCCAACACGATACGCGCGACGTAGAACTGCGGATCGCGGCGACAGGCCGTTCGAATTTCCTCGTGAGCCTCTCTCAGCCGGCGATGCCTCGCCAATGCCAGCGCATAGAAGGTTCCCCAAAATCCCAACCGATGGTCGCGGGGGCTGAGCCGCATCCCGTGCCGCAGTTTTTCCAATCCCACGTCCGCCGATTTCTCGAAAAAGCACAACGAACTTCCCAATGCGACCCATGCCTGGGCATTGCTCGGATCGTTTTCGATCGCCCGCTCCAGTATCTCGCAGCCTCTTTGCACATCGCCGAGCTCCGCCAGCGCACAGCCGGCATAGCCAAGCACCTCGGAGGCGTCGTGGTCGATCGTCACCGCGCGTTCGGCTTCCGCGCGCGCTTCCGCCACGGCCGCCGCGCCGTCTGCAACGAGGCCGAGCCGCGCGCCCAACGACAGAAAAAGAGCAAGCTGCGCGCGCGCAAGGGCGAAATCGGGATCCAGAGCGGTGGCCTGCCGCAACAGCGCGGCAGCCTCCGTCAGCGTTTCTTCGCTCCAGCCTTTGAGGCTGATCAGACCCGCTCCCTGACGGAAGCATGACCAGGCATTCGGTTTGGCGTCGCGCCGGCGCCGGACCAGGGCGAATTCGGCACGAACGAGTTCCGGTTCGATCCGGCTGGCGATTGCGCGCGCAATTTGATCCTGCAGTTCGAGGACATTTTCGGCCTGACCGTCGAATCGATCAGCCCAACGCTGTGCGCCGGTCGTCGCATCGATCAGTTGCGCGCCGACGCGAACCTGTCGGCCGGTGGGTCTCAGACTGCCTTCGACGATATAGTGGACCCCAAGCTCGCGCCCGATCTGGCGGCTGTCGACCGAGCGGCCCTGATAAGCAAAGGACGATTGCCGGGCGATCACGACGAAGCCGGGAATCCGCGCCAGCATCGTGATCAAATCTTCAGTCATTGCCTCCGTCAGAAATTTGAACGCGCTTTCTTCGGAAAAACAGGTGAACGGCAGCACGCAGATCGACGGATTGCGGGCGTCCTCCAGCTTGTCGAGGCGAGTGTCATTCCCGGCGGTATCCCGATGCGAGTCCCCGCTGCCCTCGCCCGATGTCTCCACGACGCGTTTCACGTCGGCGAGGAAGGTCAGCCAAATCGTGTCTGCAGGATCGCCGGACCAATGGGACAGATCGGCGGCCTGCGTGAGTTCGAACATCACCGGCCTCACGCAATCCTCGATCATCGCCGGGATCAGGGTCTTATTGCGTTGCGCCTGCGTCGCCTCGGCCCGGACCCAGCGGGAATCGACGGATTTCTTCGACCACAGCACGACCACTGCCTTTGCGTCCCGCAGCGCCCTCTCGGTCACCCGGTCGTAGTCCTCGCCCGAGCGCAACGCGACATCCCACCAGACCGAGAACCCGTGCGCTTCGAAGCTTTCGGCGAAGTGCCTGGCCTTCGTCCGATCGTCGCGCGTGTAGGAGAGGAAAATGTCGGGCATCAGCCATGGATCCCGTGGGAACCCACCACGTCGGCGTCCGGGATCGGGGTCAGCCTGCACTGCATCGGGGGTCCGGGTTGGGTCGGGTTTATGAGCGGGATCCATCATGCCTGTCCGGGGTGCTGCCGTCACGCCCCAGTCGGGCGCGATGATCCCCGGACGAATCCCGACAATATGGTGACAGCGGCAATGGTCGCCGCGCGCAGTTCGAACGACCGCGTCCAGGCGACCCTCGCGCCAGAATTCGGCGAGGGGATACGCAATGCGCCAGTTTGAAAGTTAACATGGGCGCCGGGCGATCCCATCGAGCGATCCTGTCGCCCGATTCACGCGCCCTCCGCTGCGGCGGATTATTCGACCACCCCTCCGGGGAGATGGAATGTCTCGCCGCCCGTTACTTCCCGCAGCTGCTCTTGTTGACAAACGCGAGCGCGTTTTGGCTGAGGTCGTTGGTGACGATGATGTCCTGTTTCGTCTTGTTCTTGCCGTGGAACGCACCGGCGGCGATGCCGAGCGGGTAATCGTTGGTGGGAAAATCGACGTGGCTGCCGAACGTGCCGTCGCCGTTGCCGGGGAGCACGCTCATCGAGCCGCCGATCAGATTGGCGACGGCAAGATCGGTGAATTTGTCGCCGTTGAAATTGCCGAGCGCCAGGCCGTCCGGTCCGAGGCCGGTTTCATAATCCGTGTGCGCGCCGAATTTGCCCTTGCCGTCGCCCAACAGGATGCTGACGCTGCCGGTCTCGCCGTTGTTGTAGTTCACGGTCGCCAGATCGAGCGACTTGTCGCCGTTGAAATCGCTCGCCACGACGACGGCGGGCGCGGTGCCCGTCGGGTAGTCGACATGGGGTTTGAAGGTTCCGTCGCCCTTGCCGAGCAGGATGCTGACGATGCTGGAGTAATAGCCCGTCACCGCCAGATCGATCTTGCCGTCGCGATTGAAATCCCCCGTCGCCACGGAATAGGGCTCCTGGCCGGTGGGAAACGTGTTCATCGTGCCGAAGGTACCGTCGCCGTTGTTGAGCAGCACGCCGACAGTGTTGCCGCCCTCGTTGGTCACGACGATGTCGGGCGCGCCGTCGCCGTTGAAATCCGCCAGCGCCACCCAGTGCGGAAACGAGCCCGCGGGATAATCGACATGGGTCTTGAACGTGCCGTCGCCGTTGCCGATCAACACGCTGACATTGTTGCCCGTGTCGTTGCCGGCGACGAGATCGGGAACGCCGTCGCCGTTCACATCGGCGACCGCCAGCGCATCCGGCCCGCGGCCCACGGCATAACTCGCCGCGGCCCGGAACGTGCCGTCGCCATTGCCGAGGAACACGTCGACCGTGCCGGCATTGCCGCCGCTGTAGTTCACTTGCGCGAAATCAAGATTGCCGTCGCCGTCGAAATCGGCGACCACGACGGTCTGCGGGTTGGTGCCGGTCTGATAGGTCGCGGACTTGAACTTGAGCGTGCAGCCGGGCGGGGCGCCCGCCGGCGCCGTGGAACCCGCATCGCCGGGCTGCGCCGCCAACACACTCACCGTCGACAGAAACACCAGGCCAAGGCGTCCTGCGGACGAGCCGATCGCCATCATCATCTTCCCCCTGAAACAAGGTGCGTTGTTGGTGTTCTTGCGGCCCAAACGTTGGCGGCGGACAGTCTCGAAGTCAACGCACGCCGGACGGCCGGATCGTCGCCCCGCCCGGCCAATCAATTCGTACGGGACCGGATAATTCCTCTAGGGTGGATTCGTTCGAGGCTCAGCACACCGAAAAGGAAGCCGCCATGGCCAAAGGTCAGAAACGCAGCAATCGCGAAAAGAAGAAGCCGAAGGCCGACAAGTCGAAGCAGCCTGTGGCTGCCACCTCGACCTTCGCTGCACCCAAACCCAATCCGAACGCGCCAAAGAAGAAGTAGGAGCGCGCCGGGACCACAATCGAGCGGAATGTTCAATGCTACGCGATCGCTGGCCATTTTCACCATCCTTCTCCCCTTGCGGGGCGGCCAGCGACAGCGTCACGCCGCGGCGGCCGAAGGCCGGATGAACTCATCGTGAGTTCGCAGCCAACGAACCTGACCGCGCAGGACCTCGACGCCACGGCCGCGCGGACGCTCGCGCATTACGACGCCCGCGCCGAACAGTTCCGGGACGGCACGCGCGATCACGATGTCAGCCAGAACATCGCAAGCCTGCTCAGGCACATCGACGGCGAGCCGCCGTTCGCCATCCTGGATTTCGGCTGCGGACCGGGACGCGATCTCATCGCGTTTGCCACACTCGGTCACGAAGCGATCGGGCTGGAAGGCTCGGCGCGTTTCGCCGCGATGGCCCGCGACAATGGCTGCACGGTGTGGCAGCAGAATTTCCTCGCGCTGGAACTGCCCGACAGCCGCTTCGACGGCATCTTCGCCAACGCCGCGCTGTTTCACGTTTCGTCCCAGGCGCTGCCGCGCGTGCTCGGCGAGCTTCGCGCCAGCCTCAAGCCGCGCGGCGTACTGTTCAGTTCCAATCCGCGCGGGCAGAACGAAGAAGGCTGGTTCAATGGCCGCTACTGCGCCTATCACGATCTCGAGCGCTGGCGCGGGTTCATGCGAGCTGCGCGCTTCGTCGAGCTCGAACATTACTATCGGCCCGACGGCCTGCCGCGCGAACAGCAACCCTGGCTCGCGAGCGTGTGGCGCAAAGCAGGTTGAACGCCAAAGCGTCTCGCACGCGCCCGTTGCATGGGTGGGGGAGAGCCCTCCGCCAACCCTATGTGCACCGGTACCCCGCGTCTTCCGGTAGCCTCGGGAACGCGCTAACCTGCGCATCGACAGGGGGGATCGCGCATGATGCGGAAATTGCTTCGCGGGGTTGCGGCGATCGTCGCGTTCGTCGACGTTTTCACGAGAGCGGCGCGCCGCTGCCGTCATTCCCGGTTCCTCGCACCGTTATCCGGCACAACAGGATCGCCCATGATCAGACCAGTTTTCTTGGCCCTGACGCTCGCGAGCGGCGTTCTGCTCGCGAATGGCGCAAGCGCGCAGGACCGTTGTCCGCCGGGCACCGAATGGGTTCGCGACGAGCGGAGCCAGGCCGGAAATGTCGTCACCATCACGCCGATTTGTCAGCAGATTCCCGGTCAGCAGAACCCGTCCCCGACCGTGGATCCGTCCGCGAGCCCCGTCACGCCGGCGTTCGAGATCGACAAGAACGTCAGAATGACGGACGAGCTGATGGCGAAGCTGGGCCTGGTAGCGTCGGACTTCCAGGCCAGGACCGGGATCCGTTTTGTCGTGACGAGCAGCTACCGCAACAATTTCAAACAGGCGGCGGTGATGCTGAAGGCGTTCAACGACGGGCTGGATCCCAACTCCTATGTGCAGAAGCAAGCCGCCAGCGAACTCAAACAGATCGTGGACGACGGCAACAGCATGGGCCGCGACCAGCAGGAGATCATCTGGGACATGGCGGCGAAGATCGATGCCGACCAGCGCCAGGGCATCAGACTATCATGGCACCCGGAAGGCGACGCCGTGGACATTCGCATAATCAAAAGCGTGACCCCGGAGCAATTGCACCTGCTCGACGGTCTGATGTGGAAACAGGGGCTGGAACGTATCCGCGAAAAGGGCGGAGATCCTCACTACCACTATCAACCCATCCGCAAAGGCAGGTGACGCCGCAGACCGTTTGCCATTCCCGGCGAACGGCCAGCGCGGCTGCCGACCGGTTGCGGGCGAATTAGGCCCGCGAGACGCCGCCGCGGTACGACGCCTTCCTGCGACCGCTGCGCCGCGCTATCGTGCGCATCGGCCGGGGAATGACAGATGCTGCGATTCTTGCTGCGCGGGCTTGCTGCTATTGCCGTGCTGATCGTCGTTCTTGCGTGCGTTGCGATCGGCTATCGCGCCTGGCGCCAGCACGAAACTGCGGTGGCGCTCGCGATTCATACGCCGAACGGCATCGAAGAGGCGTCGTTCTTACCTGTCGGCGGCCTCGAGCAATGGATCCAGATCAGAGGCGAAGACCGAAGCAATCCCGTTCTTCTCTTCGTGCATGGCGGGCCTGGTGTTTCGGAGACGCCGATGTCGGCGCTGTTCCGCACCTGGGAAAAGCATTTCACGGTAGTGATGTGGGACCAGCGTTGCGCGGGAAAGACTTTCGCACGCAACGGCGATGAAAGCTGCCGCAGCCTCAGCATCGCCGGCGTTGCGAAGGACGGCATCGCGCTCACAAATTATCTGCGCGCGTGCCTGCACAAGACGAAAATCATCCTGCTCGGCCACTCCTGGGGAACGATGGTTGGTGTGCGCATGGTGCACGACCGGTCCGATCTCTATTCCGCATTTGTCGGCACCGGATTCGTGGTGTCGATCGCGGAGAAGGAGCCCGTCGATTATGCAGGAGCAATGGCGCGGCTGCGTGCGGCGCATATGGATGACGGCATTCGCGTGCTCGAAAAGATCGGTCCGCCGCCCTGGACGGCGCCGGACGACATCATGACGGAACGGACCTGGTCGGAGCGCACCGACATTCCGTCAGAGCGCGACCTATTCTCGAACATGACGCCGCTGGTGCTGTTCGCGCCGCACTGGTCGCTGTGGGACACGGTCGAATACCTGCAGGCGGAGAAGTATGCCGAAGCGGCAACCATTCTCCCGGACAATGCCTATGATGCGCGACGGCTGGGAATGAAATTCGGCGTGCCGTTTTTCATTTTCAACGGCGAGTTCGACCACATCACGCCCACGGAACTGGCGCGGCCGTATTTCGTCCGCCTCGATGCGCCGCAGAAGGCGTTTGTCGTACTGAAAGGCGCAGGCCACTCCGCCGTGCTGACCGAGCCGGACGTATTCCTGCGTGAACTCGTTACGCGCGTGCGGCCGGTCGCCGAAGAGGCGGAGACGGGAGCAAAATAGAGAAAGCCTGCGAGCGAGTTTGGAATGTCTGTGCAGTGCCAAGTCCGCGACGATCGCGGAGGCGGCTACACCACCGCAGACGCAATCCCCGTGCGCTCGGGGAGTTCGAGGCCGTCGGTGCGGTTGGTGAAATAGAGCCGGTGCGTTTCCGCCGGATCGAGAAGCGACACGGCCGAGAATCCCTTCGCCGCGAGATCGCGCGGCAGCGCGTCGGCATCGAGCGCCGTGAGCCAGGGTTCGCCTACGGCGGCAGCACTTTCCGCAATGGGCGAGCCCATGCCTTCGGGCGAGACGAAGGTGAAGGCGATTTCGCTGCCCTTTGGAAACGACGCCACGAGATCGAACAGGGCGTCGACCGCCGGTTTCGTCAAGTACATCAAAACGCCGAGGCAGGAGAAGAACGCGGGCTTTGAAAAGTCCAGCGCGCTGGCGCGCAGGCCGTCATTCAGCGACGTGCGTTCGAAATCGATGGTGACATAATCGAGATTGGACGCTTGCGGAATCCCCGCGGCCTTGAGCCGTTCGCGTTTTGCACTTTGCGTCGCGTCGTGATCGACTTCGAAAATGCGCACGCGCCGCGCCCAGTCCGGCTGGCGATACGCAAAGGTGTCGAAGCCCGCGCCAAGGATGACGCATTGGCGGACGCCCCTTGCGACCGCTTTCTCGAGGCGCGTCTCGGCGAAGCGGCTCCTGAGCGCCACGCGCACGCGCAACGCGCGCGATCCCGGGCTGCCGTAACGTTCGTCGCGCGCGCGGATCTGCGCCAGCATGCCCGCATCGATCAACGTCTCGGCAATCCTGTCTTCGAGGATCTTCGGCTCGCCGTCCATGAGCTGATGAAAGGCCCGATGCGCCGCCACGCCCAAAGCCGTGCGGCTCGCATTGCGAGGCGATGTGACATCCGTTTCCGCGCTCAGGCCCAATCCTCCTCGCCGTCGGTGCGTGCGACACCGTCCGCGGTTTCCAGCGCGGCGGCAAGACGATCGATCAGCTCGTTCAACAGACGCAGCAGAGCCTGTTCCGTCGGCGTCAGCGTCGCTTCGATCGCCTGCGCGAGCTTAAGCCTGCGACCCTGCACATCGGCGATGAGAGCGCGCGCGCCGGCGTCGGTGATTTCGATTCTGTTCTGGCGGCGGTCCGTCTCGTCGGCATGCCGTGCGATCAGGCCGCTCTCTTCCAGCGACGCAAGAAGCCGCGTCAGCGATTGCGGCTGGATGCGCAGGAAGGCGGCAAGTTCCGTTGCCGTGGCCGGGCCCTGCCGCTTCAGCCGGCCCAGCAACATCAGGCGCGACACGCTTAAGCCTTCGGTTCCGCGTGCCGCCATCAGCCGCCGGGACAGATGGGCGGCGCTGCGGTGCAAAATCCGCGCGGTCTCGAGCGCGCCGATGAGGTCGGACATTTAGTACGTATAGCTTAGCAAATCATCTGGAGCAACGCAGTTGTTATCATGCAATGTTACGACTCCCGTCTTGATATTGGTACGTATTGCGTATTAATACGAAAAGGAAGCGGGCGAGGACCGAAAGATGATCGGACTGGCGATCATAGCCCTGTGGGTCGGCTTCGCCCTGTCGTGGATCGCCGCGGCCGCCTGGCACAGTCCTGTCGAGAAGCGCGCCGGGTTGTGGCGGGAAGCCGGCTACCGTGTCGTGCTGCTGATCGGCGGCGCTCTGTTTCTGATCCCTGCGCATGGTTATCAGGGGCCGCTGCGCCTGTGGTCGGCCAATCGGGTCGAGGGCTGGACCTGTGTCGGCCTGATCGCAACGGGTTTTCTCTTCAGCTGGTGGGCGCGGATTTATCTGGGCGCTTTGTGGTCCGGCCAGATCGTCACGAAAGCGGATCATCGCGTCGTCGACCGCGGACCGTACGCGATCGTGCGCCATCCGATCTACACCGGCATCCTGCTGGCGATCTATGCCACGGCGGCGGCGAAAGGCACGGTGCCGGGCGTCGGCGCAGCGCTTATCATCACGCTTGGCATCTGGATGAAGGCACGTCTCGAAGAACGGTGGCTGCGCCAGGAACTTGGGCCCGATGCGTATGACGCCTATCGTCGGCGCGTGCCCATGCTGCTGCCGTTCGGGCCGAGAGCCGCGTGACATGCGCGCGGAGAACCGCGCAGTCGGCTAATTCTGCGGGCTCGGCATGGGCGGCGGCGGAGGATTGTTGGCAGGGTTTTCGTTGATCGCGCGCTCCAGCCGGCGCGCCCGCGACTCGCTGTTCAGCTTCTGCGTCTCGTAGCTTTCCATGAGATTGACATAGGCCTGGAACGCCGCGTCGTCCTGCGGCAACCGCTTGTCGCAGCGCTTGGGCGGCAGGTGTTCGTGCTCCTGACACCACATGTCGAAATTCGTCTCGGGCAGATTGAGAAGTCTGGGCTGCGCTTCGGCCTGCACTGCGCCTGCCAGGAATGCGGCGCCTGCGAGCCACATCGTCAGTTGCGTTTTCATCGGTTCATCCCCGCTACCTGTTGATTGTCCACGATCTCCTAGCGCAAAGCGAGACCAATTGCACCGCAGCGTTCTGCCTTCGTCGACGGTCGCGTTTCAGAGCGAATGCCCTATCCGGCATCAACGCTGCGTATGTCGAGAGAGTGGTATCAACTCCCAATTGCCGGCCTATTTCGACGCGTTGAGCTTTGCCAGCGCTGCCGGATCGGGCACGACGTAGGTTCTGTCCTTGAGAATCTCCGGTCCGTCGTCGCGGAAGTCGAGATACTCGCCCGGCTCCTGATGCGGCACGAACGATGTATTCGTGGCGTCGCCCAGCGTCCCGGCCAGTGCGTCATTGAAGAGACGTACGCCCGGCGGAGCGCGATCTGTCTTTCCATTGCCCGGACCGATGCGATCGACGCCGATATAGACGCGCTCGCCATCCGCGACGCCGCCGAGATCGGCTGTGACTGCGTCAGCGGAAACGCCCCAGACCGTGATGAGATTGCGCGACACGATATGGTGGCCATGCGGAACGTCCACGGCCACAGCTTCTCCTGGACCGACGCGCGCGACAGTCACGCCATCGACCGACACAACGAAACCTTGAGGATATCCGACGGAGGAATCGCCTGCCGCATACCATCCGCCTGCGAAGACATAGATCCGCGCTTTTCCGGGCGCGATCTGACCATCGGCCAGATCTCCGGCGATCCCTGCGTCCAGCGGCGGGTGCGAACCGCAGCCGCACAACAGCAATGCGGCCAGCACGAAAACCCTTCGATCCATCGGCGCCCTTCTTGTCATTGGTTCGAACCGCTCGACGGCGGGATCATACGACTATGCGGTCGAGGTTTCGAAATTATCGTGTTGCAATAATTTATCATTGTTATACGATGCAGAGTTAGCTCAGGAGGTGCAAATGACGGTATCCAAAGGTCTGGTGCGGGCAAGCCAACTCATGGCGCGGCTGTCGCTGGCGGCGGCAGTGCTGACGCCGCTGGGCACGGTTCTCCTGTTCCTGTTTCCCGATTACGTGCGCGCCATCGGCGGCGACATCAGCATCACGGCGCATTACGGCAAGCTGCTGATGGCAAGCGTACCGCTC
This sequence comes from Rhizomicrobium sp., assembly GCA_050010175.1. Lineage (GTDB taxonomy): Bacteria > Pseudomonadota > Alphaproteobacteria > Micropepsales > Micropepsaceae > Rhizomicrobium. Next base: position 81,969 of record JBEKLN010000007.1, read on the forward strand.
CTCTGGCGCATGATCGCGCTCGCGTTTGCGATTGTCCCGACGGCAATTGCGGTGTGGGGATTGCTCGCTCTGGCGCGCCTGTTTCGGCTGTTCAGTGCCGGCGACGTGTTTTCTCCGGATGCGCTGGCTGCGCTCAGCCGCATCACGGCTGCGCTGTTCTGGAATGTAATCGCGGCCTTCATCACCGAAGCTCCGATTACCTATTGCCTGTCGCAGGCCGATCTTCCCGGACATCGCTTCATTTCGCTCGGCATCGGCTCCGACGATGTGCAACTCCTGTTTCTCGCAGGCGTTGCGTTCGTCATTGCGCGGGTGATGGCCGAAGCACGCCGGGTGGCCGACGAGAACGCGGCCTTCGTCTGATGGGGATCATCGTCAATCTCGATGTGATGCTGGCGAAACGGAAAATGCGCTCGAAGGAGTTGGCGGAAACCGTCGGCATCACCGAAGCAAACCTGTCGCTGCTCAAATCCGGCAAGGTGAAAGGCGTGCGCTTTTCCACGCTGGAGAAAATCTGCGAAACGCTCTCCTGCCAGCCGGGCGATCTGCTGGAATACAGGAATGGCGGATGATCTGCCTCCAAATGTCGTGGCCCGCAGTCGCGGGCCGTGACAATATGAGGAAGAAACGCAGGCAATTGCATAGACAATGCGCGTGAGAAGAACATGACGCGTGAATTGCCGCGCTATCTCGTCTCCGGCACGGCCGTGCTGGTGCTCCACGCGCTCCTGCTGCTGGCGCTGGCTGCCGCGCTCTATCATCCCGCGGGAACGCTCTCGCCCGCCGCGCATCTCGTCGAAGTGTTCGTGCATCTGCCGCAGCGCACGCTGCCGCAGCCCGAACCGCAGCTGCTCGCGCCGGCGCGCGGCTTGACCGCGCCGGCGATCGTGGAGCCGCAGATCGATATTGCACCGGAAGCGCCGCCGGCAGCAGCTTTGCAGGGCTTCGGCCGCGCGCTGTTCGGCTGCAGCCCGGACAAGCTTGCAACCATGACGGCAGAAGAACGCGCGCGATGCCCGCACATAGAAACCGGCAAACCGCAGGAGCCGAGTCTCCGGCTTGGCCCCTATGATCCCAATTCGGCTTATGCGCAGACGGTCGCGAAACGCAACGAACAGCCCGTGCCGGTGGAGCACGCATGCGGCTATGAGCAGGCAAGTCCGCTCTCCAATCTCGGAATGCCGTGTTTCGATTTTACAGGCGGCGCGGATACGGGATTGCCGACGGTCAAGCAGTAATCCGCCGCCGACAATGCTATGCTGCCGGAGCAACGAGGGACTCCGTCCATGCGTGCCACAGTCAAGATCATCGAAGTCGGCGATTCATCGGGGTTTGTTTTGTCCGACGAAATGCTCGCGCATCTCAATGTCGGCGAAGGAGATGCCGTCACGCTCATAGAGGATGCGAGCGGCATTCTCCTCACATCAAAACAGCTGCTTACCGAGCGGCATCTCACGCTGGGCAAGGAATTCGCAGACGAATATCGGGATGCATTGCGAGCGCTCTCGGACAGCGACAAATCCTCAGAAGGCGACTGACGCAATGGGATTTTACGATCGACACGTCCTGCCGCGGCTCTTGACCGCCGCAATGAGCGCCAAGCCCATCACCTATCAGCGGAAGAAGGTGGTGCCGCGCGCGGAAGGCCGCGTGCTGGAGATCGGTTTCGGCGCGGGACACAATCTGCCGTTCTACGATGCAGCAAAAGTGAGCCATCTCTGGGCGCTCGAACCGTCCAAGGAGATGCGCGCCCGCGCGGCGGAGCGCGCGGCTGCGTCGCCCATCCGGCTCGAATTCCTCGACCTGGCCGGCGAACAGATTCCGCTCGATGCCGAATCGGCCGACACCGTGCTCGTCACCTACACGCTCTGCACCATTCCCGACGTGCTGAAGGCGCTGGGCGAGATGCGCCGCGTGATGAAATCGGGTGGCCGCATGATCTTCTGCGAACACGGCGAAGCGCCCGACGAGAACGTAAAGCGTTGGCAGGTTCGACTGACGCCGGTGTGGAAAGCCATCGGCGGCGGCTGCCATCTCGGGCGATCGATTCCCGCTTTGATCCGCGGCGGCGGATTCCGAATCGAAAAGATGGAGACGATGTACCTGCCGTCGACGCCGCGCTTCGCCGGATTCAATTACTGGGGCGACGCGACGAAAGCGTGATCTCCGCCGTAAGATACGGGAAATTCACCACAGAGACACGGAGCGCACGGAGAAGAAGGAATCGGTGCGCGAAGTTCGCCAGAAATTCTCTGTGTCCTCCGTGCCTCCGTGGTGAAATGCTTTTGGGCTGAATTACGACCTCGTGCGGTTGCCGCCGAGATCGTAGGGCCCGCCCTTCTCGACGCCGCGCTTGTAAGCGGGCCGCGCGTGCATGCGCTCAAGATACTTCTGCAGCACCGCATAATCCTTGAGAAGCCCGCTGGTGTTTGCCGCTTCCAGTACAAAGGTGACCTGCACATCGGCGCCGGTCAGTCCGCTGCCGACAAGATACTCGTGCCCTTTCAGTGCGTTCGACATATAAGTGAGGTGATTGGCAACCTCGGAATCGACCCGCGGACGCAACGGTGCCGCGCCGTCGCCGAGATACCCCAGATACAGATGCATCATCATCGGCAACATCGCCGACCCTTCGGCGTAATGCATCCATTCGATGTATCTGACGTGGTCGTCCGACTTCGGATCGGGACGCAGCCGGCCCTTGCCGTAGGTATCGAGGATGTACTCGATGATGGCGCCGGATTCCGCGATGGTGTGTTTGCCGTCCGTGATCACGGGCGATTTGCCCAGCGGATGGATGGCTTTCAGTTCCGGCGGCGCCAGCGGCACCGGGCTCATCCGCTTGTAATGCACGATCTCGTAGGGCGTCTCGAGTTCTTCGAGAAGCCACAGAATGCGCTGCGACCGCGAATTGTTGAGATGGTGGACTTTGAGCATGAGCGTGCCTCGTTGAATTTGAGCAGTGAGAATAGGGGCAGTCGGCAATAGGCAGTAGCGCATCCTCGTTGCTTATTGCCGACTGCCTACTGCCCACTGCCGATTCATCGATTCAATTCCCGCATCGCGGTATCGAGGCCGCCGAGCGTAAGCGGATACATCCGCCCCGCCATGATCTGCTGGATAAGCCCGATGGACGGCGTATATTCCCAATGCTTCTCCGCCACCGGATTGAGCCACACCACGTGCTCATAGATCTGTGCCACGCGATCGAGCCATAACGCGCCGGCTTCCTCATTCCAGTGCTCGACCGAGCCGCCGGGATACGTCACTTCGTAGGGGCTCATCGTCGCGTCGCCCACGAAGATCACTTTGTAGTCGTGGGGGAATTTGTGCAGCACGTCCCAGGTGGGGAATTTCTCGTTGTGGCGGCGGCGGTTGTCCTTCCACACGGATTCGTAGAGACAGTTGTGGAAGTAGAAGAATTCCATGTGCTTGAATTCGGTCTTCGCCGCGCTGAACAATTCCTCGCAGAGCTTGATGTAGGCGTCCATCGAGCCGCCGATGTCGAAGAAGATCAGCACCTTCACGGTGTTGTGGCGCTCGGGGATCAGCTTCAGGTCGAGATAGCCCTTGTTCGCGGTGTCCTTGATGGTACCCGGCAGATCGAGCTCCACTTCCGCGCCCTGGCGCGCCCATTTGCGTAAGCGTCTCAACGCCACTTTGATGTTGCGCGTGCCGAGCTCGACGGAATCGTCGAGGTTCTTGTATTCGCGCTTGTCCCACACCTTCACGGCCTTGCCGTGGCGGCCCTTGTCCTGGCCGATGCGCACGCCTTCCGGGTTATAGCCCATGGCGCCGAACGGCGAGGTGCCGCCCGTGCCGATCATCTTGGAGCCGCCTTCGTGGCGCTTCTTCTGCTCCTCGAGGCGCTGCTTCAGCGTCTCCATGAGCTTGTCCCAGCCGCCCATGGATTCGATGAGCTTCTTTTCTTCTTCGGTGAGGAATTTCTCGGTCAGCGCGCGCAGCCACTCTTCGGGGATCTGCGCGATCTCCGTTCCTTCGAGCGTTTCGAGCCCCTTGAAGCAATGGCCGAAGACGCGGTCGAACTTGTCGAGGTTGCGCTCGTCCTTCACCAGCGCCGTGCGGGCGAGGTAATAGAACTGGTCGACCTTCAGATCGATCACGTCGTGATCCAGCGCATCCATCAGCGCCAGGTATTCCTTCAGCGTCACGGGCACCCGCGCGCTGCGCAATTCGTCGAAAAACTGGAAGAACATGGTCCTGACTCTCAATGGCGGTCAGGGGATCCTAGCATGGCATGCGGAGCCCGTTACAGCCGGTTGGCTGCCCCCTAGGCCGGCAAAGGTGCTATGTCCCGAGGCCGTATTGAAGCTGGCGATGGGCTTCCATGCGCCGGACAGCGCGGCGCACATATCGCCTGCCAACGTCGAGTCGTCCGGAATCGCATCGTAAAACCTGTACAATTGCCGGGCGTCACCATCCGTGATCGCAAGAACGAACATCATGTCGCCCGGCTTGAATTGAAACGACGTCGCGTTCGATTGGGCCTGATAAGCCGCGAGCGCGGGCGCCGGCTTTGGAAGGAGCGCAACGTAGACGATCCGCCCCGGCGCGTTTGCATTCCCAGCCCAGCGTGGCGGGCTGTCGCCGGTACCGAAGAGCTGGTACGTCACAGCGCCAACATCGAACTCGCCCCGCTTGCAGGGATTTGCGGTCTGCCCGATGTCCTGTAATGGAAATGTAGCTGGCGTGAGGCCGAACGTAAACGAGACCGAAAGGCCAGTCTGCGTGTCAACATCCGTCTCTGAAAACGTCAGAGGCTTTGCGGACATTGAGCCCGTGTCCTTGCAGGACGCAGCGGCGATGGCGTATAGAGGGGACACCGCAAAAACGAAAACGACGCACAGCGCGGCGGACATTAGTTTTCCCATTTGGCTTCCCCTTGGACTCTCAGCAACAGCCATTCTATCGCAACACTTGGGGGCGTGCGACCGGTGCAAGCAGCTCCGGACGGTATTCGAAGTGCATCGTGTCGTAGTGGACCCACTTGCCGCCCCAGATGAAGCCGTGGCGCTCGAAGGCCGCGACGATTTCCGGGGGCATGCGGTTGCGGTAGGGGATGACGCGTGCGCTTCTGCCGACATCCCATAGCCAATATCCCGAGTAGTGGAGGTTGAGATCGACCGCCGCACCATAGGCATGCATCGACGGTTGGCCGCCATCGGCGACATTGCGACAGCCGTAATCGCCTTCGATGGGAAAGGCCGCGCGTTTCACCGCCGACGGCAGCGTCTCGATCTCGTCGGACACTGCGCGCAGCTGATCCGCAGCGCCGTTGATGCGCGTGACTTCGATGGATTTGCCCCAGCTCCGCGGCAGCCAGACGACCTCCACAAGGTTGCGCTGCACTTCGCCCTTGCGGCAATCGCCATACATCGCGTCGAAGAAGGCGCGGTTGCGGAAGCGTCCCGGGTCGAGCGCCGGAGGCGCACCGGGCGGTCCTGCGGGATAGGCAACCAGAAACTGGTCCCGGATGCTGGCATGCGTCAGCAGCCAGTCGAGCGGCGCCCTGTCATGCGGCACGCCGGCGTCAAGCTTTACGCCGTTGCGGAAGACGATTGTGTTGCGGTCGCGCGCGGCAATGCTCGAAGGATAGGCGGCCACAAGCGAGTCGAGAACATCGACTGCGTGCGCCGGAGGGCCAAGCAGAAGCATGACGAGCGCCAGCGCAGCGCTACTTCGCACCGATCTCGCGTCGCGCGCTGTCATAGACGGCCTGCAGGAACGTGCGCTCAACCGCCACGTCGCGGGGTTCTGCGAATTCGACGGTCGTCTCCACAGCCCAGCCGTTGATGTCGGCGCCGGCGAACAGTACGCGGTAGTGCAGCTCTTCGAGCTTCGACGTTTCGTAGCTGCGCGTGTAGACGGACAGCGGCGCGCCTTTGTTGCCGGCGAGATCGGCAGTCGACTCGTCGATCTCCTTGCCACCGGTCGCTTCCTGCTGTTCGAAATCGCCGCCGAGAGATGTCTTCGGGTCGTACGTTCCGGTGACGGGCAGAAGCCTGATCGTGCCGTAGACGCCATCCTGCGCATAATAGGCGCAGAAATCTGCATGGCTTTCGGGATCGGATTCGCCCACCGCATCGCGCCGGAACGGCCCGATTTTCAACGGACAAGTGAAACCGGACGCGATGTGCCGTTTCGCGCCGTCATTGCCGTCGGCAAACGGATCGCCGGCAACGACCTGGGAGAAAGCGGGCGACAAAGCAGCAAGCGACAGCACCAGAGTAGCCATGGCCACTTTCCTCCCCCGCCTGCGGCCAGCCTTCCCTGAAGCGTCGTCGGGTGGGCGGTCAGGTCTTTCAAAGCAGCAGAGCTGCGAAGGAGGCGGGAGGAGCCCGCACGGCGGGCGGGAGAGCGACCCGCAAATATCTTCTCCCCCCCGGCGCGGCGCGCCACTCCCCCTGAAAACGGGGGGAGAAGAAAGAAGTATCATCCCCGGCTCTCCCGGCGCGCCAAAAACGCCAGGCGCTCGAACAGATGCACGTCCTGTTCGTTCTTGAGAAGAGCCCCATGCAGCGGCGGGATCAGCTTCGTCGGGTCGCGTTCCTTCAGCGCCTCCGGCGGAATATCTTCGTTGAGAAGCAGCTTCAGCCAGTCGAGCAGCTCGGACGTCGACGGCTTTTTCTTGAGGCCCGGCACGTCGCGGATCTGGTAGAAGACGTTGAGCGCTTCCGACACCAGCTTCTGCTTGATGTTGGGGAAGTGCACGTCGACGATCTTCTGCATCGTCTCGCGCTCGGGAAACTTGATGTAGTGAAAGAAGCAGCGGCGCAGGAATGCGTCCGGCAGTTCCTTCTCGTTGTTCGACGTGATCATCACGATCGGGCGCTGCTTTGCCTTGATCGTTTCGCCCGTCTCATAGACGAAGAATTCCATGCGATCGAGCTCAAGCAGCAGGTCGTTGGGGAATTCGATGTCGGCCTTGTCGATCTCGTCGATCAGCAGCACGGGGCGGCCGGGCATCTCGAAGGCCTCCCACAGCTTTCCCTGCTTGATGTAGTTCTTCACGTCCTTCACGCGCACGTCGCCGAGTTGCGAGTCGCGCAGGCGCGTCACCGCGTCGTATTCGTAGAGGCCCTGCTGCGCCTTGGTCGTGGATTTCACATGCCAGGTGATCAGCGGTGAACCGATTGCATCGGAGACTTCATAGGCAAGCTGCGTCTTGCCGGTGCCCGGCTCGCCCTTGATGAGCAGCGGACGCTCCAGCGTGATGGAAGCGTTGACGGCGATTCTGAGATCGTCGGTTGCGACGTAGCGGTCAGTCCCTTCGAAGCGTTTGGCACTCATGACAGGCCCTTTTTTCTCGATAGCGTTTCAATCACCGTAGGCGGGGTAACCACGGTTCGCAAGGGCGCGCGCCTTTTGCTAGTCTCGGCGCCATGAATCGATCCGCCGCCCACTCCCTGCCTGCCAGCGTTTACCGCGATCCTGTGCTCTACGAGAAGGAGCGCTCGCATATCTTCGCGCGCGCATGGCTCCTCATTGCGCACGACTCCCAGTTGCCGAACGCGGGAGACTATGTGGCGGTGACCGCGGCCGGGTATCCCCTCATCGTCGTGCGCGGCGACGACGGCCAGCTGCGCGGCTTCCACAATCTGTGCCGCCATCGCGCCGGTCCTCTGGCGGAAGATGGCGAAGGACACTGCGATCGTGCACTCGTCTGCAAATATCACGGCTGGCGCTACGCGCTCGATGGACGGCTGGCGAGCGCGCGCGATTTCGGGCCAGCCTCCGACTTCGACATCCGTGAGTACGGCCTGCACGCGCTGTCCTGCGCGATATGGCGCGGCTTCGTCTTCGTCAACATGGCGTTGGATGCAGCACCTCTCGAATCCCTCGTGCGGCCGCTCGCGGCGCGCACGGATTCGATGCCGCTGGAGACTTTTCGTTTCGCGCGCACGTCGCGCCACGAGATCCGGTGCAACTGGAAAACCTATGTCGAGAATTATCTCGAGGGCTATCACGTGCCCCTCGTGCATCCGCCGCTGAACGCGGCGGTCGATGCGACGCGCTACGAAGTCGAAGTGGATGCACCCGTCGTCATTCATCGCGCACCGGCTCGCGATGGCGCGCCCATGGCGGGACTATGGGCCTGGGCGTGGCCCTGCCTCGGCATCAATGTCTATCCAGGCGGCCTGATGATGGAACGCATGTGGCCGCTCGATTATCAGCGCACACAGCTCGACTACGTCTATTACTTTCCTGAAGGAACGCCGGATGACGAAATCGACCGTGCGATGGCCTCATCCGAGCAGACGACGCGTGAGGACGCCTGGATTACGCAAGCGGTGCAGCGCAATCTCGATGCCGGTGTCTACGACACCGGGCGACTGTCGCCCAAACATGAAGAAGGCGTGGCGTGGTTCCAGCGACAGGTGCGCCGCGCGCTTGATTTTTAGGAACTATCTCGGGGGAAATTATGAACTGGCATCTCGTAGTTGCGGTGGTGATCGCGGGCACGCTCGGCAGCCTGACGGACTGGCTGTTCATGGGCGTGCTGTTTCATGCGCGTTACAACGCCCATCCGGAAATCTGGTGGCCTGAATTGCGCGCGGGCAGGGACAAGAAGGGGATCATGTGGGCGACGGCGTTGGGATATGTGTCTGCCGCAGCGATTGCCGGGATCTGCGCACTCACGGACGTCCACCGGATCGGCGCTGCGCTGGAAATCGCGGCGCTCGCATGGCTCGCGGGACCGTTCCTCGTGATTGTCGTGAACGGCTTTTTCATCAAGATCGATCCGCTGATCACGGCGTCGCATTGCGCTGGCTATCTCGCGCGGTTCCTGATTGCGGGCCTTTCAGCCGGCATCGCGTTGAAGTGAGACAATCAAGTCACCACGGAGACACGGAGATCACGGAGAATGAAATCCTCGGCACGAGGCTGGCCGGGTTTTTCCGGGATCGCAGAGAAAGTTGGCGCGTGCATGCGTGCCGGAAAATTTCGTGTCCGCCGCATTTTTTTGCCGGCGCCACTGCACAAAACAGCTCCTTCCCTCTCCGTGCCCTCCGTGGTGAATTATTGTCGGCTGCGTGACAACCGGTACGATTTGCGACAGGTGCTGCCACACATTCCGACATTCGGACGAAATTCGCGCGACGCAGGACGCACATGATCTCCGCCTCGGGGGATCGTCATGACCATCGCGCATGTCTACACGGTTGCATTCCAGGGCATCGAGGCGCGCGAGGTCGACGTGCAAGTGCATATCGGCGGCGGCACGCAGAGCATCTTCAATGTCGTGGGCCTCGGCGACAAAGCCGTAGCGGAAAGCCGCGAGCGCGTGCGCGCCGCGCTGTCGGCTATCGGCCTGGCGCTTCCTTATCAGCGCCTGACAGTCAACCTGGCACCCGCCGATCTGCCGAAGGAAGGCAGTCACTACGATCTTCCCATCGCGCTCGGCCTTCTCGCTGCCATGGGCGTGCTGCCGCCGGTGGAAGTTGCACGTTACACCGCGCTCGGCGAACTGTCGCTCGATGCACAGATTGCAGCAGTTGCCGGCGTATTGCCTGCCGCGATCGCCGCATCGGAAGCGCAACGCGGCTTAATCTGCCCTGCGGCGAGCGGCGCGGAAGCGGCCTGGGCCGGTCGCATCGAGATCATCGCCGCTCCGTCGCTCATCGCGCTCGTCAATCACATGAAGGGCGTGCAGGTGCTCTCGCCTCCGAAAGCGAAACTCGCCGAAGACTCGTTCACCGTGCCGGACTTGAAGGATGTGAAGGGCCAGGAGACTGCCAAGCGCGCGCTCGAAATCGCGGCGGCCGGCGGACACAACATGCTGATGATGGGTCCGCCCGGCGCCGGCAAATCGATGATGGCAGCGCGACTGCCAGGACTATTGCCGCCGCTCGACGCGCGTGAGGCGCTGGAGATATCCATGATCCAGTCGCTGGCCGGCGAATTGCGCGACGGCGCGATCTCCCGGCGCAGGCCGTTTCGCTCGCCGCACCATTCCGCATCGATGGCTGCGCTGGTCGGTGGGGGCTTGCGCGTGAAACCTGGGGAAGTATCCCTGTCTCATCTGGGCGTGCTGTTCCTCGACGAGTTGCCGGAGTTTCAACGTCAGGTGCTCGACTCGTTGCGCCAACCCATCGAGACCGGCGAAGCCGTCGTCGCGCGCGCCAACGCACATGTGCGCTATCCTGCCCGCTTCCAGCTGGTCGCCGCGATGAATCCATGCCGATGCGGTTACGCCTCCGAACCCGGGCGGGCCTGCGGTCGCGCGCCGAAATGTGCACAGGATTATCAGGCACGTATCTCGGGTCCGCTGCTTGACCGGTTCGACATCCATGTCGAAGTCGGCGCCGTTTCGGCACAGGACCTTGCACTCCCGCCGCCATCGGAAGGCAGCGAAACGGTGGCGGCCCGTGTGGGCGCGGCGCGCGAGCGGCAACGAAAGCGCTATGAAGCTCTGAAGTTGCGGACCAATGCCGAAGCCGAAGGCGAACTGCTCGATACCGTCGCCACGCCAGATCCTCCCGGCGTGCGCTTGCTGAACGACGCGGCGGAAGCAATGCAGCTCACCGCCCGCGGCTATCACCGTGTGCTGCGCGTCGCCCGCACCATCGCAGACCTCGACGCTGCGGAAAAAGTCGCGCGCGTTCATATTGCCGAAGCCCTGTCGTACCGGAAGACGACGACCCTCTAGTGGCCACGACATTCCCTCTGTCACGCAGTTCGACTATCGTTGCCATATGCCAACGATAACGACCCGCCCCGCAGAATCTCGCGACGCCGCGTTTCTCGGCTGGGCCTGCGTAATGGCTGCGCGCAGCCAGCTCGCGCGCGGCTGGTTCGACATCGTGCTGGAGCGTGACGAGGCGTTCGTCCTGAAGTTTGCGGAATGTCTCACAGTTGCGAAGGCGGTCTCCTGGTGGCACTGGTCGCTGTTTCAGGTCGCGGAGGTGGACGGTGTGTTGGCGTCCGCAACGTGCGGCTTCGGTGATGAGAGCCTCTACATGCAGTCGGGCGCGGCAATGGAAGAGGCGTCCGAGAAGATGGGCATTTCCGCCGCGGAGCAGGCGCAACACTGGCCGCGCGGCAAGTTCATCCTGTCCGCGACAACGGGCGAAGACGGTGCGTGGACCATCGAGAATGTCGCGACTCGGCCCGAGTTCCGCGGCACCGGCGTGACACGCGCTCTTCTGGAAGAGCAATGCGATCTCGCGCGCACCGCAGGATTCAATCGTGCGCAGATCAGTTATTTCATCGGCAATGCCGCTGCCGAGAAGGCCTATCGAAAGGCTGGTTTCACATTCGCCGAAGAAAAGCGCGCGCCGGATTTCGAGGTGGCGCTGGGCACGCCCGGAACCATCAGGCTGGCGCGCATGCTTCGATGAGCAGGAAGGCAATCGCATGATTCAGACGCCCACGCCGAATCTCTGGTTCGACGGCAACGCCGAAGAGGCGATGAATTTCTACCTGTCGGTCTTTCCCAACTCGAAGGCTTTGAGCATCTCCCGCTATGGCGACGCGGGGCCGGGGCCAAAGGGATCGGTGTTGACGGTCGCGTTCGAGGTGAACGGGCAGCAATTCGTCGGCATCAATGGCGGTCCACATTACAAATTCACGCCTGCAATTTCCTTCTCGGTGCTGTGCGATAGCCAGACAGAGATCGACACGCTCTGGGAGAAGCTGCTCGATGGCGGCGCTCCAAGCCAATGCGGCTGGCTCACCGACAAATTCGGCCTCTCCTGGCAGATCGTGCCGAAAATTCTATCCGGGTATCTCGGCGATTCCGATCCCGATAGGGCAAACCGCGTGATGGGCGCCATGTTGAAGATGGTCAAGCTCGACATCGCGACGCTGACGGCAGCCTACGAAGGAAGGTGACGGCGACGCGGTTCGTTGGCAGCCTCTTTCGGGGGCACCGCACGCCAGACGGTACCAACCGTCATCGTTCACAAGCGCAATCTCGCAACGTCTTAGATGTGGCACCGCTTCATCTCGCCGTTTCGGTGGTGCGCTTTCGAACGAAGGAGACACAGTATGGCAATACCAACTCCCGTGAACGGCCAGATCACGGACGCGGTGACGCAGGCCAACGTCAAGGTTGTCGCCGAAGCGCCCGCGATGGCCATGGGCGCGCTTTATCAATCTCTCGCTCATTCCACCGGTATCCTCTACGAAAATGCCACGAGCTCGCAGCAGCAGCTGGCGATTGCGGCTCAGGCTGCAACCAACCAGGGCGTCATTCAGATCTACAGCGTCGACACGATGGCCGGGGCAGTGGCGACATCGAAAGTCGCACAGAGCGACGTGCCCGATGTCCTCCTGTCATTGCTCACGGCGCTGCGCGGAGCAACGGCGCCCTTCCCGACGTAAACTTTTTCTCCCTGGAACGCCGCGCCAAGCCCCTGCGGCAGCGGCCAGTTGCGGGCGCTCTTTCAGAGCGCCCGCTTTCTTTCTTACCGCACGCACGGAAACCCCGGGAAAAATAACTGGTCTGCCCGGCTCACAATTCGGGTGATGCAACCGTCATTACCTCGACGGCAGATCGCACAGCGAACAATTGAACGCCGCCGCGCGTCGAAACCAAAGGAGAATACCGAATGGCATATCCTACTCCCGTGAACGGTCAGATCACGGATGCTGTTACCCAGGCCAACGTAAAGGTTCTGGGCGACGCGCCGGCCATGGCAATGGGCGCTATTTATCAATCGTTCGCGCATTCCACCGGCATCCTCTACGAGAACGCAACGAGCTCCCAGCAGCAACTGGCGATCGCCGGCCAGGCCGCAACGAACCAGGGCGTCATCCAGATCTACAGCGTCGACACGATGGCAGGAGCCGTGGCGGCCTCGAAGATCAGCCAGAGCGATGTTCCCGACAATCTCCTATCGCTGCTGGCTGCGTTGCGCGGAGCCACTGCGCCGATGCCTACATGACCGATCGAGAGCCCGTCGACCGCACCAGCACCATGAGCGATCACTTTCGCGACGTATGGACTGACGGCCGGCGGGTTCGCTTCGCAGCAATGCGATCCGACAAACGGGAACGGCACTCGTCAGCCCTTCCCTTCGTCCCGCACCGCGTTTGAAAAGCAGCTCCACGCGGGAGGAAATCGATGCCAAAAGCGAACAACGCAAACAAGACCAGGACCGGACGGTCCAATAAACCGGAGACGGATGAGGCCGCTGCCGGCGCGAAGAAGCCCGATGAGACGGGCGCGCCCGGCGGATCATCGCAGACCAACCAGTCGCTTGCCGATGCCATCGGGGCTCTGGCGAAGACGTATCTGGCCGAAGGTTGCAAGGCCGGCGTTTCTCCTCAGGTGACGGACGCCATCACCCAGGCGATGTTGCTTGTGCTGGGCACCGGCCCCGCCGTTGCCGCCTATGACGAACTTATGAGCGTTCAGGTGGCGAACAACGCGATGTATCAGGGTGCCGTCGCCAATCAGCAACGCGTCAATCTACTCGGCATGTGCATGACCGCAAAATGCGTCCGCTACATGCTCAATCCCAATGAACCCGACGATTTCGAAGAAACCATCGTTACCAAGGAGTGATTTGCCATGATCGCACGCCGCACGGAGACCGTTGGCAAGGACGACAATCCGTGGGTAACGGCGATCGATCCGGCAGCCGTCGAGGGAATGGTCCGAACGCTGGCCGCCAGCGGCGTGGCGGCCGAGTGCCTCCTCATCGGCGTCACGGTGGTGGCGCTGGTTCCGATGATCCAGATGGCGTTCGGCGCGGCAAGCACGTTCAATGCGAGCTGGCAACAAAGTCAGTCCACGTCAAAGAATGCGGACATTGCAGCACTGGCGGCCCTGACCGAGTCCGTCGATAAGATCCTGCACTCGAAACCGCATGTCGTCGTCCAGCAGCAGCCTGCGGCGCAGTTTACCGAAACGCTTGCGGTTTCGTAAGCAGCCCGATCAGGCCTCGCGGAGACTCACCGGCCATGCCCGTCGACAAGAAAGTCAATAAGCAGATCACGGACGCGGTGGTTCAGACCAACGTGAAACTCGTCGGAGAAGGCCCTGCCGAAGCGGTGTCCGTCGCGGCGCAGGCGCTATCGCACGCAATCTCGCTGGCTATGGAGAACGCGACGCAGACCCAGGGCGGCATGCAGCAGGTGAGCAACACCGCAACGGCCGCAATGATCACGTTGATTACCCAGGCCGGCGCGTGAAGACACTCGGACACATCGCGATGAGCTCCTGCAAACTTCACAACCGGCGACTGCGGGCGTCCTCAGAAGAGGAACAACGCTCGACCTGCACACATTGTATGGAACAGGGAATTCTCCATGGCGTATCCGACGCTCGTCAACAGCCAGATTACGGACGCCGTAACACAGCAGGGCGTTTCAGTGCTTGCAGCGGCGCCGGCCATGGCCATGGGCGCGGTCTATCAAAGCGCTGCGCACTCGATCGGCATCATGTTCCAAAACGCGACGCAGGCCCAGCAGCAGGCTTCGATGTGCGCGCAGGCAGCGACCAATCAGGGCGTCATGCAGCTCTACTCGGCCGGAACCATGGCCGGCGCCATGGCCACGCGAAAGATAGCGCAACAACCGAAAACGGCCGATTTGCTGACCTTGATCGTTCTGTTGCGCCTGTTGCGTTGAAGCCGGAGGCGCGACTGATGATGTCCCGGACAGATATGCAAGGAGCACGGCGCCATGGCTGACCACACGCTCGTCAACGGCCAGATTACCGATGCCGTCACGCAGACAAACGTCAAGGTATTGGGCGAGGCGCCGGCTCAATCCATGGCCCTGGTCTATCAGACAATGGCGCATTCGATTTCGCTGGCGATGGAAAATGCGCAGCAGGCCCAGGGTGGCCTGCAGCAGATCGGCAATGCCGTCACATCCAGCGCCATCACGATGATCATGAACGCCGCCAAGCAGTTTGAAAGTGGCTAATAAGGGAGTGGCGCGGGCTCTTCACCTGACCGCGACAGGTTCGTTTCATGACCGACGATCAAGCACCTGAAGATTGGCTGCCGGACGGTTCGAAGGGCGGCGAGTACGCGCCCCTGGGCGTCAATAGCCAGATTGTCGACGCGGTACGCAAGTCGACGCGGTTTGCGTTCGGCATGCAGGACGACATCGATCTTCCCGGCGATCCCGTTCAGCTGAAGGCGGGTGCGGCGATCGCATATGACAAGGCTGCCCAGGCGGCAGCCCTCGGTGTCCAGGACGCAACAGACTACGAACGCAACGTATTGGCGATCTCGAGCGCGGCGCAGGGTAAGGCGCTGGCGATGATCCTCGCCAATCAAAACGTCGAGCAGGCCATGTTGGGCTTTTTGTTTGCACTGATCGCGTCCTTCGTTGCGCCCATCGTCGTTGTCGAAGTCGGCAAAGCCCAGACAGGCATGCTGACGAGCTTCCCGAAGAGTTGAACGGCAGGCCGGGCCGGCGGAATCCATGGCCGTCGACGCAATACCGCTTGGGGAACGCTGCCCGATTCAGGCGGCGGACGTCGCCGTTCAGGCGACTGTGCTTGCATCTTTCCGCTTTTGGAAACCGCAGCCGGTCACACAGGCATTTGACGGCGCAGCAAGGCCCGTGCGATCTGGCGCCGCTTGCGGACGACTTCCTTGGTTACCTTCAGGCTGCCGGCGATCTCGGTATCGGACTGTTCGTCGAGATACCGCAGCAGCGGATCTGCAAGGAATGCCGGCAAGGCATTCATTGCGCGCTTCAGGCTGCCGATCTGTTCGAATGCCTGTAAGAGCTCTTCCGGCGATCTGTCGGGTTGAATGGCCACCGCAGGCGCAGTCACGGCATCGGCTTCGGTGATGTCCTTGGCCAGGCGGTTGAGCCGCCGGTTGCTGCGATGGCGGTCCATGCACGCGTTATGAACCAGGCGCAGCAGCCACGCACGATGGTTCTGAACAATGCTGCTCTGAAATGACTGTGCTGCTTTGAGCATGGCTTCGCTCAACGCATCTTCGGCATCTGCCGTGTTGCCGCTCGAGAATCTGAGACTGCGTGCACGCAGATAGTCTTTATGCTGAAGCCAGATGCGCCAGAAATCGTCTGGACCACCTGATCCTTCGGTCCCGACCGCCGATGCGTTCCCCGCCCGCCGGTCGGCCAACCGGCGATCGAGATGGCTTCGGCCGATTGATGAGGGATTTTCTCCTGGCGACGTGATTTCGCTGGCGCGCGCCAGAACGGAAACGGGGGAAAGTTTCCTCGTGCGTTTTTTGCGGGTGATCGTGACGATGGTTTTGCGAACGGGTAAGTCCGCCGGCGCGGCATTTTCCTCCTCGGCGTCGCACGATCCGAGTCGATCGTTGTCAGATAAATCGAAGAGAGAGATTTCGCTGTGCGAAATCTGCGCCGGTCGAGAGCAATCGAGATCCGGCGAGGGATTGAAGGGCTCGGCGACGTCTCTTGGACGAAATTGCAAAACCTTCACATGCGTCGCGGGAAGAGGCATCGTGTGCCGGTCGCGCAAAGCCCCACGGCCAGCGACCAACACCATTGCGGTGATTGGCCTGCCCCTTGAAACCGCCCCCTCGTGGCATCCGGTCTCGCAAATCCGCCGACAGATGCCGGAGCCGAGAGACCATTTACTCACAGACGCCCCGTAGAGCATTTTGTGAACAAATTCGGTTAATAAAAGATTAAAATTAGTCACAATGAGTTCAATGAAAGCAGTAAATGCCTGGATGCAAAGTAAATGTTACATTTAACGACTGTATTTACTCGTTAACCTTTGTGACGATGAATGCACCGCACGTCTGACCTTTCTTGATCGGTGGATTCTGCTTCATGCGCCCTCCACAGACCTCGCCGATGACCCCACGAGAGCGGCGTCATATGATCTGTATACAGATTAACTCGACTGACCGTGCTTGAGGGTCGCGGCTTCCAGCAACAGCAAAAGCTGGGAACGGACTTCCTCGGCGATCAGCGCCTTGAGGTGCGCCACAATTTCGAGCGCGACAAGCTGATGCGGATTGAGGGGTGCACCCTGTCCCGGATCCGCCGAATTTGTGGGAGTTTGGGGCGGCTGGCCGGGGACATGGGCACCCTGGCGGACCTGCACGGCTCTGATGGGTGCAAGCGCCGCTTCCCGCTGTTCGTCGACTGCCTTCAAAATTGCACTGCGCTGCGATTCGAACGAGTTGACGGCATGGTCGCGCTGCGTCGATGCCGCATTGTGGACGTCACCCGGTCGCCCTGGCGGCGCAGGAGACTGTGACGTTTGCCGCGCTCGCACTTGGTTAGGTGTCCGCGGCGGCTGCGCCGAAGGACCGGACGGTGAGCGAGATCCGGCGTTCATGGCTCGCGTGATGGATCGCCGTCCGCAACCGGCCGATCGCCGGCAGCGGAAGGCGGCGCATGCGACGATTTGGAAGAAGTTGGGTCGGACGCCGCGTTTGCAAGAGATGCTCCCAGCGAGTCGCCGATGGCGCCCAGAAAAGCAGACATATCCATAGAGACCTGATGACGCTGCGGATCGCCAAGCTGTCCGGCAATAAGTCTGTCTTTTGCAAGCTTCGTGAGGCTACCGATGATCGGCTCGAGTTGACCCAGAATCTGACCCGCATGTGGCAGGCCATGCAGATGTGGGCCCCTTTCGCTCATGGCGTGACCGATTCCCCTGCCATTTGTCTCAGCGCTTGGGAGATGCAGACCTGACCGGCTCCGCCTGCGGCTCCGGTGAGCCGCTGTCGGGCCTGAGCACCGACAGCAACTGTGCAGGGAGGGGGTTAATATAGGTCGTCATCACGTTGCCGAGTGCGGCGGCTTGAGCGGGGTTTGTGATGGCATCGACGTCATAGATTCTCCTGGCGAGCAACGCCATCCTCTCGCTGATCTTCACCAACTCGACAAGGCCGGCTTCCACCAGGTTGCGTTCACGGCGGGCGCCATAGACGCGCCCGGCTTCACGTTCGACGGCGTAAGCCTCCTCCTGCTCGTGCCGCGCTTCTTCCCGTTCAGGCCTCTCCAGCAGATCCGCCAGGAGCCTCTCTGCGGATTCGTTTCCAGCATAGATAACCATTTGGGCCTCCTTGGATGCAGGCACGCAGCGATGCGTGCGGCGTGCGTGAAAGCTGACGCGCGGGCTGAACCGCAAGAGCTGCGATGCGACCAGCGCACATCGATATAGACGCCGTGAAAGAGGGCGCGTGAACGGGATTCGGCAAACAGGCGCACGGAGCGGTCCGAACGCGATCACAATCCGCAGTCTCTTGCGTCATTCGAATGAAACTTTCGGGTCCGGGTTCATGTCGAACTACGCAGAAATCGAGAAGACCATCGCGCGGACCTACTGCGACTGCAGCGAGGCGCTGCGCGTCTATGTCCCGGAGAGTCGCCGGAAGCTGCGGGAATTGCTCACGCAGCTGGAAACGCCTCTCGAAAAGCTCGACGCCGACATCACCCGGGAACGGCATGGCCTGAACCCGCATCCCGACGGCTATGCGACCGAGTGGCGCCATCATCTGCATCACTACGACATCAAATGCAGGGCGATTGCCGACTGCCTGAAGCATGTCAAACGCTTTCGTGTTGTGGCAATCAAACTCAAGGCCCAGCACGAACTTGACGAGGACCTGCTGAAAAACCTGGAGCGCGTTGGGCTGCAGATTCGCGAAACTGCAGTCGAGGCAGAGAAGCGTTTGCGCCACCACCACGGCTGGGATCCGGGCCATATCGAGCTCGAGGAATTCCGCAGAAGTATCGAACACCGCACGGACCCGAAGAGCGACCACATCATCGCGCGCCAATTCGGACTCGGCGGAACCCAGAGTGCACCGATGGGAGACATGTTATGATGGCCGCGAAGCGATTCGACGGGATCGAATCCCTGTTCGATAGAGAATCCGGTGCATCTTGTCTTGCGCCCGAGCTTCGCCGGCCTTTCGAACAGATGCTCGATTGCGATCTTTCGACGGTGCGCGTGGCGGTCGAGCCCCGGCTGATCGGCGCCCGAGTGGACGCCTGCGTGCGCGCAGAGACCATTCTGATTTCTCCTGCGGTGCCCGACTCGCGATCGCCGGATGGCACGGCGCTGCTGGGTCACGAGATCGCGCATGTACTGCAGCACAGATCCGGCCAGGCGGTACGCCAGGCACATGATCCCGTGCTGCACGACCCGGGGCTGGAAATCGAAGCGGATCGGATCGGCCTGCATTGCGCGGCAATTCTACATCCGCACCGCATCGCCGATCCGGGCCTGCCGGCGACCGTCGCGACCGTTCGGGCACGGCACGTGCGTGATTGCGAGGCGCCGGTTCAGCTGCAGATGACCTCGTCAGAATCGTTCGACGATTTCGCCGGCTTCGCGTGGAGCTGCTATAATCAGCCGTTGTGGCGCGAACTCTCCGTCGCCAATATTCTCAGCCGGTACGTCGACTTCGCACAGACGTATAATCCCCATCATGTCTCGCCGAAACAGGCTCTTGCAGGATCTTCATTGTATTCCGCCATGCAGGGTATCCTCGGCGCGACCGAGGAGCGAAATCTCGCGATCAGAATGCAGGACTGGGGCCGCTGGCCCGATCTGACGCGAGACCGACCCGAACTCCGGAGATATTACTCTGACAAATCCGGTCCGCAGGCCGAATTCCCGCGTGACATTCCGGAACTGGCCGAGAAACTGGCGACACGATACCTGCACGTGTATCGCGGGCCCACCATCGACGCCACTGACCCCCCCGGCAGTGCGCAGATCGCATTCAATGTCGTGCCGCACGACATGGAGAGGGCCGTCGGGCGGTTTATTCATCTGCTCGAGGAGCACGCCTGGATCCACCACCTCAAGTTTCTCAGTCCGGGTAACGCATTCAATCCCGAATCCGTGATCATCTATGCGGATTCCGGGGCTCCGGAGTTCGCTACCTTCCACAGGCGCGCCCATGACGCGCTGACCTCATCGGAACGCCTGACCGTGCAGGATCGAGCCGCTGCGATGTATGACGATCGCGGCTGCGGTGTCTCCGTCGGTTCCGAACCGCCGCTGCCCTGGATCGATTTCGTCACGTACCGCGCTTCGATCATGCTGCTCACCCAGATTCATCACGCCAGAACGCCGAACTCTTTCAGCTTGGACAGCTTCCGGGCATCCCTGCACGGCGTCATGAGACTGTTCGGGATCGATACCGCGAAGCCGCACCTTCAGGGCCCGCTTGCCACCGAGTCGCCTCACTTCAGCGATTGGTGGAAGGCGTTGGAGATTCTTGTCCGGCACACAATGTTGCCGGAAGGTCGCAGTCACTGCGAGTAAATCGCCGAGTTCGACGGCGCCGGTTTTAGTCGCCGCCTTAAACGCCTTCCAATTTCGCACCCCGCGCGGTCGATGGGCTCGCGTAAGCCGGCGCCAGGACATGTCCGAAGAAAATGCGTGCCGCGATCAGCCCCACAACGGAAATCGCCATCAGACCGACATGAAGCAGCCAGAAATTCGTATCGGGCATGGTGCCAAGCAACCCTCCCAGATAACCAACCAACCGACCGGCGAGAAACAGGTGGACGTAATAGACGGCGATCATCAGTCCGCCCAAACCTTTGGGCGCCGCGCGCGAGTAAAGCGCAAGCCCCACCGGAAGAACGTTGCCGAACCCGACGTCATTCAAGATGTGAAATCCGAGCGCCCAGTAAAGCGGCACGGGATGATGCGTCGCCGTCGCCACGGCCGCGCAGCCCACCAGCACCAAAGGTCCGAGTGTGCTGATGATCACGCCGATGATCATTTTCGTCAGTTCCGCCGGCTCGCGCCAGCGCTTGCCATACCAGCGCCAGAAGGCGATGACGCCGATCATCGTCACGGTACTGACGATCGCGTCCATCGACACGATCCATGTGATGGGCATGTCGAAGCCCCAGAGTACCGTCTGGAAGTTCTTCTCGCCCCAGACGAGATAGGCGTTGAATATCTCCTGATTGCCGACAAGCGACAGCGCCAGCACCGGCAAGAGCGCAACCAGCAGGATCACCACCTGCCAATCGCGCGAGGTGAGCGGCGGCTTCGGTGCTGCGGCGGCGTCCGGACGCTGCTGTGACGGCAGCGAAGACCTGCGCAAAGCCGGTTCCGGCGGATATGTCGGGCGGCCGATAAGATAGATCGCAAGTCCAAGCGCCATGCCGACGCCGGCCGCGACAAAGCCGAGATGCCAGTCGACGCGCTGGCCAAGATAACCGCAGATGATCGGCGAGAAGATCACCGCAAGCTGGATACCGATGAAGTAAATTTGAAAACCGCCGGCGCGGCGCGGATCGTCGGCACCGTAAAGATCGCCCACCTGGCTTGCGATGTTGGCCTTGAAGCAGCCCACACCGAAGAGCAGCAATGCGAGAGCTATTAGAAAGGTTGCGTTCAGCGCGGTCAGAAACGTGCCCGCCACCATGAGGATCGCGCCGATGGTCACGGTTCTGGTGCGGCCGATCAGCCGATCGGCGAGAAAGCTTCCCAGAAACGGCGTGAGGTATACGAGAGATGCATACGTCTGCGACGTATTGGATGCCAGCGCCATCTGCGAATGTTGCGTTGGCAGCCACAAGATGTAACGCGTAAATGTGTCAAATCCCCAAACCTGTTCGATATGGCCGGGCAGCAGCAGGTAGTGGATGAGATAAAGAACGAGCAGCGTCTGCATGCCGTAATAAGAAAAGCGCTCCCAGAACTCCGAACCGGCGAGCCAGCCGAGCCCTACCGGATGACCGATGAACGCGGTGTCGGATCTGGATTTCTTTTCGAACGCATCCAGGGGCGATGTTTCTTCTGTGGTCACGACGGATCCGGGATTCGATGCAGGCGCACTGTCGCCAAGCCTTGCCCCGCTGGCAAGCGACGGGATGTGGCCGGCCGGCGCGTCTCTTTGTTCGAGCCGATCAGGCTGCCTGTTTTCGCAGCACGGCAGCGATCGCAAGCCCCGCCACGACATAGCCGGAGAAATCGATAAAGCCGTATGCGAGCGTGTAGGCGGCCGGGAAGCCGTACCAAATCCAATACGACGCATTGGTGGTGAGCGCGGCAGCGACTCCGACAAGCGACACGAATCCAACACGCGCCGCATAGCCGGCGATCACCGTCTGCGCGAGCAGGAATGCGGCAATCAGCACAGTGATCGCCTCCTTGCCGAATTCGAGGCCCATCGAAGCCGGCATCATTTCGATCCCGCGACCGGGTGGATGGTAGAGCAAAAGTCCGGAAGGGTTGGCCTTCATCTTCGCCGCGCTTTGCTCCATTGCGTCCTTGGCCTTCATATCAACCCATGGAAAGAAATACAGTCCCGGTTTGTCGCCCATGGAGTCGTGCATGGCAGCGAGCACCGGCGCCTCGTTCGGGATCTGGCTGAAGCCGGTTTGACCCAATGGTGTCGCGACGTGGGCGATCGATGTCCAGAGAAACATGAGAACCGCACCGGCAATCCCGGCGGCGAACCAGCTGCGCATGACAAACCCCCTCCGATCTGTGCCGCTCTCTTATAGATGATTTGCAGAGCCGCGACTATTCCGCGCTTGCGGAATGAAATTGCTTCCAGCACGCCTTGATGCAGTTGCGCGAATTGCCCTAAGCATCTTCCGGGAAAGGGGGCATCATGACCGACGACGGCAAGCGCCGCAGGCGATTCCGGCTGGTCCATCTTCTGCTGATCGTGCCGTATGCGGCGATCCTGTGGGTACCCTCGTACGACCGCACCGAACCGGCACTCGCCGGGATTCCCTTCTTCTACTGGTACCAGATGCTCTGGATCGCGCTGGGCGCACTCCTGCTGCTTCCGGTCTACCTGGCCGAAGAGCGCGATGAGGCGTCGAAATGAGCGCGGGCAGCGTCAATCTCGCGGCGACGGCCGTCTTCGTCGCGCTGTTCGCGGCAGTCACGGCGATCGGCTTCCTGTCGTCGCGCCGCGGCGGTTCGGGCGAACACGAACTCGCGGAATGGGGATTGGGCGGCCGTCGTTTCGGAACATGGATCACCTGGTTCTTGCTTGGCGGCGACCTCTATACCGCCTACACCTTCATTGCCGTGCCGACACTCGTTTTCGGTGCCGGCGCGCTGGGCTTTTATGCCGTCCCCTACACGATCTTTGTTTACCCGCTGCTGTTCGCCGTGTTTCCGCGGCTGTGGTCGGTGGCGCAAGCCAGAGGCTACGTCACGGCCGCCGATTTCGTCCGCGCCCGCTTCGGCAGCAGCACACTGGCGCTGGCTGTTGCGCTCACGGGAATCGTCGCGACCGTTCCGTACATCGCGCTGCAGCTTGTGGGAATCGAAGTCG
Source organism: Rhizomicrobium sp. (assembly GCA_050010175.1). GTDB lineage: Bacteria > Pseudomonadota > Alphaproteobacteria > Micropepsales > Micropepsaceae > Rhizomicrobium. Next base: position 105,188 of record JBEKLN010000007.1, read on the forward strand.
TGCTCGGCGGTCTGGGCATCCCCGGCAAATGGCCGCTGATCGCCGCGTTCGGTGTCCTGGCCGGTTACACTTATGTGGGTGGATTGCGCGCGTCCGCCATGATCGCCGTGGTGAAGGATCTTCTCATCTACGTCACGGTGATCGTCGCCGTGATCGTCATTCCCGTCGAGCTCGGCGGTTTTGCGAAGATTTTCGCCGGCGTGGCGGCAACGAAGCTTCTGCTGCCGCCCATGACCGCAACCAATCTCGGGCTCCAGAGTGGCTACGCGACATTGGCGCTCGGCTCGGCGTTGGCGCTGTTCCTCTACCCGCATGCGGTAACGGGACTGTTGAGTTCGTCCAACCGCCGCGTCATCCGGCGCAACGCCGTGGTGTTACCGGCATACTCCGTGGCGCTCGGGTTGATCGCGCTTCTGGGTTTCATGGCGCTGGCTGCAGGCGTGAAGGCGATGCCCGCCTATGCGGCCGGCTTCAAATCCTTTGGTCCGAACTTCGCCGTGCCGGCGCTGTTCCTGCAGATGTTTCCTTCGTGGTTTGTGGGCATTGCGTTCGCGGCTATCGGCATCGGCGCATTGGTACCGGCCGCCATCATGTCGATCGCCTGCGCCAACCTCTTCACGCGCAACATCTACAAGGAATTCATCGCGCCGGATTGCACGCCGGCCCGTGAGAGCGGCGTGGCGAAGTTCACCTCGCTTCTCGTCAAGCTCGGCGCGCTGCTGTTCGTTCTCTATGGACCGCAGACTTACGCGATCAATCTGCAACTGTTGGGCGGCATCTGGATCATCCAGACATTGCCGTCGGTGCTGATCGGGCTTTACACGCGCGCGCTCCATCCCATGGCACTGCTTCTTGGATGGCTGGCGGGAATGAGCGCCGGCACCTGGATGGAATTGCAGCTGGGATTTAAGGGCGTGATCTACCCGCTCCATATCGCCGGGATGACAATTCCCTGCTATGCCGCCTTCAGTGCGCTGATCTTCAACATTGCAATTGCCGTCGCGCTGAGCGTCGTGTTCAATCTTGCTGCATCCGGGCCGCGCGCAGACGCAACGCTGGCCGAAGACTACTGCTGAGATTTTCCATGCTCAAGGTCCGCGTCATTCCCTGTCTCGACGTGAAGGACGGTCGCGTTGTCAAAGGCGTCAATTTCGTCTCGCTGCGCGATGCGGGCGATCCCGTCGAACAGGCGATTCTCTACGACGCACAGGGCGCCGACGAACTCTGCTTCCTCGACATCACGGCGAGTCACGAGAACCGCGGCATCCTGCTCGATGTCGTGCGGCGCACGGCGGAGAAATGTTTTATGCCGCTGACCGTCGGCGGCGGTATCCGCACGCTTGAGGATATCCGCGCCCTGTTGCTGGCCGGCGCCGACAAGGTCTCCATCAACACCGAAGCCGTGCGGCGTCCCGAATTCGTCCGCGAGGCGGCGCGCAAATTCGGCAGCCAGTGCATCGTGGCGGCGATCGACGCCAAGCAGGTCTCGCCGGGCCGTTTCGAGGTCTTCACCCATGGCGGTCGCAACGCCACCGGCATCGACGCGGTAGAGCACGCCGTGAAACTGGCCGACTACGGAGCGGGCGAAATCCTGCTCACATCGATGGATCGGGACGGTACGAAGGTCGGCTACGACCTCGCCCTCACCCGCAGGATTGCCGACGCAGTCCCCATTCCGGTCGTCGCCAGCGGGGGCGTCGGGTCCGTGGACGACCTCGTGGCCGGCGTTAAAGAAGGCCACGCCAGCGCAGTTCTGGCCGCCTCGATATTTCATTTTGGCGAGGTTAGTGTCCGAAAAGCCAAGGAAAAACTGGCTGCGGCCGGAATTCCTGTGCGCAGTGGCTAAACGGTGATTGATGACAGTTTGAATTCATGGATGATGGGCGGCTGGGGATAACTTGAGGAACGGCGCGCCCGCAGGCACGCCCGCCATGAGCCAACAATTCGAGCTCAATCTGCTGGACACGCTGGAGGATAGTCCCCGGCACAGGTTGTCGTTTGCCGAGCTGCGCGCGCGGGGACTGACCGTCATCGGGGTCGCGCCGGTCCCTGCCGAGCCCGTCGGCGCAGCGAAGGCGTGCAAGGCCCAGCCCGCCAATCTGCGCCCGAATGCATTCGCAGCAGAGGGATTCCTGGAGATCCTCACGCAGTGCAAACGGCACATCACCCGCAACCTGCCCGCCGTCGCAGCCCGCGACATGGAAGGCATGCATCAGCTGCGTGTTGCCCTGCGCCGTCTCCGGGTTGCCCTGTCGTCCTTCGGCGGAGATTTCCGGAACCCGCAACTGGAGGCGATCCGTATTCGAGCGAAGAGCCTCGCCGCTCGTCTGGCGCCAGCGCGGGACCTGGACGTGTTTTCGGAAGAATTGCTGGAACCGGCCGCCACGGCGAACGGCGGGCACGAGGGCTTTGACATCCTGCGCAAGCGCGCGCAGATCGCGCGCCGCAATGCGTGGGACGAAGCCGTCAGGCTCGTCACGGGTCCGGAATTCCGGATTTTTATCGGGGAGCTCAATGGCGCCCTTGACGGGCAGCACGGCGCCACCCTGTATCAGGGACAGGTGCCTCCTTCGAAGAGCCTCCTCGCATTCGAGACGCCGTGTGCAACGCTGGCGGACCGGATGCTGGCGCACAGGCTGAAAGGTGCACGCAAGCGCGCCCGGAATCTGGAAGATCTCAACGACACCCAGCGACACGATTTGCGCATTTCTCTGAAGAAGCTTCGCTACACGGCGGAATTCTTCGCTCCCTTCTATGAGCGCCGCCAAGTGGAGAGATTCGTGTCGCGGCTGTGCCGCATGCAGGACGTGCTCGGCGCGCTCAACGACGTGGTCGTCGCGCGCAAGATTCTCGACCTTCTCATCGAGACCGAGAGCGTGCAGTCGCGCATTGCACCCGCGTCGATCTCATTCGCCGCCGGCACCGTCTATGGCTGGCATCTCGATCGCGCCGCCCGTATGTGGGACGACGCGGTCGATCGCTGGAAGAAATTTTCCAAAACGGACGTCTTTTGGAACGAGTCGGAGAACGCATAGTAAGCGGTCCGCCCGGTTTGGATTGGGCGAGGCTCCGTCCGAGAGATGCAGACATTCGTGCGCGACTGCACAGCGCGAGACCCACAATACTCTTCTTCGGCAAAAAAATCCGGCGAAGAGGAAATCCCCTTCGCCGGATCTGACGGAACTTTCGGATCAATTGACCGTAATAGAAACCGGCGCCGACGGAATGCCGTTGGCGACGACAACGATTGTACTCGCGCCCGTTTCGATGCTGCTGGGAACATCGAAGTTCGTGGACACGGTGGCGTTGCCCGTAGCCACACCCATCGTGCTGTGATCGTGGGTGCGCGCGTAGAACACGTGACCCGTGTTGGTGTTCGTGATGCGCACCAGCGGATAGTTGGTCGACGTTTGATACTCGTCGCCAAACGCGTTGGCCTGCGACAGGCCGTTAAACTGCGTGCCGGAGATCTGGTAGGTCGATCCGGGGGTCACCGATGACGGTACGGACGTGATCGTCGGAGCCCACGATGCTTGGTAGGTACCGGAGCTGCTGTAAACCTCGGTACCACCGACAAGCACCTGACCGGTGGGGAGCACCAACAGGCTGTTGCCGCCGGCGTTGACGGGCTCTGTCGTCAGATGAGTTCCGTCCCATTCGTAAAGCACGCCGCTGTTGCCCTCGACAACGACATGGCCGTTGGGAAGCAGCGATGCGAAATCGTCGCCCGCCTGATCGCCATTCGGGAAGGACGGGCCCGCGGTCCAGCCAGAGCCAGGCGTGTACACGTCGGTATTCCCCGCGCTCTGGCCGACATGCGTGGCACCGGTCGCGAACACCGTTCCGTTTGGCGTGAGTACGGCAGGCCCGGTTTCACCGGGCGGGAAATAGCACTTGTTCTTCGGCGGATAGTTGATGCAGCCGCAGCAGGGCGGGCCCTGCAGGTTTGTAGGTGTGTCGCCGAGGCTGGTCCACGTAATGTTGCTCGGATTGAAACTTTCCGTGTTCGGGTTGTCCTTGACGTCGACGGTCACCAGCGTGCCGTCAGGCATCAGCGTCCAGCCTTCCTCGGCATTGAAATCGGCCTTGCCTTTGGCTTTGACCGCGGTCCACTTCATGGTCGACGGATCAAGAACCGCCATTCTTTTGTTCAACTTTTCGCCGAGCAGGAACATGCCGTTCGGGAGCACCACGGACGGCGAGTCGCCGATATTCTTCCAGCCCTTCGGCGCTTTGACCGCTGTCCACTTGTTCGCAACCGGATCGTAAACGGCTCCAAGGTTTGTCAGAGCAAAATTTCCGAAATTGTATTCGCCACCTTCAATCAGGAGGCGCCCATCCGCGAGAACCTGAGAGGCCATCGCGTCCGGCGAGTAACCCGAAGGAAGGGTGGCGACCTGCGTCCAGGTACCGTTCACGTAGCTGCCATTGATATCCGGGGTCAGCGTGTACCAGGTCGAGTCGTTGAACGACTGTGCCAGCACTCTCCCGTCAGTAAGCTGGAACGTCAGCTGCGCACCTGAAGGCGCCTGGTTCTTGAGAGTTGTGACGGTCTGCGCATGCGCAAGTCCGGGTAACGCAGCGAGCACCGCCGCGAGAAGGATACGACGCAACATGGTGTGATTTCCCCTGAGGGCGGAACGCCCAATTTCGCGCGGAGACTAGCAGTTTTCAGGCGCAAGAAAAGCCGGTCGATTCGGCGTTGCAACGTGCAATTTTGATCAGGCATGTAGAGCGAAACAATCGTGCTCGGCGCTGCTAACCATAGTCAGAAATCAAAAGTCGCGATCACGGGCACATGGTCGGACGCCTGGGTCCAGCCGCGGGCATCCTTGAAAATGTCATGCGCGGTAGCAGCGCCCCGTAGGGCAGGATTCACCCAAATATGATCCAGGCGTCGGCCGCGGTCCGACAATTGCCAGTCGAACGCACGATAACTCCACCACGAATAGATCTTCTCGCTGTCGGGAACGAAACTTCGCGTGACGTCGATCCAATTGAACGCGGATTGCACCTCTTTGAGTAAGGCCGTCTCGATCGGCGTGTGACTGACGATGTCCAGCAGCTGTTTGTGACTCCAGACATCATTTTCCAATGGCGCCACGTTCAGATCCCCCACCAGCATGACCGGGCTCCTCTTGTCGGAGCGATTGCCGAACAGCGACGCCATCTCGCGCAGGAAGTCGAGCTTGTGAGCGAATTTGGGGTTGGTATCAGGGTCGGGGATGTCTCCGCCGGCGGGGACGTAGAAATTGTGCAGCTCAAGGCCGTTCTCGAAGGTCACCGCCATGTGGCGCGAGTCGTCTTTGCCACAGAAGGAAAGTCCGCTCTGCTTGCGGAACGGAACGCGGGAGACGATCGCGACCCCGTGATAGCCTTTTTGTCCGTTGATCGCCTGGTGCGTATAGCCCAGACGACGGAACGCCTCCGTCGGGAACAGGTCGTTGATCACCTTGGTCTCCTGCAGGCAAAGAACGTCGGGTGCCGCGCCTCTCAGGAATTGGGAGACCAGAGGCATCCGGAGCCGCACGGAGTTGATGTTCCAAGTCGCCACTTTCATGCATGCCTCTCATGTCACCAATGCATTGCACTGCCGAATTTCAAAAAATTATGATATATATCAGTCGTTTAACCGCTTGTTTACCAGCCATGCGTTCATTGAATAGTGAATACTTCTCAATTCGTTCATTGAATATATATCAGACCACCCCCAGATCGCGTCCGTGGGAGCCGGTGCTGCCGGTCCGAAATTCAGCAGGCGCCGGACAGTCCGGGGCCGGATATTCAAAGGAGAGGCAATCATGAGTGAATCTTTCATCCATGCACCCGAGCAGACTTCACGTTTCAACACCTTTGTCATCGGCGCGATGATGACAGCCGTCCTGGTGTTGTCGGCAGTCCTGTTTTTCAGCCCGTTTGCGGCCTGAGCCGCACCTCCCTCAGGAGACGCAGGCAGTCACCCCCCGGCCGCCTGCGTCTCCTGAAGAGGCCAGCGTGCCCTCGGCGGAACGGCTAGGTCGCTGAAAGCGCCGCGTTGGCATCGTTCGAGGCCTGCCCACGCGACCATCGCGGCATTGTCGGTGCACAGGCGAGGCGGCGGGATAGCGATCTCAAACCCTTCTTGTTCGCACAGCATCCGGAGCGCCCGGCCGATGGCCTGGTTGGCCGCGACACCGCCGGCAACGACCAGACGCCGGTGACCTTCAGCCTCTTGGCCGAAGCAGCGCATCGCCGATCTCGTTCGATCCAGCAACACGTCAATTGCGGCGGCCTGAAAGCCGGCGGCGAGATCAGCTTTCTCGTGCTCGTCGAGCGGCCCGGCGCGCACGATCTGACGCACGGCGGTCTTCAGGCCAGAGAATGAAAAGTCCGCCCCTTCCCTCCCCAACATGGGTCGGGGGAGAGCGTAGCGTATGGCATTGCCGGATTTCGCGGCGGTTTCAACCGCCGGTCCGCCCGGATAGCCCAGGCCCAAAAGCTTCGCAGTCTTGTCGAATGCCTCTCCCATCGCGTCATCGATGGTCGTGCCGTAGAGGCGGTATCTGCCCAAACCTTCCACCGCGAGCAACTGGCAATGGCCGCCGGAAATCAGGAGCAGCAGATAGGGGAACGCGATGCCGTCGGTCAGACGGGCAGTGAGGGCGTGAGCCTCCAGATGATTGACCGCCACCAGCGGTTTGCTTGCCGCGAGCGCAAGCGCCTTGGCGGTCGTCAGGCCCACCATGACCCCTCCGATCAGGCCAGGGCCGGCCGTCGCCGCGATCACGTCCAGCCCAACGAGCTCGACCTGCGCCTCGGCAAGTGCACGCTCGACCACCTCGTCCAACAGTTCCACATGCGCCCGCGCTGCGATCTCCGGCACCACACCGCCATAGGGCCGGTGCTCTTCGATCTGACTGAGAACGACGTTGGAGAGAATCTCGCCCGGGCCCGGTGCCCGCCCGCGCACCACCGAGGCTGCGGTTTCGTCGCAGCTGGTTTCGAGGCCGAGGGCCGTGAATGCGTCTGAAGTTTGCGCCATGGTATGCGTGTCGTCTTAGTTGATTTGCAGCATGTCGCAAGCGTCATCGCGTTCCCGCCATCGCCTCGGCACCCGAGGCTCCAAGCTTGCGCGCACGCAAGCCCGGATGGTGGCGGACGAGCTGGCCAGCACGGCCGCGATCGATTGCGAGATCGTCATCGTCAAGACATCCGGCGACCGCATTCAGGATCGCCCACTCGCCGACGTAGGCGGCAAAGGGCTCTTCACCAAGGAACTGGAAGAGTCGCTGCTGAACGGTGACATCGATCTCGCCGTGCATTCGATGAAGGATGTTCCTGCCGAGCTTCCGCCGGGGCTTTCGATCGCTGCAATTCTTCCACGCGAAGATGTGCGCGATGCGTTTCTTTCGCCCGTCGCGGCGACGCTTGGCGCTTTGCCGAAAGGCGCGCGCATCGGAACGAGTTCCGTGCGCCGGGCCGCACAGGTCGCGCGCGCAAGATCGGATCTCGAAATCCTTCCCCTGCGCGGCAACGTCGACACGCGGCTGGCCAAACTGGATGCCGGCACGTTCGATGCGATCCTGCTCGCCTTTGCGGGCTTGAAGCGGTTGGGACTGGAGTCGCGCATAACATCGCTTCTGCCCATCGACACCTGGTTGCCAGCGCTGTCGCAGGGCGCGGTGGGAATCGAAATCGCAACACGGGATGATGCGATCGTGGAAGCGCTGCGCCGCGTGAACGATTCCACATCGGAGATCGCGCTGGCCTGCGAGCGGGCTTTTCAGTTGGCCCTCGACGGCTCCTGTCGCACCGCCATCGGCGGACTGGCGACGGTCACCGGTGGCGTGCTGCAATTCCGCGGCGAGGTGTTGGCGCCGAACGGTGACGATTTTGCCCAGACCGAGTTCAGAATAACGCTTGGCGCCGCGCCGCTGGAGGAAGCCCAAGCCGCAGGACGCGACGCAGGGCTTGCATTGAAGCCGCGTGCCGCGGCCTGGCTCAAGATTTGAGCGATGCGCGTACTGGTGACGCGGCCTGCCGGCGATGCGGAAGAGACCGCAGCCCAACTGGCTGCGCTTGGTCATCAATCCGTCATCGCGCCGTTGCTCGAGATACATATTCATGACGGGCCGGCGCTGTCGCTCGACGGCGTCCAGGCCATCGTCGCGACAAGCTCCAATGGCGTGCGCGCCATGGTGCAGCGGAGCGAACGGCGCGACCTGGCCGTCTTTGCAGTCGGATCGCAGACGGCCGCTGTCGCAAGACAGTGCGGATTTGCAAATGTGAGGAGCGCGGATGGGGATGCGCGCGCGTTGGGCCAAGCCGTTTTGTCATGGGCCAGACCGCAGGACGGCGCCCTGTTTCATCCCGCCGGTTCCGAGCGTGCCGGACAACTCGCCGCCAACCTGACCGCAGGCGGTTTCGAAGTGCGCAGCGCAGAGCTGTACCAGGCGACGCCGGCCGAAGCTTTGCCCCCCGTCGCAATCGACGCTCTCAGGAACGGCGGCATCGATGCGGTGCTGCTTTATTCGCCGCGGACGGCACGGACGTTTGTCGAGCATGTCGTGGGAACCGGTCTGACTGCGGCGCTGTCGCCGATCGCGGCCCTTTGCATCAGCGATGCAACCGCTGCGGCATTGAAGCCCTTGCAGTTTCGGGAGGTGAGGGTTGCCGCCCGTCCGGACCAGGCCAGTCTGCTCGCCCTCCTCCGTTGACGCTAATGCGCCGCGGCTATGGATTGAGACCGCCGAACAGAGCATTATCCCCCCTGAAGGTGCTGGCGAGTTTCCCCGCATGGCCGATGCAGAGCGGTCTTTTACGGCTGTGCCCAAGCCGGGCGGGCGGGATTCGCCCGATGCGGAACTCCCGTCGAAAAAGAGCTGGTTCGATCTGCCCGACGGCACGGCGGGAATATTCTTCCTTCTGCTCGTGTCTTCCATCTGCGGCGCTCTGATTGCGGTCTACTGGCCGTTCCCCCAGTCGGGTGGCGAGGCATCCGTGGGGGACAGGCTTTCGACGCTGGAGACGAAGGTCGACGAGATCGCCGTCGGCCATGCATCCCGCGCAGCCATGGAGGTGATTGCCGCCCAGCGCCGCGAGATCGCCGCGCTGAAGAGCCGGCTCGACGCGGACGAAGCGCGCCTTGCCGTGACGGAGAAGTCAGAGAATGCCGCCGAAGCGGTGGACCTCACGACGCTCAAGTCCAATGTCGACAAGACGACTAACGACACGAAACGGATCGCCGCACGCGTGTCGCATGACGAGCAGGTGGCAGGTCCCGTCGGCGCACAGGCCATGTCGGTACTGCGCAACGATGTCGACGGCCGCACGATGGCGTTGCACGACAAGCTCTCGCGCTTCGAACTGCGGCTGGCGGCGCTCGAAAAATCCGCGCCACCCGCGGACCTTGCGCAGAGACTCGACAGTTTCGCCTTGAAGAACGAAGAGGGCGCGCTAGAGACGCGCATCGGAGAGCTCGAGGCGCAGGACGTCACCGGCGTCATGCGCCGTGCCGCCGCGGTGATGGCGCTGGCCGATCTCGTCCGCGCCAGTGCCGGCGGAGAACCGTTCGCCGACGAACTTGCCGCGTTGAAGTCGCTGGCTCCGTCGTCGCCGGAAATACAGGATCTCGCGCATTACGCGGCCAAGGGCGTGCCTACGCGCACCATGCTGGCCGACAGTTTCTCCAAGCAGATCGACGCGATTCTGGCATCCGATCACGGCAGTGCCAACGGTTCGTGGCGCGACCGGATTCTGTCCGGCGTCATCAACGTCGTCACCATGCGCCCCATCCGCAACATCATCGGCAACGATCCGGAAGCGCGGCTCGCGCGTGCCCAGGTCGACCTCAATCTCGGCGAGGTGGCACGCGCCGTGAAGGAAGTGAACGCGCTGCCGACGGCGGAACGTGCCGCCGCCGAGCCCTGGCTCAAATCGGCGAACGAGCGCATCACCGTCGACCGCGATGCGCGCTCGCTGGCGCAACGGTTGGTCGCCAATCTGTCCGTGCAGCCCAACGGGACGCAGAGCCCTGGCGGCGCCGTTCCCGCCAAATGACACGCGTCCCTGCGATCCTCGCCCTGGCTGGGCTGGTCGGGGTGGGCCTCGCGTGGCTGGTTGGCCTTCACGGAATGCTCACATTCACGGTGAACGAAGCGACGGTCATGCTCGATGCGCGTTCCGCGGCGGCGCTGGCAATCGCGTTGGTGATCGCGAGCGCGATCCTCGGACATCTCCTTTGGCTTGCGGCGACTGGAACCGGCGCGTTCGGGCTGCGGATGAACGCTTTGGCGCGAAGACGCGGCACGCAGGCCCTGTCGCGCGGATTGCTCGCAGCTGCGGCCGGAGACCTCACGGCGGCTGGCGCGTTGGCGTACAGGGCGCGCGCGCTTCTGGGCGAGCAATCGCTCTGTCTGCTTCTTGCGGCGCAGGTTGCCCGCCTCGAAAACGACGATGCGGCACAGGCCGATGCATGGAACGCGATGCTCGCCAGGCGTGAGACGGTGACGCTGGGGCTGCGCGGTCTCTACGTGTTGGCGATGCGCCGTGACGACTTGGGCGCCGCGACATCGTATGTGAACCGCGCGCTCGAACTCGACGCGAAAACGCCCTGGGCCATTCACGCGCTGTTCGATCTGAACACCCGCCAGCGTCGATGGACGAGCGCACGAACGGTGCTGAAGCTGGCGCTGCGGGCGGGCGCCACCGACGCCGGCGCGGCACGGCGAAGCGAAGCGGTTCTGCTGACTGCGGAAGCCTGCGATGCCGAGCGGCGCGGCGACAGCGCCACTGCGCTGTCGTCCGCGCAGTCCGCGCTGGCGTTGTGCGCGTGTTTCGCGCCGGCAGCGACACTGGCGGCGCGTCTGCTGCTCCGGTTGGGGCGCGACTGGCAGGCGCAGCACGTGCTGGCCGCGGCGTGGTCGAACGATCCCAATCCGGAGCTGGCCAACGGTTTCGCCGCCATGCGCCACAACGAGCCGCGCGAAGTGCGCGCGCAGAGACTGACGGGCCTCGCGCATCTCAACCGCGATCATTTCGAAAGCCGACTGTTGTTTGCGGAGCATGCGATGACGCAGAACGATTGCGGCGAGGCCCGCCGCCTGCTGGCGCCGTTCGCGCACACGGGCGCGACGACAAGGCTCTGCGCGATGATGACGGAGATCGAACTGCTTCAGGGCCAGGATGCGTGGGCCATGCATGCCTGGTCGAGCAGCGCCGCGCGCGCCTTGCCCGATGCGAGCTGGAGCTGCGGACGCTGCGGCGCTGCGTGCGAGGCGTGGGATGCCCTGTGCGCAAACTGCGGCGGCTTCGACACCCTGGCCTGGCCTTCGCCGTCGCACGACCATATCGCAGGGTCGGCGCGCCCGGTGAGCCACCTATCCGCCGCGCGTGACGAACGTCCCGAGCATCGCGATGGGCGGCGCGGTCGCGCCTATCAGCTGCAGAGCGCGCAGCCGCAGTGGCATCGGCGCCCACCCTCGCACCGACACGCACTGACGCCGCCACCGGATAGCGCCGGCCCGGGCGGATACGGCTTCGACCGATCACCTGTGTGAGAGCGCACTTCGATTGCGCGACAACATCGGTTAAGATGCGCGGAGAATTGGGGGAAGCATCATGCGCTCGTTTATCGTCGGACTGATCGTTGTCGCCGCGGCATTGGCCGGCGCGTTCTATTATCTCAGCACACCCGACATTCCGCGCTCCGTACTGGAAGCGAAATATGCATCGCCGCCGTCCGAGTTCATCACGCTGCCCGATGGCGCGCGCGCCCATGTGCGCGACGAAGGACCGCGCAATGCGCCGGTGCTGGTCCTCATTCACGGTTCGAACGCTTCGCTGTTCACATGGCGTCCATGGGCGGAGCGTCTCGATCCGACCTTCCGCGTCGTGACGATGGACATGCCGGGACACGGACTGACGGGCGCCGTGCCGAACAACGACTACAGCGGCAAGGCCATGGTGGAATTCGTGCGCGAAGTCGCCGACAAGCTTGGATTGTCCAGGTTCGCGATCGGCGGCAATTCAATGGGCGGCGGCATTGCCGCGCGCTTCGCAGAGACCTATCCCGCGCGCGTGACGCAGCTTATTCTTGTCGATGCGGGCGGTCTGCCGTCGAAGACGGGCGACAAGATCCCGCTGGCATTCCAGCTCGCACGCACGCCGGTGCTGAACCAGGTTCTGCTTTACATCACGCCGCGTTCGCTCGTCGTGGAAGGTCTGAACGACGCGATCGTGCGGAAGGCGATCATCAATGACGCGATGGTGCAGCAGTACTGGGACTTCGCGCGCATGGCGGGCACGCGCGCAGCGACAGGCGAGCGCTTCCGCCTGCGGTTCGATACCTATGTTGCCGATCACATCGACACGCTGAAGATGCCGACCCTGATCCTGTGGGGCGAAGAAGACCATCTCATTCCGGTGGCGGCGGCGCACGAGTATGCGAAGGACGTCCCGGGCTCGAAGCTGATCGTCTATCCCGCAACCGGGCACATCCCGCAGGAAGAGGTGGCCGATCAGTCGGCTGCGGACGTCAAATCCTTCCTGCTTGCGACAGCGAAGCCCTGAACCTTCAACGTCCCTGAAGCAGGGAATTATAGATTTTTTTCGGCCTGCCGTTCTCCGCGGCAGGCCTTTTCTTTGCACAACACTGTAGTGCAGATGAATGTTCGTGTCAACCAATTTAGTATATATGCGCCATATTCGGTTCAGGGAAAGGCACATTGACTGAGGACGCTTCCGGCCTGCCCGAACGCGCCCCAAAAGCCTTTCAATCCGCTCGTACTTTTCTCGTTATTTTCATGCACGTTGCGCGCGACGGACTCGTTGTTTTGTCGTCATCGGCTCGCAAGCCTCGCGTCATTCATGTGCACCGCGCGCGCCATCGCCGATCCGCGCGGCCGACGCCATGCGGCAATGCGGTTTCGCTGGTGTGAGATGCGCGCTTGCCTCAGAGTTGGGCTGCGCATGTCGCAAAAGGTAGCACGAAGATAGCGCTTTGGACGCATGCATGGCACATCCGGGTAGTATTTGGCGCGCCCAGCAGCGAATTGAACCGCACGGCGATTCGCCGACGCTGCGAGCGACGCGGAGCCGGGGAAATGAATCTGACGTCCCCGTATCCTTCGTCCGCCCGGCAGCCGCCGAGGATCAACCGTTCCGCTTCCAGTCGCGGTATATCCACATGAGCTTCGCGAACTATGTCGAAGGTTGGTGATCGCGACGGCACATCCGTTGGGCGAAAATGCCTTGACTATAAACCGAGACTCGACGCCACGCGCTCCAGCCGCGCGCGCGTGAATCGGATCGTCCACACCACCATCGCCACATTGACGCCAATGTTCAGGAACTGCGCCACGAGAAGATAGTTGGCGGGCGAAAGCTTTACCGCCAGCGTCATGTTGAGCGCCGTCTGCGCGAGAATGCCGGCCACCCAGGCAAGCGATGCGATGGTGAAGGTGCGGCTCTTGTCGGCGGCGTTGACCGCCGCGAACGTCCTGCGCCGCTCGGGATCGGCTCCGGCCGTGAACTGCCGCGCCAGATAGAAGATCGGCGGATGACCGATCAGCGTCAAGCAGAGAAAAAACGCCGCGACGGAGAGTCCTTCGGAGGAGCGCAGGATCATCGCCCAGCCGAGCGTGGAGGCGAGGAGCGCCGTCGACACGTTCCAGGAGATCTCGAACAACGCGATGACTGCGATGTAGTCGATCGTCCGTGTGCGGATGAGGCCGGCGACGAGCCCCGTGACCGGAAAGATGGAGGCCCAGACGAGCGGCAGCACGCTTCCCGCGGGATAATGCGGCTGCAGCGTGCGGTAGAGCAGATAGGGACAGACGCCGTTGACAAAGAGACTGAACAGGATCGAGCGCACGGCATGGAGGGGATTGAAGGCCGCGCCCGCCTCGCCGACGGTCGGAAGTTCATGCGTCTCGTCGGTCATGCGGCGATGCCCCCGGTGTCCGGTTGGATATGGGCCGGTGCGGCCACAACATCAATGAGCGCGCGCGGTTAAACACCACAATTCCGTCGCCACCGCGGCGCAGCAATTTTGCGCGCCGGGGTTGTCTCAGGGGGCATCACGAACGCGCCGCCGGCCGCAGGCCTGATGGATGCAGGGATCGCCGCCGGCCCGGTCAAACGCGTTACTGCAGTTGAATTCCCGGAGACCAGCCGCTCTTCGCGAGGAACGCATGCGCGTTCGTCATGGAGAGGATTTCGCGCAAGGCGCCCCGCTTGTCGGAAGAATGATCATAGTACGATTTGACGATGCGGTATCCCACCCAATAGCCGAGATCGCCGGGCTTGGTCATCGAGCCGTTGTAGAGCCACTTGGAGAGATCGGTTTTGTCTTCATCGCCGGCGAACGCGGTCTCGATCTCTGTTTCGTGACCGTCGGTCATCGCCTTGAATGCCGAACCGGAAATCTCGCCCGGCTCGCCGGAAATCAGTTCGGCGGTGAATTCGGCGGCGCCTTCGACAAGCGACGCTTCGAGTACGGTGGGATGTTCATTCGCGTAGAGCGCCGGCGCCAGCAGGGCCTGCTGCACATGCGTGTATTCATGCGAGATGACGTGCACGAACCGGTCCTCGACATTGGGATTCATCCAGGTCACCGCGCAGAGAGCGTCGAGCCCGATCATCACGCCGGACGCATCCGCAACGCCCACCGGCTTGCCGCGGGTGACGAGAATCGTCACGGGTGGAAATTGCGCAGCCGGAAGAAGGTTCACCAACTTGACGAATGCAACCGTCAGCCGCTCGCGCACCTTGGGCAGCACGGCCATGCAGCGCCGCGCATCGGCATAGACTTCGGGATGCTTTGTGAGCTCATCCTCGATCCGCAGGCCTGTGATGTTGCGCAGCCTGGCGAGCGTGTGCAGTCCCTCGGAGCCCTGGTCGAGATAATCGTGCTGCAGCTGATCCGCCGTGGGATGGCCGCCGGCCGCATCGTAAATCCTGTAGAAGAGCGCAACGTCTTCGGTGTGGATGCCGGGGCCTGCCGGCGCGGATAGCGCCGGCCATGTGATGCAGGCCAGTGCGGCGGCGGCACCGATCGCCATCCTCGTCATCGTCGTGCTCCTCCGCGTACGCAACCGCACGCGGTTCATGACACGCGGGCGCGCCATACCGCACAACTCAATTTCGCGTTACTCGCGACCACGGCACCGGCAGAGAATCTGCTCGCGGGCGTGGAGCAGCGAACTGCCCGCATCCTGCCTACGTCCTTTTCCTGTTGCGCATCGCCAAAGTGCGCAGGCGCAGGGCGTTGAGCTTGATGAAACCCTTGGCGTCCTTCTGGTCGTAGGCGCCCTGATCGTCCTCGAAGGTCACAAGGTCCTGCGCGTACAGCGAGTTCTGCGACGAACGCCCGGTGACAATCACATTGCCCTTGTAGAGCTTGAGCCTCACGGTTCCGGCGACGAATTCCTGGCTCTTGTCGATGGCCGCCTGCAGCATCTCGCGCTCGGGAGAGAACCAGAAACCGTTGTAGATGAGTTCCGCATAACGCGGCATGAACTCGTCTTTGAGGTGGGCTGCGCCGCGGTCGAGTGTGATCGATTCCATGGCGCGATGGGCCGTGTGCAGGATCGTGCCGCCGGGCGTTTCATAGACGCCGCGCGACTTCATGCCGACGAAACGGTTCTCGACCAGATCGAGGCGACCGATGCCATTGGCGCGGCCGAGATCATTCAACTTGGCCAGCAGCGTCGCGGGTGAAAGCGTCTCACCGTCGATCGACACCGCGTCGCCCTTCTCGAAGCCCACTTCGACGATCGTCGCCTTGTCGGGCGCTTCCTCCGGCGAGAGCGTGCGCTGATAGACGATGGAATCCGCTTCGATCGCCGGGTCTTCCAACACATTTCCTTCAGACGAGGAATGCAGGAGATTGGCGTCGACGGAGAACGGC